>NZ_BAABHB010000014.1:0-206501 GCF_039541875.1 Nibrella viscosa | reverse complement strand
TCAAGTCTTTTGCCGAAATTATTTTTTGTATTTTCTTCAGAAGACCGGCCCGCCTGAGTGCTGCCTCAAAAGAGCGGGTGTGGCTTGCTTTCTCAGGTGCTTCCCTCATTTGGGACTGCAAAGGTAGAGCGTTTTGCTGCTTTTGTCAAGCATCTACACCAAAATAGTTAAGGAGTTAGGCTAAGTTGTTAAGTAAGCGCCTACAAATCAGGCGCTACAGACTGAAAACTTTTTTTCACAACAGAGGCGACCCTTTGGATCACCTCTGTTGTATCAGTCAGACTATACTTTAACAGTGTTAGGGCTCTGGAAAGTTCCAGACTTCAACTTGCTGTTATAACTAAATTCGCTTGAGCAAATGATTCTTCTTGCCTTTAGAAACGAGCAAATAACGCTCCTGGAGCCATTCCAGTTCTAATGGAGCGGCTGGGTTGGTTACTTTGGCCTTGTTGATGCTGACGGCGTTTTGGGTGATCGCCCGCCGGGCTTCTCCTTTCGACGCGTATACTTCTCCCCTGGACGCTACCGACAGCAAATCAGTTAAATCCTTGCAGTTTTCTAACTCATTATCACTAATCTCCGTCTGCGGAACGCCTTCAAAAATTACTTCAAATTCATCGACCCTTATAGACCGCAAGGTATCAATTGTGGCTTTACCATACAGTACCTCAGATGCCTTAACGGCAAGGTCATAGTCAGCCTGAGAGTGAACGCGAACGGTCACATCTTTGGCCAGGGCTTTTTGTAGTATTCTAAGATGCGGTGCTTCAGCGTGTTGCCTCTCCAATTCTTCTATCTCCTCTCTGGACAGCAGTGTGAAGACCCGAATCAAACGACCACAGTCTTCGTCGGCTGCATTGATCCAGAACTGGTAGAATTGGTACGGGGTGGTTAGCTTCGGGTCCAGCCACACATTCCCGCTTTCGCTTTTACCGAATTTGGTGCCGTCTGATTTGGTCACCAGGGGCGTGGTCAGGGCAAATGCCTGGTACTCCTCACCCCCTTCTTTGCGCCGGATCAGTTCGGTACCCGTAGTAATGTTTCCCCACTGATCGGAGCCGCCCATCTGAAGCCGTACTCCTTTATTCTTGTACAAATGGTAAAAATCGTAGCCCTGTAGCAGTTGATAAGAGAATTCGGTGAAGGAAAGGCCGGTTTCCAGTCGCTTCTTTACCGAATCTTTAGCCGTCATATAATTGACGGTGATATGCTTGCCGGCTTCGCGCATGAAGCCCAGGAACGATATGTCTTTGAACCAGTCGTAGTTGTTGACCATTTCAGCGGAGTTAGCCCCACTTTCAAAATCAAGGAACTTTGTCAACTGGTTACGTATACCCTCCTGATTGATTCGTAGGGTATCTTCGGATAAAAATTCCCGCTCGGCCGTCTTCCCGGAGGGGTCACCAATCATGCCCGTTGCTCCGCCAACCAACGCAAAGGGTTTGTGCCCGGCCCTTTGAAAATGAACCAGTAACATTATGGTGGCCAGATTACCGATATGCAATGACGCAGCCGTTGGGTCGAAGCCAATGTAGCCGGCGGTCATTTCTGTAGTTAGCTGTTCTTCGGTGCCGGGCATCATGTCCTGTAACATGCCCCGCCAGCGGAGTTCTTCAATAAAATTGATCATAACAGGTTGGAGGAAGATATACGCAAAGATATGTTTTCAGGGAATAAGCAGGGACGAGTCGCCGTAGCTTAGGAAGCGATAATCGTTGGCGAGTGCTTCCTTATAGATGGTACGCCAGGCATCGCCAATCAGTGCCGAAATAAGCACGATAAGGGTTGAGCCCGGCTGGTGGAAATTAGTAATGATGCCTTTGCATACGCGAAACCTATAACCGGGCGTGATATAAACGCTGGTATGTGCCACTACGGAGGCTTTATCTGTATCATTCATATACTGCAGGACTGCTTCGAGTGCTTCCGTTGGGGAGGGTTGCCTGGTTACTGGTAACTGATACGCATAATGCTGGTCCAGCACAAACGGGTCCGGTTGCTTGTAAATCAACTTTGCTCCCATCCAGTACAAACTTTCCAGCGCCCGCATGGATGTTGTGCCCACCGGAATGATATAGTCGATATGCGGTAACAAGTTTTGTATGTTTTCTTTGGTATATACGACCTGTTCGGCATGCATGGTGTGCTGCCGTACCTCATCTGTTTTAATCGGCTGAAAGGTGCCGGCACCAACGTGTAAGGTCAGATAATCAACCCCAAACCCGCATTCCTCCAGCGAGCGAAACACGGCGGGCGTAAAATGCAGTCCTGCCGTAGGAGCCGCTACGGCCCCCTCCTCCTTTGAATATACCGTCTGGTACGTTTCGCGGTCGGCGTCGGTAGCCTCCCGTTTCAGGTAAGGCGGCAGGGGGATACGGCCGGCCTGATGAATGACCTCGGCAAAAGAGATATTGGCCGGTGTCCATTCCAGTCGTACCTGAGCCTCCTCGTAGTTATGCCATTGGGCCTTTAACCGGATAGCTCCGATCTCGGTCTGTAGGGTTTCATCGGCACGCCAGCGCTTGCGGTTACCGACCATGCACTGCCAGACGCAGGAGTGGGTATCCTCCATCGCCTGCGTAATCGGCCGGTCGGCTGGAACCGGGCTTAACAGGAAAAGCTCGATAACGGCACCGGTAGGCTTCTGAAAAATAAGCCGGGCCGGTATAACTTTGGTGTTATTGAACACCAGGAAGCTCTTCTCCGGCAGCATATCTGCCAAATTACTAAAGCGCTCGTGGGTAATCTGTCCGCTACGGTACACCAGCAGTTTGGACTGATCGCGCTGGGGTAAGGGAAAGCGGGCAATGCGCTCATCCGGAAGGTCATACTGAAACTGACTTAACAGGAGGCTTTCGGCACTAATCATTGTCGGCAGCAGTGGGTTTCATCAGCAAACGAATGGGTAGCGAAATGATTACTAACCCAAAAATGAAGGTACACAGCGGCAACAGCCAGTTATACGACCAGCCGTCGACCAGGCCCTGATCGCGATTCAGCATGGACAGCACCAGCAACCCAAGCGCTACCACGGTGTTGATCGCTGCCATAAGGGCATAGAACCAGTTGATGATGACCTCGTTCAGTTCCTCCCGGTGAGCCGCCCAAGCGGCCCGGTTCGGCACCGGAATCTGCTCGGTTGGGATACGCGGAAACAGGCGGGCCATCGTGTTGAGGAGGGTATAATTGACCAGGAAAATGGCGACTACGATATAAAAGATAGTTTCGCGGCCGATAAACTGAACCGGATCACCGGCTTCGTCGAAGCGAACGGCCACGTCACCCGGAAACGATATATAACTGTTAATGAGTGAAAAGACTAAACCTAAGATGGACGCGAAGCGCCACACCCGAATACCGAACGTTCCTACTTTCATTATCTAGTGAATTGGGGCGCAAAGTTAAGGCGGGAAAAACAAAGTTTTGTCGTTTGGTTTAATCTCATCGACTTTTATGTCTTATAACAGCCTCCAGGTGGTAAGCCAGCCGGGTTTCAGCGCCTTGGGTAAGGAGACGCCGGCCTGCCCGGTAGCAGGGTTAATAACCAGCATGGCAAGCGGATATTTTACGTGAGTAGCGACTGAGACTACGTTGGTGGCCCGCAGAAATATCTGCCCCCGGCTGTCAACATCATCTACTACGGCATGAATTACATCATCGGCCTTTAATGTAATCTCGTTCAGCTGAACATCCTGTGTCAGTTTAAATAACCAAATCTGGCCCAGTTTTGCTTTACCGGCTTTGAATAACCGGGCTTCGGCATCGCCAACAAAGATTGGTTTTGAAGTCGCCTTTTTCTTTAAAATCTCGACCAGAATACTATCCATAATGGTCGCGTCATTAGCTGAATTGGACGGATACGCGTCATCAAACGAAACTGGCTCGCCTGCCGGTACTGGCTCTTCGTCCTGTAGCCAGCCCATTCGCCGGGCCTGCTCCCGTTCGCGTTCGTACGGATTGTCGGTAAAGGCCAATGGCCCCAGCGCCATACGTTCGTAATAAGCTGAGTTTGTGAAAAGCTCTTTCATTGCCAGAATCCGGTAAAGGTAATAGCCCGTCTCTTCGTTGAGAGCCAGGGTATAATAATCCTGCTTACGCTGACGTACCATCTGGTTTTGCAGCATGCCGATACCACCGTTGTAAGCAGCCGCCACCAGGGTCCAGGAGCCAAGTTTCCGGTATAAAAACCGGATGTAACGGCAGGCAGCCTCGGTTGATTTAACCAGATCTTTGCGCTCGTCGTTCTCCGGCGAAATCTTTAGGCCCATATCCCGGGCGGTTTCATCCATAAACTGCCAGTAGCCGACAGCACCGGCGCTTGAAACTGCGTTGGCCTTCAGATCACTTTCAATCAACGGAAGAAATTTAAAGTCGTTCGGGATGTTGTGCCGTTGCAATATAGGCTCAATAACGGCAAAGTACGGAGCCGTCCGTTTTTTCAGCGCGTCGATATGGCGGCTATAACCTGTACTCATCAGGGCCACCGCCAGCTTTTGGGAAACAGTACTGTGCTCAGTGGGCACCATTTCCCCGCAGAAATGCAACAGAGGCCCCCCGGAATGCCCACTAACCGTTTTAGTGGTTCGGTTCACTGACCCGGCTACCTTTTTAGGAGGGTTCTCAGCCAGTGAAATAACGGAGGTAAACTGGATAATAATTAATGTAACCGCAACGTATCTAATTAGTTGTTCTCCTCTTCTCAAAACCACGTTTCGTTTGGTCCAACATCAGTAAGCGTTAACGCTCATGGCTGACCGTTGGTTCGATTAGTGGCTTATAAATTAAGGAGTAAGGTGCCCTTCGCCTATTTTTAGGGGGTACCTTATAAAACTTTCCAGGTTAAAATCCAGCCAGATTTCATCTGGTCTACCGCAGGAAGTTTAATGCCAACCCGGCCGGTAGCGGCATCAACAGCCGCCAGGGCCAGGTTGTAGGTGGCACGGTCAACCAGGGAGTACAGTTTTTCGGCACGCAGGTACAGCTTACCCGTTTGTGGGTCAATGTCTTCAACAATGGCATATAAAAGGTCGCCGGTGGTAACTGGTTTCCCATCGGCCAGGCCGTCGCGAGTGAGGTGGAAAACCCAAACCTGTCCGGGCTGCAAATCACCGGCTTCGGCCAGCCGGGCCTTAACACCACCCCGGAACACATCAGCCGCATTGGGCAAGGGCAGATCTTCGGTCCGGTTGCCGCCCTTAGGTGCGTCGATCTTTTGGGCCAGGGCCGAACGGGTCGCTTCCTGAAGAAAAGAGTCGGACAGAATAGCGTCTTCATTATTATCCTGCACCTGATCCTCTACCGGTTTACTCAAAACAGCCAGCACCTTTTGGGGTAGATACGGTGCATAGCATTTGTAGTTTCCAAAGAGTTCTTTAAACGCCAGTACCCGGTAAAGGTAGCGGCCGGTTTCGGCATTCAGTTTCAGGTAATAGTAGTCACTTTCCTGTTGCCTGCGAATGTTGGTGAGCAGATTTCCGATACCGGAGTTATAAGCAGCAGCCGCCAGGGTCCAGGAGCCCAGGTGCTTATAGAGATACCGCAGATACCGGCAGGCCGCTTCGGTTGATTTGTGCAAATCCCGGCGCTCATCCAGCGACGAATTGACGGTTAACCCTAATTCGCGGGCGGTAGCCGGCATGAGTTGCCAGTAACCGGCCGCTCCTTTGGGTGATACGGCACGTCCCCGCAGGGCACTCTCGACCAAAGGCAGGTACTTGAAATCAGAAGGAATTTTATGCTTCGCCAGAATGGGCTCAATAATGGGAAAGAAGCCGGCGGCCCGTTTGCGGATCAGGTAAAAATCACTGTTTAGAGATGAGTTTTTAACTAAAGCCGTTACCAGCCGCCGGGCGACTACTTCCTCGCGCAAGGGTACGGCTTCACCACAAAAATAAACTGGGGGCAATCCGTTAAGCGATGCAAGATCCAGTTCCGGCTCCGCAGCCGGGGTAAACGAAACGCCAAAGGCAGCCCAACAAGCCACCACCAGGCCACAAATCATTTTTCTCATGTCAACGGTGGGTACTTATCAGACGCTCCACACTACCTTTCGACGCAAATCTAATCTATAGTAACGGTATAGTACTCATTTTAACGGGACTTTAATGCCTGACTATTAAGTGTATAAACGGATCACACCCATTCCCAATTGAGAATCTCACGGCGGCTAATAGCCCTATTACGCTGTAGAAGCCGGGGACGCCGGAAGCTCAGTACCATCAGGCACATCAGTTTCGGAAACGGCAAATTGGCATGTTCGGTTGTCCAGCCGGCTTTTGGATCGTCCATAACACGTAAAACGTCGGCCAGCCACTGCTGCGTGTCGGACAAGACACTCAAAAGGGAAGAGGCAGACCGGGGTCCCCAGCGTAACGTGGCAGTCTGGTCCGGCGATTGGCGGGTGATTACCAGATTACCATTTACATCGAGCGAACAGGTCTGCTGAGGCAACGGACAGGTCAGGTAGGTCAGTACCTCCGGCGACAACACCGGACTATAAACCTGCGGATTCGTCAGCAGTTCTTTATAGGCCAAAATGCGGTACAGATACTGACTGGTCTCCTGCGGTAACTGCAGATGGTAATAGCTATCCTGCGGTTGCTGTTGCATCTGCCACCGGATGCGAGTCATGCCCCCATTATAAGCGGCCGCCACCAGCGTCCAGGAGTGCAGCCGCTTATGGAGTCGCTTCAGGTAACGGCATACAGCTACAGTGGCTTTGGTCAGGTTTCGACGCTCATCAAGATTTGGGGCAACAGTTAACCCTAACTCGCGGGCGGTAGCCGGCATAAGTTGCCAGTAACCAGCCGCCCCTTTAGGAGATACAGCCTGATTCTGCAAAGCGCTTTCTGCCAGCGGCAAAAATTTAAAGTCGGCTGGTATCCCATATTGGGCCAGGACAGGTTCAATCAGCGGGAACAGATGAAACGCCCGTTGACGAATAAAATACAGCGCCGTATTCTGAGCAGCATTGGTTGTCAGGGCCGCAATCATCCGGCGACTGACGGAAACATTGGTTACGGGTACTATTTCACCACAAAAATTAACGGGAGAAAGCCCTTCTGTTAGTACAGATGTAGGACTTCCTCCCGCTACTGATGGTATACTAAAAAGCGTATAACAAGTTACAAAACAAATCCCTAGAAAACCCTTCATCTCAACTTAGTTTCGTGTTAATGAATGTAGCTGAGACGCTAAACTAGTCGAGAAGTCTTGTAACCCTATGCCTTTTAATAAAACCTTAACCAACGGTCTATGCAGAGGCCGATCTTAATGACATCTTAATGAATCTGCTCAGAGCCACTCCCACCAGTGGCGGGTGATGCCGCGAACCCACTTGCGGAAGCGGGGCAGGCGATCGCGAAGTACCAGAGCACCACCCATCACTGCCTTATAAGGAATACCATCCTGCTCCTGACCCTCTTCTTCTTTTCGGCTTTTCTTACGGATAACTCTCGTTATGGCCAGTGGTGACCGCATGCTTTGTGGTCCCCAGCTTGAATCGGCGTTAAACCCGAATGAAACATATTTGTAGCCAGATCCGGGCATTTCAACAGAATTACCCTGGCCGGGCAACGGCTGAATCAGGTATGTAAGGGCGGTGTTTGAAATAATCGGGCTGTACTGCAGCGGATTCGTTAGCATTTCCTTATAAGCCAGAATCCGGAAAATGTAAAAGCCTGTTTCGCTGAAAAGTTTCAGGTCGTAGAAGTCCTGCTCTCCCTGCTGACGCATCCGGGAGCGAACGTGCCCCAAACCACCGTTGTAAGCAGCGGCCACCAGTGTCCAGTTACCAAGCTCTTTATACAGATACCGCAGGTGACGGCAAACAGCCTCTGTGGCTTTTTCGAGATTGTAACGCTCATCGCTGCCGTTGCCAACCTTCAGCCCCAAATCGCGGGCGGTACCTGGCATCAGCTGCCAATAACCGGCGGCTCCTACTCTTGATTTAGCATGACTTATAAGATCACTCTCCGCAATAGGCAGGTACTTGAAATCAGCCGGAATATCATACTTTTTCAAAACCGGCTCAACGGCCGGAAAGAAATCGGCTGCCCGCTCACGGATACCATAAAGGTTACTTTTTAAGGCAGCACCCCGCACCATAGCCGAAACCATGCGCTCTGCAACTGCTTCTTTATGGGTTGGGACTTTCTCTCCGCAAAAGTCAATGGTCGGAAGACCACCTACGGTAGCCATTGCATGTTTAGCTGAGGCCAATTCAGCACTTGATTTTGCCAGGTGTGGCATGACCAGGGTAGCCCATGTGGCCACCAAAATAGACTTTGAAATAACTTTCATCTCAACAGTGGGTACTTGTTTATGACTTAAGTTTGAGATACAAAGTTATAACGTATAAAGTCTATAGACAAATAAGATTATTGATTTTAAGAAAACATTAATGCTGATTATTAGTTTATTACTGCTTATACCCATTCCCAAAAGTGCCTTGGACGGCTGCCAATGCCCTTTTTCCACTGCAAAAAGCGAGGTCGGCGAAAACGTAGAACCATCAGCGCCATCAGCTTTTTAATGGGAATACCGGTCTGTTCTTTGGTCAAATCAGCATCCGGATCGTTGACGGCCCCGACTGCATGGGCCAGCCACTGCTGGATATCTGAAGGCCCATTCAGCAACGACCGGACCACACGCGGTCCCCAGGTGGGGTCGGTATCGGCAGGTGGTTGCAGGTGTGTATCAACATCCTCTTCCTCACTAACGTTCATCCGCTTCCGTTTAGCCAGACTCATGACCGGAAAAATGCGTCCGGACAAAGGCCGGGACAGGGCTTTTATGAGGTGAGTAGGCAGCACGAGCGTGTATCCCCGGGGATTGGTCAGTAATTCTTTCAGGGCCAGTACCCGGAATAGGTAATAGCTGGTTTCGCGGTTTAGCCGCAGGTCGTAATAGTTTTTCTGATTCTGGCGCTTCATCCGGGACTGAATCTGGCCCTCACCGCCATTATAGGCAGCGGCTACGAGGGTCCAGGAACCAAGTTGCGCGTACAGATAGCGCAGGTGACGGCAGGCGGCAATGGTTGCTTTACGTAAATCAAAACGTTCATCATACTCCGCCGAAACCACCAGGCCGAGTTCACGGGCCGTCTGGGGCATCAGTTGCCAATATCCGCAGGCACCTTTAGGAGATACCGCGCTACAAATCAGATCGCTTTCGGCAAGGGGCAAATACCGGAAGTCACGGGGAATGTCGTATTGGCGCAGGATGGGGTCAATTATGGGGAAAAATCCGGCCGCCCGTTTACGCAGTCCATTCAGGTAATCTGAGCGGTATCCGTGCGACATTAGGGTCTGTTTCCAGCGACGTAATACCGACGACTGGTAGATAGGCACCTGCTCTCCGCAGAAAAATACATTGGGAAAAGCGCCACCCAGGGTATCGACCCCGAGGAGCATTGGCTGGTTGAGTTTGTGGGTTGAAGGAAGCGCTTTACTGGTATCAGCGAGTGAACCCGTATAAGCGGAGTCGGATGGGATGGCGGCCGGTTTCAGGGCAGCTATCAGTAAGGATAGACCTACTTCTTTGAGCAAAACAGCGGTATTTGTTGTGACACATACGGAGGAAAAAACCTGGTCGTTTGTACCAGGCCCGTCCATTTTCATATCACGAATATAGCTGATTTACTGATAGATACAAAACTATCATTCTACAAATTATCCAATGGTCTCCCGCAAAATCAGTGCCAAACGGTCATAAAAGTCCTACTACGATCTGTATCTTACCGTAGTCGTAGCGGCCATTCAGGTGGTCATATATGGGTTTCAAACGGCCCTCAGTTACTCCAATGCGACGTATAGCGTCCTCGATTTCCGTTCGCTCAAAATTTGATACCAGCGACTCCAGGTCAATATTGTAACCGGCTTTTGCCAACTGCACCAGATGGCCGGCAATTGAACCAACGGTCAGGTTTCGCTCGGCCGCGATCTCCTCCATGGTCATACCCCGGTTATACAGTTCAAGGGTTAGCAACTGGGTAGAGCCGCGCAGGCTAGTGCCGTCTTTAGCTCGTCCGGTAACGTACTGCACAATCTCATTGAGAAACCGCTTGCCAAACAATTCGAGCTTGCGCTCACCCACGCCACTAACCTTTCGTAAGGTATCGGGGGTGGTGGGCCGCTGCTTCGCCATGTCTTCAAGTGTGGTATCGGTAAAGACCACATAAGGCGGTACGTTCTGCTCATCGGCAATGGTCTTGCGGAGGGCTTTCAGGCGGTCGAGCAGTTCGTCGGCGGCCACTTCGGTCCTGGTCTTTACCTTTTCGGCAACCGGTTTTGGTGCATCGTCCGGGCGCACCAATTGCAGTTTGCGGTTACCAAACAGAACAGAATCGGCCAGGATGCCTCTGCGGAGGGCGTAGTGCTGATCGTAGGCGATTTCGATGACGCCAATATTGATGAGCTGATGGAGGTAGTTGCGCCAGTCTTCAAAGCGCAGGTCGTTGCCGGCTCCGTAGGTTTTAATAAGGTGGTAGTTATTCTGGATGATTGTCTGATTACGCGAGCCCCGCAGCACATCGATCAGGGTGTTCATCGGCACTTTCTCGTTCAGGCGGACAATAGCCGAGAGGGCTTTCTGCGCGATTACCGTACCATCGAAGGTGACGCGGGGATTGCGACAGACATCGCAGTTACCACAGGGATCGGGCAGTTCTTCGGAGAAATAGCTCAGCAGGATTTGCCGGCGGCAGGTATTGGCCTCCGCAAACTGCTGCATCCGTTCCAGTTTCGCTAGTTGAACGCCCAGGTTGGCCGGGGCATTTTCGGCCAGTATTTCCTTGTACATAGCCACATCGGCGAAGCTGTAGAACAGAACGGTATCTGATGCCAGCCCGTCGCGGCCGGCCCGTCCGATTTCCTGATAATAGCTCTCGATATTTTTGGGCAGGTTGTAATGGATCACCCACCGCACGTTGGATTTGTCGATACCCATCCCGAAGGCAATAGTGGCGCACATAATCCGCACATCGTCTTTCAGAAAAGCCTCCTGCACACGGGCGCGCTGCTCGGGGTCCATCCCGGCATGGTAGTAAGCCGCCGAAAAACCCCGCTCCTGGAGTTTGGCCGCCAGCGATTCGGTCGATTTGCGGCTCAGGCAGTAAATAATGCCGGACGTATCGGGTTTAAGCTGGAGTAGCCGTACAATCTGTCCCAGCCGGTTGGTACCGGGCAATACTTTCAGACTCAGGTTGGTGCGATTGAAGGACGCAATGAATACGGCCGGATCGTTCAGTTCGAGCCGGTCGATTATGTCCTGGCGCGTCAACCGGTCGGCGGTAGCGGTGAGGGCCACCACGGGTACGTCTTGAAAATGCTTCTTCAACACATTGAGCTGGGTATATTCCGGCCGGAAATCATGCCCCCATGACGAGATGCAGTGGGCTTCGTCTATGGCGAAAAGCGATAGTTTTACCTTCTTCAGGAAGATGAAAAACGCTTCGGTCAACAGCTTTTCCGGCGATACGTAAAGCAGCTTGATTTTACCGGTCAGACAGTCATCTTCGATCGTACGCTGTTCGCGGCCGCTCTGGGTGCTGTTGAGGTAAGCGGCCGATATGCCGTTCATGTGCAGGGCCTCTACCTGATCTTTCATCAGGGCAATCAGGGGGGAAACCACCACGCAGAGGCCGGGCTTCATCAAAGCCGGTATCTGAAAACAGACTGATTTTCCGCCACCCGTCGGCATCAGTACCAGCGTATCACGACCATCGAGAATAGCCTGAATAATTTCTTCCTGATTCGGCCGGAACCGGTCGTAGCCGTAATAGTGCTTCAGATAAGAAACCGGCGAATCAGCCACAAACGGAGAGGAGGAAGTAGTCGTCATAAAATATCAGCACCGTTCAACACGAGCAATCTGTAAAGATACCCATCTTTTATGACGTTGAAAAGTGGGGTTTTAGTTCCGGTTTTCCGCTTTTTAACGGCGCTTTAAGGCATCATATGACAGCTGCATCTGCCTGACATTACAAGCCGGGTATCTGCAACAGGATATTTGGATCAGGGCAGACAGACAGGTAATATTCGCGATCAGCAAGCGTGCAAACGCCGGGAAAATCGCCGTGCAGGCCCAGCATATCATGCATCAACTGGAAGTGCAGGTGCGGGGGCCAATCGCCATTTTCAGGAAACGGACCAATCTCGGTAAGCCATTCGCCGGCCTTCACTGTCTTGCCTACGTAGAATCCTTCCAGCGACCGGCGGCTCAGGTGACCGTACAGGCTATACAGCGGCTTTCCGGCCACCTGATGCTCCAGAATAATGGTAGGGCCGTAATCACCGAAGTTATTGTTGTCCTGAAAGCTGTGGACCACGCCATCGAGGGGAGCGTACACTGGTGTACCGGCCTCAGCCCAGAGGTCGATACCCAGGTGAATGCAGCGGGGTTCTTCGGCTTGTTGAAAATGAGCACTCCGGCGATAAATGTCCCGGTGCTCGTTGTAACCACCTACGCCGACGACAGCTCCGGCGGCTTTGAGCTTACCGAATACATAATCAGTAAAAACGGCTGTGTTGGTCAGGTCCAGCGTGGCCAGGTCAGGATTGTTGGCCGTAAAGTCGAGAATAAGGTACGTGTCTTTATTGGAATCGAAAGGCAGCAGCATACCGGGTAAACGCAGCAGCCTAACAGAAAATTTCTTCGGAGCTACTCCCCTGACTACTGGCTAACAAAAATAACATATGTCTTTTCTTAAAAGTTAACTGTGTTTATAACCTGATTGTTCCATGCAGTCGCTGATAAAACCAACCCGCTTACTGATATTTCTTTTTCTGCTTTTCGGAGGCTTGTACTACGCCCGGACCGTTTTGATCCCCCTTGCTTTTGGCGGTTTGCTGGCGGCCCTGTTTTCGTCTTTATCGGATCGACTGGAAAAAAAAGGGTTGTCCAGAGCAGTTGCGGCTCTGCTGTGCCTTGTCTGTTTTGTTCTGGTTATCGCCGGATTTGTTCTTCTGATCGCCTGGCAATCGTCTGATCTGTTCTCCGATATTGCCGGTATCAAGGAGCGGGTTAACTCCTTTATTGATCAGGCACGTCAGTTCATCAGCACCAAATTTGGGATTGAACCGCAGCAGCAAAAAGCTATGCTGGACAAGCAGTCATCCGGTGCTGGTGGTGTTTCGTCCACGGTTACCAAAGTCCTGGATACACTTATGGGTGTGGCGGTTGACCTGATTCTGATGCTCGTTTACGCCTTTCTGCTGCTGTATTTACGGAATCATATTAAAAAGTTCGTCCTGCGACTGGTAGACAAAGACCAGCGACCTGAAACCCTGACAGTAATTGAAGAGAGTAGTCAGGTCGCTCAACACTATCTGACGGGTCTGTTTACCATGATCAGCTTATTGTGGGTCATGTATGGTATCGGATTTACGATTGTGGGGGTTAAGCAGGCTATTTTTCTGGCCATCCTATGCGGGTTACTTGAAATGATACCGTTTGTAGGTAATCTGACAGGTGCCTCACTGGCCATTCTCGTTAACCTGGCGCAGGGAAGCGACACCCAGGTTTTGCTGGGAATTGTGATCGTTTACGGCATTGTTCAGTTTACCCAAACCTACCTGCTGGAGCCGTTGGTCGTTGGCTCTGAAGTCAGCATCAATCCGCTCTTTACCATTCTGGTTATTGTAGTTGGAGAAACCGTTTGGGGGGTTTCCGGTATGATCCTCGCGCTACCGGCGCTGGGTGTTGTCAAAGTAATCTGTGATCATGTTGACCCCCTAAAGCCAATCGGTTTTCTGATTGGCGAAGAAGACCGTAAAAAATCGCCCGGTTTAGCGGATAAGTTCAAAAAGCTGTTTGGCAAAAGCTAACCAAACACAAGCTGCGATTTTTCCCGCCCTTATTTGACGGCAAGAGCTTGTGCCATACAAGGTATCCATTAGCAAATAGCAAAACGCTATCTGACACCTTGCACGGCACAAGCTCTTTTCCGTAATACTCGGGTAAACGTTCTAACCAGCTATCGGCCCGCCGGACCTAATCTCCTCGTTGGCGGAGTCAGCATATTTATCGAAGTTTTCGCGGAACAGCTTCGCCAGTTTTCGGGCCTGTTCGTCGTACTGGTTCTGGTCCTGCCAGGTATCGCGGGGATTCAGTACCTCGGCGGGTACGTTCGGGCACGACCTGGGTACGGCAACGCCAAAGATCGGATGGTTGTGGTATTCAACGTTTTCCAGTTCGCCGTTCAGGGCGGCCGTGATCATGGCGCGGGTATACTTGAGCTTAATGCGCTGGCCGGTTCCGTAAGCTCCGCCTGTCCAGCCGGTATTGACCAGCCAGACATTGGTTTGGTTCTCCGACATCTTTTGGCCCAGCATTTCGGCATATTGCGTCGGGTGCAGCGGCAGAAAGGCCTCACCGAAACAAGGCGAAAACGTAGCTTTAGGTTCGTTGATACCTACTTCCGTACCAGCCACTTTAGCCGTGTAGCCGGAAATGAAGTGATACATAGCCTGTTCCGGTGTCAGTTTGGCAATAGGGGGCAGCACGCCGAAGGCGTCGGCCGTTAGAAAAAAGATGTTTTTGGGGATGCCACCGACCGACGGCTCCAGCGCGTTATCGATAAAGTGAATCGGGTACGACACGCGGGTATTTTCGGTCTTGGATTTATTGCTGTAATCGACCGAGCGGGTTCCCGGATGAAACTTCGTATTTTCCAGAATAGCGCCGAATCGCACAGCATGGTAGATTTCCGGCTCTTTTTCGGCCGACAGATCAATCACCTTGGCGTAGCAACCACCTTCAAAGTTAAACACACCCTCGTTGGCCCAGCCGTGCTCATCGTCACCAATCAGTTTCCGGTTCGGGTCGGCCGACAGCGTGGTCTTACCCGTGCCCGACAGCCCAAAAAATACCGCTGTGTCACCGTTCTGCCCTACATTGGCCGATGCGTGCATGGATAAAGTATGGCGCTCAGCCGGCAACTTGTAGTTGAGCACCGAGAAGATACCCTTCTTCATCTCGCCGGTATAGCCCGTGCCGCCGATGAGAATTACGTTTTGGGTCAGGTTCAGAATGGCGAAGTTCTCGTTGGTAGTGCCATCCTCTGCCGGATTGGCTTTAAACTCCGGAATGCAGATAATGGTAAAATCCGGTTTGAAATTCGTCAGCTCTTCTGCCTTTGGCCGCAGAAACATATTATAGCAGAACAGATTGTGCCAGGCGGAGGTATTGTACACCTGAATATTCAGGCGGTAATCGGGATGAGCACCGGCGTAGCCGTAGCGGACGTAGACCCGCTTGTCGGCCAGGAACTCTACCATCTTCCGGTGCAGCGCATCAAACTTAGCCGGATCGAAGGGAATATTAATATCGCCCCACCAAATGGTGTCGGCCGTGGTATCGTCTTTAACAATGTAGCGGTCTTTGGGGCTGCGGCCGGTAAAGGTACCGGTATCACAGACCAGCGCACCACAGTCGGCCAGCTCGCCTTCGCCGTTGCGGATGGCGTGTTCGATCAGTTCGGCCGGTGAAAGGTTGTCGAATCGTTCGGCGGATGTAATGGCGAAGTTCCCGGCCGTTTCAGCAGCCGGTGCTTCCATGGTTTCATGAAAAATCATACTATTCCTGTTTGTTGATGGCAAGTAAATGTAAAAAGAAAGAGGCAGGAATGCGGTATATCAGGCCTGGAAATGATTTTACGCCATATAGAGTAACCAACTCAAACACAAGCCGATGATTTTGTATTTATGGTGATAAACCATCATCTTTTGTGAGATTAGCGGTGGGGGCGTATCTTTACATCTTTTTTCGCGTTTAATTACCAAACTTTCTTTTTTTTATTTCATCTGACAAACCTTATCGAATGGAAGCAACAGCAACCACTCCGGCCACCTCAAACAAACACCCTACCGGTCTATACGTCCTGTTTTTCACCGAAATGTGGGAGCGTTTCAGTTACTACGGTATGCGGGCTATTCTGCTGCTGTTCCTGATTGCTAACATTGGTACGGGCGGTATGGGGCTGACGGAGGCCGAAGGAGCCGCTATCTATGGTTTATACACCGCTTCAGTCTACCTGCTTTCTCTCCCCGGCGGCTGGATTGCTGATAATATTCTGGGCCAGCGTAAATCCATCTGGTTTGGTGGCTTAATTATCATGCTGGGGCACATTATCCTGGCTATTCCGAGCGGCAGCACGTTGTTCTATCTGGGTCTCTGCACCGTAGCGGTCGGCACGGGTCTGCTGAAACCGAACATCAGTGCTATTGTCGGTGAATTGTACCCGGAAGGTGGTGCCCGGCGCGATGCAGCTTTCAATATATTTTACATGGGTATCAACCTGGGCTCCTTCCTGGGCATTACCATTGTGGGGTACCTGGGGCAGAAGGTAGGCTGGCATTACGGGTTCGGTGCGGCTGCTGTTGGTATGGGGCTGGGCATGATCATTTTCCGAATTTACGGCCAGAAATACCTGAGCAACTACGGTAACGAGCCTAAGAAAGCCGAAACGACCGAAGCAAAATCTAAAACAGGCAGTCGCTCATTGATTGGCTTCCTGGTTGGTTTGGCCGCTGTCCTGGTAGTCCTTCAATTAACGGGTACAATAGATCTGACCACAGCCCAGGGTCTGGCAAGAGGCATGGGTACCATTATCTCGCTGGTAGCCGTGAGCTACTTTGTGTACATCCTGCTGGCGGGTGGTCTGGATGCGACCGAAAAAAAGCGGGTAGCGGTACTTTTCGTGTTCTTCCTGGCAGCGGCCCTGTTCTGGGCTGGTTTTGAGCAGCAGGGCTCGTCGCTGCAAATCTTTGCCGACCGCTATACCGACCTGAACCTGTTTGGCTGGCAAATCCCGTCGAGCTGGTTCCAGAACTTCAATCCGGCGTTTATTCTGATATTCTCGCCGATTCTGGCTTCGCTCTGGATTGGGTTAGCTAACCGCAACCGGAATCCCTCTACCCCTACCAAATTTGGCTTGGGGCTGGTCTTGCTGGGTGGCGGCTATCTGATCATGGTTTTTGCCGCCATGATCGCTCGCACCGGCGAACTGACCTCTCCGCTCTGGCTGACGTTTACGTACCTGTTCCACACCTTAGGCGAATTGTGCCTGAGCCCGGTTGGTCTGAGCGCCTTTACCAAGCTGGCTCCCCGCCGGTACGTGAGTCAGTTGATGGGTATCTGGTTTGTGGGTGCGTCACTGGGTAACCTGATCGCCGGCCTGTTTGCGGGCGGCTTCGACGAAGAGAACGTGCAGCAGATGCCCGACCTCTTCATGAGCGTGGTCTACTTCAGCTTCGGCTTCGGCATCCTGATCCTCATCCTGTCACTACCGCTGAAGCGTTGGATGGGCGGGGTGAAATAGAATGATAAACGATGAATGATGAACGTGTTGCTTCGGAGCAACTTAAGGACGCGTCAGCTCATTCATCGTTTATCATTCATCATTAAAAACTCACCCTCCCGCTTTCTTCGCCTTGTAGCCTTTGCTGGTGAGCCAGGTGAGAACTTTGTCGCGGTGGTCGCCCTGAATCAGGATTTCGCCGTCTTTGGCGGAGCCGCCGGAGCCGCAGACGTTTTTGAGCTGCTTGGCGAGGTCGGTGAGGTCGGCGTCGGTGCCGATGAAGTCTTTAACGGCCGTGACAACCTTACCCCCGCCTTTGCGGTCGAGCCAGACCTTGAGGTTTTGCTGCTGGGGCGGCAGGGTTTCGGCGCCTTCACCACTGTTATCCTGATATTGAAAATCGGGGTCGGTAGAGTACACCACGCCCGAACGGTTTTTCTTGCTCATAGCGTTACCACAGTTATCAGACAAAGGTAATGGAACCCGATGGATGTACCTATTTCTTCTCGTACACGATACCGGCAGTCCACCGTAAGTCATTACGCCGGCGCCCCGGTACCACTACGCTTTCGTACGTATTGAATACCGTACTCCGCAGGCTGAGGGCGTTGCTGATTTTTACCTGTAGGCTTACGCTGCCGTTCCAGCGCAGGTTCCGCTGCCCCAAAGCCGGCTGGTAAAAGACTGTATGCGACAAGGTCCAGCGGTCTTTATCAAAGGTGTACTGACCAAATAACCGGGCGGAGTTCCGCCAAACGTCTATGTCATTGATTTCCTGAAAATTGGTATTCTCCCGCATAAGTACATTGGTGAGTGACAGGTAAGCCCGCTTGCGATTGACGAGTTTATAACCCACCCCAGCGGCTATGGTATAGCGAAGCAGAATCTTCCGCAAGTTGCTTCGTTCGACAGACCCAAACGCCAGGTAATAGAGTCGCTCTTCGTGCCGGAACGTCGTTCGAAAATCAGCAAAAAATTCCCGTTCGTTCAGCATCTCATTCTGCCGGCCGTATACGAACGAGGGATTGGTTGAAAATTTGAACCGCCTGCTTAACTCGTAATCTACGGCCGAGGCCAGTTGCAGCAGGATCCGGTTGACGTTACCGCTGGTGGCGGTGCCATCGGCCGTGAGCCGGTACCGGAAGATAGGCGTGTCCTCCGGCTTTACCTGTTTGGTCGTGTCAGCCGTAGTTCGGGAGGTATCCCGGCCAGTCTGGGTTGTGTCTGGGGTCGACGGACGAAGCGGATCGGTTTGTTCGGTGACCTGGGCATAACTGATACGGCAAAGAAACAGACTGACAATAAAGCAAAAACGCACAACCTTCATAGTACATTGATGTGGTAGTAGCCGCAGTCAGGGCGCTGCGGTTAACATTAAAACGCCAAAATAACCTAAACTCACTTATTCCTTTTTAGCTTTGGCCTATTCTCTACCTAAACCACCTGTCGCTTATGACCCGCTGGGGTATTCTGGGCCTGGGCCGCATCGCCCATAAATTTGCCACTGATCTGCTCACGCTTCCGGACGCCGAACTGTACGCCGTAGCCTCCACCTCCGCCGAACGGGCGGCTGATTTTGCCGCGCAGTACAACGTACCGCACCACTACGGCCGCTACCAGGACCTGCTGACCTGCGAAGGGCTGGATGTGGTGTACATTGCAACACCCCACGTGGGTCACCACGCGCATACCCTGCTCTGCCTGAACGGTGGATTGCCGGTACTCTGCGAAAAACCCTTTGCGATGAATGCCCGGCAGGTGCAGGAAATGGTGCAGACCGCCCGGACTAAACAGATCTTTCTGATGGAAGCACTCTGGAGCCGGTTTATGCCCAGTGTGGTGAAAGCACTGGATTTGATTGAAGCCGGCACGATCGGCAAGGTACTGGGCATCCGCGCCGACTTCGGCTTTCAGGCCCCATTCCTGCCCGATAAGCGGGGATTCAATAAAGACCTTGGCGGAGGGTCCCTGCTGGACATCGGCATTTACCCGCTGTTTCTGTCTTACCTGCTATTGGGCAAACCACAAACCATAAAAGCGTCGGTTACCATGAGCCCGACGGGCGTAGATGAGCAGTGCGGTATGGTGCTGACCTACGCCGGCAACCAAATGGCGGTGCTCAACAGCAGCTTCGTCACCAAAACCCGCACCCACGCTTTCATTTACGGCGAAACCGGAAATATATACATTCACGGCCGCTGGCACGAAAGCCAGGGTGTAACGCTGGAGCCGCACGAGGGCGACGAACAGGTGTTCCTGTACGAACGCACCACCTGGGGCTACGACTACGAAGCGCAGCACGTAATGCAATGCCTGCGCGAAGGGCGTACCGAAAGTCCGCTGTGGACCCTCGACGACAGCATTAACCTCATTGAACTCCTGGATGCTGTCCGGCAGGAAGTCGGGCTGTGGTATAACGAAGACGATCTGGATAATACGCTGACCCATTGATCTGCCTCACAGCAGAACGTCCCGCCATCCGCAGAAAGCTGAAAAGCTGTACCTTTGCTCCTTGCAAACCGCCGACTGCCAACTGATGACTCAACCAACCGACCGCTACGCCCAACGGGGCGTGTCAGCCTCCAAAGAAGACGTACATAACGCCATTGCCAACCTCGATAAAGGCCTTTTTCCAAAAGCGTTCTGCAAAATTGTACCTGATGTGCTGGCCGGTGACCCGGCCTACTGCACCATTATGCACGCCGACGGGGCCGGCACTAAATCGTCGCTGGCTTACCTGTACTGGCGTGAAACCGGCGATCTATCAGTCTGGCGGGGCATAGCGCAGGATGCGGTGGTGATGAATACCGATGATTTGATCTGCGTGGGCGCTACCGGTCCCATGCTGCTGTCGTCCACCATTGGCCGGAACAAGAACCTGATACCGGGGGAGGTCATTGCCGAGATCATCAACGGCACAGAAGAGGTGCTGGACATGCTGCGCCGGCACGGCATCGAAATACACAGCACCGGGGGCGAGACCGCCGACGTAGGTGACCTGGTCCGGACGATCATTGTGGACAGCACCGTCATTGCCCGGATGCGTCGCGCCGATGTCATCAGCAACGACCGGATTCAGGCCGGCGATGTGATTGTCGGGCTGGCATCGTTTGGGCAGGCCACCTACGAGACAAGCTACAACGGTGGGATGGGCAGCAACGGCCTTACCTCCGCCCGCCACGATGTACTGGCCCATTCCCTCGCCGGCAAATATCCCGAAAGCTTCGATCCGGCTGTTGACAAGAGCCTAATTTACAGCGGAACCAAACAGTTAACAGACAAAGCAGGAGGAACTCCAATGGATATAGGCCGGCTAATCCTCTCCCCTACCCGGACCTATGCGCCCATTGCCAAAGCTCTCCTGGATGAACTGCGGCCGCACATCCACGGGATGGTGCATTGCAGCGGGGGAGCCCAAACCAAAGTGCTGCACTTTATTGAGAACCTGCACGTCATCAAAAACAACCTGTTCCCTATTCCGCCCCTGTTCCGGCTGATTCAGGAAGAGAGCGGCACCAGTTGGTCTGAAATGTTTAAGGTCTTCAATATGGGGCACCGGCTGGAAATTTACCTGTCTGAAGTTCACGCCCGGCAAGTGATTGACATAGCCGGTCAGTTTGGTGTTGAAGGCCGGATCATTGGCCATGTAGAGGAATTTGCCGGTAAGCAGGTGACAATCAATACAGATGAAGGTATTTTCAAATTTAACTAGGTTTTAAAAGCATTATAACCACCTGTTAACGATACCGCTCATATTATCATGTAACGTTGCAGCAGCAAACTGTTTATCAATTACTTACTGCTGCAACCATCGTGATATGTATGGCAACACGTCTCTACCTCTTTTTCCTGTTAACCTTTTGCGCTCACCTGACTTTTGGACAAACCACTTACTTCCAGCAGAATTTTTCGGCAGGTGGCACAACAGCCAGTTATATAAATACAGCCTCTCCGTCGGTAGGTCAGTTTACCGATATTAGCAGCGGCACCGGCCTGACGGGTGCTTCATCGGCCACCATTGGTAGCAATTATCTGGAGGTCAACCGTCCGACGGGTAGCTCAGGTCAGGTGCGGTTTTGCCGGGCATCTGATTTTGCCCCCACACCGCCTTCGCTGTATATTCAATTCAGCATTGACATATCAACCATCGACGATCAAAGTTCAGCGGCTTTTTTCTACGTAGGCGGCAACAAGCTGGACAACAGCGGCAGCACGCCTGCAAACGCCGATTTGTTTGCGAAGCTGAGCATCTGCTTTGCCGGCGGAGGAGCCCCTAGCAACACGGATAAATACTACCTTCGGGATACTGACGCCAATAAGAATACGCCAAACTATACCGGTAAAACCAATATCACCTGGGTGCTGAACAAAACGGGCGGTACTTTAACCTATGTAGCACCCGGCGGAGGAAAGAGCACTGTAGCTAATAACAAATATGATCTTTGGGTCAACAACACCAATGTCTTTGATGACTATAACGTGTTAACCGCTGCCATTAACCTGCAGCGGATCAAACTGCTGTTCAACAATGGTACAGGTAAAATCCGCTTCGGCGATTTCCTGATCCGGGATGTAGCCGGCGTATTGCCGGTCAAGCTGGTTACCTTTCAGGCTAAGCCGCAGGGTAAACAGGTGCAGTTGAATTGGGCAACGGCCTGGGAACGTGATGCCTCGCATTTTGTGGTAGAACGGGGCCATGATCTCAACAACCTTGTTCCTATCGGGCAAGTAAAGGCAATGGGCAATACCGATCAGCAAATGACGTATACCTTTATTGACGAGCGGCCAATGCCCGGTGCTAATTATTACCGGCTCGTGCAGGTAGATACAGACAACAAACTCGAACAATCCAAGATTGTCGCAGCGGTTGTGAATGACTCCCAGCCAGGAATAGACATTCTCGGCAATCCCATTGAGGGTAATGTGGTTCGTTTTTCGGCCAGAAACCTGCCGGAAGCCGGCTACCGCCTTTTGTCGCCATCCGGCAACGATATTCCTTGTCAGCTTCAATCGTATGCAGACGGCACAGTACAACTTACTCCATTGTCTACGCTGCCGGCCGGGATATATACGCTTCAGGCTGTCGGCGAAGACGTCCGGCTTTCGAAGAAAGTTCTGGTACGGTGAGAGTTATCCGATTAGCTCTACAATGTCTTTGTACAATGTGAAGTTTGCATCAGCCGTAACCATTATTTTCCTAACAAGTCCCTGGGCTGAAGTATTCAGCCCAGGGATACTCATAAACCTACATCAACGCCAGTTCCTCTTCCTCAGCTGCTACCGGTTTGCGTTCAACCTTCGGTGGCAGCAGCTTGTACAAGACAGGCGTTACAATCCGCGATAGCAGCGTTGAGCTGATGAGGCCCCCAATCAAGACCAGCGCCAGCGGAGAATACAAAGGGTTACCCTCTACCGCCAACGGAATCAGGCCACCAATGGCCGTGAGCGAAGTCAGGACAATAGGCACAAAGCGAATCTCACCAGCCTCCTGAATAGCATCCAGCAGCGGCACCCCCTCTGCCCGGAGTTGGTTGGTAAAATCGACCAGCAGAATTGAGTTCTTTACCTCAATACCAATCAGCGCTATCAGGCCGATTACAGCGACGAACGAGAACGGATTGCCCGACAGCAGCAGCGCGGCAATAGCCCCGATAATGCCCAGCGGAATTACCGACAGTACGATCAGCGAACTCTTGAACGTACCGAACTCCAGAATCAGCACCGCCAGGAAACCAAAGGCCGTAATCAGAATGATGGTGCCCAGGCCGCTGAACGACTTCTCCCGGCTCTCCAGTTCGCCGGCCGCTTTGAAGGAGAAGCCCTGCGGAAACTTCATCACGTTCAGCTTTTTCAGTACCTCGTTGTAGACATTATCCACCAGGTAGCCGCTCTTCACAAAGCCGGTTACGGTTACGTAGCGGTCTTTATCGTAGTGCCGGATCTGGTTGGTGCTGGTTTCAAACTGCAAGTCGGCAATCTGGCGCAAGGGCACGGCTCCGCCGGTCAGGGTATTGATGTACAGGCTGTTCAGCACCTGCTGATCGGCAACTTTGCCTTTGGGTATAGTGACGTTGATGGCGTAATCATCGCCGTTCCGGTCTTTGAAAGTGCCTACGTTCAGGCCGGCAATAGCCAGCCGGATGGTCCGGTTTATGTCGGCGACCGACATGCCCAGCAGCCCGGCTTTTTCCTTGTTGATGTTGATACGCAGGTCGGTTTTACGGGTGGCCAGCGGATTGTTGACGTAAATCAGACCGGGAGTACCCTTCAGCACGGTTTCGACGCGGGCGGCCATAGCCTGCAGGGTATCCAGATTTTCGCCAAATACCCGAATGGCTACCGGCGCTTCCTGATCGGGTCCCTGCTCAAAATCTTTAACCTCAATCCGAGCGTTGGGGTATTCTTTAAATGTATCCCGAAATTTATCGATCAGTTTCCGCTTGCGTGCCGGCGGCATATCGTTTAACTGCACAAAGAACTGCGAGAAGTTGGTAGCCTCGCTACGCTGGACTACATTGTAATAGATCCGCGGATTGCCTTTGCCCACGTTCGTGGTAAAATACTTGATCTCCGGCTCCCGGCCCAGCACACTCTCCACGTACCGCGCTACCTGATTGGTCGCCTGCAGGCTGGTGCCGTCGGGCGTTTCGATGTTGATCAGGAATTGCGGTTTTTCCGAAGCTGGGAACAGGGCAAACCCTACTTTTGGCACCAGTGATAAGGCCCCCGCAAATATCGCCAGTGCAGCAACCAGCGTCAGGGCCGGGTGGCGTAATGCCCAATGCAGCAGCCGGGTATACGAGCCGCTGATGACTTTTTTCATGGCCCGCAGGAAAATGTTACCCTCCGGATTATGCGATTCTTTCAGCAGGCGGCTCGACAGGAACGGCACAATCGTCAGCGACACCAGCAACGACGCCAGAATGGTGGTTACCACGGCCATAGGCAGGGAGCGGATAAAATCGCCGGAGGCTTCGGGTAGGAAAAGCAGGGGCAGAAATGCCAGCACCAGCGTAACGGTACAGCCAATCACGGCCAGTGTAATCTGTTTGGTGGCCTGGATAGCAGCCTCCCGCTTCGAAAAGCCTTCGCGCAGGTACCGTTCAATATTTTCGACTACCACAATCGAGTCATCGACCAGAATACCCAGGGCTACAATCAGGCCCACAATACTCAACTGGTTAATGCTGAAGCCCAGCGCGTCGAGCAGGCCCAGCCCAATGGCCAGCGACAGCGGTATAGAAATCATTACCACCAGCGCAGCCCGGAAGCCCAGCGGCAGCAGCGTCAGCGATACCAGCAGAATGGCAATACCAAAATCTTTGGCAAATCGGCTCAGCCGTTTGCTGACACTGGCCGCCTGGTCGAAGCTCTTCACCAGTTTGATATGGGGCGGCAGCGTTTTGCCGAAATCGTCAATAACCGGATTGAGCTGCTGACCGACCTTATCAATGTTCTCGCCCATTTTCTGCCCGGCGGTTACCAGCACCGCGCGGTGGCCGTTCAGGCGGGTGATGTGCGTTTCTTCCTCGTAGTTGTAATCTACATCGGCAATGTCGCGAAGGTAAACAAGCTTTTGGCCGTTGGTGTACACGATGGTGTTGCGGATCTCGTCCAGCGATTGGTAATCACCACTGGTCTTCACGTTGAACTTACGGGTACCCGCCTGGATACTGCCACCGGGAATATTCAGGTTTTCGGCCTGAAGGGCACCAATGACGCGGTTTGCCGCAATACCTTCCTGCGCCATTTTCTCCAGGTTCAGGGCAATCCGCACTACGCTGGCCGGGTAGCCCCAGTCTTTGGCGTTTTTGAGGCTGGTAATTTTTTCCAGCCGCTTCCGCAGGTTATCGGCATAGTCGCCCAGTTCCTTGTTTGAGGCTACTTCGGAGACAAGCGCCACCTGCACAATGTTCACATCGGTGGGACTAAACTTCTGGATTTTGATGGCGAACACATCCTGAGGCAGTTCGGCCCGTAAGGCGTTTACCTCCCGAACAACCTCCTGATACTTCTCGTCGGGGTCCTGGTTGTAATCGTATTCAATCCGGAGTACCGCCAGGCCGTCATCAACGTTGGAAATGACGTGCTTGATGTTTTCCAGTTCGTTGAATTTCTTTTCGGCGGGGTCAACCACCAGTTCTTCCATATCCGTAGCATCGGTGCCGGGATAGACGATGATTACCGCGAACGACGGAGCGGTGAATTCAGGGTCTTCTCCACGAGGCATATTTAGCAGCGAGTTGACGCCCAGCGCCACCACCGCAATGAACATCACCAGCATAAACTGCCAGTTCTTGACAGAAAATTCAGATAGATTCATGGCTGGTATCAGTTAATGAAGGGTTACCGTTGAATTCTCGGTGAGGTAGGCAGAGCCGGCAGTCACCACTGCGGTGTTGGTAGCGATACCACCCGTGACGAGTACGGTAGCACCGTCGATGAAGCCGATCTGGATGGGCAGTTTGCGGACGTGCTTTTTGTCGTCGGCCAGGACGTAGACAGAGGCCTCTTTGCCGTTGCCTTCTACAATAGCTTCAATGGGCACTACGGCGTAGGACCGGCTTTGGGCGGGTTGCAGTTTCACTTTGGCAAACAGGCCGGGGGCAAAACGAGCGGCACCAGGGTTGATACGCACTTCTATTTCGTAGAGCTTGTTCATGGGGTCGGCGGCCTGAGCCAGTTTGCTTACGGTACCGGTAAAGGTCTGGTCGGGGTAGGCGTCGAGCATAACGGTAGCACGGTCGCCGGGCTTCAGCCGCGCCCAGTCTTTGTCAGACACACCCACGCGAACTACCCAGTCAGACTGGCGGTTGGAGGAGATCATGAATACCGGGGCACCAACGGAGGCCAGTTCGCCCTCGTTCATCAGCTTGCGGGTCACGGTACCGTCTACGGTAGAATGAATCTGGGCGTAGTTGCGGTTAAACTGCGCGATGGTCAGGCTCTGTTTGGCCAGGTTGGTGCCGGTAGTGGCGTTCTGCAACTGCTCCAGGGTAGCGGCTGTGTCGGCGTAGAGGGCTTTTACCCGCGCCAGGTCGCGTTCGGCTTTATCGGTGGCAAACTGCGCCTGCCCCACCTGCGCGTTAATCTCGGTCAGGTCGAGGGTAGCCAGCAACTGCCCTTTGCGCACAAACTGCCCCTCCTTCACGTACACTTTGTTGATAATCCCGCCTATCTTGAACGACAGCCGGGCCTCCTCCGACGAAGACACCAGTCCCGAAGCCACCACCGGCTCCGACCGTACTACCGAAGTAACAGGGGCCAGTTTCACCGGCACCGCAGCATCCTCCGACCGGGTACTTGCCATTGTCGTTGTCTTAGCAGTTTCCTCCGCCTTCGTGCCACATGCCCACAAGGCCGCAGCCAACACTAAAGATGTAAACAAGTGTAAAATCTTCATGATTGAATTCATTTAATGCTTAGCGTTTCATATTTAACTTTTCACTGAATAGCCGTAACCCGATCCAGCGCGGCCTTTTTCACCAGCACATCGTAGCGGGCCAGCGACTGCTGAAGCTGGCTGGTCAGGCGGTCGTTCTCTGCTTTCAGGTATTCGACCAGCAGGGCCTGGCCGTTGCGATATTTGCTGTCGATGAGCCGGAAGGTCTGCTCGGCATTCACGAGGCCGTTCTGGGTAGCGCTCAGGCTCTCTTTGGCGGCATCCAGGTCGTAATAGGCCTGCACCACCTGCAGCTGAATCTGTTTCTGCACCTCCGAGATTCTGGTTTGCAGCAGGTTGGTCTGAATTCTGGCCTGCTGAATTTTGGAGCGTTTTTCGTACCCCCGGAACAAGTCCCACTGCAGGCCAATCTGACCGATTACGTACGCCTGATTGCGGAAGGTGTAGCCAAACCCCTGAAAGCCGGTATTGCCACCAATGTAGATATTCGGAATGCGGGCATTGGCTTCGTTCAGCTTCACCGCATTTTGAGCAGCACGCAGCGAACTGCTCAATTGCACCAGTTCCTGCCGGTTGCGCACCGCCGTTTGTTGCAGATCGGCCACCGGGAAACCTTCGGCCAGGGACGCAGTACGGCTAAGGGCACTGTCGATGAGGATGTTAGCAGTAAGGTCGCGATTGAGCAGGAAGTTAAAATACGCTTTGGCCGATTCCCGGTTCTTTTCGGCAACCGCCAGCTGCTGATCCAGCTTACTGACCTCGTAACGGGCGGAGGTCACTACGTCTTTAGTCGCGACATTATTGCTGACCAGCTTCTCGTTCAGCCGGGTCAGTTCCCTAAGCACCGCGCGCGAGTTCTCGTAGATCCGGACGGCATCCAGCGTTTGGAGATACTGGTAATACGCCGATGCTATAGTATAACGCAGTTCATTTTCCACTACCCGCCGACGCGCTTCCTGCCCCGAGATCAGGTCTTTCTGGATCAGGTAATTGTAGTGAATATCGGTATTAAAAACGGCATACTGTACGCTCAGCTTCGTATCGTGGAAGTTATTGGGAGCCAGCAGTTCATTCACATTTGGGATGTTGGTCGGGAAGCGCTCCGCCCCTGTAAGCTGGTTGAGGGTCCGGTACGCCGGATTGAGCAGATCGCCTACCGGAAACTCCAGCCGCCGGCCACCGGCCGCCAGCGAATAAACGGGGTTGAACGCCACCTTTGGATAAAACAGCGATTTCGCCTGATTCAGCGATTCCGTGACGCGGCTCAGTTCGAGCGATTCCTGCTTCAGCGCCAGATTATTTTGCAGACCTTCCTGAACATAGACATCCAGGATAGGGGAAGGTTGGGTAGCGGCCAGCCTGGGCACCGCCATCATTAACCAGAGCAGCGAACTGATTGTAAGCTTCATAACCAAAGTTAATTTTGTAAACAGTGTTTAGTAAACGGCAAATTTTTTTAGAGTCCTTTCCGAATCGTTTCTGAAAAAAGCTCAAACGCTTCCTGCATGAGTTTTCCGCGTCGTTCTTCGCTGAAGACCATCATGCGCTTACGCAGAAACAGCGCAGATAATCCGTGCACCATACTCCAGATCATTAGGGCCGCCCGTTCGGCATCCTGGTGTTTAAACACGCCGGCATCAATACACTCCTGTACCACCTGAACCAGTATTCCGAATGCATTGCGGCCTTCGTCCCAGACATCGTCGCGGCACTCCAACGTATCCATTGGCGCAGTCATGATAAACATCAGGTCGAACAGTTCAGGGTTTTCGAAGGCGAAATGGATGTACTGCTGCCCCATTGTGGTAAGCCGCTGAAATGGATCTTTAATGGCAAATACCGGCTGAAATTCTTCAATCAGTTTACCAAAGGCTTCCTGATGAAGCGCAAAAAGCAATTCGTTCTTATCCTTGAAATACAGGTATATTGTTGCCGGGCTGTATTCAATAGCATCGGCAATGTTGCGTATACTGACTTTCTCGTACCCGTTTTCCAGAAACAAGTGCCGCGCAGCCTGCAAAATCAGTTTGCGCATTTCGGCGCGCTCCCGCTCTTTCCGCTCTGTAATTCCCATAGCTTTGTTGATCAACAGCACAAACTTACTGAACAGTGTTTATTAAACAAGCAATGTTTACTGAAATGTAGATTTAAATTGATTAAACGGCGAAAACAGCAGATAGACTGACTAGTCCCTGATACTTTGTGGAAAACAGTTCATGGGCCGGAATGGGCAACTCACCTGCGTTTTTTGACGAATAGGCTAAGGACACTTCGGGAATCGACTCTTTCCTGCTGAATTTTGCCTTGTTAGCTCTTGTCGGGTATAAGTAAGTACATGAGCAAAATCAGTCGTTGATCTGACAGCGTTCATGGAGTAGTTGTAGCCGACCGGTTAATTTCACACCATCATAGAAAGTAGTATGAAGACCGTATTGTATCCAACAGATTGTTCAACAGAATCGGCCCGGGCGCTGAAAGAATGGTTGTCGCGGCAGATCGGGGAGCCGGTGAAACTCACCATAGTGCAGCCATATGATGTTACGCCAGGCGCTCCGCCGGTCAAAGCCTCGTTTAAGGATGCCAAACAGCAGGCCGATCAGCGACTCAATCAGTGGGTTCAGGCTGCTGGTGTGATCGGTAAGGCCATTATTGACCAACGATCGATCCTGGGCGGTGCCGAGGTGCTGGTCAAATCGTTTCTGAGCCTGTACACCTATGATTTGCTGCTAATCGACGAGAATAGTTTCGGCCTCACCAATGGCGTTACTACTTTTCTGAATCAGACCCTGACAACGCTGGAGATTACTGACGAAGCCGACTACTCAACACTGGAACGGGCCGCCTGAGGCAGGCCACTCCCTTGCCAGGGTCTAGCACATAAATAACTCCTGAAGTCGCCTAAACTATTGGGTTTTAGCGTTGTCTAACAGACAACAGGAGTAATACGTATCAAAACAGCCGAAACTCCTGCCGTGTGTTTCGGCTGTTTTCGTTTCGGCTGAGAAATAACCTGAGGAACGCTGCTCCATACAAGCTATCTTTTTCTTATATTTATTTTTCCGGAAAACAGTAAACTCATGCGACGACACCATAAAGCCTATTTGGTAGCCATAGTAGTAAGCCTGCTGGCAACTATGACTTCCTATGCTCAGCAGGCCAGGGGGTATTCCATTGGGGACGCCATTGCTTCTTTTAGCCTGAAGAATGTAGACGGCCGGACAATTGGCCCTGGTGACTACCAGGGGCAGAAAGGATTGATTGTGATTTTTTCCAGCAACCACTGTCCGTTTTCAAAAGCGTACGAGGACCGGGTTCAGGAGTTAAACCGGAAATATTCGGCCCAGGGTTATCCGGTTATCGCTATCATGCCCAATGACCCGACAGCCTATGAAGAGGATTCGTTTGACCAGATGAAAATCCGGGCGAGCGAGAAAAACTTTTCATATCCCTATCTGCTGGACGATAGTCAGTCGGTTGCCCGGGCATTTGGGGCATCCCGCACGCCCCATGTATTTGTGCTCAAGCGATCGGGCGATCGCTTTATAGTAGAGTACATCGGGGCTATTGACGATAATCCGCAGGATGCTTCCGGTGTGCAGCGCCGGTATGTGGAAGAAGCCGTTAACAGTTTGCTGCTTGGGCGGCCGGTAGTGGTCACGACCACTAAAGCAATTGGCTGTGCTATCAAATGGAAAAACATGTGATTGGCACAAAATTTGGTGAGCTTTAGAGGCAAACCAACTAATTTCAACTAGGTTATGAAAAAGGTACAGTTATTTATTAAGCAGTTCATGGGAGTATCAATTCTGGCAGGTGCCCTGGCTTTTATGCAGGCCTGTGATAACAATAAAAACAATGCACGCACCGATGATGCACTGGAGCAAACAGGCGATGCCATAGAAGCTGATGTGAAAGACGCTACTGCTGATGCTCGTCTGGAAGCCGACCGGGCCGGTGACCGTATTGAGCGTGGTGCCAAAAATACAGCCGCTGATTTCCGCCGGGAGCGCGATGAGGCTGTAAACGGCATCAACCGCCGAATGAGTGAACTGGACCGTGAAATTGACGAATTACAGGCTAAAATAAAGCGGGAGGGACGCGAGGTAAAAGCTGAAACCCGGCAGAAACTGGATAATCTGAAGGATGAGCGCCGAGAGCTGAACGATGATCTGGATAGGGCTAAAAATGCGACGGCTGAGGCATGGCAGGACGTAAAACGTGGCTTTAAGCGGGCCGGCCGTAGCATCGGAAATGCCTTTGACCGTGCCGGTGAAAAACTGGATGGCGACGGCAACCCCAACCGATGAGAATTTTCTGTTTAAAGAAGTGAACTACAAAAAGCCCCGCCTTCATATGAAGGCGGGGCTTTTTATTTCCGATAGTGTAGCATATTTTCTACAGTCCTGCCAGTAACACATTAGTGAATGTTGGACAAATGTGTTTGAACGAAGCCACACACTAAGACGGGTAATCAATCGAGAATGCATACGTACAGGAATGTGTATTGGCAAACCCTAATAGGCTAAAAAAGAAAATAGCTTCTTGAGAAACAAGGCGTCTACAGCCGGGTTGTTCTTCTAAGAAAGACAAAACAGAGAGCTATTCCTAAGGTAATACCTCTCAGACAGCTATAATGAGTACTTCTATTGTAACGTTTACTGTTCTTCGGTATAATTCCGGTCAGCGGTATCATGCCTTTGCCAATATAGGACGATGGATGATGAAACCCTTTAAATCCACCGGACTCCAGTTTCAGAAAATGATGGGAAGCGGGCAGGGCTTTGGGGTGATTCCCGACCTCTCAACGTACGTATTTCTGGCGGTATGGGATAGCGAACGAGCGGCCAGGACTTTCTTCCAGGCAGATCAATGGCACCACTATATTCGCAAAGCCGCCCAAACCGGCACGCTCTGGATGAGACCCCTGAAATCACATGGACAATGGAACGGTGGCAACCCGTTTACAACGATCGACAAGACCCCAACACCGCCGGCTAATCTGCCGGTGGCCGTGCTCACCCGCGCTACCATCCGGACCGGTGCCCTGCTCGATTTCTGGCGGCACGTACCACAGGCCCGCCGGCGATTGGCAGAGCACCGGAACAACCTGTTGTTTTCGCTGGGTGTTGGCGAGAAGCCGCTGGTGCAGCAATGCACGGTGAGCGTCTGGCGCGATGATGCCGCTATTAATCAGTTTGCCTATCACCAGAGCGGGCATAAAGAAATTGTGCGGGCTACCCGTGAGCGCCATTGGTATACCGAAGAGTTATTTGCCCGTTTTACGGTCTTGCACGCCGAAGGTGACCTATTTGACTCAATCCGCCCATTAACGCAACTACCATTAAATAATAGCCCTCTTTCAGCTCAGCCCTTGTAATCCAGCAGGAAAAATTGTTATTTTGCGGGCTAAATTTCGTGTAAAACCGACATGTCGTTAATTAACAAAATCAGAGAGCGATCGGGAATAGCGGTGGCTATTATCGCTGTGAGTTTGATTCTGTTCATCGTAGGAGGAGATTTGCTGGGCGGCCGGAGTACCTTGTTCGGCGGCAATAGCCAGAAAGTTGGTGAAATCGATGGGCAATCTATTGACTACCAGGATTTCAATCTTAAAGTAGATGAACTGCGGGCTCAGTATGAGCAGCAAACCGGCCGGGCTCCCGGCGAACAGGAAATGACCCAGATTCGGGAGCAGGCCTGGAATCAGTTTATTTTTGAGATTGCCTACCAGCAACAGTTTGATAAACTGGGCCTGACCGTAACCAATGACGAACTGGTCGATATGGTACAGGGTGCCAACATCAGCCCCGCCGTTCGCCAGGCGTTTACCAATCCTCAAACCGGCGTTTTCGACAAGAATCTGGTCGTTAATTACCTGAAAGGGCTTAGCAGCCTGCCCCCTCAGCAACAATTGGCCTGGGCTAATTTTGAGAAGAACCTGTCTGCCGACCGTCTGCGGGAAAAATACGAAAACCTGATGCGCCTGTCGGTTTTTGCGACTACGGCCGAAGCGAAAAAGGAATATGAGGCTCAGAATACCAAAGCCGATGTTAAATTTTTGTATGTGCCGTACTATACCATCAACGACACAACGGTGAAAGTAACCGACTCCCAACTGAAGGAGTACCTGAATAATCACAAGGATGAGTTTCCCGGTGCTGATACCCGGAGTATTCAGTACGTTACCTTTGCGGTTAACCCATCTGGTGAGGATAGCGTAGCGCTGTACAACCAGATCAAGTCACTGGCCCGCGGCCTGGGTGCTGCCCCGAATGATTCATCCTTTGCCCGCCTGAACAGCGATGTACCGTTGCCGCTATACATGACCGCCGGTGAGATGCCGGAGCAACTCCGCAACGCTATTCCGACGTTCTCGCCGGGTGGTATCTACGGCCCGTACAAAGAGGGTAATACTTATTTTATCTATAAGTACGGCGGCACCAAGAAAGACACCAATTACACAGTTCGGGCCAGCCATATCCTGATTCGTCCGTTTGCGCAGACCGACTCCGCAAAGGCGCAGGCCCGTCGGCAAGCCGAAGCTCTGCTCAAGCAGATTGTAGGGGGCGCCAGCTTTGAAGCCCTGGCGGCAGCGAACAGTGCCGATGGTTCGGCTCAGAACGGTGGTGACCTGGGTTACTTTAAAAACAACGGTCAGATGGTGAAGCCGTTTGAAGAAGCCGTTTTCAATTTCAACGGCACGGGTGTTATTCCCCGGATAGTTGAAACGCAATACGGCTACCACATCCTTAAGGTAACCGAGCCGAAAACGAATACGCTGTATCGCGTAGCGGCTATCGGCAAGACCATCACCCCAAGCCAGATCACCCGCGATGAAGCCCTGCGCCGGGCCGATCAGTTTGCCGCTGAAGCCAATAACCGGGACGATTTTGATAAGAAAGTTAAGGAAGACCGGAACCTGATTGCCGCTACCGCCGAACGGATTCCGGAAACCGCTACCAACATTAACGCCCTGGCTGATGCCCGTCAGGTTGTTCGCTGGGCTTTCGACGATAAGACATCAATCGGCGATGTATCGGAGCCGTTTGAAGTTGGTGACCAGTACGTAGTTGCTGTACTGACCGGCAAAACCAATAAGGACGATGTACAGGTTGAGGACTACCGGGCAGAACTGACCGCTAAGGTGCGTAACCAACTGAAAGCAGAGCAAATAATCAGTAAGCTGGGCAACGCCAACGGTAGCCTGGAGAGCATTGCGCAGAAGTACGGTGCCGGTGCGATTGTGGAGACCGCCGAAAACATTAACCTGGCAACGGGTTTCCTCCGCAGTGCAGGTATCGATCCAGCCGGCCTTGGTCGTGCGTTTGGTCTGAAACCGGGTAAGCGCTCGAAGCCGATTGCCGGTGAAAGCGGGGTACTGATTGTAGAGCCTCAGCAAATAACGCCGGCTCCGGCCATTGCTGATTACGCGCAGTATAAAAACCAGATTCAGCAGAATGTAGCTTCCCGTACGGGCTTTTATATCAACGAAGCCATCAAGGATGCCGCCAAGATTGAAGACCGCCGGGCTAAGTTTTATTAGTAGCCTGTAGAGCATAGAAAAAAGCCTCCGACGCAATCGGAGGCTTTTTTGTTGGTAAGTCCACCAGCATTACATCAGTTCCTGCACCGCCAGCCACGCCATCAGACCGGCGCCTGTTTCAAGGGCAGACTCATCAATGTCGAAGGTAGGGGTATGAACACCGGAGACAATGCCCAGTGCTTCATTGCGGGTACCAAGCCGGTAAAAGCAGGAGTCGACTACCTGCGAGTAAAACGCAAAGTCTTCGCCCGCCATCCAGAGGTCCAGGTCAATAACGTTATCAGCTCCCATATAATCCACCGCAGCGGAGCGCATCCGGCGGGTCAGTTCAGGGTGATTCTTCAGGAACGGATAACCGCGCACAACGTCAAATTCGCAGCTTCCTCCCATAGCCTCGGCAATGCCTTCGGCCATTTTCTTCATCCGGCGCAACCCGTCCTCGCGCCATTCTTCGTCCATGCAGCGGAAAGTACCCTGAATGGTCACTTCGTTCGGAATCACATTCGTCACGCCATCGGCAATAAACCGCCCAAACGACAGCACCGATGGGTTGGCCGGCTTGCGGTTGCGGCTGATGATCTGCTGTAACGAAACGATGATGTGCGAAGCTATCAGCACCGGGTCGATCAACTGATCGGGCATGGCCCCGTGACCACCCTTTCCTTTTACGGTCAGGTACAGCTCATCCGTGCTGGCCATGTACATACCCTCCCGAAAACCGATTTTACCCACCGGCACATTGGGGGCAACATGCTGCCCCAGCATACTGGCCGGGGCGGGGTTTTCCAGTACACCCTCTTTAATCATCAGCGAGGCTCCGCCGGGGGCTTTCTCCTCTGCCGGCTGGAACACCAGCTTTACCGTACCTTCGAACTGGTCGCGCAGGACGTTCAGGATACGGGCCGTACCGAGCAGCGACGACGTATGCACATCATGACCACAGGCGTGCATAACCCCCGCCACTGTCGATTTATAGGATACGTCATTGGCTTCGTGAATAGGCAGAGCGTCCATATCGGCTCGCAGACCAACTACCCGGCTCTGCGGGTTACGCCCTGCAATAATGGCCACCAGGCCAGTATTGGCTACACCTTCCTGCGGTTGCAGGCCGATAGCCTTAAGTTCATTGGCCACAAACCGGGCGGTGTTATATTCGTGAAACGACAACTCCGGGTTGGCATGGAGGTGCCGCCGATTGGCTACAATATCCGGAGCGTACTGCCGGGCGAGTGATTTTATGTTTTCCTGAAGGTTCATAATCAGTGCCAGCATTGCTGCCGGTTTTAAGGTAGACAGGCACAAAAATACGAGGTTTAGCCGGGAGTTCCGCAGCACCGGAACTGGTTATGGGCAGGGTACAACCGTATCTGCCTCTCTAATCCGGAAACGGGGGAACGCATTATTCTCTGGCAGCCAATGTCTGGTAATCGTCGATCACTATTTTCAGAAATGCACGGGCAGGCAGATCGGTCCGGATGCCGGTTACCTCTTTAACACGCTCTGCCGTTCGGGTCACCACGGCTTCGCTACCCCGACGCATGGCCTCCCGCACAATCTGAATGTCCCGGTCGGTGAGGAGACGTACATCGGGAAACTGCACTTCATAGGTTTCGGGTAACGATTGATAGGTCACATCAGCCAGCGATACCTTCGCTTTGGTTTTCACTACGGTGGTTCCGGCGGCCATATCGCCCAGCCGCTGCCCTTTGCCGTTGGCCGCAATGGCAATAACCGCCACCAGCCCACCCAGCAACCGGGTATCAACGATCCGGAGCAGCCACCGGATCAGATATGCGCCCAGGCTTGGCTGGGAGCCGTTGAGCATCACCACCCGAATATCCATCGCAATTTTCCCGAGCGTCTGTCCGTTAAGCTGCCACTCGCAGATGAGGTCGTAAAACAGCAGGGGCAAGAGCATCAGGACTACATAAAATGTATTCGGGTTTAGTTTCAGCACCCCGACCGGCACAAAAATGACCAGCAGCACCCAGCCGATAAACACCAGGTAGTCGATAAGTGTAGCCATGATTCGTTCCCCAATGCTGGCGGGTTCATATTCGAGCAGTACATTTTGAGACGTTTGGATGGTAACTGACATAGATCGCAAAAAAACTGGCGACAAATTGGGAAAAGAGCCGTTTTAAACCAAAATTGGTATAGCGAACTTAGCTATATTTGGCAACATAGCGTTTCTTTCGCGCTGATTTTTGGCGTACTCACTATGCGTGAACCGGTCTTTATCAAACGAAATACGCCCAGGTGGCAGGCTATAGAAGACAACCCGACCAGAGACCCGGACGAACTGACGGAGCGGTATATCGAACTTACCGATGATTTGTCGTACGCCCGGACGTTTTATCCGGAGTCTGCCGTCACGCGCTACCTCAACGGGCTGGCTGCGCAGATGCACCGGGGCCTGATGCAAAGCAAACGCGAAGACAGCAGCCGCTTCATCACCTTCTGGCAGTATGAGCTGCCGCTGCTCTTCCGGCAGTCGCACCGGCTGCTGGCAGTTTCGTTTATCATCTTTTTTGTCGCCTGTCTGCTCGGATGGGTGTCGGCTGCCAACGACGATACGTTTGTGCGCCTGATTATGGGCGATGACTACGTGAACATGACGCTGGAAAACATCAAAAAAGGTGATCCGCTGGGGGTTTACGGCGGCAGCGATCAGGCAACCATGTTCTTACAGATCACGCTGAACAATATCTACGTGTCGCTTCGGACCTTTGTGCTGGGTCTGGTGGCCTCGTTCGGCACCATTGCCGTCTTGTTCAGCAACGGCGTTATGCTGGGCTCGTTTCAGTATTTTTTCTATGAACAGGGGTTGCTGCTGGAGTCGGTGCTGAAAATCTGGATTCACGGAACCCTGGAGATTTCGGCGATTATCATTGCCGGTTGCGCCGGCCTGACCCTGGGCAATAGTCTGCTGTTTCCCGGCACCTATTCCCGACGGGAGTCGTTTGTTCGCGGTGCCCGGCAGGGCCTGAAAATCTGCGTTGGCCTGGTGCCGATCTTTATAGCGGCCGGCTTTCTGGAGAGCTTTGTGACCCGCCTGACGCTGCATCCGGCGGTCAGCCTGGCTATTATCCTGAGTTCGGCGGCTTTTATCATCTGGTATTTTATCATTTACCCGATCCGGCTCAATACCGTCCGCCAGCCCTAACAATATCCTCTCCTCCTCTTACCCAATCGACGTATGCACCTTTTTCAGGAACGCGATTTTGGCGAAAAAATAAACGCCACGTTTGCCTACACCACCCAAAATTTCCGGAGCCTGCTGCCGGCGCTGCTGTACATTGCCGGTCCGGTAGCGCTCCTGGCAGGTATTGCAGAAGGGGTTTTCCAATCGGAACTGCTCACCGGGCAATCTCCGTTCGGCAGTGATGCACCCTCGGCGGGCGATCAGATAAGTATTCTTTATAAAGGTGGTTTTAGTATATTCTTTCTTTCCAATATTCTGAAAATCCTGGCCAACCTGATTGCCAGTCTGGTAGTCTATAGCCATTTATACCTATACAACCGGAACGCCAGTGTCTTTATCGACGCGGGTGTAATCTGGCCCGAAATTGTATCGGCGCTGGGCCGGTCGCTCTGGATTACCTTTGTGTCGTTCTGGTTAGCGCTGCTGGGCTTTGTTTTTATAATTATTCCTGGCATATACATCGGCGTGGTGCTGTCCCTGGCGCTGCCGGTGACGGTATTCGAGAAGTCCGGCCTGAGCAGAACCATCAGCCGCTGTTTTCAGCTCATCTCAGATAAGTGGTGGTCAACCTTCGGCCTGCTGGTTATCATGGCCCTTATTGTTCTGGTGCTTGGTTTTGGTTTCTCCATACCCGCAGCCTTAGTCAACATCTTGACGGCGCTGAAAATACTGCCGAACACCCCGGCAATCGTGACGGTCCTGGTCAGCGCCATCAGCACCGTAGGCGTTACGTTGTTATCGGCCCTGGTGGCCCTGGCCATTGGTTTCCAGTATTTTAATCTGGTCGAACGCCAGGAAGGCACCGGCCTGCTGTCGGCCATCGACACGATTGGGACTTCGTTTACCCGACCTACAGCGCAGGATGAAGGCGATTATTAAACTCCGGCTGACTGGTCGGCTGCTGGTGTGGCTGCTGCTGACCGTAAGCCCGGCTGTGGCTCAACCTGCAAAGGTACCTACCGATACCACGTTTCCCGGCCGGGACGACCGGCAGCCGATGCAGGTACGCTACCCGGCCGCCGAAAAGCTACAGGAGTATCGGACCAGCCGGGATTACCAGTACCAGCGAGACACCCGCCCACTCGACAACCCGCTGCTGAAGTTCTGGTTCTGGATCCAGAAGTCGATAGCTGATTTTCTGCGCAGTACCGCTTACCGGAACTTCTGGCAGTATGTGTTTCTGGCGGTAATTGTCGGCTACAGCATATACCTGCTTATCAAAGCCGAGGTGCTGGGGTTTCTGCTTCCCCGGAAGGCAGCGCCCTCTCCCCTGCCCTATGAGCAGGTAACCAGCAATATTCACGAAATCAACTTTGGCGAAGCCCTGGACGAGGTTATCCGCCGGGGTAACTACCGACTGGCCGTGCGGCTGCTATACCTGCGTACCCTGAAGCAACTTACCGATCAGGAACTGATTGACTGGCAGCCGGATAAAACCAACCGGCAGTATGTTTACGAATTGCAAACAAGCCCCTTGCAGGCTGACTTTGAATTGCTGACAACCGCATTTGATTTTGCCTGGTACGGCGATTTCCCCGTTGACCAGCAGACGTTTGAACGGGTACAGGCCGACTTTCATGACTTTGACGAACAATTGCAACTGCACGCCAAGCCACAGAGTCGCTAAGAGAGCGCCTACTGACGCTAAGGCCGGTGCTACACCTTTGAACTTTTTAACTGGTGAGACCAAATAAATACCTGCTGATTCTGCTGGCAACAGTAATTGGCTACACCCTTTTCGAGTATTACCGCCCGAAGCCCATCGACTGGAAAGAGTCCTACATGAACAAGGATAAAATTCCGTTCGGGACAAGGGCGTTGTATGAGCTATTGCCCGATATAATGCAGCAACGGTTGGTGACCAGTTTGCGCATTCCGATCTATAATCACCTTTCGAAGCGTACTGTATCAATCCCTGGCAATTATATCTTCGTCTGCCGGGGCTTTGCTGCCAGTCAGTCCGACATCCGGCTGCTGCTCCGGTACGTGAATCAGGGCAGTGATGTCTTTATTTCGGCCTATTATTTTCCGGACTCCCTAGCGAATGTGCTGGGCTTTAGAACCGAAGAAAAAGCGCCTAAACTGGTCGATACCGCCCTGGTCAATAACTTCACCAACCCGGCACTTCGGAAACCGGGCGGCTATATTTTCCGCCACGACGACGGACGCAACTACTTGGCGCTGACCCGCCCGGCAGGTATTACGGTACTTGGTCGGAATGCCCGCCGGGAGCCGGTTTTTATCCAAATCAGGCACGGCCAGGGCCATTTTTATATTCATAACCTGCCCCTGGCCTTCACCAATTATTACGTTCTCAACCCCGCCACCTCGGAGTATGCCTTTAAAGCGCTCTCCTACCTGCCGCCCCGCCCTACTTACTGGGACGAATTTATGAAACAGGGGCGTTTTGACGAAGACCAGGAGTCTGTGTTTCGGTTTATTTTTACCCAACCGGCGCTCATCTGGGCCTATTACCTGGTGTTGTTCGGTTTGCTGTTATACGCCATCTTTGCGGGTAAACGTACCCAGCGCATCATACCGGTAGTGGAGCCGCCCCGCAATACGTCGCTGGAGTTTGTACAAACCATTGGCCGGTTGTATTTTCACCAGGGAGACCACGATAACCTGGCCCGAAAAAAAATTCAATACTTTCTGGCGTACGTGCGCGAGCAGTTTGGATTGAACACAACGGTACTCGACAAAAGCTTTGCCGAAACCCTGGCCCGCAAAAGTGGCGTACCCGACGAAGACGTAACGGCGCTGGTCCGTCGGATCGACGCAGCCCGGCGCAGTACGCTGCTGTCGGAATATGAACTCCTGAGCCTGAATCAGCAAATAGAATCCTTTTATCAACACGTAAACACCTGAACGCCCTAACTGCGTTTATGCCTAACGATGACTCCTTTTGAAACTCGCCTGGATTTAAACGACCTGAAAACCGCTATCGACACCATCCGGGCCGAAGTCGGCAAGGTGATCGTCGGGCAGCACCAGCCGATTGATTTGCTCCTGACGGCCCTGCTGGCCGATGGCCACGTACTACTGGAAGGCGTACCGGGGGTTGCCAAAACCCTGACGGCCAAGCTACTGGCGAAGACCCTCTCGGTCGACTTCAGCCGCATTCAGTTTACGCCCGACCTGATGCCGTCGGATGTGCTGGGTACGTCGGTTTTCAACCCCAAGCTGTCCGACTTTGAGTTCAAGCAGGGACCCATTTTCGCCAATGTCGTGCTGATCGACGAGATCAACCGGGCACCGGCTAAGACGCAGTCGGCCCTGTTTGAAGTGATGGAGGAGCGGCAGATCACCTACGACGGCACCACCTACCCAATGGCCGAGCCGTTTCTGGTGCTGGCCACCCAAAATCCCATCGAGCAGGAAGGTACCTACCGCCTGCCGGAAGCACAACTCGACCGGTTTCTGTTTAAAGTGGTGATCGGCTACCCCGAGCCGCAGGAGGAAATAGATATTCTGAAGGGGCACCACGCCCGCCGGAACCTGACGGATGCCGTAGCGGCTATTCGGCCCGTGCTCTCCGCCGAACAACTGCAGGCGCTGCGCCTGAAGGTACACCAGGTGCATGTTGAAGATAAACTGTTTGACTACATCGCCCAGATTGTCCGCAGCACCCGCGCCAACAAAGCCTTGTACCTGGGCGCTTCACCAAGGGCAGCCGTAGCGCTGCTGAACAGCGCCAAAGCTCTGGCCACCCTACGGAATCGGGACTTTATAACGCCGGAAGATGTGCAGGAATTGGCCACGCCGGTGCTGCGCCATCGGGTGCTGCTCACACCCGAACGCGAAATGGAAGGTGGCACCGCCGATGAGGTAATCGGGCAGCTTGTTCACCGGATCGAGGTGCCCCGGTAGGTGGGTAACCAGACCAGGTGGTAGTGCTCATATTGCTTGTGGAGCCTGGGTCGTGGCAAAGGAGTGTCTGGAAGTAGCGGTAAACTGTCCGTCTACTATCTCGTCTTTCACCACAAACAGCGGTCGGCCCTTTACCTGAAAGAAAATTCGTAACACATACTCGCCAATAATCCCGAGCGCTACCAACTGAACGCCACTAAACCAGATTATGATAAACAGCAAGGCGGTGAAGCCCTCCGGTACATGACCAAAAGCGAAGCGTTTTACCAGTGTAACCCCCAGGTAAAGCACGGCAATGGAAATGGCAAATATGCCCAATCGGGTAATAAAGCTGATGGGGGCTTCGCTAAAATTGAAAATCCCGTTATAAGCCAGCCGCCACAGCATCTTGAACGAGTATTTGGGGCTGCCGGCAACGCGGCCGCTTCGCTCGTAGGGAACGCCAATCTGCTTAAAGCCGATCCAGGTCCGCATACCCCGGATATACCGACTTTCTTCAGGCATCCGGTTTAGTACGTTCAGCACCCGGCGGCTGATCAGCGAAAAGTCGCCACTGTCCAGCGGAATATCAATATAAGAAATCGTGCGCAGGATCCGGTAGAACATAAAATACGCCATTCGCTTAAACCAGCCTTCTTTACGCTGCTTCCGGACCGCATATACGACATCGTACCCCTCCTGATAATGCCTGTAAAATTCCGATAATAATTCGGGGGGGTCCTGCAGGTCTCCATCAATAACCATAACGGCCTCCGTTCCTCTGGCTGCCGCCAAACCAGCGCTCAGGGCCGTCTGATGGCCGTAATTGCGCGATAGGAATACACAATGATAGCGCTCGTCGGTAAGTGCCAGTTGCTGCATCAGCACGGCTGTATTGTCGCGGCTCCCATCATCTATCAAAACAATCTCAATGGTCAGATCTGATGAATCCATCAGTGCATTCAGCCGCTGAATCAGATGAGGGAATGATTCACTCTCGTTGTAGAGCGGAGCTATAATAGATATCTGTGGAACGTTCAACAAAGCCTTCAATCAGTTTGTGTACCAACAAAAATATAGAGTTCCTGGAAGAACCCATGCGTCCCGCTGGTAGATTTATTCAGTGGTCGGCTCATCAGTTACTTATTTTCCGGCTCCTGGTATAGCTGTATCAGGCTTTATCTTCTGTGTAGCCTGATAAGTCGTCATAATTCCGTCGTTTACACGAACCAACTGAACCGAGCACGAGTCTGCGCCAAATAGCATAGGCCGGGGAATGCCTACACCAAAGCCCCTCTCGTACCAGCTGAATCCGGCAAGCCCCAGATTTGGGTTCGGTTCTGCCTTAAACAGCAGGTTCAGACTGGGTGAATACACGCGCACAAACAAGCCGGCATCCCGCGACCAGGCCACAGCCTTGGGGAACGACACGGTATCATTTTTAACGACAAAGTACTCGGGGTCGTAAGAAATTTCTACAGGAATCTGTTGCCGGGCGGTCGGCTGAGCCAGGGCCGAGCTGAGTTGGGTCGTAAACGAATCCTGCGGATAGGTATACAGCTTTCTGGCGACAGACTGGTCCATTATACCGGCCACAAAACCGGCAAAGGGTGTTCCTGGTAAGGTACTAAGGCCGAAGCCATTGTGCACCTGGTTTACCATCATCGACAGAATAATTTTCCGGCGTTCAATCACCAGCGGAGTATACTGCCAGTACGATAATACCGAAATAAGGCCACTCGCACCCAGGATGATTGCCATTTGCCGACCCGGCCTGGCCTTGCGTCGAAGCGGACTAAAGACATACATGCTATACGCCAGTACCAGAAACAGAGTTGGATAAATTTTATAGTTGCTAATCAGCATAACAGGAAAACCGAACCGCAGCCGAAATACCGCTATGATAACAGCAGTGGTAAGTAAATAAAGCATACAGCCCACCAAAAACATTTCGGTAGTATTAATAAGCGACAGCCGCTCCCGAACTATACGCCAGTTGAGTACCAGCGGTGTGTTGGCGGGGCGGAGCAGTAAACTGCTGAACCAGAAAAGGAGCCAGGTAGTTATAAAAAAGCCGGCAATAATGGGGAGCACCACTCTTGGTCGTAGTGGGCTATAGGGCATAAAGTCGAACAAGCCACCGATGAAGGTAAAAAAAGCCAGTAGCGTTTCCAGAGGATGCGAGTAGGCATAAATCGGACCGGATTCATTTCCCTGAGTGGTGAACCCGGTAAAGTAGGCGGCCATACTCAGTATGCCGGTTAGTATCCAGGCAATGGCAGCACTGAACCGGACCTGAAGCAGCAGTATCCCTAAGCCGGCAAACCAGATAAACATACCGTTCCCGTTGGTAAAGGTGGCAACAATGGCCAGCAACAGAGCCGGCATCAGGTTGTACCGCAGGTTCCGGCCGGCCAGCAGGTAAAGAGACAGAAAGCAGAAAAATACAACGGGCTGATGCTGCAGACCGGTTATTGCCCAAAAGGTGGTTAGGTAGAACTGAGGCTGAAAAATCAGCAAGGATAACGGAATCAGGTACAGCAGCGGTACCCGGTTCCTGACAAACACCCACACAAACAACGCCCAGGTACCAATCAGGCAAAGTAATCCGCCGGCTATCAGAATCCGAAAATCAAGGGTGCCGGTCGCCAGATACGTAAGCAGCGTTAGCAGCCGGGCAAAAACAATCCGGTATTCATTAACAGGCCTCAGAACAACCGAAAGCTTATCTGTCCAGGTCGACGCGTTCAGATACTCCAGCAGGAATCCTGTGAACGATTCAACATCATCATACCAGGGAACATTAACCGTATACCGGTAGCCTAGCCAGATAAGGACCAGCGGGGGAATGCCAATTAGCGCATAAACCCAAACAAGCCGTCGTGAAAACGGTATACCGGTTTCTCCAGGTACAGGCTCCCGCATTACCCTACTGACGTTTATTCGTTGAGAGGTCATCTAAGAAAACAGCTTTATGGTCGAAGTAATTGGCCCAGCAGCGATTCCAGAGGTGCTCGGGGTTTGTTCGGACGTCTTCCAGCATTAACGAAACCGGCCTTACCGGCAGCGGATCCAGCGCAAGCGTATCGTTCCGACTGGCGGCCAGAATCTCGTACCGCCGGGTCATGGCCTGGTCATACTGCCGGGCACGCCCACTCATCAGATCACTCGCCAGCGTTTTTATATTGTCGTTAGTAACGAAAGATAGTCCCCCCCATACGGTAGCTACCAGTACCAAAGGCCAGCTATACTGCGTAAGTAATGAAAATGAGCCGATTGATGACCGGACAAGGCGGAGGGCAACGGTCACATTGTAAAACCAGCCCAGCAGAAAAATCATGTTTGTCGTATTTTGCACCCGCATTACGGGCGGTATACCCACGGCCAAAAAGTGCAAAAAGATAGTGGCCAGTACAGCCGCCACCCAATAGCCTACCGACAGCAGCGGATGCAGCGCAAAATAGTGTTGTACCTGACTCCGGGCACTGCTCAACCGGTAAGCAACAGGCAGGTACAGCAGGGTCAGCGGCAGCAGGGGCGTTTTCAGAAACTGATGCAACAGATAGGTAACCCCATAACGGACCGACGATTTTAAGGAGGCCAGCACCTCCTGTCTTCCTTCGTTGCCATTGAGCCGAATATAATTACCCGGCGCTTTAATCAGAAAGTAACAGGCAATACCTGCTACAACCATCAGGAGTATCCAGGCAACAGGAATTGTTCGGCGGTACAGGATAAAACACAGCCCGACCATTGCCAGGAACGACATAACCATAACCATACTGGTCTCGCTGGAGCCTATAATTCCTACAATCAGGAGGCTCTCGGCCAGCAGCAGCGGCCACGACAACCCAAACGTCTGCTGGTCATGCCGTATAAACAAGCCGATTAGCATTATAATAAACAGGCACGACAGACTGTAGCAGGCCAGTCCCGTGTACCAGTACAGAAATTCCGGCACACTATACAAATCGGTGATGTACAAAACCATGAACGCACCCGCTATGAGCGCTGCGGCACGGGCCGGATACTGAGAGCGGGTAAGCTGCCGGTATAAGTAGTAGGAACTGCCAAAAAGCAGCAGCAGCATACCAATCGGAAAAACAACATACCCACCCCGCCATCCGAACGTCAGGGGTCCGCCGTGAACCAGGAAATTCTGAAAAAAACGCCCCGACCACCCATTGTAGTAATAGATCTGAGCCTGCCAGTAGCCATACCGGATGGCCGTATCGGCAAAGCAGTAATCATCTACCGGTGAGGGATGATTGTAAAATGCCAGCACCGATAACAGGATAACTGTCACGGCAAAACAACCGAGAATGAACAGCGCCACAATCAGCGCCGGTAAAGAAGTCTGCTGGTTCGTTATTTTGTTTTCCTGAGATACCATTCTCTATGCGATTTGCGGCTAAACGCTACTCCGTACCCGGAAGTACCGGTACTTTTTTTCGTTTGGTCAGATTTGTAGTCAACCAGGGGTAAAGCAACACGGCACCGAGTATGACCAGCGTACCGATGTAGAAGCCCGCCGTCATGCGCTCGCGTTCGCCAAACACCAGAAAAGCGAGAACGATACCATATACGGGCTCCAGATTAACCGTCAGGTTCACGGCATAGGCCGTAAACTTACGCATTAACTGCACAGCCGCCGTATAGGCGTACACGGTACAGACAAACGCCAGGACCGCCAGCCAGAGCCACTGCGTTGCCGATTCGGGCACCAGCCGGTCTGCCGTCCAGACCCGATTTTCGGGATTGACCCCCAAATACAGCAGCAAAAAAAGCAGCGATGTACCAAAAGCCCCAATCATTTCGTAAAAAGAGATTGTAAGGGCATTGTACCGTTGAGTAAACCGACTATTGATGATGGTAAATACCGCTGCCAGCATGGCCGAGAAGATGGCCATTAGCAAACCCGCCATGCGGTCGAACTCAAACCGGAAAATGACGTAAAGCCCCGCCATAACGATGCCTCCCAGCAGCACCTCTACCGCCCGGATGCGCCGACGCAGAAACAGGGGCTCCAGCAGGCTGGTCCACAGCGATCCGGTAGCCATACCCGCCAGACAAACCGAGGCATTGGCCAGCCGGGCAGCGCCAAAGAAAGCTATCCAATGTAGAGCCATCAACGCCCCCGTGCCGATCAGTCGCCACTGGACCGATGCCCGGAGCTGCACAGATTGCCGCCGGATGTACAGCACGACACCCAGCCCCAGCGCCGATAACAACGTCCGATACACAACCAGAGCCGGGGCTTCCAGCGGCTCAAGCAACAATCCGAGAATGGCCGTAAACCCCCAGATCACCACCAGAAAGTGAAGATGCAGGTAATCCGACAGCGCGGGTTTACTGCTTACTTGTTGGGTCATAATCAGTAGTGATTCCGCGCTACTCCATTACCTGCGGCATGCTCAGGCAGTGACGGTCAGCTGTAAGCTCGCCGGTCAGCGCGGAATGGTATGGTATAGGAGCAGCCCTATGGCCGCAAAAATAATGTTTGGCAACCAGACCGCCAGCATCGGATTCAGGTTACCTGATTCGGCAACCCCTTTGGCGAGCATAAAAAACAACAGATAGGCAAATGCCAGAAAGAAACCGAGCGCTACCTGCCAGCCTACCCCCCGGCGACTTTTCCGCGCCGATAGAATAACCCCGATGACCGACAGAATTATAATGGCAAACGGCCGGGTAGTGCGGGAGTATTTCTCCAGCAGGTAGGTCTCCACGCCATCGGCCCCCCGGCTTTGGAGCAGCGAAATGTAGTTGTTCAGCTCCGGCAGCGTAAACGTCTCGAAGAGGCTGTAATCACTGTCAAAGTCAGACGGTTTGAGGTTCAGTGTGGTATCCATACGGGTACCGGGGGTCAGCGTCTCGTGTATACCGTCGATAGCCCTGATTTTATAGTCATACAGCGCCCATTTGCCTTTCTGGGTGTCCCATTCAATGCGGTCGGCCGAGAGTTTCTGCCGGAGTTCGTTACCGGCTACCTCCTCCAGCGTAAACTTGTAGCCGGTATTGGTCAGGTTATTATAACTCTCCAGATAAGCGTATATATTGGGCGCAATTTTCAGGTGTACATTGCGGCCGGTGTAGGTAAACTGATCTTTTACATATTGCAGTTCAAACGCAATCCGGACCTTGTTGGCCTGCGGAATTACATAGTTGACCAGGTAATAGGTAACTACGCTTAGCAAAACCGCACCTAAAACATACGGCACCAAAAAACGCATAAAGCTGACACCACTGCTGAGGATGGCAATAATTTCGGTCCGCGACGCCAGCCGGGAGGTCATAAAAACAGTAGCGATGAACACCATTAGCGGACTGATAGTGTTGGCCCAGTACGGAATAAAATTCAGATAGTAGTCAATCAGAATCTTACTCATCGGAGCATTATGGTGGTGAAAGTCATCCACTTTTTCCGTGTAGTCAATCACGCAGACCACCAGCACAATCACCAGCACCACGAAAATATACGTTTGCAGGAAACGCTTGAAAATATACCAATCGAGAAGTTTCATGTATAATCAATGACAGTCAATGGTCGATAGTCATTAGTCAATAGTACCCGTACCCGGATTTCTGCTACAAGCGAAGCCACTATAGACTATTGACTGACGACTATCGACTAACTAATAGATTTCTGGCCACCTCGTGGCTGATGAATAACGATTTTTCCTGATTAATCTGTACCTGTACCGACTTATCGAAGTGACTGATTTCCTGGAGGCAGACCTCACTGCCTAAGGTAAGCCCCATACGGTCGAGGTGCTGCAGGAACTCCGGAGAGTGTTCGAGTACGCCCATAATCCGCACCCGCTCAGCTACGTCCACCTCCGATAGTTTGCAGTAAGCCGTAGCGGGCATCTGCCCGGCCGGGGTCGGAATGGGGTCACCGTGAGGATCAAACTGCGGGTAACCTAAGTAAGCATCCAGCCGCTCTACCAGTTCGTCGGAGCGGACATGCTCCAGTTCTTCGGCAATAACGTGAACCTCATCCCAGCCGAAGCCCAGCTTTTCCACCAGAAAAACCTCCCAGAGCCGGTGCCGGCGAATAACTTTTAGGGCCAGCCGTTCTCCTTCCTCGGTAAGCCGTACCCCCTGGTATTTTTTGTAATGAATCAACTGCTTTTCGGAAAGCCGCTTCAGCATATCAGATACAGAAGCGGCCCGCGTTGCTGTCATCTCGGCCAGCGAGTTCGTGCTAACCTCACCTTCCTGCCGCCCCGCCAGGTTATAAATGGTTTTCAGGTAGTTTTCTTCGGTGAATGTGTGCATGCAGCGTCAGCATCCGGTTTTATTCAGCTTTTTACACTTGCTATCCGAACATTTCAACGGCAAAATTAGTTTTTTATATATACTTTAAAAAAATTTAGGCCTGCCTAAATTTTTATTGAGAACAATCGTATACATTTGTCTCATGATCCTAAAGTATACACAGATACAATGAAGCCTCAAGAGTTTGTGCGGACCACTCAGGCCCTACCGGTGCCCCGAAGTAACCGAATAGATCAGATTCTGCCTGGAGTTGAACAGGAGTCTGCCACCCGCTCCCTTTCGGAAGTCCACGCCAGCATTCCTGTTCCAACAGAAGGTAGTTTTATTAAGAAAATGCGGGCTTTTGTTGGTCCCGGGCTGATGGTAGCCGTCGGGTATATGGACCCCGGTAACTGGGCTACCGACATTGCCGGGGGCGCTCAGTTCGGCTACAAACTGCTCTCGGTCATTCTAATCTCCAATTTGTTTGCCATGCTGCTGCAACACCTGGCGCTGAAGCTGGGTATTGCCACCGGGCGTGATCTGGCGCAGGCCTGCCGCGAGCAGTACAGCCGCCCTGTAGCTATGGGGCTGTGGGTATTGAGCGAAATAGCCATTGCCGCTATGGATCTGGCCGAAGTAATTGGCTCGGCCCTGGCCTTAAATCTGCTGTTTGGTATTCCGCTGGCGGTGGGGGTCGGTATTACGGCTTTGGACGTGCTGCTGCTCTTGTACCTTCAGAACAAAGGTTTCCGACTGCTGGAGAGTATTGTAGCCGGTTTGATCTTCATTATTTTCCTTTGTTTTGCTTATGAGATCTTTCTGTCCCGGCCCGATATGGGGGCAGTGGCCGGTGGGCTGCTTCCCCGCCGGGAAATTGTGACCAACCCCAGCATGTTGTATCTGGCTATTGGTATTCTGGGGGCTACCGTGATGCCGCACAACCTGTATCTGCACTCCAGCATTATTCAAACCCGTAATTTTGCCCGCACCGACCACGGCCGCCGGAGCGCCATCCGATACGCCACCATCGATTCGAGCGTGTCGCTGCTGCTGGCCTTTTTCATTAACGGAGCCATTCTGGTGCTGGCGGCTGCTACCTTCCATTTCTCGGGCAATCAAACCGTAGCCGACATTACCGATGCCTACCGGCTGCTCGATCCGCTGCTGGGAGCCCAGGTAGCCGGAGCGGTGTTTGCCGTTGCCCTGCTGGCGGCCGGGCAGACCTCCACCCTGACCGGTACGTTGGCGGGGCAGATTGTGATGGAAGGATTTTTGAAACTACGGCTCAAACCCTGGCTCCGGCGACTGATTACCCGGCTGGTGGCCATTGTACCGGCCCTGATCGTTACCATCCTCTACGGCGACGAAAAAATTGGTGATCTGCTGGTACTGAGTCAGGTAATTCTGTCGCTGCAACTGAGCTTTGCGGTGGTGCCACTGGTGCAGTTTACCAGTGATAAACTGCGTATGGGTGCGTTTGTGAACCCCCGCTGGCTGAAGCTGACCGCCTGGATTATCTCCGCCATCATTATCGGGCTGAACAGCTACCTGCTGGTAACCACGGTCCTGTAAAAGATTTTAAGCTCATAACTTTCTTATCTTCCGAAAACAACGTACTTGCACACCTATTATCTTTGCCGCGTTTGTATTTGCTGCGCCCAAACCGGGCAGTAGCCTCGCTCTATGGAAGATAAACGACACATGGACCGGGTGTCGGCGGCTGGTCTGCTGGTAGCCCTGGGAATTATATACGGTGATATTGGTACTTCTCCCCTTTATGTGCTCAGAGCCGTCGCCGGCTCAGCCCCCGTTATTCAGGAGGAGATTGTTTTAGGAGCCCTCTCCTGTATTCTCTGGACAATCACGCTCCAAACTACCATTAAATATGTAGTGCTGGTTCTACGGGCCGACAACCGCGGTGAAGGCGGCATTTTTGCGTTATACGCGCTGGTGCGCCGGCATGCCCGCTGGCTGACTATTCCTGCTATAATTGGCGGCAGTTCCCTACTGGCCGATAGTATTATCACGCCACCCATTTCGGTCTCATCGGCGGTTGAAGGCCTGCGGATTCTGTATCCCAATATTGAGACAATTCCGATCGTGATTGCCATTCTTTCGGGCCTCTTTCTCATTCAGACCTTTGGCACCAGTGTGGTAGGAACCACCTTCGGCCCGGTAATGCTAATCTGGTTTACCATGCTGGGCGTGCTGGGCTTCGTTCACATTCTGGATGACCCCACCGTCCTGGCCGCGATAAACCCTTATTATGCGTACCTGTTTCTGACCACCTACCCCGGTGCCTTCTGGCTATTGGGAGCCGTCTTTCTGTCGACTACCGGTGCCGAAGCGCTTTATTCCGATATGGGCCACTGCGGCCGGGGTAATATCCGGATTAGCTGGATCTTTGTAAAGACCTGCCTGGTGCTCAATTACTTTGGCCAGGGTGCCTATGTGAAAAGTCTGGCGGGCGAAGCGCTGGGTGAGCGGAATCCGTTTTACGCCTTAATGCCGGAGTGGTTTCTGTTTATTGGCATTCTCATCGCTACTGCGGCTACGATTATTGCCAGTCAGGCCATGCTCTCCGGTGCTTTTACGCTGATAAGTGAGGCCATCCGGCTGAATTTCTGGCCAAAAGTCCGCTTACGCTACCCTTCCGTCAAAAAAGGGCAGTTGTACGTACCCAGCATCAACTGGCTGCTGTTTGTGGGCTGTGTCGGCGTAGTGCTTTATTTCCAGGACTCGTCCCGCATGGAAGCAGCCTATGGACTAGCCATCACCCTCACCATGATGATGAGTACCATGCTCTTCGGCTACTACCTCTACACGCATAAATACAACGCCTGGTTGGTGGTTCTTTTTGTAATCGCCTATCTGACTATTGAAAGCTGTTTTCTGGTAGCTAACCTGGTGAAGTTTGTACATGGTGGCTGGGTGTCTGTTCTGATTGCCGGTCTGATGGGAATGGTTATGATTATCTGGCTGAATGCCAGCCGGATTAAAATGCGACTCACCGAATACGTGCGCATTGATCAGTACATTCAGGCCATTAAGGAGCTGAGTCGGGACATTAGTATCCCCAAATACGCCACGCACCTGGTGTTTATGAGCAATGCCGCCCGGCAGTCGGAGATCGAGTCCAAGATCATTTACTCCATTTTCCAGAAGCGGCCAAAACGAGCGGATATTTACTGGTTTATTCACGTGGATACCACCGACGATCCGTACACTATGGAATACAAGGTGAATACCATTGCCCCCGACGACTGCTATAAGGTGACATTCCGGCTGGGTTTCCGGGTCGAGCAGCGCATCAACCTGTTCTTCCGCAAAGTCATTGAGGATCTGGTGAAGAATAAGGAGGTGGATATTACCAGCCGCTACGAATCGCTCCACCGGCAAAACGTGATCGGTGATTTCCGGTTTGTGGTGCTGGAAAAATTCCTTTCGTTCGAAAATGATCTGCCTGTGTCGGAGCGGCTCATCATGAATGTGTACTTTTTCATCAAAGGCTTCACCACCTCCGAAGATCGCTGGTTCGGCCTCGACAGCAGTTCGGTCAAAGTAGAGAAGGTACCGCTGGTTATCCGCCCGGTAGAGAATGTTAAACTTACCCGCATTACAACATAACCTCTGAGTCTCTCCAATACAGGAGTGGCTCAAATCTGTCAACCTATGAAATTACTGATTACCGGCGGAGCCGGCTTTGTCGGCTCGGCGCTGGCGATTGCGCTGAAAACCAACTATCCCGATTACCAGATTTTTGCCCTCGATAACCTGAAACGCCGGGGTTCCGAGCTGAACATTGCCCGGCTAAAGCAGGCCGGTGTCGAGTTCGTCCACGGCGATATTCGCAGCAAAGAGGATTTTGATGCGCTACCGGCTGTCGACACCATTATCGAAGCCTCGGCGGAGCCGTCGGTGCTGGCCGGACTGGATGGTACCCCTGATTACCTCATTAATACCAATCTGTTCGGGACGGTCAACTGCCTTAACTACGCGCTGAAGCATAAAGCGAATTTTATCTTTCTGTCGACCAGCCGGGTCTACCCCATCAAAACCATTGAGACACTGAATTTTGAGGAAGCCGACACCCGCTTTGTGCTCAGCGACGACCAGCCGGTGCCGGGCGTTTCGTCCAAGGGCATCGCCGAAAACTTCCCGCTCGACGGTGCCCGTTCGCTGTATGGTACCACCAAACTGGCGTCGGAGCTGATTATTCAGGAGTACAACGAGTTTTACGGGCTAAAAACGGTCATTAACCGTTGTGGGGTCATTACCGGTCCGTGGCAGATGGGTAAGGTCGATCAGGGCGTGATGGTACTCTGGATTGCCAAGCACTACTTTGAGCAATCGCTGGCCTACATCGGCTACGGTGGCACGGGCAAACAAACCCGCGATATGTTGCACATTGATGACCTGTACCGGCTCATCGACTGGCAACTGCACAACCTGGATCAGGTGAACGGTGAAATCCTGAACGCCGGCGGTGGCGTAGAAAGCAGTGCTTCCCTACAGGAGCTAACGCAGATCTGTCAGGAGGTAACCGGCAAAACGATTCCCATCAAGCAGGTAACCGAAAACCGGGCCGCCGACATCCGCCTGTACATTACCGATAATACAAAGGTCACCAACCTCACCGGCTGGAAACCCGAAAAAGGCATTAAGGATATCGTCTCCGACATTGCCAAATGGCTCGACGAGAACCGGGCCGCGCTGGAACCGATTCTGAAGTAACGGAAAAAGCGGGCCGTGACCCGCTTTTTTGTCATCCCTTATTTCTTTTCAGCCAGCGGCTTACCTTCCCGCTCAGAAGCCTGGTATAACCCAATTTCCGAAAGCGCCACAGTGTTGTTGGCCTGCTCTATTACAATGCGGATGCGTTGCGCCGTAACGGGGCTATCCAGCCGCAGCAGCCGCTTATAGCCGATGGTAGTGCCCTTGGCCACCTCCTGCCAGGTACCGTTCTGCTCAGCCTCCACCCGAAAAGCAGCTATCCGCTGTCCCAGCCGCACCGGCTCCTGTAACGAAACGCGGTCGAAGGTAGTCGGGCGGCCCAGGTCAAGCTCCAGGGTTGCGGAGGTTTCTCCTTCTTTGGCGGCCCAGTAGGTATCGGCGTTGCCATCGGTCAGGCGCTGGGTCGCAAAACCGGTCCACTGGCTACCGGCCTTCACCGGCTTCTTTAGTGCCAAATTTTTCTGGAACGTTTCGTTCAGAATTTCCCGCATACCACGCAGGGCGGCCACATCATTTTCGTGAAGGAGACCGTTCTGGTCCGGCGGCAGGTTCAGTAGCAGGGTACCGTTCCGGCCGACGGATTTGTAGTAGATGTCTACCAGTTGCTGCGGAGTTTTCACCCGGCTGTCTTCTTTGGCATGGTAGAACCAGCCCGGCCGGATGGATACGTCACACTCGCCCGGAATCCATTCGTCGCCGTTGGGGTCACCTGTATTCAGGTATTTGGAATCGGCTTTACCAATCGCCATGCCTTCGGTATTGATAGTCGACCAACAGGTTTCGCCGGCAAAACCCCGTTCGTTCCCGATCCAGCGCACACCCGGCCCAACATCCGAGAAGATAACCGCATTGGGCTGCAACTGCCGGATCAGCGCCCGGTAAGCCTCAAAGTCGTACTCCATATTTTTGGCGTTTTCGCCTTTGGCTCCGTCCATCCACAACTCGGCGATTGGGCCATAGTTGGTCAGTAACTCCCGCAGTTGGTTCAGGTAAAACTGGTTATACTCTGAGGTGCCGTATTTCGGTTCGTGCATATCCCAGGGCGACAGGTAAATGCCGAGCTTCATACCCGCTTCGCGGCAGGCGTCGGTCAGTTCACGCACCACATCACCTTTGCCGTTTTTCCAGGGGCTGCTCTTTACCGAATGGTCGGTGTATTTTGATGGCCAGAGGCAGAATCCATCGTGGTGCTTGGCGGTGATGATGAGCGTTTTCATGCCCGCCGTTTTAGCGGCCTGTACCCACTGCCGGGCATCCAGTTTGGTGGGGTTAAAGCTGCGGGGGTCTTCTTTACCCGTACCCCATTCACGGTCGGAAAAGGTATTAACACCGAAGTGCAGGAAGCCAATGAGCTCCTGCTGCTGGTACTGAAGCTGCTGCGGGGTCGGTTTTACCGGATTGGTGGGAATATCGCGCTGGGCCAGCGTTGAAGCAGCATACATCATGCTGGCTACAGTGAGCCAATAATGGATTTTCATAAACAAAGGTTGTGTCCTCTGCCTGAAAAGCAGAGAGTCGCCAGCTTTTACCCGGCTTCGTGACGAGTCCCCCTAAGTCATCGTCTCAACCTTTGTATTTCACTCACTGCTCTTACACCGCTTGTATGTCGCACCACCACCGCACCCTATCATTCGCGCAGGAATACGAACGGCTTTTGACCCATTGCGGGTTGAATGATCTGCCAGCGAAGGAAAACCGTTTTAACGGTTTCTCCTACCCTCCCAATTCCATCGCCAGAAACTTCCCCGTATAACTCCCTTCAACCTTTGCTACCTTCTCCGGCGTTCCCTCGGCAATGATTTCACCGCCTTTGTTGCCACCTTCCGGGCCGAGGTCGATGATGTGGTCAGAGACTTTGATAACGTCCAGGTTGTGCTCAATGATCAACACCGTGTTGCCTTTGTCGACCAGTTTGTTCAATACATCCAGCAAGTGGGAAATATCCTGGAAATGCAGACCCGTGGTCGGCTCATCCAGGATGTACATGGTTTTGCCGGTGTCTTTCTTCGACAACTCCTCAGCCAGTTTTACCCGCTGGGCTTCTCCACCCGATAGCGTTGTTGCGTGCTGGCCAAGCGTAATATACCCTAAACCCACATCGTTCAGCGTCTGCACTTTGCGCAGGATCTTGGGCTGACTGGCAAAAAAGTCCAGTGCCTGCTCCACGGTCATGTCCAGCACATCGGCAATCGATTTGCCTTTAAAACGTACTTCCAGGGTTTCACGGTTGAAACGTTTACCTTTACAGGTTTCGCAGGCGACGTGTACATCGGGCAGAAACTCCATTTCAATCTTTTTCATGCCCGCCCCCTCGCAGTCTTCGCAGCGGCCGCCCTTCACGTTAAAGGAAAAGCGCCCCGGCTTATAACCCCGGATTTTGGCTTCGGGTAGCTCGGCAAACAACGCCCGTATATCCGAGAACATACCGGTGTAGGTGGCCGGGTTAGAGCGGGGGGTCCGGCCAATGGGCGACTGATCTACTTCAATTACCTTATCCAGGTATTCCAGCCCTTCTACCGATTTAAAGGACAGCGGCTCCCGTTTAGACTTGTAAAAGTGGCGGTTCAGCACCGGAAACAGCGTTTCGTGAATCAGCGACGACTTGCCACTGCCCGATACGCCGGTGATACACACCATCCGGCCCAGTGGCAGCTTCAGCGTCACATTCTTCAGGTTATGACCCGTGGCACCTTTAATGATCAAAAACTTACCATTGCCTTTCCGGCGCTCGGCAGGTACCTTGATGGCTCGGCGACCGTTCAGATACTCGGCCGTGGTGCTACCGTTCTGCAAAAACTCTTCCGGTGTACCAATGCCCACTACCTGACCGCCGTGCCGGCCGGCTCCCGGACCAATGTCCAGGATGTAATCCGACGCCAGCATCATGTCTTTATCGTGCTCGACCACCAGCACCGTATTGCCCAGATCCCGCAGGTTCTTTAGCGAATCAATCAGCTTTACGTTGTCGCGCTGGTGCAGCCCAATACTTGGCTCGTCCATGATGTACAAAACCCCCACCAACTGCGTACCGATCTGCGTCGCCAGCCGGATACGCTGGGCCTCTCCCCCCGAAAGCGTCCGCAACGGGCGATCCAGTGTCAGGTAATCCAGACCAATATCGAGCAGAAAACCAATACGCTTGCGAATTTCCTTCAGGACTTCGCGGGCAATCACATTCTGCCGCTCCGACAACCGGTCTTCCAAATTGGTCATCCAGGCCGACAGTTCCGAAATATCCAGCCGGGCCAGTTCGGCAATATTCTTATCGGCAATCCGGAAATACAGCGACTCCTTTTTCAACCGTGCTCCACTACACTCAGGACAGGTGTTGACCACCATAAAGTCTTTCAGCCACTCCTGAATTTTCTCGGAACCGTTCTCCTGCTGCCGCTTCAGAAAGGGGATTATACCCTCGAATTTGAAGTTATAGTAATCTTCTCCCGGATGCTTTTTCGACGGCATTACTGCTTCTTCCTGGTCGCCGAACAGCAACACATGGAGCAGTTCAGGCGGATATTTGGTCAGCGGTGTACTCAAACTCAGTTTAAACTTTTTCAGAATAACCTCTATCTCCCGAAAAAACCATAACTCCCGGTACTCGCCCAGGGGCGCAATGGCCCCCCGGCTAATGCTTAGCGACTTATCCGGAATAACGGATTCTTCCGTAATCTCCTCCACCACGCCAAGGCCCTGACAGACCGGGCACCAGCCATAAGGCGAGTTGAACGAGAAAGTATTCGGCGACGGCTCATCGTAGCTAATGCCCGATTCGGGGTCCATCAGGTTCTGCGAGAAGTAGATTACCTGTCCTTCCTGATCCAGAATCTGCATCGCTCCTTTGCCCTGTTTCAGCGCCGTCTGCACCGACTGCGATAGCCGGAAGCGATCTTCGGGCCGGGGAATGATCCGGTCAATCACAATCTCAATGTCGTGTACTTTATACCGGTCGAGCTGCATCTTGGGCGCAATATCCTGCACCTGACCATCTACCCGTACTTTAGTATAGCCAAGTTTGGCTATCTGCACGAATAACTCGCGGTAATGGCCCTTGCGGCCTTTCACTACCGGTGCCAGCAGCGTGAGCTTTTGGCCGTTGTACTGGTTAAGAATCTGGTCGATAATCTGATCCTGCGACTGACGTGTCATTTTACGGCCTGTGGCGTAGGAGTAGGCTTCGCCCGCCCGGGCGTACAGCAGTCGCAGAAAATCATAGATCTCGGTGGTAGTACCTACCGTGGAGCGGGGGTTCTTGGAGGTCGTCTTCTGCTCAATGGAGATCACCGGACTCAGCCCGTTGATCTTATCGACATCCGGCCGTTCCATATCGCCGATAAACGAGCGGGCGTAGGCCGAAAAGCTTTCCATATACCGGCGCTGCCCTTCGGCGTAGATGGTATCGAACGCCAGCGACGATTTGCCGCTGCCGCTGATACCCGTCACGACCACCAGCTTGTTGCGGGGAATGGTAACATCAATATTTTTGAGATTATGTTCGCGGGCACCCAGTACTTCGATCTGCTCAAAGCCCGTCAAGTCAATATCGGTGAGACTATAACCGTTCCGGTTTTCCGGTTCGGTCGTAACTTTGTTTTCCGTCACGTGATGAAAAGCCTTATTCTTAGTTCTAACGGAATTTGCAGAACCTAAGTTTCCTGATGTTCATCAAAGTTGCGGTAACCCTGCCGGCACAGGGTTCCTTTATCGTTCTCTCATTTTTGGTCTTATCCAAGCCATTCCACTTTCACGTGCTCCAGCTTCTCCAATCGGCCGATTACCCCGTTCACCATTGTCCGGCGCAGTTCAATTTCCAGACTACAGTTGTTATCAAACGATTGGCTCAGCACGGTAAGCTGCTGGTCTTTCACCACTTTCATCACCTCATTCATCTGCTCGTAGGCAAACCGGACCCGGTATACTTCATTGACGGTTTTCGCAACTACCGTTGCCTTCGTCAGGGCATCTATCGTTGCCGACTTATATGCATTGATGAGGCCCGGCACGCCCAGCAGCGTTCCGCCGAAGTAACGCACAACAATAACCAGAATATTGGTTAGATCATAGGAGTACAGCGTGTTCAGAATCGGGCGACCGGCGGTACCGCTGGGTTCACCATCGTCATTAACCCGGTAGTTATTCCGGTCCAGCCCTAAGCGGTACGCATGGCAGTGATGCCTGGCTTTCGGATGTTCTTTATGGACAGCCTCCAGATACATTTTAACGTCGGTCTCTCTTTGGATGGGAAACGCATACGCCAGAAATTTGCTGCCTTTCTCTTTAAACAGCCCTTCGGATGGACCAGTAATGGTGCGATAGGTATCGTCGAACAACATGCCATCTGCATTATTAAGTGGGTGCAAAGGTAGGTGGTTCAATAAGGTGATATACCATTAACCGGCCCCTTTATCCCACCACTTTCTTCGGCTTCGTCACCATGAAATCTTTCAGGTAGAACGGCTCGAAATGGGCAACATCTTCAAACCGGCCGGCAGCAAAGGCCTGCATAGCGAGTTGTCCCACCGTTCGGGCCGACGGGCGAATCTCCATATTAGGAAAGATGGCATTGCCATGGCCGCTCAGCAGTGGCCGGCACTTGGTGGCCCCATCGCCAAAGAAGACAACCGGCTGCTCCATTAGCCACTCGCTGAATGACTGCTCTTCAACAATTTTGGCGCTAGTTGGCAGCAGTTCCTGGCCGTTGGTGTCAAAAATAGCGCAGTAGACCTCCATGCGCCGGGCATCCAGCATGGGACAGAGCCGGTAATCTGAGGAAAAAAGCGGCCGAATCTGCTCGGCCATAGCCGCCAGCGTATTGATAGCCAGCAAAGGCTTATCCAGCGCAAAACACAGACCTTTCGCGGTAGATACTCCAATCCGCAAACCGGTATAGGAGCCCGGGCCTTTAGCAACCGCAACGGCATCCAGTTGCCTTAATTCATGCCCGGCATGGCGCACTACATCCCCGATGAGCGTCGTCAGCATGGCCGACGAGGTGCGCTCCGTAAACAATTCATAGCTACCCAGCAGCGCCCCCGCCTGGTGCAGCGCTACCGAACAAACCGTCGTCGATGTATCAATGGATAGAATCAGCAACCCTTTGGGAATTAAGAGTTAAGAGTGATGAGTTAAGAATTACCAGTCATCGACAATTCTTAACTCATCACTCTTAACTCATCACTCTTAATTCTTACTTTTCAGCAGCGCCTGGTAACGGTTCATGTCTTTGAACAGGTCAAGGGCGGCTTTTACTTCGGGGTCAGTGGTAAAAGAGGTTTCTTTCATGCCCTTTTGCAGGTAATAGTGGCCGGCGATCTCCTGCTCCAGCAGCGTCTTGATTTCGCTTTTAAACGTCATCAGGTCGGCGTCTTTGCTGTGCGACACTTTATTTTTCAGCGCTTTGATCTGGTCCTGAATCAGGTCGAAGTATTTTTCCTTTTTAGCCGAGGCTTCCAGCGAACCGAGGTCTTTTTCTACCTGCGTAGTATAATCGTACTCCTTATCCTTCAGCCATTTGGTAAAGTCCTGATACTCGGCGTCGGTCAGACGAAATTCGCGGGCCGGCTTGATGGTCGGGTGCTCGTGGTGGTATTTCACGGCATAGTCGAAGATCAGCCCTTTGTTATTCAGGCTCAAGGCAATCGGTGTCGGCGTAGGGGCTTCGGTAGCCACGTCTGGGGTTACACCACCACCATCGTATACCACGCGGCCGTTGCGGGTTTTAAAGGCAGTTTTCAGCGAATCGGGAATCTTGCCGACGCTGCCGTCCGGGTTGCGGTGGCTGTAGTCAATAGCTTGAATACACCGGCCGCTCGGGATGTAGTATTTGGCGGTGGTAATCTTCAGCTTGGTGTTGAACGAGAGTTCGCGGGTGGTTTGCACCAGCCCTTTACCGTAGGTCCGCTGCCCAATCAGCACACCCCGATCGTAATCCTGAATCACACCTGACACAATTTCGGCAGCCGATGCACTCCGGCTGTTGGTCAGCACCACCAGCGGCATTTCGGTGTCCATCGCCGGATACAACGCGTTGTAGGTCTTGTTCCACTCGGTTACCTTGCCCTTGGTGGTTACCACCTCCGAATCTTTCGGGATAAAGATATTGGCAATATCAATAGACATGTTGAGTAAACCGCCCGGATTCTCGCGTACATCCAGAATCAGTTTTTTCATGCCCTTGCTCTTTAGTTCGGTGAAGGCGTTGCGTACCTCGCGGGAGGCCGTACTCGTAAAGTCTTTCAGGTCAATGTAACCCACTTCGTCGGTAATCATGCCGTAGTAGGGCACATTGGTCATCTTCACCACGTCGCGCATCACCGATAGTTCCAGCGGTGCTTTCTGACCGTAGCGGTTCACAGTAAGCTTAACGGCCGTGCCGTTCTGACCCCGCAGCAGCTTACCGGGGTCCATCTCACGGCGGGTCTTCACATCCACGCCATCTACCTTCAGAATTTCGTCGCCAAGCTGCAGGCCTGCCTTTTCGGCGGGGGTGCCTTCGTACACCATCATCACGATGCTTTTTCCCTGGCGCGTTCCAATCAGGGCACCAATGCCGTTGTAGCGGCCGGTGGTCATGGTCATGTAATCTTCAATTTCGTCCTCGGCGTAGAAATTGGTATACGGATCGAGCGCCTTCAGCATGGCGTCGATACTCGTCTTTACCATGCGGTTGGGGTTGATCTCGTCAACGTAGTACATGTTCAGCTCTTTGAAGAGCGTGGCGTAGATATCGAGGTTGCGGGCAATCTCGAAGAAGCGGTCGTCGGTGCGGAACGACACAAAGGTGATGCTGACCGTCAGCAGCAGGGCAGAGGCTGCTAGTGTTAGGCGTTTACGGGATAGCATATGAATAGTTGGCAGTTTGCAGGTTAACAATAAACCGGTAGTCCTGACAGTACGACTACCTACTGCCCACGACCGACTCTCTTTAAAGCTAATTTCATGCTTTTTTCTATCTCTTCAAACGAAATTTTATCACGTGCGGTATAAAGAAACGTGATATAGGCCGGAAGTTGCTTTTCCGGTCCGGCAGCATCGATCATAATGGCTTTATTTTTCCGGTATGCCTCGCGAATCCGGCGACGGATGAGGTTACGGTCGACCGCTTTTTTGAAGTTCCGTTTGGAAACGGTAATCAGGATGGCGGGGAGAGGAGGAAAGGATTGGACCGACTCTTGGGAAAGGAGACTGGTATCGACCGCCGGTTGGGCAGCGACTGATGGCGTCGATGCGTACAGGTACAGCACGCGAAACGGAAAAAGGTAGAACGTCTTGACATCCGTGCTACCTTTTTCAAATAATCGGTCAATTATTTTCCGACTGGAGAGTCGTTCGGCTTTCGTAAGCGTTTGGCGCATCAATTGGTTTGAAGTTTAAGGTTTGAAGTTCGAGGTTAAACAACTTCAAACTTCAGACTTCAAACCTTAAACTAAATTATGCCTTAAAACGATCGCCTTTCTTTTCGTCGGATACGGTCAGCTTATGACGACCTTTCTGACGACGGGCGGCCAGCACTTTACGGCCATTGTGCGTAGCCATACGCTCGCGAAAGCCATGCTTGTTTCTCCGCTTACGGTTCGACGGTTGGTAAGTTCTTTTCATCGTATTATATGCTCAATTACCCTGTTTCCCAAATGAGCTTGCAAAGGTAGCAGAACTTTTAGAGTTAATCAAGTCAGCTCTCGTTTTTTGCAGCATACGGGCTACTTTTTAGACCATTCACGGACTGGTCATCAATCGGTTTAGACAAACCTTATGGTATATTTGTTAGCTATACAGTCGCACATACTTGTATCTGTTCTTCCTGGACCATGCATTATAAACTTTCGTCTGCTCACCCCGACTCCCATTATATTGATATTGAATGCCGGCTGACCGGCGTTTCGGAACCTGAACTGGAGTTGCAGCTACCATCCTGGCGACCCGGCCGTTATGAAATACAGAACTTCGCCAAAAATATCCAGCGTTTTGAGACTTTTGACGGAGAGGGGCAACCCTTACCCTCCCGTAAAATGACCAAAGATCGTTGGCAGGTACAGACAAACGGGGCCGATGAGGTTGTGGTGCGATATAACTACTACACCAATGTTATCAATGCCGGCACCAGCTACGTCAGCGATGAACTGCTGTATGTAAATTTCATCAACCTGTGCCTGTATGCCGAAGGCCACATTGACGAACCCTGCACAGTTGAACTGGCTATTCCCGACAACTGGCTTATCGCCTGCGGCCTTCGGCAGGTAGGCCCTGGGCAGTTAGCCGCCAGCGACTTTTACGAACTGGTCGACTGCCCGCTGATTGCCTCACCCGACATACAGTGTATTTCGTATACGGTCGATGACATTGCCTTCCACGTCTGGGTACAGGGAAACATTACACTGGATCGGGAGCGGATTAAAACCGACTTCAGCCGGTTCTCCGAGGCCCAGATTCGGCTGTTCGGCGAGTTTCCGGAACGCGACTACCACTTCCTGACCATCGTCCTGCCGACTCCGGTTTATCATGGCGTCGAACACCGCAACTCCACCATGCTGGTGCTCGGCCCCGACGATGAGGGAGAGGGCTTGTATCAGGATTTGCTGGGTGTATCCTCGCACGAACTATTTCATGCCTGGAATGTGATTCGCATCCGGCCGAAGGAGATGCTACCCTACGATTTTACCCGCGAAAACTATTTCCCAACCTGCTTTGTGGCCGAGGGCATAACCACCTATTACGGGGATCTGATGCTCCGCCGGTCGGGCGTGTTTGACGATGCCGCCTACCTAAAAGAATTGCAGGTGCTGTTCAAACGGCATTTTGAGGTAAGTGGTCGGGCGTTTCAGTCGCTGGTCGAGTCTTCGTTTGATCTGTGGCTGGACGGTTACGAAAAGGGTGTACCCGACCGAAAAGTATCGGTTTACCAGAAAGGAGCCATTGCCGCCCTGATCCTGGACCTGCACATCCGGCAGCGCACCGGCCACGCCCGCTCGCTGGATGATGTGATGCAGCTGATGTGGGAGCGCTTCGGCAAACCCTTTGATGGCTACTCCCTGGAAGACTACCGGGCCATAACGGAAGAAGTTGCCGGTGAGTCACTGGACTGGTATTATGACGCTTGTATCTTCGGCAACCAGCCGCTGGAAGATTTGCTGAACCAGTACCTGGCCTTTATCGGCCTCCGCATGGGCTATGACGAAAACGGCGGGGTGGTGCTGCACGAGTTAGCCGATGGAACGAAACGGCAGCTGTGGCTTGTACCCCGGAATATAATTCCGGCAGTACCCCAATAAGCAGAAAAAGAGTTCAACAGCTTATATATTTCTCAACCTTGTTCGGAATTACATTCCGGGTTATTATGACCACACCCCTACCTACCCTGCTCCTGCTGGCGGCAACTGCCTGCCAGCTTGTATTTGGACAGCCGCAGACCGGCACAGCCCGGCGATCAGCCTCAACCTCTGGTGGTGCCCGCCCGGAGAAGCCCTGGATGCTGGGGCCTTTCCGAAAGATGAATGCGGCTAATCCTATCCTCAGGGCCAACCCAAATACCACCTTCGACTGCCCGGTGCGGAAAGAAACAGTGCATTGGGAGGAGAAAGATGTGTTCAACCCGGCCACCGTGGTGCGCAACGGGAAGATTTACATGATTTACCGGGCCGAAGATGTGGTCGGTAAACACGCGGGTACCTCACGGCTGGGCCTGGCCGTCAGCACCGATGGTATCCAATTCAGGCGAATGCCGAAGCCAGTCTTTTATCCTGACAATGACCCGATGAAAACCTATGAGTGGGAGGGCGGCTGCGAAGACCCCCGCGTGGTGGAAAGCCCTAACGGGGTGTATGTGATGACGTATACTGCCTATGATGGCGACAAAGCCCGGCTCTGCGTGGCTACCTCCCGCGATCTGGAAAACTGGCAGAAACAGGGGCTCGCGTTCGGTGAGGCTTATAACGGGAAGTACCGGAACGAATGGTCGAAGTCGGGCTCAATTGTGTGCAGGCGCATGGGTGACCGGTTGGTGGCGCAGAAGATCAACGACAAATACTGGATGTACTGGGGCGATCAGGCGGAGTTGTACGTAGCTATGTCCGACGACCTCATCCACTGGATACCCTTGCAGAAGGCCAACGGCAACCTGCTGGCCGTAGCTGAAAGCCGGAAGGGCCGACACGACTCCCGGTTGATGGAGCCCGGTCCTCCGGCGCTCATCACCAGTCGTGGCATTGTGCTTATTTATAATGGCATGAACGCTCCGCAGAACGGCGATTCCAACTTACCGGAGGGCACTTATGCCGCCGGGCAACTGCTGTTTGATGGTAATGACCCGATTAGCCTCATCGACCGATCCGAAACCTATTTTTTCAAGCCGGACCAGCCCTACGAAATAACCGGACAAGTCAACAACGTTTGTTTTCTGGAAGGTCTGACTCCGTATAAAGGCAAATGGTTTCTGTACTACGGCACCGCCGACTCGAAGATTGCGGTAGCCACAGCCCCGCAACGGTAAACGCTTTTTTTCCTACCTTTCGCGCAAACCTGTTCCTAACCCCTATGCAAACTTCATCGACCCGTACCCTGCCTTTTGCCGAATACGTACAGCACGATGCCACCGGCCTGGCCGAACTCATCCGCAAAGGTGAAGTAACCCCGGCCGAATTGCTGGAGACCGCCATTGCCCGCGCCGAAGCCGTTAACCCGACGATCAATGCCATTGTCCAGCCGTTATACGACCATGGCCGGGCGTTGCTGGACAAGTTGCCGGTCAATGCTCCCTTCCGGGGTGTGCCTTTTCTGCTCAAAGACCTGGAAATGGACTGGGAAGGTACACCTATGCGCTCAGGCTCGGTAGCCTACCGCGACCATGTATCAACCCGCGATAGCGAGGTGGTGAAGCGGTTCAAAGCGGCCGGTCTGGTCTTTTTCGGCAAAACCAATACACCCGAATTTGGTTTGACGCCTTTTACGGAAGCCAAACTATACGGCCCGGCCCGTAACCCCTGGAACCTGAACCACTCGACCGGGGGCTCCAGCGGAGGCTCGGCGGCAGCGGTGGCGGCCGGCATTGCACCCGCAGCAACGGCTACCGACGGGGGCGGCTCTATTCGGATTCCGGCATCCTGCTGCGGCCTGTTTGGCCTGAAACCCTCGCGAGGCCGGGTTACACTGGGGCCACGTTTTGGCGAAGCCTGGAGCGGAGCCGTAGCCGGGCTGGCCGTTACCCGCAGCGTACGTGATAGTGCAGCCCTGCTGGATGCCATTGCCGGACCGAGTGTTGGCGATCCGTATTACCTGCCGGCACCGGAGCGGCCGTTTTCGGAGGAGGCCAATCGCGAGCCTGGCCGGCTGCGGATTGCGTTTACGACGCAGCACCCGTTTCCCAACCAGAAAGTTCATGCCGAATGCGTAAAGGCCATTCACGAAACGGCCAAGCTGCTGGAGAGCCTGGGCCACATGGTAGAGGAGATTGCACTGCCGTACACGTCCGACATTCTAAGCCGGACCTTTCTGACAATGGTATTCGGTGAAACAGCCGCCACCCTCCGCGAAGTCAGTGATTACCTGAAGCGCCCGGCCCGGCGCACCGATGTCGAACTGGCTACCTGGACGCAGGCCCGTATTGGCGAAGCCTACACGGCTGCTGACTATGCCTATCAGAAACGAAAATGGAATGACTTGAGCCGCACCATGGGGCAGTTGCACGAAACCTATGATGTGTTGCTGACACCAACCTTATCACGCCCTCCCATCCGCATTGGTGAATTACAACCCTCCGCGCAGGAAGAAAAACTCATCAAGCTGGTTGATACGCTAAACGGATTGCGCTTTCTCCGCAACAGCAAGGTAATTGACCAATTGGCCGAAAAGTCCTTCGGTTATATTCCGTACACGCCCATTGCCAACATGACCGGGCAGCCTTCCATGTCGGTGCCGTTGCACTGGACACCCGACGGCCTGCCCATCGGCTCCATGTTTACCGCGAAGTTGGGCGACGAGGCCCTGCTGTTTAAACTGGCCGCCCAGTTGGAACAGGCCAAGCCGTGGTTTGATAAGCGGCCGAATCTGTAAAACGGATTTCCAATCCGTTTCGGTCGTCTCTTACCTACAAACTCGCTTTCAGCACAAAAAACGGATTTCCAATCTGTTCCTGACTTACTTCCCTTCTTTGATATAGCAACGCCAGGAACGGATTGGAAATCCGTTGTACACATACCCTACCGGCTCAGATACAGATTCCGTTCTGAATAGACTTTCTGGAAGAAATCGTCGGTCAGGTCGTCGATAAAGTAGATACCTTCGCCGGTCGATTTCATTTCGGGGCCAAGCTCCTTGTTCACGTTCGGGAATTTATTGAACGAGAACACCGGAATCTTGATGGCGTAGCCGTTTTTGTGCGGTTTGAAATTGAAGTCTTTTACCTTTTTCTCGCCCAGCATCACCTTGGTAGCGTAATTGACGTACGGCTCCCGGTAAGCTTTGCAGATAAACGGCACTGTCCGCGACGCCCGTGGGTTAGCCTCAATCACGTATACCTTTTCGTCTTTGATGGCAAACTGAATGTTGATCAGCCCAACGGTTTTCAGGGCTACGGCGATGCGTTTGGTATATTCCTCAATCTGCCGGATTACATTCTCACTCAGGTCGAAGGGCGGCAGCAGCGCGTAGGAGTCGCCGGAGTGAATACCTGCCGGCTCAATATGCTCCATGATCCCGATAATGTGTACGTCTTCACCATCACAAATGGCATCTGATTCAGCTTCAATGGCGTTCTCAAGAAAATGGTCGAGCAGGATGTTATTGTCCGGAATATCGTTCAGGATCTTCATCACGTGCTGCTCCAGCTCAGCCTCGTTGATAACGATCTTCATCGACTGTCCGCCCAGTACGTAGCTCGGCCGGACCAGCAGCGGGAAACCCAGGTCTTTGGCCAGGTCCAGGGCCGCCTGTGAATCGCGCACTGTGCCGAACTTCGGATACGGGATGTTCAGATCGCGCAGGAGGCTGGAGAAGTGACCCCGGTCTTCGGCCAGGTCGAGAGCCTCCCAGCTTGTGCCAATAATTTTGATACCATACCGGGTTAACTTTTCAGCCATTTTAAGGGCCGTCTGTCCGCCCAACTGCACAATGACACCTTCCGGCTGCTCGTGCTGAATTATGGCGTGGACGTGTTCCCAGAACACCGGCTCAAAGTACAGCTTATCGGCCACATCAGGATCGGTTGAGACGGTCTCCGGATTACAGTTAATCATGATGGTCTCGTAGCCGCACTCCTTAGCCGCCAGTACACCGTGAACGCAGGAGTAGTCGAACTCGATACCCTGACCGATACGATTAGGTCCGGAGCCCAATACAACCACCTTCTTACGATTGCTCACGATAGACTCGTTGCCCGGCAGATCAGATACCGGCTCGGGCCGATCGAGTATCTGCGGCACCGCGTTGTTAAAGGTCGAGTAGTAATACGGCGTTTTCGCTTCAAACTCGGCGGCACAGGTATCCACGCACTTATAAATGCGCCGGATATTGTGCTTTTGCCGGTATTTATAAATCTTACTCTCCCGCACCTGCATGATATGCGCCAACTGCCGGTCGGCATAGCCCTTCTGCTTGGCGGTGCGGATCAGTTCGGGCGGTACGTCATCAAGGTCGTATTGCTGAATTTCACGCTCCAGTTCAATCAACTCTTCAATCTGATGCAGGAACCAGGGATCGATCCGGGTCAGCTTCTGAATCGTCTGGAACGACATCCCCGCTTTAAACGCATCGTAAATATGAAACAGCCGGTTCCAGCTTGGGTGCGCCAGACTTTCGGTCAGGGCCTTCTGATCGGTCAGCTCCTTGCCGTCGGCTCCCAGCCCATTCCGGCGAATCTCCAGCGACTGACAGGCTTTTTGCAGGGCTTCCTGGAAGTTACGGCCAATACCCATCGCTTCGCCTACCGACTTCATTTGCAGGCCCAGGCTCCGGTCGGCTCCCGGAAATTTATCAAAGTTCCAGCGTGGCACTTTTACAATGACGTAATCGATAGCCGGCTCGAAGAAAGCCGAAGTTGAACCGGTAATGGGGTTAATCAGCTCATCCAGGTTGTAGCCGATGGCCATTTTAGCCGCAATCTTGGCAATGGGGTAGCCCGTTGCTTTAGACGCCAGGGCCGACGAACGGCTCACCCGTGGGTTGATTTCAATGGCAATAATATCGTCGGTTTCCGGATTGACCGAGAACTGCACGTTACAGCCGCCGGCAAATTTGCCGATGCCGTCCATCATCTTAATGGCCAGATCACGCATTTGCTGATAAAGCGTATCGGGCAGGGTCATGGCCGGCGCTACCGTGATGCTGTCGCCCGTATGGATACCCATCGGGTCGAAGTTTTCGATGGAGCAGATGATAATGAAGTTACCGGCTCCGTCGCGCAGCAGTTCCAGTTCATACTCTTTCCAACCCGTGACACTCTGCTCGACGAGTACTTCGTGAACCGGCGATGCGTGGAGTCCATTATTAAGGGCCCGGTCAAAATCCTCCGGCTTCTCCACAAATCCGCCCCCGGTACCGCCCAGGGTAAATGAGGGACGAATTACCAGCGGGAAGCCTATTTCCTGCGCAATCTCCTTACCCTCCAGAAATGAGCGAGCGGTGCGGCCTTTACACACGCCAATACCCAGTTCCAGCATCTTTAATCGGAACTTCTCCCGGTCTTCGGTGGTTTCAATGGCCCGAATATCTACCCCGATAATCTGCACCCCATACTTCTGCCAGATACCGGCTTTATCGCAATCGATCGCCAGGTTCAGCGCGGTCTGACCACCCATGGTCGGCAGCACGGCATCTACCGTATGCTTTTCCAGGATTTCAATGATGGATTTTTTCTCCAGCGGCTTCAGATACACATGATCGGCGTTGATGGGGTCGGTCATGATCGTGGCCGGGTTCGAGTTGATCAAAATCACCTCGATACCTTCATCGCGTAACGAACGCGCTGCCTGAGAGCCGGCATAGTCAAATTCGCAAGCCTGACCGATAACAATTGGTCCGGAGCCGATAATAAGAATCGAGCGGATGTGAGGATTTTTGGGCATTGTAGCGATAGTCGGACAAGAAAAATGTCAGTTAGAGAATGATAAACAGATCATTCACTGACCTCCTGAAACCGATAGCCCGAGAGAAACCGGACTGGTGACAATCAGGCCAATCCGTTCCGTGGTGGTCAAAAATTACGCAAAATTAGGAGGTTACCACGACAATAGAAAGCGGTATGAAAAAAATAAGGCGCAGAGATGGGTCTCTACGCCTTATAAACCATCTTTTACTCCTTTATTGGATAAACGGCATGGCAATACCAAGCACCTGCTCTTTGGTTAACGGCTCGTCGAATGCTTCGCGAAGCTCTGAATCCGACAGACTCGGAATGAGGGTTTTCAGGTTAATACCCGCCTGCACCAGGTTTTCTTCGCCGGCATACACAGCGGCCGGCTGCTCGGCCGGATCCGACGGAGTTTCTTCCAGTCCGGGAATCAGCCGCCGTACTTCGGCAGCATGGCGGGCTTCTACCGAGTGAATGCGCAAGGCCACGGTCAAAATATCTTTGTTGCTCATCAGGTTAGCGGCCTGCCCTTTATACGCCCGAACACCGGTATCCTCAAATGCTTTGGCCAGAAATACGAAGGTCTGGTAGTTGGTAAAGGCATCTGCCGGAAACTTAAAGTTCGGCTTGGAGACAGCCGCACTACCCAAGGCGCCCATCAGTAGCTTTACGTGCGCATCTTCATGTTTGCTGATCTGCATGAAAATGGCGCGGTCCGAAGCCGGTATCAGGTTAGAAGCCGCCAGGCCGCGCTTGTAATACTCATCTTCCAGATACTCCAGCGTCAGGGCAAAATTCAGGACATCGTTAATTACGTTAGACTGCCCATAGGCCGTTCCCAGGGTAGCAAACATTGCAGGTACAGCAGCTGCGGTAGCTTTGGCACCCATCCGGAACAATTGCCGCCGGGAATAATAATTCAGACGTTCAACGGCATCCGGGTCTATTTTCTCAATTTCGGTAAATACATTAAACAGATTCATAGTTTTTTTCGATTACATGGTTGGTAAGTTAGCCCCGCTAATCGGAGTTGAAATAAATGGCTGTGCCAGTGGCAGCACCTGTAGAGGTGTTCTGACTACATCCAGACCCGTCATCGGTTCAACCACGTCATCACCTGCAAAGAAGGCGGTCTTTGGCATCAATACATCCCGGATAGCGGCCGCATGACGAGCCTCTACCGATACTATTTTACCGGCCAGTAGCAGAAACTGCGCATTTTGTAACAATCGACCGGCTCCGTTATAGGCCGATACGCCCAGATCCTCAAAGGTTCGTGCGGTTTGTAGCACACTCTCCCGACTGGAGAAATTGACGGCACCAAAATTGAACGTGAGTGCCGGAATAGCGTTTGTCCCCAAAGCCGCTTTGAAAAATTCGCGGTGGACGATTTCGTGGTCACGAATATCGACCAGCAGGCGCAACTCGGCAGCCGTGATACCCGAATAAGGATTAAGAGCAACTCGTTCGTAAAAAGCGGCCTCCAGTTGTTCGAGCGCATAGGCATAGTTTAAAATACCAGTGTCTCCTGACCCCAGGTTAACCGTACCCACTGGCAGGTTATGGTCCTGCATTGTACAAGCCTCCACCAGCGCAGTAGCCGATATGGCTGTTGCACCGGCATAACGCATAAACAGTCGGCGCCCAACTGGCGAAACCGTAGGAATTTCCAGACCGGACGCTTTGTCCGGAGCCGTACTTGTCGGTTTTTTCATAAGGTAACAGGTAACAATTAGATGAAAGGATCACCCACAAGCGCGAAAAGTCTTTACACACGTTGCGAGCATTTGAGTAATAGCAGACATACGAGCTGTGAGGGCATATGGTTTTATAAATTTCCGCTTTTATTAAGGAAATATTAGAATTACTGAGCCAACGGGATAATCTCTCCGGTTTTGGTCCATATATGCAAATAGCTGCAGTAGATCCTTTATTTATCTTTTGCAGCGTAATCTGTTAGCTTCGTGTTATGAAACTACTTTTTATAAAAAAACGGCTACTTACCCCGTATTTTGTCCTGCTGGTCCCCTGTGCTTTTGCTCAGCACCCATTCCAGATACACGGAAAAATTCAGGAGTTAGGAAACACCACGGTATATCTGAAAAAGCAGGATAACCGCAACAGCCGTGTGCTGACTATCGACACGACCCGCGCTCAAAATGGGCAGTTTACATTTCGCCGAGCGGTTCCGGAAATCGACTTTTACACGGTTTCCATTGAAGGTATACCCGGTCAGACCAGCTTTATCTGGGATCATGACGTAACTATCACCGGTAATACAACGGATCTGCGTACGGCCGGTGTTACGGGATCTCCGCTCACAGCGGAGTGGAAGCGATTTCAAACAGAAATAGATTTGCCCTACCGCGACCAACTTATGACGCTGTACAACGAACGTCACCAATCGCTGGGCAATACGGCCGTAGCCGAGCGGGTGGCAAAAGAAGAAAAGCGGCTGAAACAGGCGCAGATCCAGAAAATCCAGCAGTACATCCGCACCAACCGTACATCCCTGTTAAGCCTGTTTTTACTGAATACCCACTGGACTGAATTTTCAAAAGCAGAGGCCAAAGCGCTCTACCAGCAGCTTGATCCGGCGTTCAGGAACCATTCGGTGGCAAAGCGGCTGGAGCGGTAGTAGCCCGGATTGTAAATCCGGGTGTTTTTTGTCTACGACAGCCGGATTTATAATCCGGGCTACACACGCGCCTACACACTCTGCATACTACTCAGCTTCCGGTAGAAACCTTCATCCAGCGATACAAGGGCGTGGTGGGTGCCGCGTTCGACGATTTCGCCGTTGTGGATCACCAGGATTTCGTCGGCATGCTGGATGGTGCTAAGCCGGTGGGCAATCACCAGGGTGGTCCGGCTGGCCATCAGGCGGGTGAGTGCCTCCTGTACCAGCTTTTCGGATTCGGTATCGAGGGCGGAGGTGGCTTCGTCCAAAATCAGGATGGGCGGGTTCTTCAGCACGGCGCGGGCGATGCTGATGCGTTGCCGCTGCCCGCCCGACAGGCGGCTGCCCCGGTCGCCAATCAGGGTCTGATAGCCGTCCGGCTGGAGCATGATAAAATCGTGGGCGTTGGCGATTTTGGCTGCCCGGATTACCTCTTCCTCAGTGGCGTCGCTGCCGAAGGCAATATTGCTGAAGATGGTATCGTTGAACAGAATGCTTTCCTGCGTCACAATGCCCATCTGGTTGCGCAGGGACTCCATGGTGCAGTCGCGCAGGTCGGTACCGTCGATCAGGATCTGGCCGCTGGTGGGGTCGTAAAAACGCGGCACAAGGTCGGCAATAGTGGATTTGCCGCCACCGGATGAGCCAACCAGCGCAATGGTTTTCCCTTTTTCAAGCGTAAAGCTGATAGCCTTCAGCACCGGCACCCCTTTCATATATTCAAAGGACACATTCCGCACCTCGACCTGCCGGCGGAACTCCCGCAGGTCTTTCGCATTGGGTTTGTCTTCAATCAGCGGAACGGTATCGACCAGTTGCAATACCCGTTCGCCGGAGGCCAAGCCACGCTGGGTGCTGCTGAAGGCGTTGGAAATTTCTTTGGCCGGCCGCATCACCTGCGAAAAAATGGCGATATAGGTCACAAACTCCGAAGCCGATAACGCCGACTGATTGGACAAGACCAGCGAACCGCCATAGAGCAGAATACCCGCCACCACCGTTACGCCCATAAACTCGGAGAACGGCGACGCCAGTTCGCGCCGGTTGGCCAGCGACCGGATGGCCCGCCGGTAGCCCTGGTTTTCTTCGTTGAATTTGGTAAGCACATAATCCTCGGCGTTGAAGCCTTTGACCACCCGCATACCGCCAAACGTCTCATCGAGCAAACTAATCAGTCCGCTAAGCCGCTGCTGCCCTTCCTGGGCGTCGCGCTTCATGCGCTTGACCAGCGTGGCAATAAATATGCCCGAAACAGGAATCACCAGAAACGCAAACAGCGTGAGCTGGATGGAAATGGAGAACAGCGCATAGAGGTAGAATATGAACAGGAAAAACTCCTTCATAACCGCCGACATAGTGTTGGCAATGGAATTTTCCACTTCCTGCACATCGGTCATGATGCGCGAGATCAGGTTGCCTTTGCGCTCACTGGAGAAGAAGCCCAGGTGCAGCCGCACCGCCCGCCGGAACACAGCCTCCCGCAACTGCGACACCATTCGGGCTTTGAAGCTCTCCAGTTGGCGGATGGAAAGGTATTTGAAGATATTGCTCAGCAGCACCGACAGTACAATCACTACGCAGACAAACCGCAAACCGCCCACCTGCCCGTACGTCTGAAAATACTGGATAAAGTAATAGCGAAAGAGCCCCGTAAGCTGATCGGTATTCAGGGAGAACGAAGGAGCCGGCTGACTGAGCACCTGCTGCATCTCCTGGGGACTCACCTGATTGAACAGCACATTAAGCAACGGAATCAGCAGCGTTAAGTTAAGCACCGCAAACGCGCTGGCCAAAATAGACGTGGGCAGAAACAAAGCAATAAAGCGCCCCAGCGGTTTAGCAAACGAAAGAAGTCGGAAGTACGTTTTCATCAGTAATTTCTTAAACGCAAAGGTCGCTAAGAAATTCCCAAAGTTCGCAAAACGTTACATTCCTTGCATCACCTCCTGGTATAACGCCCAGTAGTCCTGAGCCGCTTGCTCCCAGCTAAACTGAGCTGCCCGCTTCCGCAGCCGCTCGGCCCGGAACGGGTTCTGTTTAAAATCACTCAGCCCGTTAAACAGCACCTCGGCCATGGCTTCCGGCTCAAAAGTATCCCAGTAGTAGGCTTCCCGGCCACCAATTTCGGGCAGGCTGGTGCGATCCGACAGAAATACCGGTTTGCCGTACGTCATGGCCTCCACCACCGGCAGGCCAAAGCCCTCCGAGAGAGAAGGGAACAGAAAAGCTCCGCAGTTTTCGTATAACCAATGTTTGGTCGCTTCCTCAACGGCACCGGGCATAATCAGCCGGTTGGCAACACCCAGGCGTTCAGCTTCGGCCATAATGTGTTTTGCGTACGGATGCGAATCATTACCGGCCAGCACCAGCGCCCAATCCGGAAAAGCCTCCAGCATCGGCAGCAGCGTATGTACGTTCTTCTTGGGGTGGATAACGCCCAGAAACAGAAAATAAGGCTCATTGCGCAACCGGGTGAGGGTCAGGCTGCTACCCCGCTCGCTGAAGTTCCCCTCCTGGTCGGCGGCCGAGTTGCCGTTGTAAATGACCCGAAAGGGTATATTTTCCGGTACTTTCAGGTGCTGCCGGACCACCGAAGCGGTATATTCAGAAATGGCCGTTAGAGCAGAGGTACGGTTTATACTACGCTGCAAAGCCGCCAGCCGACGGGCTTTTTTGGCGTCGTTGTAGTCGGCACGCTCCAGAAAATTCAGGTCGTGAATGGTCAGGATCAGCTTAGTTCGGCCGGCCACCGGCAGGTAGGGTGAATCCTGGTGAGTACAATGCCAGATGTTGTAATTACCCGACAGATAAAACCGATCCGACCAGCTCACCGGCCGATAGTGAGCCTGATCACCAAAAATACCATTGTGTTCACCGGGTACCAGAAACGTCAGGTCGGCATCGGCCGGGCGCTGTTCCACCAGCTCCTTACCCAGGTGCAGACAAAATTGACCCAAGCCACTGTTCAGGTCGCGCAGACGTTCGGCATCAACAAAGATTTTTTTCATGCTACCTCCAAATTTGCTCAAAAATAGGAAATAGCCTACGGACACCTACAATTACTATCTCACGGATTATCCTGTATAAACTGCACAATCAGCTCCGCCCATTCCTCACCTTTATCGTCCTGCACAACAGGCAGATGGGCAAATCGTTCATCGGGTGTTCGAAGTGTAGTCATAACAGGCCGTTTTACGAGAATCCTGGATACGCACAAAATCCGGTAAATCTACTAAATCCCGGAAATCCTGGTTCTCATTCCCGGTTTCAATCCTACTAATCCTGGTTCAGCCTTATCTTTGCGCCATGACTTTGCAAAACGATTTGTTGCTCCGGGCAGCGCGGGGCGAAAAAACCGAGCGGGTGCCCGTTTGGCTCATGCGGCAGGCCGGTCGCATTTTACCCGAATACCGCGCCGTGCGCGAAAAAGCCGGCAGCTTTATCGCCCTGGCTACTACACCCGAGATGGCTGCCGAAGTAACCCTTCAGCCGGTGGATATTCTGGGCGTCGATGCCGCCATTATCTTCTCCGATATTCTGGTGGTGCCCGAAGCGATGGGCCTCCCCTACGAAATGATTGAACAACGCGGCCCGGTATTCCCCAAAACTGTCCGCTCGGCTGCCGACCTCGACCACCTGCACATCGCCGATGCCGATACCGACCTGGGGTATGTCCTGGAAGCGATCCGGCTGGTGAAGCGGGAACTGAACAACCGGGTACCGCTTATCGGCTTTGCCGGAGCGCCCTTCACCATTTTCTGCTACATGACGGAAGGAAAAGGCTCCAAAACGTTTTCAGTAGCCAAAAAGCTGCTCTACACCGATCCGGCGTTCTCCCATTCTCTGCTACAGAAAATCACCGACAGCACTATCGGCTACCTGAAAGCGCAGGTGCAGGCCGGAGCCAATATCGTGCAGATCTTCGACTCCTGGGCCGGTATTCTCTCTCCTGAGCAGTACCGGACGTATTCGCTGCCCTATATTAAACAGATCTGCGACGCAATTACGGAAGTACCCGTTACCGTCTTTGCCAAGGGAGCCTTCTTTGCGCGGCAGGAGATTGGTCAGCTTAGCTGCTCGGTCGTGGGCCTCGACTGGAACATGGACCCGACGGAATCGCGCCGGCTGGTTCCGGACAAAACGCTGCAGGGTAATCTGGATCCCTGTGTGCTCTATGCCGGCTTCGATCAGATCCGGGCCGAGGTACGCCGGATGATTCAGGCGTTCGGTACCCAGCGGTATATTGCCAATCTTGGCCACGGTGTTTACCCGGATACCGACCCCGAAAAGGTGAAGTGCTTTATTGAAACAGTAAAGGAGTATTCGGCGTAGGACTGTTAGCGGTACGCATCCGGATCAAATTTTTCCATGATCGTTTCTGGTCTGGCCAAGTCGGTGAGCCCAAACTGCCGGTAAAGGCCATGCGCACCGCGGGTGGCCGGCAGCCAGCGCCGGACCATATTGGGCGGAAACTGCCCGACCGTCCGTTCGATATAGCGGGGCCGGGTCTGGCTGTACTCCAGCATCAGCCCAAGGCAGGTAACGCCATGCGCAGCCAGGTAGGCCCGGTAGCGCTCGGCGGTTTGGACGTTCGTTACCCCAGTTCACTAACCTGCTTTATTAAGCACGCTGGTGGTAAACGTAAGGGAGACATTACTTGCTTGGACTTCCATTGGAAGAAAATAATTCTTTGCGGGCTTCTTCTTTCAGCCGCTGCTTGTCGATCGGCACCACTCCTACCGATTCGCAAACCAGGCCACCACCCAGGTTGGAAAGGCCGGCAATAAACTGGGGCGGCATGTTCAGGGCTACGCAGCAGGCGGCAATGCTAATAACCGTGTCACCCGCCCCCGATACGTCGGAAATCTGGCGCACATGTGCGGGTAAGCGGTGTTGCTGGCCATTGTAGTCGATGTATACCCCCCGCTCCGAGAGAGTAATTAACGTGCCTTTCAGGTTCAAACGGGTCTTCAGCTCTTCAACGACGGCTTCAAACTCTTCCCTGGCATCAATATCAAAATCTATTTTAAGGCCCTCCCTGAGCTCTTTCAGATTAGGCTTGAACAGACTGGCGTTATGATACGACAGGAAATTCCGCTTTTTAGGGTCGACTACAGTCGGCACGCCCTGCTCATTGGCAAAGTTGGTAATTTCGGCAATGGCTTCTTTGCTCAACACGCCTTTGTCATAGTCTTCAAAGATAATTACGTCGCAGGTAGGTGTAAGCTCTTTAGCTTTGGCAATCAGTTGCCGGCATTCGCTGTCGGTGATGTATTTATCCGTTTCGGTATCCACCCGGACCACCTGTTGCGAACCGGCAATAATGCGTTCTTTGATGGTGGTAATGCGCGAATCGCTGCGGATCAGGCCGTCGCAGTTCAGGTTACGGTCGCAAAGCTGCCCGATCAGCATATCGCCGGGGCCGTCGGTGCCGATCACCGAGCAGATGATGGCCTCAGCCCCCAGCGCCTGCACGTTCAGCAGCACATTGCCGGCACCGCCCAACCGCAGTTCACGACGCTGCACCGACACCACCGGCACCGGCGCTTCGGGCGAAATCCGCTCTACTTTTCCCCAGACGTAGGAGTCCAGCATCACATCGCCGATTATCAGCACGCGCAGTTGGTTAAAGGCGTCAAACACCTCATCAATAGTCATTTTCTCCAGCACCGGACTCATAGCGTAACGAATTAATACCGCAAAGAAACAAAAACCCGGGCAGAATCCGGAAACAGGGCGCTCTCACTGAGTTATCGGTACCGTTGTTTATTCGTTTAAATCCTCCGTCTGAGCGTATACATCCGCCAGTGCCAGCGCATACCCGATACTCTCCAGATGAACCGTGCCTTCCGGACTCTGGGAGTCTGACAATAACCAATGCCCGTCTTCTTTATGGTACACTTCCACATTCATCTTTTCTGAACTGATCATGACATATTCATGCAGGGTCGGAATGGTGCGGTACTTCCGGAACTTCTCGCCCCGGTCGTAGGCTTCGGTGCTGGACGCCAGTACTTCGATTACCAGCAGCGGATTGATGATGGTATCTTTCTTCTCATCGGTAAAGTATTTCATGCCCGCTACCACCATCAGATCCGGATAGGCGTAGGTTGTACCGTCCGGAATAAACAACCGCATATCACTGTGATAGAGGGTACAGGGCTTTTCTTTCAAAAATGGGTGTAACGCCCCAATCAGGTTTCCCGTAATGATGTTGTGATTATTGCCGGCACTGGTTGTTGCCACTAACTGGCCCCGGTAATATTCATGTTTGAACAACGACCGGCGCTCCATTTCCAGGTAAGCATCCGGTGATAGTATGGTAACGGTTTCAGACATAGTTGAGTGGTTTACTACGAAGCTATGGCTTTTCAGTAAAACAAAAAACGGGCAGTGTTGCCTCTGCCCGCTTCCTTTACGCATCGGCCCTTAAAGCTTCTCCTTCAGAAACGCGGCCGTATAGTTGTTTTCCAGCTTCACCATTTCCTCGGGCGTACCGGTAAAGGTGACGTAGCCACCGGCATCGCCCCCTTCCGGACCGAGGTCGATGATGTGGTCGGCCGATTTGATGATTTCGGTATTATGCTCAATAATGATAACGCTGTCGCCCTGATCGACCAGCGCGTTGATGGCCTTCAGCAGCTTGCGGATGTCGTGGAAGTGCAGCCCCGTGGTGGGCTCGTCGAAGACAAACAGCGTGGTGCCTTTGTCGGAATTACCCTTGCTCAGGAACGACGCCAGCTTGACCCGCTGAGCCTCTCCGCCCGACAGGGTATTGGCCGACTGCCCCAAGCCGATATAGCCCAGCCCCACCTCCTGCAGCGGCAGCAGTTTCTCCACCATTTTTGGCTCGGCCTGTTTGAAGAAGTCGATCGCTTCATCGACGGTCATATCCAGAATGTCGGAGATGTTTTTCTCGTGCAGCAGCACCTCCAGCACCTCCTGCTTGAAGCGCTTGCCGTTGCAGCCTTCGCAGCGGAGGTAAATATCGGCCATAAACTGCATCTCCACTTTTACCGCGCCTTCGCCCTGGCACACTTCGCAGCGGCCCCCTTCAACGTTAAACGAGAAGTGCGACGGTTTGTACCCCCGCGCTTTGGATACCGGCTGATCGGCCATCACCTGCCGCAGGTAGTCGTAAGCTTTGATGTAGGTGACCGGGTTGGAGCGGCTCGACTTCCCAATGGGGTTCTGGTCAATCATTTCAACGGCTTTGATGCGGTCTATGCTGCCGCCCAGGCTCTCGAATTTGCCGGCTTCTTCGCCGGTTTCACCTTTCAGGCGGCCCAGCGCCGGGTACAGCACCTTCCGGATCAGGGTCGACTTACCCGATCCGCTGACACCCGTCACCACCGTCAGAGTATTGAGCGGGAAACGGACATTAATATCTTTCAGGTTATTCTCCCGCGCGCCGTTCACTTCAATGAAGTTGGTCGCCTTCCGCCGGAACGTCGGCACCGGCACCTGCTCGCGACCGGTGAGGAAGTCGATGGTATAGGAGCGTAGCGCAGGGGGCGAGGGGCTGGGGGTTACTTCTTTGTTCCCATGCTCCATGCCCCATGCCCCAAGTCTTATATCTTCCCAGGTTCCCTGAAACACCAGTTCACCCCCGTTTACGCCGGCCTCGGGGCCAATGTCGATAATCTGGTCTGCGGCCCGCATCACTTCTTCTTCGTGCTCGACCACAATCACGGTGTTACCCAGATCACGGAGAGATTCAAGAACGCTCACCAGCCGCTGGGTATCGCGGGGGTGGAGGCCAATACTGGGTTCGTCCAGGATATACATAGAGCCCACCAGCGCACTACCCAGTGAGGTAGCCAGCTTAATGCGCTGGTACTCGCCACCGGAGAGAGAATTGGTCAGCCGGTTCAGGGTCAGATAGCCCAGGCCGACGCGCTCCATGTATTCGAGCCGGTTGCGAACCTCAACCAGAATCCGATTAGCTACCTGCTGCTGCGCTGCCGGTAGTTCGAGGGTGCGAAAGAACTCGGCTACTTTGGCAATCGGCATCAGCACCAGGTCGGTGATAGATTTGCCGGCCACTTTTACGTACCCGGCATCTTTGCGCAGCCGCGAGCCCCGGCACTCCGGACAGGTGGTTTTGCCCCGGTAGCGCGACAGCATCACCCGGTACTGCACCTTAAAGGTCTGACTCTCAACAAAGTCGAAAAAAGCGTTAATACCCTGGAAGTACTGGTTACCCGTCCAGAGTAGTGCCTGCTCTTCGGAAGTCAGGTCTTTGTAGGGGCGGTGAATCGGAAAGTCGAAGCGGATACCGTTCTTCAGCAAAGGCCGCAGAAACTCTTCGTTCATCTTCTCGCTGCGCCAGGGTGCAATGGCCCCTTCAAACACCGACAGATTTTTATCGGGAAAAACCAGGTCCGGGTCAATGCCGAGTACTTTACCGAAGCCATCGCAGCGCCGGCAGGCTCCGTAGGGGTTGTTGAAGGTAAAGAGGTTGACCGTAGGCTCTTCAAACACAATCCCGTCCAATTCAAATTTATCGGAAAACGTCCGGGCCTCCTTACCGACTACATCGACCCGGCAGATGCCGTCGCCTTCCGAGAAGGCTGTCTGTACCGAATCTGAAAACCGGTACTGATTATCTTCTTCGGGGTTTCCGTCGGCATCAAACTGTACGGTACTGCGGTCGATCAATATCTCCAGGTCTTTGCTTTGCGACACGGCAGCCAATTGCTCCGCCGGCCCGTCGAGCAGTTCTTCCATAAACTGCACGGTGCCGTCGGCAACAATACGCGTATAGCCTTTCTGGAGCAGAATCTTCAGTTCATCGGCCAGGGCACGGCCGGGGCGGATATGCAGCGGGGCCATAATCATCGCCCGCTGCCCTTCCTCAAAGCTGTACAGGTAATTGACCACATCGGTCACGGTATCCTTACGCACCTCCCGGCCCGACACCGGCGAGAAGGTAACGCCCACGCGGGCAAACAGCAGCTTGAGGTAATCGTAAATTTCGGTGGAGGTGCCAACCGTAGAGCGGGGGTTTCGAGACGTGACCTTCTGCTCAATGGCAATGGCCGGTGATACCCCCCGGATGTACTCTACATCCGGCTTTTCCATGCGGCCCAGAAACTGCCGGGCGTAACTGCTCAGGCTCTCCACGTACATACGCTGCCCTTCGGCAAAGAGCGTATCGAACGCCAGCGATGATTTGCCGGAGCCCGACAGGCCCGTCAGCACCACTAACTTATTGCGTGGAATGGCAACGTCAACATTCTTGAGATTATGTACCTTAGCCCCTTTGATAATAATATATTGCTTGGGGTCAAGGTGGTCTACGGAGGGCAAAACTTCGGTCCCGTCAGTCTGATTCATTCTATAAATTTAGCAAACCCTAACCTGTTTTTAACGGTTTTTGCCTGGATATGGTTTCCTGGTTACTAATGATTGTGCCGGGGCAATGCAACGCAAATATGCCCGGCTTCGTATTACCTAAAACTGACATGAGCATGACCTTTTCTGAAGAAGACATTTTGAAGTTACTGCTGTCCATGTTTATTGGTGGAATAATTGGTGCTGAGCGCGAGTACCGCAGCAAATCGGCCGGCTTCCGCACTACCATCCTGATCTGTGTCGGGGCTACCCTGTTTACCTTAGCCTCTGAAAAAATCGGCAGCAGTGGCGACCGCATTGCCGCCAATATTGTCAACGGTATCGGTTTTCTGGGAGCCGGTATCATCTACAAAGGCGATAACCGGGTGAAGGGGCTGACCACAGCCGCCACCATCTGGGCGGTTTCGGCCCTGGGCATGTGCATTGGCGGAGGGCTGTACGACATTGCCGTTATCGGCTTTGTGCTGATCCTGGGAGCGCTGCTGTTGCTGTCCACCCTGTCGCACCGGATTGGTCGGTTAAACCAAACGCGTGAGTATAGAGTGGTTACCCAATACCGCAACAAAACCTTAAACAATTACGAAAAAATGTTTGAGGAGTGTGGCCTGTCTCCGCAGCGGGGTATGCAGCGACGCACCGGCAATGAGATTAGTGGGCAATGGCGCGTGGATGGGCCGGAGAAAAATCACGAAAAATGCATTCGACGCCTGTTGAGTGACCCGGAGGTAAAAGAGTTTGTTTTCTGAGGAGGCTGAAAAAAACCTTAGCCGCTGCCAACGGTTTTGTTTGTTAAGGGGTCTTCCGGGCAGATAAATGCTATTTTGTTGTTTTTTTCGTTACTAAAAGGAGTACCCAGTTTTTACAGCACAAACATGAAACATATAGGAAAACTAGTACTGCTGTCGGCTTTACTGAGCAGCAGTTTGGCCTTTGCTCAGATTACTGAAGATCCCGAAGACCGCCGGGAGGCAGGGCGAGAGCCGTTACGTACCCAAACGCCCGAAGGACGTCCGTTGCCGTTTGGCCAGCGCCTGCGCATTGGAGGTGGTATCAGCAGCCTGCAGATCGGGAATGCCCAGATTGGCACGCCGTTTATTATCGGGGTTTCACCGGTAGTTGCCTACCAGGCCAGCGAACGTCTGATCCTCGGAACGGGCGTTAATTATGTATACTACCGGTATCGGCTGCGGCTTCCCAACCAAACCATCACCGACCAGTTCAACCAGTTTGGGGTACGGGGGTTCGGTATGTACGAGGTAGTTCCCAGTCTGGTACCGAATCTGTTTGCCCATGCCGAATATGAAGGCAACAACATTCGGTACCCGGATAATGTAGCCCGCGAATACCGCCGTCGCTGGGTAACCGCCCCGCTGCTGGGCCTTACGTATTCGCAGCGGATCGGGCGGCTGGCGGGTATCAACCTGTCGGCGCTGTACAACATCAACTACAACGCAGATATCTACTCCCGATACGTGTACGGCAGTCCCTTTGTGATTCGCGTATCATTCTTTTAAGCCATCTGTCAGCACTAAAAAAGCTGGAGCATTCACCCGCTCCGGCTTTTTTAGTGTGGAATAACAGCCTTCCCTGGCTAGCCAGGCAATAGTCTGCTTACTATGCCGGCAGGGGATCGTAACCAGAAAAGCCGGACTCGCTTGTCGCTTTCGATGCCACCCGCCGGCCCTGCACCAGATCGGCCGCCTTTTCGCCGATCATAATCACGGCCGCGTTGGTATTGCCCGACACAATGACGGGCATAATGGATGCATCGGCAACGCGCAGCCCCACTATACCGTGTACCCGCAGTTCGGCATCGACCACGGCCATTTCATCGCTCCCCATTTTACACGTGCCGACAGGGTGATACACCGTCTCTACCTGCCGGGCAATATGCTGCCAGATAGCCTCGTCGGAACTGCGGTCGGGTGGAGTCTGTATCCGCTCGCAGTAGGGCTGAAAAGCTGCGGCCTGCATTACGTCCAGGGCCTGGCGAGTTCCCTTGATCAGCAACCGGCGGTCTTCTTCGACCGTCAGGAAATTGGGCTGAATCACCGGCGCGTCGAGTGGATTGGCCGACCGGAGGTCGACGTTACCCACGCTTTTTGGCCGGAGCAGGGTAGGCAGAATAATGTAGCCGTCGGTCCGGGGATAGGTGTTCAGGTCGTACATATCGACCGAATAATCATGGCCGTTATGAATGGGCGCAAATTGGAATTGGAGATCAACCCGGTCGGGTCTCGCCTGACCGGGCGAATCATCGGTACGCAAAAAAGCGTTGGCCTCCAGCGGACTGATGGTTAAGGGACCCCGGCGGTAGAGGAAGTACTGCATCAGGGCCTTAGTCTGTTCCCAGGGTTTCAGGTAATGATTGGTGCCGACCAACTGCTTGCACAAACTGTTGACGCCGGTAAACAGATGGTCCTGCAGGTTCTGCCCAACGCCCGGCAGCTCCCGCTTTACGGCGATACTGTGCCGGCGCAGGGAGTCGGCCGGCCCGATACCCGATAGCATCAGCAGTTGCGGAGACTGGAACGAACCGGCCGACAGAATCACCTCCCGGTTGGCGTATGCTTTTTCGGTTGTGTTTTTTCCGGTCAGGAACTCCACGCCAACGGCCCGGTCGTTTTCAAGCAGCACCTGCCGTGTATGGGCGTGGGTAACAATTGTCAGATTAGTCCGGTGCAGAACCGGCTTCAGGAACGCACTGGCGGTGCTGTGCCGCCGACCGTCTTTAATAGTAAACTGGAAGTAGCCCGCCCCCTCCTGCTCCGCCCCATTCATGTCGTGGTTTTCCGGAATGCCGGTTTGTTTGCAGGCTTCCACAAAGGCGTTGGCCAGTGGCGTGCGGAAGCGGGTAGCGTAGGTAACGTTGAGGGGGCCACCCTGCCCGTGGTAGCGGGTATCCAACTGGTCGAACTGCTCATTATGTTCCGAGCGGATAAAATAAGGCAGCACCTCCTCGTAGCTCCAGCCGGCATTGCCCAGCCGCGCCCAATCGTTGTAGTCCTCCCGGTTGCCGCGCACGTACGCCATGGCGTTGGTCGAGCTGCAGCCGCCGAGTGTTTTACCCCGTGGCTGGTACAGCCGCCGGCCGCCAATTGCCGCCTGCGGCTCAGTCCAGAAACCCCAGTCTACCGCTGTTCGGTTTAGTTTGGAATACGCTCCGGGGATATGAATTTCCCTTTTCTTATCCGGTCCGCCCGCTTCCAGCAGCAGAACCGATACCGATGGATCGGCCGATAATCGATTGGCCAGCACACAGCCCGCCGAGCCGGCACCAACAATGATATAGTCAACCTTCATGCGCTCAATCTGCTTAGGAGAGTACGCCAAAGTACAAAAATTTAGCCTGTAAATGAAACCCAGAATCGGCCGAATAATCCGTTCTTTACCAGAAACAAAAAAATGAACACCGATACTGTCTTCCAACTGGCCAACCTTGTGGTGCTGCCTCAGTGGCTGCTGATGCTGGCGGCTCCGCGCTGGCGGGTTACCCAATAGCTGATCAGAACCTTGCTGATTCCGGCTCTGCTGGCGGTAATCTACCTTTCTTATGTAGTAACGGGAGCTGCAGCCTTAGATTTTGGTTCGTTTAGTACCTTATCGGGCATAAAATCGTTATTTAATCAGGAAAATGCGGTGTTGGTGGGCTGGATTCATTATCTTGCTTTTGACCTGGTGGCGGGATGCTGGATGCTGCGAGATGGTCAGCAGCGCACCATCAATCATTTCTTACTTATTCCGTGTTTACTGTTTTGCTTCATGCTCGGCCCAACCGGGCTGTTGTTATATTTAGTCATTCGATTTTTTAGAAAGCCGGACGCATGAAAAAGCTCCACGCCCTTTTAGTACTGGCCTTTATAGTCCAATCGGCCACTGCGCAATCATCCCTGCTCTGGCAGGTGTCCGGTAATGGACTGAAAAAGCCCTCCTACCTGTTCGGTACGTACCATATCCTGAAAGATAGTTACCTCGATCAGAACACGAAAGTAAAAACCGCCTATCAGAATGCCGACGGTGTGGTTGTCGAGATGGTTGTCGACTCGTCGGCCATGCTGAACATGGCTATGCGGGCGCTGATGCTGACCAACAGCCTGCCGAACCTGATAAGCGAGAAAGAGTATAACCTGGTAGCCGCTGAATTTCAGAAGGCGACAGGCTTTGACCTCGGCCTTTTCAATCAGGTAAAGCCAATTGTTACCTCCACCATGCTGAGTCTCGCCTATCTGGAAAAAGAATCCGATACGCTGAAGCGCTTTACCGGTCAGCCGCTGGATCTGTATTTTGCCGCCGAGGGTAAAAAGCTGGGTAAAACCGTAACCCCGCTGGAAACCATGGAAGAACAGATTACCATGCTCTACGACCATGACCCGGTTGAGAAACAGGCGAAACAACTGGTGCAGATGGTGAAAGAAAAAGGCAACATGCGCAAAACCTCGCAGTCGCTCACCAACCTGTATCTGTCCGAAGACCTGAACGGCATGTGGAAACTCAGCGAACAATATGGCGAACAGTACGGTGACATGACTTACCTGGTGGATGAACGCAACCGGAACTGGATGAAGAAACTGCCCAATCTGATGGCGGTCAGGCCCACCTTTGTTGCTGTTGGAGCCCTCCACCTGCCCGGCCCGAACGGCCTGATCGAGCTATTGCGCAAGGCCGGGTATAAGGTAGAGCCGCTGTAACTCGTAGGCAGGGGACAATACGGCTCCGTCGGATAAAAATCAGACCACTGCGTCAAAAACTAATCGTTCTCCGAAAATCACTTCCGTACTTCGCCTGAGAACTAACCGATCGGCCGAAACAAGAGGCATGTCTGTACCGGATGTGTTTTATTTTTCTGCCGGCGCTATAGCCTGTTATGCTTTATTCCCAAAGACTCCCTTCTTTTCCCGAACCTGGTCCGGCAAACCCGTTCCGCTCGTTCTGGATGGCCGGTTACGAATGTACCGACCAGCAGAATGCGTTTGGCCACCGGGTCGATTTTCTGACGCTCACCGGCCATCTTGACCGGGTCGATCAGGATTACGCCGACCTGCACCCGTTTAACATCCGGACCGTCCGCGAAGGTATCCGCTGGAGTCAGGTGGAAACACGGGCGTACCAGTACGACTGGCGGGTGGTATCGGCCATGATCGACAGCGGCAAAGCGGCCGGTATCCAGCAAATCTGGGATCTGTGCCACTTTGGCTACCCCGACGATCTGACACCCCTGCACCCGATGTTTGCTCGCCGGTTTGCGGCCCTTTGCCGGGCCTTTGTTGCCTTTTACCGCTCCAAAGATCCCGATGGGACGCTGGTTGTAACGCCCATCAACGAAGTGGGCTTCATGGCGTGGTTAGGCGGAGACGTACGGGGCACGTCACCTTACTGCGTAGGGCAGGGCTGGGAAGTTAAATACGGCCTGATGCGGGCGTACATCGAAGGCGTAGCGGCCCTGCGCGAAGCCGACCCGACCATTCGCCTGATGAGTACGGAACCGCTGATCAGTGTTGTACCGGCCATTAACGCCAACGATATGCAGGTTTCTGAGGCTGTTGGTCAGCATGAGAATCAGTACCAGGCGATGGATATACTGGTTGGCCGCATGTGCCCCGAGCTGGGGGGCAAGCCGGAATACCTGGATATCCTAGGCCTTAACTACTATTACAACAATCAATGGGAGGTAGGCAGCCACGCTATGCTGCCGTGGGCCAACCTGCCGCCCGACCCGCGCTGGCGTCCCTTGCGGAGCTTACTCCTGGAGGCTTACAACCGCTACAAACGCCCGCTGGTCATTTCCGAAACCAGCCACCCCGGCATTGACCGGCCGCACTGGATTCGGTTTGTTTCCCAGGAGTGCGCAGCGGTGCTAAACCAGGGAGTACCGCTTTGGGGCGTCTGCCTGTACCCCATCATCGACCGGCCCGACTGGGATCACCTGACGCCCTGGCACCGGGCCGGCCTGTGGGATGCCGATCTCTCTGCCGATGGGCCTCCGCGCCGGCTACTTTACCAGCCTTATGCCGAAGCCCTGCTGAACGCACAGGCGCTACTTGCAGAACAGGAAGTGGTGCTGTTGTAGGGGTCCGCAGGCCCCTACATATCCTGCTTTTCAATGATCCGAATGAGCTTTTCAGCCTCCTGCCCGTCTTTCTGTGGGAAGTTTACCGGCAGTGACTCCAGGACCTCAACCATAATCCGGGCAATGATGAGTTGCTGGTTTTTCCGATCGTCGCTGGGAATCACGTACCAGGGGTTGTTTTTGGTGGCCGTTTGGGTAATCACTTCTTCGTAGGCCTGCATGTACTCTCCCCAATGCTCGCGTTCTTCCAGGTCGCTTTCGCTGAGCTTCCACTGCTTTTCCGGATCGCGGAGCCGGCTGATCAGCCGCTGTCCCTGCTCCTGTTTGGCTACGTGTAAGAAGAATTTGATAACCGGAAACCCATTGCGGTACAGGTACTCTTCAAAGCAGACAATGTCGGCAAAGCGCTCTTTCCAGAGCTGATTGCCTTTGGGCAACAGATTTTTAGGAATCATTTGCTCTTTCAAACGCTCCGGGTGTATACGCAGGATCAGCGTTTCCTCATAGTATGTGCGGTTAAAGATGCCAATGGTCCCCCGTTCGGGCAGTTCCCGCCAGAACCGCCACATAAATTCGTGTTTCAGGTCTTTTGATCCAGGTTTCTTAAAGGCCGTTATTCTGAACCGGGAGGGGTTCAATCCTTTGAAAACGTGCCGGATGCTGCTGTCTTTACCGGCGGCATCCATTGCCTGAAAGAGAACCACCAGGCCATAATGCTCATCGGCGTGCATTACGTTCTGCAACTGATCCATCCGGGAGCTCAGGTCAAACATCTGCCGGTCCCAGTCCTCCTCCGACTCGTACAGGGGTTCTATGCAGGTTGGCAGGTTACTAATAGCCAGTCTCTTGCCGCCTTTGCGATGTCCATCGTACCGAAAATCGGCCGGTTTACCCAATTTCTTTTTCATAACACCGGGGAGTTATTCTTCCTGATTACTCCATGTCTTTATCCTGCTGCGTAATTACGTCCTTCAGGTGCTGTAGGGTTTGCTGCCGGCTTTCGCTAACGTCCGGAAAGGATAGGTTTAATTTCTGAAGCTCACCAACCAGTGCTTTGGCAACCAGTAGCCGCATGTTTTTCTTATCGTCGGCCGGAATCACGTACCAGGGCGCTTTCCCGTCGGCGGTTTCGTTGATGGCTTCCTCGTAGGCCTGCATATACTGCTTCCAGAATCCACGCTCAACTACATCCTGCTCGTCGAACTTCCAGTTCTTAGCCGGCCGTTCAATGCGCTTCAGCAGCCGTTTGCTTTGCTCTTTAAACGATACGTTCAGAAAAAATTTGACTACCCGGAAACCGTTTCGGTACAGATACCGCTCAATATTTCGGATATCCTCATACCGCTGTTTCCATACGGTATCAGGATTGCTGGTTAGCTCTTCGGGCAGTCGCTGGTTTTTGGTCAGGATTTCCGGGTGAACTTTCACCACGAGTACTTCTTCATAGTACGACCGATTGAAGACGCCGATCGTGCCCCGCTCGGGGAGGTCGATTAGGTGGCGCCACATGAAATCGTGGTCGAGTTCGTTATCATTCGGCCGTTTGTACGAGTGAATCCGCATTCCCAACGGATTCACGCCCGAGAAAACGTGCAGGATGGTACCGTCTTTGCCGGCGGCATCCATCGCCTGAAAAATAACCACCAGCCCATACCGGTTATGGGCATACATCATCTGCTGAAGTTCATCGATCTGATGCGCCTGCTCCCGCAACAACTGTTCGTAGTGGGCGTCATCCTCATAAAAATCGTCAAGCTCAGTAGGTAAATCCTTAATTTTCAGGGTACGGCCGGAGCGGCCATTGTACCGAAATTGATCCAGGTCAACAGTAGCTAAATCAGTTGGTGTACTCACGGTTGTGTCGGTAAACTTTATGGAAAAACGGTTTGTTATGCCAATGTACAAAACAACCGCCTACCCTCTACTATGTTTAACTCCGGCTTTTGGAAGCAACTGGCGACAATGCCACTCGCGCTGCTTCCGTTTCTTTCGGTGCTGTCGTGTGCACAGCCCGGTAAACCCAGCAAACAGGCAAAATCAACCACTATGAATACGACAACTGTTGCCAACACGGCAAAAGGCTCATCGGGTGCGGGCCTCGACAAAGCGACTTTCGGAACGGGCTGCTTCTGGTGTACGGAAGCGATGTTTGAACAACTCGACGGGGTAGTAGACGCCGTTTCGGGCTATGCCGGCGGCAAGAATGCCAATCCGACCTACAAAGAAGTATGCACCGGCACAACCGGCCATGCCGAGTGCGTAGAGGTGACGTATGACCCGGCCAAAATTACTTACGCGCAACTGCTGGAAGCATTCTTCCGCAGCCACGACCCAACCTCGCTTAACCGCCAGGGTGCCGACGTGGGCACGCAGTACCGCTCTGTGATTTTCTACCACAACGACGAACAGAAGCAACTAGCCGAGAAGTACAAAAAGGAGCTGAACGAAGCTAAGGCGTACGACAGGCCGATTGTTACGGAAATTAGCCCGGCACCGGCGTTTTATGTAGCCGAAGACTACCACCAGGATTACTTCGCCCACAACCCCGACCAGGCCTATTGCGCCTTTGTGATTGCGCCGAAGCTTGATAAGTTCAAAAAGGTGTTTCAGGCTAAACTGAAGCCACAAAACAAACAGGTAGCCGGTCATTAACAAAAACCCTGCTACAGCGTAAATCAGCCCCTTTTTGGGGCTTTTTTCTTGCCCGTTCTATAGGTTTATTTCGTCTTAGTATTTGTACCTTTAGGAGGTGTTTTGTACCTTTAGGGTATCCTGAATGAAGGACAACCGAGTTGAGGTACAAATCTTAGAGCAGCGGAACAATGAATGTATCACTACGAGAAAAGCCAATCAGCGACGGCCGCAAAAGTCTTTATCTTGACTTTTACCCGCCTATCCTGCATCCTGACACCGGCAAGCCTACACGCCGGGAATTTTTAGGACTGTATGTTTACGCAAAACCCCGTTTGGAGATTGAACGGCAGCACAACAAGGAAACCCGGCTGTTAGGCGAAAACATACGCGCTCAGCGTCAATTAGAGGTTCAACGGGGTTACTATGGTTTCCTCAGCAAAGTAGAGGAGAACAAAGACTTTCTAGCCTACTTCCATGAGTTAGCCAAAAAGCAGAAAGCGGAAGGAACCTTTAAGGGTAGCCGTAACAATTGGATGAGCGTTTACTGTTACCTGCATCTATTCTCAGAAGGTCAGCTAATGGCTAAAGACATTACCGAGGGCTTTTGCCGCAGCTTCAGGGAGTATCTGACCTCAGCCCCTTCCCTCCGAACAACCAAACCCAAATTGGCTCATAACTCAGCCGTTGGCTACTTCACCATTTTCAAGACCTCCTTAAAGCGGGCCGTTGATGATAAGATACTAGCCGCCGACCCCTCACAGAAGGTAAAGCGGCTTACCCGCAAAGAAACGCAGCGGGAGTTTTTGAGCCTGGCAGAGGTTCAGTCCCTTGCCCGTACCGAGTGCGATTTACCCGACCTGAAACGGGCCGCGCTGTTTTCCGCCCTCACTGGCTTACGTTACAGCGACATTGCAAAGCTGGTTTGGTCAGAGGTGTATTCTGATGAGACCGGCCATTACCTACGCTTCACACAGAAGAAAACCGAAGGCGTAGAAACGATGCCGTTATCTGACTCAGCCTATAAGCTGTTAGGCCAAAAGGGAACCGATACCGAAAAGGTATTCCCCCGCCTGGCTTATTCGGCCTGGCAGAACCAGAAGCTACAAACGTGGGCGTTTATGGCAGGCATTCACCGGCCTATTACCTTTCATGCGTTCCGGCATACGTTCGCTACGCTTCAGCTTCAGCAGGGAACCGACATCTACACCATATCCAAGCTACTTGGACACCGCGACTTAGCCACTACGCAGATTTACGCTAAGATCGTAGATCAGCAAAAGCGGGACGCTGTAAACCGGCTAAAGATTGACCTGTAAGGGATACGTACTCTATACCCCTCCTTCACTGCTTTCTAACTGTAAACCCCTTCAGATTATGTCACCTGAAAAAGCACTCATTGCCCAACTGCAAAGGGAAAACGAAAACCTCAAAGCAGCGATACAAAAACAGACGGATTACAAAGAAGTCAGAACCCGAGACGAACGGATAGATTTTCTTGAATGGCGGGATGAACTGCTAAACACCCACATTGAAGAGGTCAGAAAACTACGCGCTGAACTAAAACAGGCAGAGGGCCAAAGGAACAGGTTAGAACAAGCCCTTTACGCCCTGATGAGCAGCACCGAAATAGAAAACCGCTTCAACTAACCTCCTTATTAATTATTCACCTTTCAAACTGTCTATAGCTATGAATCAAGTACCTGTTTACGAAAACCTGTTAGCATTCAACCGCAAGCCCGAAAAGCGGCAAATCCTAAGCGTTAAGCTGTACTATCAAGACGGTACGGAGGATGAGCTAAACGTATCAAGCCCGCTGATTACAAACGGCGAAGATTTAGAACGGCAGTACTCGCACATTAAGCAGTACTTAGACGCTTCAGCAAAAGACCTGCAACTATTGGCCTACCATGCAAAGATGATGAGCTATGACGGTACGGACTTCAGACCAATAGGCAGCTATCGTATGATGTATTTTGGCATTAACGGTGAACCGATGGAGGTAAGGCCAGTAAGCGAAGAGGCAAAGGCCGCGCAAGCCCGTTTGTATGGTTATTAATTCTAACATCTGGAGCAATGGAACCGAACAACGGACCTATACTTAGCCCTAATCAGATTGACAAGTTTTACCGCGAGCTTCTGGAACATCCAGATTTAGTATACGAGCTATCACCCTATCATCTATCAAAAATAAAGGAACACGCTAATAGCGTATGTAAAGATATTCATTCTGACGCGTGTAAGCTTGTTACTGCTAATCCTAATTGGCTTTACCCGCCTGAATGTATCAGCCGAATAACATATTGGATGCAAACCTTTCCAGATTACACGGAGGCAAAAACCGTCCTGGGCATTATTGAAAACACGAGGAAAGCCCCTCAGCCGATCAGCCAGCCGCAAGAGCCGACACCCACCGCAGCCAGTGAGCAGAACGGCAAAGCAGACCAGCCGCCAACCTCAGCCATATTCGTAAAAGAAGCCAGAGACGAAATTTATAAAGCCTTACTGCCTTACGTTGATGAGGCCGAACGCCCTGCTTTAAACGAACTCTTAGCAGGCAAGTCGATAGCCGCAAAAATACAGGTAAACACCCGCGCCAAAACGTTCTGTACCATCTTCAAAATAGCCCACAACACAGGCAAGGTAAACCGCGAAAAGAGAAAGCTAAACGACTGGCTTTGCAGGTGGTTTAACTGCCTTGATAAAAACGACCAGCTAGCACCGCTTAACCCTAAAACCGTAAAAGAATACCTGAAAGGAGCCGATACACCCGAATAAGACCTATACCCGCCTTATACCTGTCTGATACCTTTTTGAGTTTTGGGTATTGAATGGTAATCTTTTGTTTCTAGTCTTTTGCGTCGGTACTAACGAACACCGACGATGCTAGTAGACTTTCAAAAACTCGCAGAAGATGTCAGCGGCATAAAGGATATGCTACTGACGCTTACCGCCCGCCTGGACAGCCAACAACCAGCCACCGCCCCGCCCGCTGATGAGATATTCACCGTAGGACAGGCCGCAAAGTTCTTAGACCTGACCACCGCAACAGTTTACGGCCTGGTTTGGGAAAGAAAGATACCCTTTGCCAAACAGGGCAAGCGGCTTTATTTCAGCCGACAGGAGTTAACCGAGTGGGTACGATCAGGCAGGCAGAAAACCTCAGCCGAACTAACCCAGGAAGCCCGCCAACTAATTGAACACCGGCAGAGCCGTAGAACCCGTTCCAAAGAAGCAAAGAGCAAAGGAGGGCTTACTACGGCATGACCCCGCTGCAACACCTCTGCCAGCTAAAGCAGAACCACCAGAAACGACGTTACCCCAACGTACCCGACCACGCCCGCCCAAAGCCTAAATACTCCGATAAAACGGCTAATTCGTTGACCGTTTGCGTAGTGGACTGGCTACAGCTAAACGGCCATTTTGCCAGCCGGTTATCTTCAACCGGAACCTACCGGAACGACCTGCAAAAGTTCGTAGCGTCTCAGCAGCGCAGCGGCCTACCTGATGTTTTGGCCGTTGTTGCTGGAGCCGCCGTATTTGTCGAGATCAAGGCCGGGAAAGACCGGCTTAGCTCAGTTCAGAAAGAAGTTATCGACGAACTGAAACAGGCCGGAGCTAGGGTTTACGTTGCCTCCAGCTTTGATGCTTTTTACGCCTGGTATCAACATGAGTTTACCCCCACCTCAACCAATCCCGCCTATGTTTCTAGAGCTTAACGAAGAGCAGGCCCGCGCCCTGTTTCATATCCTATGTACGGCAAAACGGGTGTATATGGATGAAGTAGAGGCCGGTAAAAAGGGCTTTGACTGGTACGACCCAAACGTAGGACTGCATAACTGCCAATTTCTGATTGCCGCTGTAATGGAATATTTCAGCCAGTTACCCGACCCCGCAGACCGTACGGAGATCCCCCCACAGTCTTACACTATTACTAACCCCAAATCCCAAAACGAAAGGAGGCCCGTATGAGCAGCTTTGCAGCATTACCCACCGAACCCCCTGGAGCTTTGGAACAATCCAAAGGTACGAAACAACCGGCCATGTTCAGCATGACGGATGAGCAGCTAGCCGCAACCGGAAACCTTGACCTTGCAGCCCTGGAGCCGGAGCCAAAGAGCAGTTCAGACCCCGAGCGAGAAAACCACCTGAACCACCTGTTACAGCGGGAACAGCTACTTAGTGAAGCCGCAACAAAGCCCGTTGTCTTTAGCCCGCCAATTATCAGCAGAGCAGATGCCGGCATTATTGGCCGGTCCACGCTCAACATTATTCAGGGTGCATACGGTAGCCACAAATCCCGACTGGCTGAACTCATTGCCGCGCTGATGCTGACTAGCAATCAGGCAAACGACCCGCAATTCCTGGAGTTCAAACGGGTAGCCCTGGAACGCTTTTGCGTCTGCTACATTGACACCGAACGAAACCAGAGCGAGGAACTACCTTTTGCCATTCAGGGTATCAAACTAAAGGCAGGTTACAGCCTGGCAGACAAGCCCGCTGACTTTCGATTCACCAGCATTAAAGATATTGACCGGAAAGCCCGCTTTGATGCCATAGAATCGTTTATCAGCCACGTTCGGCAGCAAACACGCTTACACCTCTTCTGTTTAATTGACGTTGTTACCGATGCCGTAGGAGACTTTAACGACGCGAAAGAATCAATGCGTTTGTACGACTTCTTAGGCAATCTTTCCGACCACTACGACGCTACATTCCTTTTGGTTATTCACCAGAACCCAGGAACCGAAAAAGCCAGAGGCCACACCGGAACCGAAGCCGCCAATAAAGCCAGTACCGTTATGCAAATTGGTTTTGAGAGAGACGGCAGCGGCAACGAGACCAACCTGATACGGCTGAAATTCCTGAAGCTACGACGCGGTAAAAGGCCAGAGCCGGTTTATCTGCAATACTCCGAAGAGGCTAAAGGGTTAGTTCTGGCAGACACCGAACAGATAGCGGCTCATGTCAATTACCGCAAGCACAAAGCCGACTACGAAGATGTAGCCGACCGCCTGACCAGCCTGCTATCAGAGGGACCATTACCCAAAAGTGAGGTATGGAATATCCTTACAACGGAGTTCGGAGCCAAAAACGCTACCATTCGGGAAAGGCTAAAAACAGTCATGGAAGAACAGCCGCCAATGTACGATGAAGAGGACCGCGCCGTTCGATTGACCGACTACAAAGAAGGCCGAAACCAATTTTTCAAACTGACTCCGATTGAGTAGTACAATACTGCCAACTGCTAAACCCCCTATATGGCTTTTGGCAGTTGGCAGTATCAAATCATTATGCCAAAATCCATTTAGCACCATTTTTAGCAGTTAGCAGTATGGAGACTGACGTTTTGCGCCCCACCCTGTTAGATGTGCCAATCAGCTTTTTTGAATATGATCACCAGCGCAGCAGCTTTGCTAATGTACCGGCTCAGCAGACCACCTTACGCCGGATGGCAGCAACCAAGTATTACCGCAGTCAGATTGAAGCTATACGCGCTGAAGAGGATGAGAAAGAGCAGAAGGAGCTAAAGAAGCAACTGCCAGCCTTTACGCCCGTTGCCCTGCTACACCACCGGAAAAAAGACACCAGCTTTGATGAGAAGATACGGCAGCAATGGCCGCTGTTAATGGGAGACATTGACGCAAAGGACAACCCCGGAATTGATATGGCTGAACTTAAACAGCACCTTACCCGCTTGCCTTACGTGCTGCTTTGTGCCTACTCAGTACGCGGTGGACTTTGGTTTGTAGTGCGTCTGCCTGATGGTCAGACACCCGAAACCCTAGAAGCTCATTTCCGCTACCTGCAAAAGCTGTTTAGTAGCTTCTTTGGTATTACGCTGGATAGCAGCAAAGGAGGCAATCCTACACATTTACGCTTTGTCAGCTACGATGCCGCGCCGTACCTCAACGATAGTGCTACGGCAATGGCCGGAACCTACACCCCGCCAAAGCCGCAGCCTAAAGCCGCCCGTACTTACTCCTACACCCGAACCCAGGCAGAGCAGGACAGCGAACTACTAACCCGCCTGGTTCGCTTTGCAGAAGCCGCGCCCGATGGACAGCGACATGAGATACTGCTAAAGGCCGCAACCGTTGCCGGTGGGTTTATCGCAGCGGGACGGATGGATGAGCAGACCGCCGTATATGGATTAGAGACCGTAGCGAGTGAATGGCCGAACTTTAGCAAGTCTCAGAAAACCATACGAGACGGCATACGCTACGGTAAGCTTAAGCCTATCTATCCTGAATACCGGGAACCGCGCCAATACGCGCCCGCGCCGATCAGCAGACCAGCGGTCAACCGTTCAAAGGCAGAGGCACTGAATTACGAGGTAGCCGACACCTACCCGCCTGAATGGGACGAACCTGGCCAGCCTACACACCGGCTTGTACCAAGCCCGCGCCGGAGCCAGATAGCCGAACTATTGGGCATTCCCGCTGATAAGGTGAAGCTATGGAGCCTTGCCCCGATCAGCTAAAGGGGAGGGGCGCGGTCGAAATCTTCACGTTTTTCCGTTTTCCCTAGCCGCTGCCCAACCAAAAAAACACCGTGTCAAAATTCAGGCAGAAAAAATAACGCCTGTTTTCCCTGATTTTGGCCGTTTCTGATGAGTATAGGCCGTTTTCTGTAGCAAAAAGCCTATAAAAAACGCTCAAAAATGGCCGTTTTTTGCCTGTTTTTGGCTCATTTCAGGCCATTTTTAGCCCTAAAAGCAGCCAAAAACAGCCATTCAGCACCCATTCAGCCGGTATTCGTGCCTGTTTTTGGCAGTATGACACAGCCACTTTTCTTTCTTTCCAGAGCGTAAAGCCGGGTGTCCTCTTTTTTTAGGGTGTCAAGCGTCGAGTTTTGACGCGGATTTTTTTTGAGGCATACAGCGGCTTCAGAATTGGTAGCCGCTGGAGATGCAAACACCCGCCCCCTTTGCCTAAGTAAGTAGGGCTTTGTACTTTGTGTAGCACACAACCTGTAAGCTGATGGGACTAGAGATTAGGAACGGCAGACCCTATTATTACCGCAAGGTCCGAAGAGACGGTAAAGTTACCTCTGAGTATGTAGGCAGCGGAACAACCGCCGAATATGCCGCCCTTTTAGATGAGAGGGATTATTACGATAGAGAAGAACAACGGCAGCAGGACCGACAGCAGCGAGAAGCCGACCGGACAGCCGATCTGGAGTTGCTAAATCTGGAACGCACCTTAAACGAGTTATTCACCGCCGTAGCCGTAGCAAGTGGCTACCACAAAGTAAAACGACAATGGAGAAAGAAGCGCCAGAAGTAAACCCACCGGCTCAGATTGATGAGCAGCAGGTAGCAGAACGGTTTTACGACCTGATGAGCCAATGTAATAATCCTGAAAAGCCGGACAAAAAAGCCCGAAAGGAGCTAAACAGGTTGATCACTGATGGAGGTATAGCAGCGAAGATAATGAGGCAACAGCAAGGTCTTTACACCTACACTCTAAACCAGCGGATAGACAAATACGGCGGAACTGATGCCTTTAGAGAGTTACTACTATTCAAATGCAATGACCTGAGGGATAAGCTAGGCTATCAGGCCGCTAACGAGCTTGAACGGCTTGCTATTGGGCAGGTTGTTCTTTGTTGGCTAAACCTTCACCTAACCGAGCTAGGCTATAGCGATGCCTTTTCACGGTCCCTTACCTTGACACTGGGTATCTACTGGGAGAAGCGGTTAACAATGGCTAGTAAACGCTATAACAAGGCACTGGAGACGCTTTCTAAAATGCGTAAGATGAAACTAACCGTTCAGATCAACAACGCCCAAAACCAGATAGTAAACAACGCCTGATAGCATCCAAAACAATACTGCCAACTGCTAAAACCTATATAGGCCCGTTGGCAGTTGGCAGTATCAAAACAGCCTTACTCCTGGTAGATCAGGCAGCACAATAGAACCGGCTCACAAGGCCGGTTTTTTGTCGTATGAAAGAGTTTTTGGAGTCAGTCATACCGGCTGCTAAACTCAACTTGAATTTTATAGCTAAACTAAAGTTTAGTTTAGCGGCAATAGAGGGCTAAAAGCAGACCCACCCGTTTATAATGAGTATCAGACCACCCGACCCACCAGCCAGAGCAGCAAGCATTCAGCAATCAGGCAGGCAACGTAAGGAGTTAGTAAGCGGAGGTAATTTAGCGGCTTCATACACTGGAGACGCTGACACCTGGCAGCGGTCACAACCTCAGCAAAAAGCCAAAAAAGCCGGTGGTTTGTTGCTTTACGTGAACTATTTGTACCCTAATTTTCGTGTACCTCTGTAAAGCTAAGATTAACAGCTAGTTACGACAGTACTACAGTTTATTCAGGCGAAGCCACAAAACAAACAGGTAGCCGGTCATTAACAAAAACCCTATACCACGTAAAAAGCCCCTTTTTGGGGCTTTTTACGTGGTATAGGACCTCATTATTAATTTTCAGGCATAATGTACCGGGCCAGTACCGCCAAGCCTAAAATCAAAGCGTTAAACGCAGCAATAACACCAAGTAGCCGTATTTCTTTTTTGGCAAACGATAATTGACCAAGTGTTTGGTACAGATTGTACCAGACGATACAAAAACCGAGTAGCAATATATTAACAATAAACGCTACCAGTAACATACAGAATTTTTTGCGAAAAAAACGAAAATTCCTGTATAACCACAGCTTTTACTACAAGACCGGTCGACAAGTGCCCTAAGCGGCAAAACAAAACCCGGCATTAAATGCCGGGCCTGTCTCGATTTTGTATTCTATTCCAGTTAGAAAATGACCACAATATACACAACCATAAGCATTTCACCAAACATAAGAGGTTGTAACCTGTCCGGCGCGGCTCTGATACCCCAATGTATCACTTATTAAAATTTATCAATTTGTTGATTTTATGTAAAACATGGCATTACTTGCAATAAGCTATTATAAAACAGCCGGTTATCTACTTACTCAACATACAGGGCCCACCCTTTCCGCTGTTTTCGTGCGGCATTTTATGACCGATTACTAACTGAGGGGATTCTACGCTTGTATCCTCATATTACTTACTTCTACTTTGCATTAAGTTTTAACTATCAACCTTACAAATCACCATGAAAAAGTTTTTCTCTATTGCTCTTTTTAGTTTATCGCTGCTGGTAGCTACCCAATCTTTTGGTCAATATCAGAAAGGAGATAAGTTACTGAATGCCGGCATTGGCCTTAGTAGCTACTATGGCGGTGGACTACCCATTGGCGGTTCGCTTGAGTTTGGGGTAACCGATCAGATCAGCGCCGGCGTTTCTTTTGATTTCGCAACCTGGGGGTATAATTTTGGTGGCTACAGATGGCGATATACATTTCTGTATCCGGGTGTGCGGGGCTCCTACCACGTTAATGAATTGCTGAACCTCAACAATGATAAGCTGGACCTGTATGGTGGCTTGTTTCTGGGCTATGTTATCTCAAGCTACAGCGACAACAGTGGTTTTAGCGGCTCATATTACAACCCCTATGGCAGCACAGTTCGCCTAGGTGCCCACATTGGCGGACGTTATTATTTCAATAACAACGTTGGCGGATTCGCTGAATTAGGCTATGGTGTATCGGCTCTGAAAGTAGGCGTGGCTTTCAAATTCTGATAAAACAACGCACAAAACAGCAGGGGCTGACCGGCACGCCGGTCAGCCCCTGCTGTTTATACCTCACTTACTTGCCTCTTCCGAAAGGCTCTTCACCCCCATATTCCACAGAATGAACGAGTAGATATCGGCCACCTGTTCGATATTCTTTTTGGTGTTGCTGGCGCCGTGGCCTGAGTTGGTATCGATCCGGATCAGCACCGGGTTGGGTCCTTTGTATTTTTCCTGTAGCGTAGCCGCGTACTTAAAGGAGTGCGCCGGCACCACCCGGTCGTCGTGGTCGGCGGTGGTAATTAGCGTAGCCGGGTAGTTAATGCCTTCCCGGATGTTGTGAATCGGCGAGTAGGCGTACAGGGCTTTGAACTCCTCGGCATTGTCGCTGCTGCCGTAATCCGACACCCAACCCCAGCCGACGGTAAATTTATGGAAGCGCAACATATCCATTACGCCCACCTGCGGAATGGCTACTTTAAACAGGTCGGGACGCTGATTTATAACCGCACCTACCAGCAACCCACCGTTTGAACCACCCCGCAGGGCTAGTTTCTGCGGAGACGTATATTTCTGTGCAATCAGGTATTCGGCTGCGGCAATACAATCATCAAATACATTCTGCTTTTTCAGCTTCATTCCCTGCTTGTGCCAGTCTTCTCCGTATTCCCCACCCCCTCTCAGGTTAACCTGCGCATATAGCCCCCCCTGCTCCAGAAAAGGAATCAGCAGCGCGCTGAACGCAGGCGGCAAACTGACATTGAAACCGCCGTAACCGTACAGCAGTGTGGGATTGCTGCCGTCGAGCCGAATTCCCTTCCGAAACGTCACAAACATAGGTACCCGGGTACCATTCTTGCTGGTGAAAAACAACTGTTTGGTTTCATAATCGGTTGGTGTGAAATTGACCACCGGCTCACGAAAGACCGTAGTTTTCCGGGTGGCTATATCATAGCGGTAGATTGTCGGCGGGAACGTGAACGAGGTAAAGGTGTAGAACACAAACGTATCGTCTTTTTCACCGCCAAAGCCGGCCGCTGAGCCAATGCCCGGTAATACTACTTCGTTTTCGAGACGACCGCTGAGGTCGTATACATAAACCCGGGATGTTACATCTTTTTGGTACTCGACAAACAATTTACCTCCGGCGGTGCTGAGGCTCTCCAGTTTTTCCGGCTTCTCAGGTACCAAATCACGCATAGTACCCGTACTGGGCTCCACCAGCGAAACTTTATAATTAGGTGCCCCATTGTTGTGGTATACCAAGAGCCGGTCGCCAATATTATCCACTACGGAATAATTGTAAGCAAATCCGTCAAACAGCTTTTTAACAGAAGAATTACCGGCCTGGGCGTCCTGGTACCAGATTTCGGCACCGTCAGTACCTTCCGAGATGTTCAGAATTAAAAAACGCTCATCTTCAGTTGTCTGTGGAAAAAAGTACCGCAACGGATGTGCCTTGTCTTCATAAAACAGCTTATCCTGCTCCTGCGGGGTACCAATTCGGTGATAATATACTTTTTGGTATTCATTCTTAGCCGCCAATTCACTACCCAGCGGTTTCTCGTACCGACTGTAGTAAAATCCGTTACCCTGCCAGGCCGCTCCCGTAAACTTCACCCACTCCAGTTTATCAGTGATAGGTTTCAGGGTTTGCATATCCATGACATAGATTTCCTGCCAATCGGAGCCGGCTTTCGACAGTGCGTAGGCTGCATACCGGCCATTCTTCGACAAGTTAAACGACATCAGGCGGGTCGTACCGTCGGCCGATAGCTTATTAGGATCGATCACCACTTCGGGGGTACCCTCCAGCCCCTTTTGCCGGTACAGCACCGACTGGTTCTGCAAGCCATCGTTTTTGGAGAAATAAAACCAGTCGCCTTTACGGGACGGGGCCGAATATTTGGGGTAGTTAAACACCTCTTCCAGCCGGTTCTGCAACTGCTTCCGGTACGGAATCTGCTCCAGATAGCCGGAGGTGACCTGATTCTGAGCGTTTACCCACCTGGTGGTTTCAGCAGAGCGATCGTCTTCGAGCCAGCGGTACGGATCGGCCACTTTGGTGCCGTGGTACTCATCGACCTGGTCGGTTTTGCGGGTTTGCGGATAAGAAAGCGGCCCATTGGGTTGGGCGCATGTAACGGAAGCACTCATTAGTAAGGCAGCAGAGATGACGTTTTGTAAATGCATAGGTTAGGTTTCAGAGCCTTGTAACCTCCGAAATTACCAGTCTATAGAGGTATAAGGAAATTTTTAAATTAAAATTCCTCAAAGGCTGCTAAGAAGCGCAAACATTTTGTATAATTCCATTTCTGAAGCGTATCGCCTGCATTCTGATGATGCCCCATATCCCTTACCGGCTGCTTGTTAGTGTAGTAATGCTGTACCTATGGAGCGGGCGGATACAGGCACAGCCGTTTCGGGTCGACCATATCGGGGTGGATGACGGGCTGACCCAGGGATCGGTGTATTATATGCTGAACGACAGCCGTGGTTTTCTGTGGTTTGGCACCCAGGACGGGCTGAATCGCTACGACGGGCATCGCTTCCGGACCTACCGGCCCAACCGAAACGTAGAAGAGACCATCTGGGGTAATAATATCTTCGGTATTGTTGAAGATCCGGCCGGGAACCTCTGGATCGGTACCAATGAGGGTCTGAACCGCTATAATCGCCGAAGTGATAATTTCAGCAGTTTTCACTATCTGCAGGACGATGGTAAACCGGTACCCAACCGCACGCTGCCCTTCTACGTTGACCAGCGGGAACTGCTGTACCTCAGCGATCAGGAAGGGCTCGTGTCGTTCGATCTGCGAACCGAAACCAAGACCCGGCTTGAGCCATCGCTGAAACCGCCGAAAGAATATGACCTGCAGAGTTCAACGCTGCGGACACCCGCCGGCGACATCTGGCTTCACGCTCCAAAAGGCCTGATTCGTTACAATCTCCGGGAGAGAAAAATCTACCACTATTTCAGCGACCAACCCGACAATCAGGTTGGTAAGGCGCAGGCGGTATTTGCCTTTCATATCGATACCAACGATATAGCCTGGCTCGGCACCAACATTGGCCTGGTCCGCCTGGATTACCGGCATCTCCGCTTTCAGGTCTTTGTTCCCAGGCCGAACCAGCCATCAGAACCGGTATACAGCATCGATGAAGACAAACAGGGGCTGCTCTGGCTCGGCACGCAGCACAGTGGGGTGCTGTATTTCAACAAAAACACCCGTCAATTCAGTCAGATCAACGATTTTACCGATGGCGACAAACGGCTGACCGACTTCATCATCAAGAAAGTATATGTTGATGACCGTGACATAGTCTGGGCCAACGTTGACCCCAACGGCATCGCCAAAATTGTGCATGAACCGTTTCTGCTCGGCGGTATGGTTAAAAAAGCGTATACCGGCGACCTGGCCTATAATCAGCAACTGGACGGCTATACGGTCCGCGGCATGGTCGAAGAAATTCCCGGTGATCTTGTCTGGATTGGCACTGAGCTGGGCATCAATGTGCTGGACCGCCGAAGCAACCGGATAATCAGGCGGTATCTGCACGGTGCCGGCCCAGGTTTTCTGCCCAAAGACCGGCCGGTAAAGCACTTGTATCGCGACCCGCAGGGCCGTCTCTGGGTGGGCACTACCTATGGGGTACTGCTGTTTAACCCGGCCCGTCAGACGTTTGAGCCGTATGATTTCCCCAACGAAAACAAAAGCCTGGTGGCAATCAATTATGTCCGGAACATGGTCAGCACCGACGCCAATACGCTGATTACGGCGACCGAAGACGGCTTATACCAGTTAGACATACCAACCCGGTCGTGGCAGGTGCTGCCGGCCCTGCACGAACGCAACATCTTTAGCCTGATGTTTCTTCCGAAGACACGCCGGCTTTGGGTGGGCACTCAGTTACATGGGGTGTTCTGTTTTCAGCTTCCGCCACCGGGATCTCCTCCCACAACCCCCTGGCCGGTACTTCTCCGGGAACTGGAAGGCTATACAGTTTTGCATATGTACAACGATACTGCCCGGCAGGCACTCTGGCTGGCTACTGATCGGGGGCTGGCTACAATGCCCTGGAACCAGAAACCAACCCAGCCAAAGCAACTTAAACTGTATACCGACCGGGATGGCCTGGCCAATTCATTTGTGTACTGTGTGCTGCCCGACACGGACCAGAATCTGTGGCTAAGTACGAACCGGGGGCTTGCCCGGTTCGATCCGGCGAGAGAGCGTTTTAAAAATTTCGACCTGTCTGATGGCCTCCAGGGGTATGAGTTCAACGGGAACGCCTATCTGCGAACGAAGGACGGGGAGCTTTTTTTCGGGGGCGTCAACGGGTTCAACCGCTTCCGGCCGGAACGGTACCAGAGCAGTACGTTCAAACCATCGGTTCATATCTACGATCTGAAAATTAACGAAGAGCCGTTCCGGACCGACACCTACGTAGGCGAAACCTCAGCCATTGAGCTACCCTACTCCGACAACACGCTGTCGCTGGAATTTGCCGCTATCGACTACATCAGTAACGGCCGGAATCAGTACCAGTACCAGCTCGAGGGATACGATAAATACTGGGTGGCCGCCGGCGAGAAAAACTACGTACGCTACGCCAACCTGCCGCCCGATAGGTACACCTTTAAAGTAAAGGCCGCCAACAAAGACAACCTGTGGAGTGATCAATTACAGACACTGGTCATTACCATCCACAGCCCCTGGTGGCGCACCCCGCCTTTTCTGCTGCTGATGGCCATTCTGCTTGGCGTGCTGGCTTACGTCTGGATTCGCCGGCGGGAAAATACTATTCGGGAGCAGCAGGCCGAGCGCATCCGACTTGCCTACAGCATTCAGGAGCAGGTGAAAAAAGATATTGCCCGTGACCTGCACGACGAAATTGGCACCCGGCTGGCTACCCTGAAGCTGTATATCTCGCAGATGAGTCAATACCTTACCGACAATACCGATACCCGCACCATCCGGGAAAATATGGTCGGGCTTATCAATGATACCATCAGCGATGTACGAAATCTGCTCCGGAAGTTAAACCCCCGAACACTTGAACAGTACGGCTATGTAGCGGCTATGGAAGAACTCCTGAACCGGATCAACGCCACCGAAGAGATCCGGGCACACCTGACCCTGAACGAAGCCCCCGACCGAATGCCGGCCGAGGTTGAACGCATGCTGTACCGCATAACTCAGGAACTGATCAGCAATACCCTGAAACACGCCAACGCGACCCGTATAGACATTAGGTTTTCGGCCACCGACAACCGGCTGGTGCTGGAGTACCGGGACAATGGCGTCGGCTTCGATTACCAGCACACCCGCCAGGGACTCGGTATTGGCAATATCGAAAGCCGGGTCGCCATTATCGGTGGCCGCATCACCTGGCATAATACAACTGACACCAGCCCAGCAATGGGGCCGGGCCACGAAAGGCCGGGCCACGAACGGCCGGGCCACGAAAGGCCGGGCCACGAACGGCGGGAGCCCGACACCGGTACCCGCGTAACGATCGACCTTCCCTGGAATCCGCAGGATGACCAGCCTACTCATACCTCAATCACCACGCCTTCACTTTCCGGGTAACCGGTGCAGGTGAGCACCCAGCCTTCGGCCAGATCGTGCGCCGTCAGCACGTCGTTGATGGTCATGTATACCCGCCCCCCTAGGCACCGGGCCGCGCAGGACGAGCATCGCCCACCCCGGCAGCTATACGGCAGCGCAATGCCGTGGTCAAGGGCAGCCTGTAGTATGTTTTTGTAGGCCGGCACATCTATATCGTAGGCCTGCCCCCGGTAACGCAGCAGCACCCGATGGTCGTGGCTCAACTCAGGGGGTGGCGATAAGGTCACGGGTTCGATAACGAAGTTCTCGCGTCGGAGCTGCTCGGGCCGGAAACCACTGAAAAGCAGTGTAAACTGCACCATTCGCATATAATCGCCGGGGCCGCATACGTAGAACAGACAATCCTGCCGGTTGCCCCTGGTCAGGTCCGGCAGCATCTGCTCCAGACGGGTATTATTGAGCCGCCCCCGCAGCCCGGTCCAGTCGTCCGACGGCTGGCTTAGCAGATGCCACAGCCGAAAACGGTCCGGGTATTGCTGCAGCAATTGAGCAAGAGCCTCCCGGAAGATAATAGCCGACTCCCGGGTATTACTATACAGCAGCGTCACCGAGCTTTGCGGCTCCTGGTGCAAAACCTGCTTCAGCAGGCCGAACAACGGGGAGATGCCACTGCCGGCACCCAGCAAAATGAGGTTGCGCCGGTGCTTTGGGCCGGTCTCCAGGGTAAACCGGCCAGCCGGTGGTAGCGCAGGCAGAGTATCGCCAACGCGCAGGTGATCGAGCAGGTAGCGGGATATTTCGCCGTTTATTACCCGTTTGATGGTCACCTGCCAGTACGGATCAACACCGGGGGTAGAACTGAGGGAATAGGAGCGCCGTACCTCGTGACCGTCGCGGTTGAGGATAAACGTAAGAAACTGCCCGGCCCGGTAAGGCGGAACCGGGCCATCGACCGGCTGGAGCCGGAAGCTTTTAGCATCGGCGGTTTCAGGAATAATTTCAATAACACGCAGGTAGAAGAAATCTTCGTTCATCCTGTTTCTTACTTTTGTGACGCTCATTACTGGACCGCCGAAGCGGTTGCATGACGATATGTGTGGCCTGATTGTTTACATGAGACAGATTACCAACCTGCTGCCAATTCTTTTGTTTGCGGAACTCCTTTGGGTGCTTACCGCCGGAAGTATCCCGGCAGCCCCATTCACTACGCCCAACTACCCACATCCCTCCAATACACCTGTCAGCCGCCGGGATACCCTGCCGAATAATGGCACACCCGGCGATACCGGGCAGCGAGTACAACCCACCATCCAGACAGTGGGTCTGTCGAAACTGGCCGTATGCCCCGGTACGTTGATTTCGGTAGCGTATACGACCAACGGCGACTTCCGGGCAGATAATGGATTTGTGGTTCAGCTGGTCGATGCCGAGAACAATTTTATTAACCTGAACGAACCAGCCAAAGCCAACCCGCTGCTGGTGACCATCCCCGCCAACAAAGCGCCCGATCACCGCTACCAGATTCGGGTTGTATCGACGAGCCCCGCCGTTTATGGCTCTGTGCATCCCATCCGGATTCTGCCACCACCCACGGCCCGCGTCGAAATGCCCGATGGCGGTACCGCCACCACCATCATGCCCGGCCAGTCGACTACCCTTCAGGTAGCGCTGAGCGGGGCCGGCCCCTGGTCGTTTGTGCTGTCGGATAGTACGCAGGTAATTAATACGCTGGAGTCACCTTACCGCCTGATGGTGGCTCCGGCCACACCCACAGCGTATAACATTATCCGCGTCAGCAACGCCTGTGCAACCGGTACCGCAACCGGCACCGTGATTGTTAACGTCAGCGAAAACCCGGCCCCGGCCCTGACGCTGAAAGCCCCCGGTGGCGGGTATAAGGTCTGCACGGGTACACCGTTCCAGATGGCGTTCAACGCTACCGGACGTTATACGACCGGCAACGAGTTTGTGGCCCAGATTGAAGGCGATACCGGAAGCTGGACAAACCTGCCCGGCCAGGCAGCCGGCAGCCCACTCACCACGCGCCTGCCCTACGGCATTACGCCCGGTAAAACCTACCGGATACGGGTTGTATCTACCTACCCTACTATTACCAGCGACATTGCCCAGGTAACCGTATCCACCCAGGCAACAGCCATCCTGCGGCCAGACTCCATCCGGATCGAAGACGGCAAAAGTACCGACCTGACCATCGACTTCAGCGGCAACGGCCCCTGGTTCGTCCTGCTGTCCGACGGCACCTACGAGAACGGAATTACCAAAACCCCGCATAAAGTCAGAGTAACGCCGGCCAACCCTACCGGCTATAGTATTACCTCAGCGGGGGGCGCCTGCGGGGTGGGCGAGTTCAGGGGCCGGGCCTTTGTACAGGTCAACGTACCGCCTTCCACCATTACCACCGGCAATCTGAGCAACCGGACCCTGTGCTACGGCAGCGAGATAACCGTTCCGTTTACGAGTACCGGCCGCTTTTATGCCGGCAACAAATGGATTGTCCAGGCCGGCGACTCTACCGGCCGGTTTGTCAGCCTGGCCACCACATACAAGGATGGGGTATTAAAAGCTACAATCAACCCGGCTTTTCTGCGGGATACCGTCAACACGATCCGGCTGCGGGTTATCGCCACCAGCCCGGCCGTCAACGGCACAGAAACAAGCCTGACCGTGCTGGCACCCAATACCGGGCAGGCGCTGGTGATGGGCGAAGCCGCCATCCGGCCCGGTCAGACGGCGCGGGTGCGGGTGCAGTTTAAAAATGGGCTGCCACCCTGGTCGTTCACCCTGTCTGACGGTACAAAGGTCAGCGGAACGTTTATCAACCCATTTGTCCTGACAGTAGCCCCGGTTACTACTACGGAATACAAAATCACATCCCTCAGTAGTTCCTGCGGTAGCGGTATAGCCCAGGGGAAAGCCGTTGTAACGGTAGATACCAACTAAAAAGGTGGGCACCGGCCCACCTTTTGCTTATTTCAACGCCACCGGGTGATCGTCGACCACAAACTTGTCTATCTTATGCGCTACAGGTCTCAGGCTCATCAGATACGAGTAAATGGCCCCTAAATCTTCGTCGGTCATTCCGCTATAAAAGGCCCAGGGCATACTGGTATTAAACTGGTTTTCGCCGACAGCCGTTTTCTTCTCCGCTTCAAAGGTCGCATTGGCAAATTTTTCGATAAAATGCTGGCGGGTCCATTTGCCAATACCCGTCTCCGGATCGGGAGTGATATTGGCCGAAAACGCTACCCCACCCGTTGCCTGTTTAAACGGCATACCACCCGTAAATTCAGTGCCCGCTATCGGAGCACCTTTTTCGTCGCGCTGCACATGACAGTGCGTACAGCCGGCAATATTGACCAGATAGCGCCCATAGCCCAGTTCATTGGACTGATCGGGCTTTTTGGTAAACTTCGCCTGTTTAGGAAAGGTGTTGATAAGCAGGTTCATCGGGAAGTCCCAGTCTGGTTTCTCGTAGGCTTGTCCGGCCGGCGGCAGTGTACGCAAATAGGCAATTACCGCTTTTATATCCTCGGGGTCAGCCTGCCCAAAGGCTTCGTACGGCATAAGCGGAAACAGGGCCGAGCCATCTTTGCGAACGCCGGAGGTAATGGCCCGAAACAGCTCTCCATCGGTCCACTTTCCAACGCCGATTGGCGTGATATTCGGCACCGCAGCATTTTTGGGGTAAGCCGGATCATTCACTGTATAGCCCGTTCCCAGCGGCCCTTTTACCGGATGCAGAAACGTTTTGTCATCGGTTACCGAATGGCAATCCATACAACCCATCACATGATGGGTCAGGTATTTCCCGCGGGCGACCCGTTCAGGCGTTAGTTCCACCTTCATATCCGGAGCCCGATCAACAGCGGGCAGCACAAAACGCAAATAAGCCAGCACACCACCAGCCGCAACAACCCCAATCAGCAGAACGATTCCCAGGATTCTGTATAGTTTTCGCATATGACAAAACGGTTATTTGTAAATCCTAAACAAACCGGGAAGTCGCATCAACTACTAAACACTGCTACTAATTGTACGGACCTGCATACTGCTTACAAACTGATTATTATTGCTACCTATGTTATTAACGCAACTACCGGAACAACACTAAAATTACCGGTTAAAATACAATTTCCAAGAAGATACCGAATTATATTATTGTATACACAAAAAAGAGCCGGATTCATATCCGGCTCGCAGGTAGTAACCAGATGTAATCAGTGCGGGAACAGCTGTGCGCCTTTCCAGCGCATGCCCAGCGTGGCGATAAACACCATAGTGGCGGAGCTGAGCGGCATCAGAATGGCGGCTACTACCGGCGACAGATTACCCGTGACGGCAAAAGAGAGACCGATGCAGTTGTAGATGAGCGACACCGCAAAGCTGAAGCGTATCAGCCGCATTCCGAACTGGCTGTAGGTCAGAAAATCGGGCAGGCGACGCAGCGCACCGGCTTCCAGAATGGCGTCGCTCGACGGGGTAAACTGAATGGTATTGTCCGTCACGGCAATGCCCACATCAGCCTGTTTCAGGGCTCCGGCATCGTTCAGACCATCGCCGACCATCAGCACCCGGCGACCTTTGGCCTGTAGCGAGCGAATCATATCCAGTTTCTGCTGCGGGTGGCAGTCGAACACCATCTGCTCTTTGCCGGAAAACCACGCCTGTAGGTCCTTGCCGGCCGGGCTGCGCAGAATAGCGTCGTTATCACCAGAGAGCAGGTAGAGGGTGTGGTTTGCCTGTAGGCTCGCCAGCATGGTACTAATACCGGCGCGGAACTGGTTGGGAAACCGGAAACAGCCCCGGTAGATATGGTCGATGCTCACGTGTACCACGGAGCCTTCAACCTCATTAGCCTCATTCCCGGGTGAGGGGTGCACAAACGACCGGGCGCCGATCTTAACAAATTGTCCGTACACCAGGCCTTTGATACCCTGGCCGGTTACTTCTGTAAAGTTCTCCACCGGCAGCGTCAGGGCATCGGCCAGGTGCGCAAACAGCTTCCGGCTGAATGGGTGCGCCGACTGCTGTACCAGCGAAGCCACCAGCGAGCGTTCCATTTCATCGAGCGGTACGCTGAAATCTTCAACCGGCCGGGTAGCCATAGCAGAAGTCAGGGTACCCGTTTTATCGAACACAATGGTATCGCAGGCGGCCATCTGCTCCAGCACATCGGCATTTTTGAGGTAAAATTGCTGCTTTCCAAAGATTCGTATGCCATTGCCCAGCACGAAGGGATACGACAGCGACAGCACACACGGACAGGCCACAATCAGAATAGCGGTGAAGGCATTAACCGCTTTGGCCGCATCGGTCAGGTACCAGTAGGTGCCAACCAGAAACGCCAGCGTCAGCACGGTAACGGTAAAATATTTGCCCACTGCATCGGCAAAGGTGCGGATACGGCTTTGGGCTCCTTTCCGGAAGGCATCGTTGTTCCACAATTGCGTCAGGTAACTCTGAGACACCTCCCGCACCACTTCAAGTTCGATAGCTTCGCCAAGCTGCTTACCACCGGCATATAGTAGCGTACCCGGCTTCTTACTTTCCGGCTCCGACTCACCCGTCACAAAGCTATAGTCAATCGTCGCACTCCCCTTGTATAGAATACCATCCGCCGGAATCAGCTCCTGGTTCCGAATGCGTATCCGGTCGCCTTTCTTTAGCGACGCCACCGGCACGGATTCTTCGAGCAGGGGGCAGGGGGCAGGGGGTAATAGCTCTGCTAACTCGGCCCCCACGCCCCTTCCCCCAAGCCCCAAGCCCCCTGCCCCCTGCCCCCTGCCCCGTGCAGGCACCAGCCGCGTAGCCGCCAGCGGGAAGTAGGATTTGTAATCGCGCTCGAAGGACATAAAGTCGTAGGTGCGCTGCTGAAACCATTTACCAATCAGCAGGAAGAAAATCAGCCCCGTGACGGAATCAGAATAGCCGGCCCCGGTTTGTGTCAGTACTTCGTAAATAGTTCGGCTGTAGGCGGTGAGGATACCGACCAGAATGGGCAGATCAATGTTGATCATCTTCCGGCGGAGGGCTGCCCAGACGGATTCAAAATAGCCCCATCCCGAATAAAAGATTACCGGCGTGGCCAGCAGCAGGTTCAGGTAGCCGAACAGCTTTTTGAAGGAAGGGTCGTCCAGCCCCAGGTACTCCGGGAAACTGAACAGCATGATGTTACCCGCGCAGAAACCCGCCACGGCCAGCTTGTACAGCAGCGGCCGGTACGATGGCGTCTCGGTCTCCTTCACCACATCGTTCAGGCTTATCAGCGGCTCGTAGCCTAGCGAGGTCAGCATTTCGGCTACCTGCCGCAGGCTGATGTCTTTCTGGAGGAAGGTAACGTGAACGTGCTTTTTTAGAAAATCGACCCGCGAGGTCTGAATGGCCGGGCTGATTCGGTACAGGTGCTCCAGCAGGTACAGACAGGAACTACAGTGGATAGACGGCACATAAAAAGTCACGTTAGACACCGCACCGTCGGTAAATTCAAGCAGTTGGCTGATGATATCGGGATGATCCAGAAACTCCAGCCGCGCAATTCGGGGCGCTTGACCGGGGGCCGGCATCAGTTCATAATACTGGCAGAGTTGATTGGCATTCAGGACTTCGTACACGGCCTTGCAGCCGTCGCAGCAAAACGCTTTTTTGTCAAACACGATAGGTTGTTCGGGGCAGTCGTTACCGCAGTGAAAGCAAGTCGTTTGGGTTAATGTCGCCGTACTCATGAGGAGAAATTTTGTGCAAGTTCGCCGGATGCCCGCCCGCAACGCATGACGATAATCAGCCGCATAGCTGATACTTGTTAGACCCGATGCGGAACAATGTCAGGGTATAGCGGAGAGCTAAGCGGCAACTTTGCGGGGAGAACAGCCAATCGTATGAACACATCGCTTATTCAGAAGTACAACGTACCTGGCCCGCGCTACACCAGCTATCCCACCGTACCCTTCTGGGACAATACCACCTTCAGTGAAGCCGCCTGGATCACCAGCCTGCAACGGGCCTTCCGAAGCACCAACGGCACGCATGGCGTCAGCCTGTATATACACCTGCCCTACTGCGAGAGTCTGTGTACGTTTTGCGGCTGCAACAAGCGCATCACCCGCAATCATGCCGTAGAAGAACCGTATATCGACGCCCTGATTCGGGAGTGGATGCTGTATTGCGACCTGCTGCCGGAGCGACCGCGCCTTGCCTACCTGCACCTGGGCGGAGGTACCCCCAGCTTCTTTAAACCGCAGAGTCTGGACAAGCTGATGAAAGGTCTGTTCCTCTTTGCCGATCAGGCCGATACCATCGAATACGGCTGGGAAGGTCACCCTAACAACACCACCCGCGAGCACCTGCAAACGTTATACGATCATGGTTTCCGCCGGGTAAGTTTTGGGGTGCAGGATTATGATCCGGTGGTGCAGAAGGCCATTCACCGTTTCCAGCCGTTCCGGAATGTACAGAACGTAACCGAATGGGCGCGGAAAATTGGGTATACCTCTGTCAGCCACGATTTGGTGTTCGGTCTGCCCTTTCAGCGCCCGGAATCCATCCGGGACACGGTAGCCAAAACGCTGGCGCTTCGCCCCGACCGCATCGCCTTTTACTCCTACGCCCATGTGCCCTGGATCAAGGGCAACGGGCAGCGCGGGTTCCGCGACGAAGACCTCCCCTCGGGCGAAGGCAAGCGCACCCTCTACGAAGTTGGTCTGGCCCTGCTGGAAGCCGGCGGTTACCACGAAATTGGCATGGACCATTTTGCCATGCCCCACGACTCGATGTATAAAGCCATGCAGACCGGCGCTCTGCACCGGAACTTCATGGGCTACACCACCACCCGCACCCAGGTCCTGCTGGGGTTGGGTGCCTCCTCCATCGGTGATGTCTGGACGGCCTTTGCCCAGAACGAAAAAGATGTAGACACCTACATGGCCCGTGTTCAGGCCGGCGAACTGCCCCTCACCCGTGGTCATGTGCTCAACCCCGAAGATCAGTGGGTACGGCGGCAGATCCTGACCATCATGTGCTGCTACGGCACCCAATGGGAATTATCTGACTGGACACCGGCCGAGTGGGAGGAGTTAGCGTTAAAGCTGGAAGGTTTCCGGCAGGACGGCCTTATCGTGTACGACGAACAGGCATTGCGTGTCCTGCCCGCCGGTATGCCCTTCCTCCGCAACATCTGCATGGCCTTCGACAAGCGCCTGCACCGCTCCCAGACCCGCGAGCGGCTGTTCTCGCAGACGGTGTAATGTCTCGGCCAGCAGAGATGCTGACCTCTACTTTGTAAACCTGGCCACCCATCCCCCACCAGCCGCCATCGGAATGGCAACAGTCTCACCTTTACGGACGGTTTTGACCTCACGGACGTAATCACTGCCGACACGTTCGGCGTTGGGGCCATCGCGGAAGACTTCTATCTGGTAAGTACCATCGCCCAGAAAATCGAGTTTGAGGGAGAGGTCACGGGCGGTCCAGTCGGTCATGGAGCCGACATACCAGGCATCGCCCTTGCGCCGGGCAATGGTCACGTAATCGGCCACTTTGCTGTCCAGGGGTACGGTTTCGTCCCAGGTCACGGGTACAGCAGCCAGAAACTTCAGGACGTCAGGCTCGCGCTCATAGGCCGTTGGTGCATCGGCCAGCATCTGCAGGGGCGCGTGGTAGACCACAAACATGGCTAACTGATGCGCCCTTGTGCCCTGGCTCATCGGCTGCTCAAAAATCATCCGCCAGTTCTCTTTGTTCATGTTCGTCATGGCTCCCGGCGTATAATCCATCGAACCCGCCAGCATCCGGATAAACGGCAGTGTGACATCATGCTCCGGCGTAATGCCCTGCGGGTTGAACTTGTTCCACTCCAGCCCCTTCACACTTTCCCGGTTGATGTTATTGGGAAATGTACGCTGCAGCCCGGTAGGCTTGTAAGCTCCATGGTAGTTTACCAGCATCTTCCGTTTGGCCGCTTCGCGCAGCAGCCGCTCGTAGAAATTGACCACCACCTGATCGTCACGGTCCATAAAGTCTACTTTTACCCCAGCAATGCCCCATTTGGCAAACTGGTCGAGGGCCGGCTGCATCTGCCGGTCCAGCGTGTGCCAGACGCACCACAGAATCAGCCCAACGTTTTTCTGTCTGGCGTAGCGGACCACCTCGTCCATGTCCAGTTTATTGGCCGGCTTCAGCAGGTCAAACTGATCCGACCAACCTTCATCCAGGTTTACGTATTCAATGCCGTTGCGGGCGGCAAAGTCAATAAAGTATTTGTACGTCTCAGTGTTAAACCCGGCCTTGAACGGAACGCCCGTAAGGTTATTGGCGCTCCACCAGTCCCAGGCCACCTTGCCGGGCTTCACCCATGACACATCGCCCAGTTTGTTTTCCGATGCCAGCAGGTAAACGAGCTGGTTATTCAGCAGGTCTTTGTCGGTCTGCGCCACCGCCATCACCCGCCAGGGAAAAGCCCGCATACCAATCGTTTGGGCCAGATAAGGCTCCCGCTCCCGCACCAGCATATTGAACTTACTATGCCCGCCCTGCTCCACTACCTTCGGGTAGGCCGGCAGCAGCCCCATCAAGGTGCTGGTCTGCGTCGAATCCCGCTTCAGGTACAGGCCGGGGTAATCCAGCAGGTCAGACTCCAGAAAGGCCAATCGTACGCCATTAGGTACTTCCGCCAGAATCGGCAGACTGCTCTGCTGCGTTTGCTGCGACAGCGGTTTATACACATAATTTGACTCAAACGAACTCAAAAATTCGCTGGGGTGAAAATAGGCCGGCCAATCACCCGCCAGCCGGTACTGTACCTCCTCGTTCTGCACCCGGATGGAGTCCCGCAGGTTGGTCGCAAAGCGGTACGCCACCCCTTCGTTATACGCCCGGAAAATAATGGCGAAGTTTTCCCGGAAATCCAGCCGTAACTCATTGAATTGCTCCGGAATAGTCTGGCTGATGCCGTAGGGCGGGGTCACTGTCCGGTTGGCGCTGGCTAGCGTTTGCTTCCGAAACGTACTGTTGCGGCCAAGCGTACGGCCGTCGGCCAGGGTCATTGATAGTGTTGAAGGCTGGAGCAGATCAATGCCGTTATGGCTGACGCGGTAACGAACCTGATTACCCACCTCCACCGTTATATGCAGTTGCTGATTCGGGGATTGAAGCTGGAATGTCCGGTCGGCGGCCGGAACGGAAAAGGCAATGAGCCAGCATCCGAGAAAAGTTAGCACATTCATGCGATGGCGCATAAGAGCAGAAAAATGAAAAATAGTGTAGACAGGCAAATTAAATAGGCCTGCCTTTGTTCTTACTATAGCGTGTTCCGATCAAAAAGTCAGATAGATGCCGGTCTTACCCGCTGTCCGGTGAATACAAAGCAAATCTTGTATTGGTCAAAGGGACAATGGCTTTCATTAGACAAGGTATTGGATAAAAACAGGAAAAATAATGTATGTCCTTCGGTAATCATCTTATAACTTTGTCGGTTAAACAACGCGACGTGTCTTTTTATGGATAAGTACTCGTATATAGCTAATTCTGACGCGGCTTACATTGACCAATTGTACCAATCCTACAAACAGGATCCTGGTTCGGTGGATGAAAGCTGGCAGAAATTTTTTGAAGGCTTTGAGTTCTCTCAAACCTATAGTGAATCGACCAGCAGTAACGGAAACGGCGCACCGGCACCGACCAATGGAGTAGCGGCTGTTAAAGGGGTGCCGGCCGAGGTTGATAAAAACCACGTCGATAAAGAACTCCGGGTTCGTAATCTGATTCTGGGGTACCGGTCAAGAGGCCACCTGCTTTCCCAAACCAACCCCATCCGGAAACGGAAAGACCGCCAGCCGCTGCTCGACCTGAGCGATTTTGGCTTGTCGGACGCCGATCTGGATACTGTGTTTGAATGTGGTAATGAGTTGAAAATGGGGCCGTCTACACTGCGAGCCATCCTGAGTAAGCTCAACAAGGTATACACCGGCCGCATCGGCTTCGAGTATATGTACATCCGGGAGCCGGCCATTCTGGAGTGGTTCAAGGCTAAAATCGAGCGCGAACTGCCGGAGTATAAGCCGTCGCACGACGAAAAAACCAGGATTTTGTCGAAACTGAACGAAGCTGTTGTTTTCGAGAACTTCCTGCATACCAAGTATCTGGGTCAGAAGCGGTTCTCTCTGGAAGGTGGCGAAACGACCATTCCAGCGCTAGACGCCATGATTACCGCAGCCGCCGACCTGGGCGTGGAAGAAATCATGATCGGCATGGCGCACCGGGGCCGCCTGAATGTGCTGGCTAATATTTTGGGTAAAACCTACGATGCCATCTTCAACGAATTTGAAGGCAACCTGCCCGAAGAGGTCTACGGCGATGGTGATGTTAAATACCATATCGGTTACTCCAGCCAGGTTGAAACACCCAACGGCAAGCAGGTAAACCTGAAACTAGCTCCGAACCCCTCACACCTGGAGGCCGTGAACCCGGTAGTTGAAGGTTTTGTGCGGGCGCGTGCCGACGGCCTGTTCAACAGCGACTACGATAAGGTAATGCCCGTGCTGATTCACGGTGACGCGGCCGTGGCCGGTCAGGGAATCGTGTATGAGGTAACCCAGATGTCAAAACTGGCAGGTTATCATACCGGTGGTACCTTCCACTTTGTGATTAATAACCAGGTTGGCTTCACAACTGATTTTGAAGACGCCCGCTCGTCGATCTACTGCACCGACGTTGCCAAGATCATTGATGCACCGGTGCTGCACGTCAACGGCGACGATCCGGAGGCTGTGGTTTTCTGCATGAAGCTGGCGGTTGAATTCCGGGAGAAGTTCAACCGGGATATCTTTGTGGATATGGTTTGCTACCGCCGGCACGGCCACAACGAGTCGGATGAGCCGAAGTTTACGCAGCCAACCATGTATACGGCTATTGCCAAGCACCAGAACCCGCGTGAAATCTACAACCGGGCACTGATTGAGCGGGGTGATGTAGACGCTGAGCTGGCCAGTCAGATGGATACAGCCTTTAAATCCAGCCTTCAGGAACGGCTCGATATGGTGAAGCAGAAAGCACTACCGTACAAGTACCCGAAGATGGAGCAGGAGTGGCGCAGCCTTCGCCGGTCGAAGCCCGAGGATTTCGACCAGTCGCCGGAAACCGGTGTACCGCAGGAGCAGCTCGAAAAAATCGGGCAGGCGCTGGTAAAGATTCCGGAAGGCTTCAAACCTATTAAGCAGATTGATAAACTGCTGAAAGACCGGCAGCAAATGCTGTTTGAGACCCGTCAGGTAAACTGGGGTACCGCCGAACTGCTGGCCTACGGGTCTATTATCACCGAAGACAAGATCGTCCGGTTGAGCGGGCAGGATGTGCAGCGCGGAACGTTCTCGCACCGCCACGCCGTCCTGCACGACAGTGAGACCAACGAATCCTATAATAGCCTGAACCACATCCAGGAACACCAGCAGACGTTCAGGGTATACAACTCCCTGCTGTCGGAATACGGCGTACTGGGCTTTGAGTTCGGGTACGCCCTCGCCAACCCGAATGCGCTGGTGATCTGGGAGGCCCAGTTTGGTGATTTTGCCAATGGCGCTCAGGTCATGATCGACCAGTTTATATCCTGCTGCGAAACCAAGTGGAACCGCATGAACGGTGTCGTGCTGCTGCTGCCCCACGGCTACGAAGGTCAGGGACCGGAGCACTCCAACGCCCGTCCGGAGCGATTCCTGCAATTATCGGCCGAATACAACTGGGTGGTGGCCAACGTAACGACGCCGGCCAACCTGTTCCATCTGCTGCGCCGGCAACTGGCATGGCCGTTCCGCAAGCCGCTGGTCGTGATGTCGCCGAAGTCATTGCTGCGTCACCCGCAGGTAATCTCTCCGCTGGATGAACTGGTCAACGGCCGCTTCCGGGAAGTAATTGGGGATAGCTATGCTGAGGCTAAAAAGGTAAAACGGGTACTGCTTTGCACCGGTAAGATTTACTACGAACTGCTGGAAAGGCAACAGGCCGACAAGCGCGACGACGTAGCCGTTGTGCGTCTCGAGCAGTTGCACCCGCTACCCAAGAAGCAGTTAGCGGAGTTTTTGGGGCAATACAAGAAGGCCGACATTGTATGGGTACAGGAAGAACCGGAGAACATGGGCTACTGGACCTACATGCTGCGGGTGCTGCCGGATGTAAAGATGCGGGTTATCTCCCGCGAAGCCTCGGCCTCACCGGCAACTGGTTACTCCAAAGTCCATGCTAAAGAGCAGGCTGAACTTATCCAGAAAGCGTTTGAATAAATGAAACAGGTTTGAAGTTTGAGGTTTGACGTTTGACGTTGCTCCGCTTATTCAACCACTGGGCAACTCAAGTAAACGTCAAACGTCAAACCTCAACCCTCAAACTCCAAAAGAATGGCTGTCGAAATGAAAGTACCCCCGGTAGGGGAGTCAATCACCGAAGTAACGGTCGGAACCTGGTACAAGAAAGAAGGCGATACAGTGAAGATGGATGAGGTTCTCTGCGGCCTCGATTCGGATAAAGCAACGTTTGAGCTCACCGCCGAAGCCGACGGTGTCCTGCACATTCTGGCGCAGGAAGGCGATGTGCTGCCCATCGGAGCGGCTATCTGCTCCATCGACTCCAACGGAGCCGCCAACGGGGCGGCACCAGCTCCGGCCGCCCAGCGTACGTCGCCCCCTCCGGGTGCGACTACCCAACCTGCCGAAGCACAACCCCAGGCTGCCAAACCAACCATGCAGGCCGTAGCCGAACCCGCTACCGCACCAGCACCGGCTGCGTCGACTATCGAAATGAAAGTACCCTCGGTGGGCGAATCCATCACGGAGGTAACCGTTGCATCCTGGAATAAGAAAGACGGCGATCAGGTACAGCTCGACGAAGTGCTGTGCGAACTGGAATCCGACAAAGCAACATTTGAGCTACCCGCCGAAGCCGCCGGCACCCTGCGCATTGTGGCCCAGGCCGGCGAAACACTGCCCATCGGAGCCGTCATTGCCCGCATTGAAACCGGTGCTGTCGCTGCTCAGCCGGCAGCACCGCAACCATCGGCACCAGCCCAGCCTGCACAACCCACCGAAGCGCCCACCAACGGCCAGGGCAGTTATGCAGCCAGCCACCCGTCACCGGCAGCGGCCAAAATACTCTCCGAAAAAGGCGTTGACCCGCAGCAGGTACAAGGCACCGGCGTCGGGGGCCGCATTACTAAGGAGGATGCCGTTAGTGCACAAGCTGCTGCCAAACCGGCACCCGCACAACCCGCTCCATCTCCTCAGCCTGCCGCTAAGCCGGCCACTCCTGCTCCGGCCGCATCGGCACCCGCGCCATCCGGCGACCGCAGCCAGCGCCGGGAGAAGATGACATCCCTGCGCAAAACCATTGCGCGTCGTCTGGTGGCGGTGAAGAACGAAACGGCCATGCTCACTACTTTTAACGAGGTAGACATGAAGCCGATTATGGACCTGAGGGCCAAGTACAAAGACAAGTTTAAAGACAAACACGCCGTGGGGCTGGGCTTTATGTCCTTCTTCACCCGGGCCATTTGTATTGCGCTGAAGGAGTTCCCGGCCGTAAACGCCATGATCGACGGCGACTCCATTGTGTATAACGACTATTGTGATATTTCCATCGCTGTGTCTACGGAGCGCGGTCTGGTGGTGCCGGTCATCCGAAACGCCGAGCAGATGAGCTTCCCCCAGATCGAGAAAGAAATTATCCGTCTGGCTGGTCTGGCTCGTGATAATAAGCTGACTATTGATCAGATGCAGGGCGGTACCTTCACGATTACCAACGGTGGTATCTTCGGCTCCATGCTCTCAACGCCGATCATCAACGCCCCGCAATCGGCTATTCTCGGTATGCATAATATCGTGGAGCGGCCGGTAGTGGTAAACGGTGAAATTGTAGTCCGGCCGATTATGTATGTGGCCCTCTCATATGACCACCGGATTATTGACGGTAAAGAATCGGTCAGTTTCCTGGTACGCGTAAAACAACTGCTGGAAGACCCAACCCGGATTTTGCTGGACGTATAGTGTCTGGATGCTGTCGGCAATGGGTAAAGTAGCATATGGCAACCTGGTTCGCAATAATTGACGAATTGGGTTGCCATATTATTTTGGTAAAAAGCCACAATTACAGGTACTTAGCAGAAAGTTAAAGAATTTATAACCAATGATTCTGATGAACTTCTCTACGCTAAATCGCCTATCTGTTCTGCTATTGGTTGCTACTGTAGCTCTGTTTGTTGGCCTAATGGGTAGTTATATACTCAATGTGCCGCGAGATGATGATTTTCCCTGCTTTTACCTGTTCGCCCAGCAGTTTAAAGCAAACGCCAGTCTGGATTTAATTTTTGAATCGTATTCCGACCACCGCATTGCGCTTGTGCGCATTTTGGTTCTGTTGTCCGAATACTTGTTTGGCAGCATTCAACTTCAGTGGCTGGGTTACCTTGGTTTGTTAATGATACCCGCCACGCTCTGGATTTTTGTTTCGTTTTTCCGGAGAGAAAACCTGGCCCCCGTTTATCTCCTCCCTATTTTTTTCTGGATTCTCCAGCCGCAGTATCACGAAACGGTTACGTGGGCGCAAAGCCTTTTTTGCCAGGTTCCTAGTGTATTGTTAACCGGTTGGGCCGTGTATGCGGCCCTTTATCAACCAACCATTACCCGCAAGGCAGGTACTTCGGGCTTGCTATGCACCATAGCAACGCTATCGTACGGCAGTGGTCTGTTTGCCTGGCTGCCGGTAGGCCTAATCTGGCTGCTGGAACGTCGGTGGAAGCTCGCCATAACCTGGTTTCTGCTGACCGGCCTTTTGTTTGTCATTTACTTCCAGGGGCATAAGCGGGCCGAATACCTGCACCCGCTTTCCTTAGCTTTTCTGGCCGATAATTATCCGTACGTGATCAAAGGCTTTTTTGCGTTTGTTGGGGCCTTCGTCAGCGGTAGCCTGAACGTCACAAAATGGAGCGTTCTGGTAGGTATTAGCATCACCAGTGTATTTTTAATAAGTGCCTGGCGGTTGTTTACCAAATGGCCGGTCAGGCAGTCAGAAAAGCCTCTGCTGGGGTTGCTGACGCTGTTGGGATATATCCTCATGATTGGTTTTGTTACCGCTGTTGGGCGTGTGTATGGAAAGGACGGTATCTGGACCGTTATGGTTGGGCGTTACCGGTTCTTTACCGTCTGCGCTATTTCCCTTGCGTACGCGATCCAGGTGCTGTTAAGCTCACGCTACAGGCGGGCTGTTCTCGGGATTGGCCTGGTTTGGGGGCTCGCCTTCAATGTGTGGAGTTACATTAGTTATCTGCCGGAGTTAAACGCCAACTATAAAAACTCCGCCACGAGCATTGCCAACTGGCAGTATAATCATTCAGGGCTACTGTACTGGAATCAGGCGGAAGGCGATTCTATCCTGACTCAGTCGATCAGGCATTCGGAATATGACTTTCCCAAAAACCTGTATCATGTCAAACTAATCAACTCGCTACAGCACAGTATCTTTCCGGCAAACACCGGTGATACAAACAGTATGCATATCGATCAGCAAACAATTGTTCGCCAATTCGGGACAACTATGTTTCCCGAAGATGTTTTTACCTTTCGCAATCAAACCTTTGCAGCCTCTCAGCAATATGAGAATGGGTTTTACTTGGTTTTAAAGCAAAATAAAAACACATTTTTAATACCAACTACGCCCCTGACTGACTTTGGACAGAACCTATTTGCGGCAAAATCGGGTTTTTCAGCTACTGTGCGATCTCCTTTGTATAAACCGGGGGTGTATAGGGTATATATGTTGCAGATTAGTTCCGGGCAAAGGAAGTTGATCCCGACCGGCCGATCTATCACCATTCGAAGCTTCTCGTAGCAAAGCGCACTAATCAAGTACCAACATTATGCATACTCAACCGAAAAGCTCTTTTCAAATAGGCGCTTACCAGACAGGTCTCTGTTATATATTTGCACGGCAAAATAAATTTCTATGAATTACGATGTAATTGTGATCGGCTCCGGCCCGGGCGGCTATGTGGCGGCAATCCGTTGCGCCCAGTTAGGCATGAAAACAGCCATTGTCGAGAAATATAAAACCCTGGGTGGTACCTGCCTCAATGTGGGCTGTATTCCGTCTAAAGCCCTGCTCGACTCGTCGGAGCATTTTTTTAACGCGGCTCATACCTTTGCCGAACACGGTATCCAACTGGCAGATCTGAAAGTAGACCTCCCGCAGATGATTAAGCGGAAGCAGGGCGTTGTTGACGCCAACGTGCAGGGTGTGCAGTTCCTGATGAAAAAGAACAAAATCGACGTTCATCAGGGATTGGGGTCGTTTATCGATGCCCACACATTAACGGTAAAAAAAGACGACGGCAGCGATGAGCAGATTACGGCAAAGAATTTTATTATCGCTACCGGCTCAAAACCCATGTCGTTTCCGTCGATGCAGATCGACAAAAAGCGCATTATCAGCTCCACCGAAGCCCTGACGCTGACCGAAGTACCCAGGCACCTCATCATTATCGGGGCCGGCGTTATCGGGGCTGAGTTAGGTTCTGTATACGCTCGCATCGGCGCTAAAGTCTCTTTTGTCGAGTATGCCGATTCCATGATCCCGACAATGGATAAGACAATGGGTAAAGAACTACAGCGGGCGGTAAAAAAGCTTGGTGCAGACTTTTATTTCAACCATAAGGTGACCAGCGTTGTCAACAAAGGCGACGAGGTCGAGGTAATTGCCGATACGCCTAAAGGCGAGCAGATTACCCTCACCGGCGATTACTGCCTGGTATCTGTCGGTCGCCGGCCTTACACTGACGGGCTGAACCTGGAAGCCGCCGGTCTGAGTACCAGCCAGAAAGGCCAAATTGAGGTAGACGACCACCTGCAGACCAAGGTTCCTCATATCTACGCCATCGGTGACGTGATCCGGGGAGCCATGCTGGCCCACAAAGCCGAAGAAGAAGGTGTGTTTGTGGCCGAAACCATTGCCGGTCAGAAGCCGCATATTAACTATCGGCTCATTCCGGGTGTGGTTTACACCTGGCCCGAAGTGGCTAGTGTGGGCTATACCGAAGAAGAAGTCAAGAAAGAAGGCATTCCGTACAAAGTCGGCTCATTTCCGTTCAAGGCCTTAGGCCGCGCCCGCGCCAGTATGGACCTGGACGGGCTGGTGAAAGTGCTGGCGCACAAGGAAACCGATGAGATCCTGGGTGTTCACATCATCGGAGCCCGGGCCGCTGATATGATTGCCGAGGCTGTGGTAGCGATGGAATACCGGGCGTCTGCCGAAGATGTAGCCCGGATGTCGCACGCCCACCCGACCTACACCGAAGCTATGAAAGAAGCGTGTCTGGCCGCTACCGAAAATCGCGCCATCCACGTGTAAAACGTATAATTCAACGCGCCGTCTATCCACAAAAAAGCCCGTCAGCATTAGCTGGCGGGCTTTTCAATAATTCAGGAAATTTACTTGGTTTTTTCGGCCATCGCCTTGTCACCCTTGTTGGCCACCAGCTTGATGTCCAGCGTAAAGGTATCGTCGATAATCTTATCTGCTGCCGTACCGATAATAGCTGCCCGATATTTGATGTCGTAATCAATCCGGTTGATCTCCGCCTTACCTGAAGCGTCTACCGCATTGGCCGATACAATGACCGTGGCCGGGAAGGTGATCGATTTGGTGGTGCCTTTAATACTCAGGTCACCTGTCACATTGTAGTTCGGCTCCCCAGCTTTGGCGCTCGCAATAGGCGTTGCTTTAGTAATCTTGAAGGTAGAGGTTGGGTTTTTCTCTACCGAGAAGAAATCCTCTGATTTCAGGTGATCGGTCAGTCGCTTGTTCATACCGGCATTCGTAATATCAGTATCTACTATCGTAGTCATGTCCATAACGAAATTACCACCGGTCAGTTTGTTACCATCAACCGTGAGTTGGCCTTTGGCCAGTTTCACGTTTCCGGTATGCTCCCCACCTACCTTCTTGGCGTTCCACGTCAGCACACTCTGCTCCGTGTCTACGGTATACGTCACCGCTTTGGCAGCAGGCTTACCGGCTTTCTTCTCAGAACCATTGTCCAGGTTATAATGTGCCATCAGGGGCGTACTGGTAAGCAGTACGGCGGCCATCAGGCCGGCAACAAGTTGGTTGGTTTTCATACTAAAACTAAGATCGTTTGGGTTACTGGTTATTAAAGACAAATGTACGCAAATTTACTGGCGTGGGCCACGGCCACCACCCGGTGCACCGCCACCGCCTTGCTGCTGTGGCTGCTGTGCGCCCCCGTTGTCGTTGTCACCGCCCTGCTTCACGTCGTCATTGTTGACCGACTTCCGCCGACGGCCAAAGCCCTGCCCATCGAAGCTCATCTTACCCAGCCGATAACTAAACGTTGCCCGCACCCCGGCATTGTACATGCTCATGACCGACGACTGGCTCAGGACCGGTGTGTTGAACTCAGACCGAATTCTGAACGGATGGTTGAAGAAGTTCTCTGCCGCTACCCCTATGCTGCCCCGCTTGTTTTTAAAATCTTTCTTTACCCCCAGGTTATAGAAGGCAAACGAGCCCTGATACCCCTGAAGCTGCACCTGCCGGCCACGCCCTCCGCCAAAGCCCTGAATACCCCAGCCGTTTTTCAGCGTAACGCTGGTAAACAACCGGCCACCTACTACCCAACCGGAGTTGGAAGCCCCATAGATAGAGTTACCGTTGTTGGTCAGGAACGTATGGTATAGATCGATACCACCACCAATCTGCCAGCGGGAGAACAGCGTAGCGTTGGCAAACAGGTTTGCACCATACGCATTTTCCTTACCAATGTTCTGGAACGTAGTCCGGATTACATTCTGGAAGGTAGGGTTGAGCGGGTCGCCAATGCTCTGCCGGAGGGTATCCCGAATACTCGTAATTGAGTTGTTAGTCTGGCGGGCAAACAGCGTAGCGTTGATGTAGAACGCCTTGATGGCTCCGCTCATTCCCAGTTCAAAGTTATCCGTTAATTCCGGTGCCAGGTAAGGGTTCCCCTGGCTGATGTTGTTCGGGTTAGCTGCGTTAACGTTCGGGTTCAGAAACTGGATACCCGGCCGCTGCAACCGGCGATTATAGCCTACCTTGATGCTTTTACCCCCTTTCAGGCCCTTTGAAATGTTGATGCTCGGCACCAGGTTACCGTAGTCGGGAATTTTGTCGAGCTGTCCGCCTTCGGCATTGCTGAACCGGGCATCAATCATGGTGTACTCGTAACGGGCACCGGCCTTGATGGTATACTTGCTTTTGGTCGAGTAGGTGTAGGAGAGGTACGAGGCCATTACGTTCTGTCCATAATCCAGGGTGTTGGCCGGGCGGGTGTTATCCAGCTGGTAAGCGGCATTCGGTCCATCGGCAAAGAAGTACCGGAAGTCGCTGTTCACCTGCCGGAAGATGCCTTTACCACCAAACTCCAGCATCTGATTCTTTTTAATAGGCGTCTGGTAGTCGATTTGCAAGGTCGATTCCTGATTGTAGCTCAGGTTCTCGTTGCGTTGCCGGGCCGTAATAGTGTGCAGGTCGGTGCTGCTAAGCAGGTCTGCCACAAAGTTATTGGTGCGGTTGTTGCGGCTGTACAAACCCAGCACACTCAGTTCCTGCTGCGGCTTGTAGGTACGGGTGTAGGCAATGTTGGCGTCAACCGTTCCCGACAGGTCTTTGGTGTCTACGTCGCGGGCATTGATGGTCGGCACGGCCACATTGGGCAGGAAAGTCCGCGTGAGCAGGTTATCCTGGCTGTTAACCATGTTCCGGATACCGTAACGCAGGCTGGCGGTCAGCGAAGTATTCTGGTTGATATCGTAGTCCCAGCCAAACTGATAGTTCCCAAACATACCCTGGTTGCGGGTATCTGACGACTGTATGGTAGTAATCCGGCCATTTGCCGAAGCGGTCTGCTGAGTGTTCTCAAAAGCGCCCCGTACATTATACATAGCCCGGCCGAAACCGCCGAGGTTGAAACCCATTTTGCCGTTGCGGTAGCTGCCGTTTAGGGCCAGGTTGGAGCTCCGGTTACCGGTACCCAAATCGAGGTTCAGGGTAGCCCCCTGCAGGGTGTTTTTCTTGGTAACGATATTAATGATTCCCGCTGACCCTTCGGCGTCGTACTTGGCCGATGGAGAGGTGATTACCTCTACGGTCTTAATCATATCTGCCGGGATCTGCTTCAGGGCGTCGGCCACGCTGCTGGCAACAATCGTTGAAGGCTTGTTGTTGATGAGAACCCGCACGTTCTGGCTGCCACGCAGGGAGAGGTTACCGTCCAGGTCGACCGACAGCATTGGTACTTTACGCATCACGTCGGTGGCATCGCCCCCCTTGTTGGTAATATCTTTTTCGGCGTTATATACCAGCCGGTCTACTTTTTCTTCGATCATAGCCGCCTGACCCGTTACGGTTACTTCCTGAAGCGTACGGACATCGGCTTCCAGTTTCACAAGGCCCAGGTTAATATCCGTGCCTTTTTCTATTTTAACCGCGTCGACATCCTTGTTTTTGTACCCCATGAAGGAGATTTGCAGCTTATAGCTGCCTGGGGCAATTTTGGTGATGGAGAACCGGCCTTTTTCGTCGCTCGTGGTACCGTCAATGGGCTTTCCGGTTTGTACATTAATCAGGGCAACGGTAGCATACTCGACGGGTTTGTTGGTCGATTCATCCATGAGCAAGCCGCTGATTTTACCGTTGCCACGGGGCGTATTATCGGTAGCGGTGCCGGGTATGTTGGTATTCTGCCGGTCCTGCCGGTTGCCACCCGGGTTGCCAAAGCCACCAGGGCCGCCGGGTCCACCCATCGGAAACTGGCTGTACGCGGGTGCTACCAGACTGGTCAGTAAGAGTGCGGATAAGAAGATTTTATTCATGTTGTTTGTGCTATTTCAGACTATGCTCCAAAACAACAACCTTTCGCGCGTTCTAAAAAACAGAATAGACCAGCTACCGGCGAACGTCGACTATCAGGCGTTTTTCACCGATTAATCCAAAACAGGCTTATACGCCCGCTGCGGGATTGTGAGTCTGTAGGTAAAATCAGGGGAATTGTCGGCAGAATTGCCCAAACTGTCGATTACACAGAAAGAAGTTGCCAAACGGCCGTATGATTGCACCTGTTTTCTGATCCCTGCGATACCAAACAGACTAACAGACTGTCTGCCGTAAAAATTTTCTGCATACTGCAACAGCGCTGCACCCTATAGCGTACGGATTTGAAGATTAGAGTAAAGGAAAAAGATGGATTGCGGACAGCCTGGCTTCATTGAAGCCAGGCTGTTTTTTGTTGTCTTCCGCTTCGAAGGCAACCCCCATCAGAGCCGGACGCTGAATTATTAGCTAATTCCTAATCTGTAGGCCAAAATTGGTATTCGGTCGGGATAATCCGGCTACCGGTCGATTGAGCCGGTTTTTGAAAAATAGCCTGCGTAAACTTGTATTGGTAATCCTGCCTGAAGACGTAGTTGGCCTCAAAGCCGTACTAAATTTTCGGCGAAAAAGCATACTTTTCACCAACTTAGTAGTATCGACTTAACCCGGTACTCAACAAAAGCCGCATGACGTCCTTCTCTCTGCGCCAACACGTACCCTGGCTGATTCACATTCTCGGCTGGATTCTGCTGGGCTTTTCGCTGTTTATGTTTCAGCCGCTGACGTGGCAGGTAGATCTCCCCTACCAGTTCTGGGAAAAACAGATCATCTTCTTCGGTCTGCTGGTAGGTCTGTACTATCTAAATGCTCAGGTCTGGGTACCCAAATTGCTCTTTCAGAACCGGATCAGCCTGTTTGTAGGGCTTGTTCTACTCTCCATTGCGGTCATGGTGTTCCTGAGCAAACAAATAGAAATGTGGCTGAACCTACCCGAACTCATGCACCGGGCCTTTCATCCGGAGGGTGGCCCCCGTGTCCAGCGCAAGGGGGTCCGGATCGATATGTTCATGCTGATGACGACCGCCCTGGTATTAGGCATCAGCACCAGTATCCGGGCGGTGCAGAAGTGGCAAAAAGACGCGCAGCTCCGACAGGAACTCGAACAGGCGAAGGTGAGTACCGAATTGTCGTTCCTGAAAGCTCAGATCAACCCTCACTTTTTCTTCAATACGCTCAATAATATTTACGCGCTGACGCTGATCGACGCTGATATGGCCCGTGAAGCCCTGCACAAGCTGTCACGCATGATGCGGTACGTGCTCTACGAAACGCAGAACGGCACCACACTACTCAGCAAGGAAATCGATTTTGTGGAGGATTATATGCAATTGATGCAGTTGCGGCTAACAGAAAAAGTAAACGTTCAGTTTGATAAACCGAGCCCAATCCGCGATGTACCCGTGGCCCCCATGCTACTACTGCCTTTTGTAGAGAATGCGTTTAAGCATGGCGTTAGCGCCCTGCACTCAAGCCGGATTTACGTTGGCATTAAACAATATAATGGCACGTTGGATATGGAAGTCCGGAATACGGTATTCACCGAAAAAACCCTGTCGCTGGATCAGGGTAGCGGCATCGGTCTGGCTAATACCCGCCGGCGGCTTGACCTGCTGTACCCGGATAATTATACGCTTACTGTCACCGAAAAAAACCCGGACAACGAATACGCCGTTCACCTATCTTTGCATCTGTCATGATGTTGAACTGTATCGCTGTCGACGATGAACCGCTGGCGCTGGGCCTGGTTTGCGCGTTCATCAACAAAACGCCGTTTCTTCAGTTAGTCGGCCGGTACTCCAGCGCCGTAGAAGCCCTGCACGGACTGAGTCAGCAGCCGGTAGACCTGCTTTTTCTGGATATTCAGATGCCGGACCTCACCGGCATCGAACTAGCCAGAGTGCTGGACAGCAACTCCGGACAACGCCCGCCCCGCATTATTTTTACCACCGCCTTCAACCATTTCGCCCTGGAAGGTTATAAGGTCGATGCAATCGATTATCTGCTGAAACCCTTCAATTACGAAGAGTTTCTGCGAGCCTCCACGAAAGCCAAAGCGTACTTTGAACTGGTACAACGGGCAACTCCCGCCCAGATACCAACGGTAGTAGCGGAGCCCGAAGACGATTACCTGTTTTTGAAAGTAGAATACCAACTGGTGCGGGTTGCTTTCGACGATATCCTGTACATCGAGGGGCTGAAAGACTACGTGAAGGTCCATCTGCAAAATGACTCCAAACCTATTCTATCACTAACCAGCCTGAAGGCGCTGGAAGAGAAACTCCCCACCCGGCGGTTTATGCGCGTACACCGGTCGTTTATTGTAGCGCTGGAAAAAATTGAAGCTATCACCCGAAACTCCATTCAGATTGGTCCGGTCACCATTCCCGTCAGCGATCAGTATAAAGACACGTTTAACCAGTTCCTGAGCCGCTGGACGTAAAGGCATTGGTTTAATCTGATGGATTCCGTAAACTTGCACCAGCGGCCGGTTTCAGCGAAAGAAGCCGGTTTTTTACCCTGTCCGTAACTTTATTGTCCCATGAAAACCAAAATAGCCATTGGCCTGCTTGTCGTGCTGGTGCTCATCCAGTTTATCCGGCCGGACCTGAACCAGGGCGAAGCGGCTACCCCGCAGGATATTACTCATGCGGTTCAGGTTCCCGACGATGTGATGCTAACCCTGAAAACGTCCTGCTACGACTGCCACTCCAATCATACCAATTACCCCTGGTACGCCAGCATAAACCCGGTCGGGATGTGGTTGGGGCATCATATTGAGGAAGGAAAAGAGGAACTGAACTTCTCGACCTTTGCCCAGTACCCGAAGAAAAAGCAAGACCACAAGCTGGAAGAAATCGGCGAAGAACTGGAAGAAGGCCACATGCCGCTACCCGCTTATACGCTGATCCATACCGACACTAAATTAAGTGAGCAACAGGTAAAGCGCGTTGTTGAATGGGTGAACGCAGAACGGCAAAAACTCGGCGTAGCTTCAGAAGCGCACTGACTCATTTTCTCAGATTCAACTTCCAACCTGCTTTGATAAAGCAAGCCCTCACAGCCCCAAAGCAACGCCTGTAGAACACAACTACCATCCCACGCCTTTCAGACCTGGCAGAGCTAGAGCGCTGTTTGGCAAACGCTGGATGAATTCAGGAGTTGAAACCCTGCCGATGCCAGTCCCAGGCTATTGGAGCATCAGCCGGTCTCTTTTTACGAAAACACGCGCAAGGCCGTGCCGTTCAAGGCGGTTTTAAACACGCGCAGGCCCCGACTGCCTAAGCTGTTCAGCCCTTTCCCGGTGGTGTCGAACCGTGCCCCGTGTACGGTACAGACGAATGTATTATCATCAAAAATTACCGCTTGATTTTTTTCGTGGCTGCATATATGGGTGGCTGCTACAAAGCTGCCGTGCATGGTCCGGGCGACCACTACGCCATTGCTGATGACATACCCATTGCCTCTTCGCAAAGCGGCATTGGCAGGGTCCAGTAAATCAAGAATAAAATCGACAGGGCCATTGGTCACCGGACCAGGTATCACCTCCGTATCCCGTTGGCAGGATGTGAGCAGCACCCACAAGGCACTCCCGCTGAAACCCAGAGACTTAAGAAACGCAGCCCTATTCATAGTCATAAACAAATTCTATTTCCTGATACGCAGCCCTTTATAAAACTGTTGCAGGGCAGACCGAAACTTCAGCAAAGAAAAAAGACATCAGTGAGCCCCTGATGCCTTTCTGCTACTATCCACACCTGCGCCGGCAGACGCACCGGCGCAGGTGAAGAAAACCACAAATTAACACGAATGAAAGAAGGTCTTACAGACTGAGTTTCCGCGACCGGATAAACATATTACTGCCACCAGCCTTCCGCTGAATGGAAGAGCCGATGGAGGATAGCGGGTTCTTCTCTCCCACTCCACGACGAGCACCGGCGTTACCCGTAATCTGGTATAAAGCCTCGTTGAGCATTACTTCTTTCACGTCTCCTAAAGGCTGCAAACTGATGGGCTCTTCAATGTCAATCGTGGGTTTAAAACCGGCCGAGTAGTCCGACTGTCCCTGACTATTGTACGACTTGAAGACAATGGGTTGCATACCCCACTTGATTTTGCCGGTATCGTCGGTAATGGTAATGGATCCCACATTTTTGCCGTACGTGGTGGTACCAATCGTAATCACGGGCATATAAGGGCGCAGACCGTTGATGATCAGTTCGCTGGCGGAGGCTGTCCGGTCGGTGGTTAGCACGTACAGGCGCTGGAGATTGCCGCCAATGTTCTGCGATTTGCTCATAAAACGCTGCAGGAAAAAATCACTGCCGTATTGTTTCTGTAATAGAGGAGTCAGCGTCGTGTTCCATTCCTCGCGGAAGTATACTTTACTGGCATCAACGCCTTTACCGATCAGGCTGGCGAGGTTGGCCGACGACGCGGTGTAGCCGCCCGGGTTATAGCGCAGGTCAAGTACCAGTTCATTGATACCCTGTGCCTTGAACCGGCTGAAAATCTGGTCCAGTTGGTTATCATACTCGCTGCCGTTGCTGCCGTTCGGAGCCGGTACAAACTGGTTATACACCAGATAACCTATTTTCTTATCGCCCCTTACGTAGACCGAATCAAGAAATACCGGATTCTCCTGGAATACCGTCGCCGTAACCGACTTGATTACATCGGTGTCTATAATCAATTGGTTACTCACCTGCGCCAGCCCGAAGCTAAACGTCGTATTGTCGAACAGCAACGAAGCATAATTGGAGCGGTTCAGCGTCTGGCCGTTCACCTTTGAGATAATATCACCCCGTTTTATACCGGCTTTTTCGGCGGGCGAACCAGGAAGTACATACAGCACCTGGGCAATCACATCGTTGGAGCCGGCCGAGCGCAGGTACAGATTGTATTCCATACCGGTGGTCCTGGTTTCGCCACTCAGGGCGGCTGTTAAGTCCTCGGCGCTTTCTTCAATCCAGGAAAAACGGTCACCGTCGGGCCGCAGGGTGGCATCGTAGGGATACAGCAGGGATTCAAAGAAAGCGCCTGGCTTCAGGGTCTTGTCGGTGTTTGCCGGTATTTTGGTGTTCCAGTAGTAAACCTCCTGCATGTTTTCCAGAATCCAGTCATTCACTACTTTATTCTCTGCCGATGTATCCGTCGAGGGAGAAACCACATCTGTTTCCTTTTTGCAGGACATAAGCCACAGGCCGGCAGCCAGCAAAAGATACCAACTGCCCCAGTCAAAGTTTACTCTAGTTTTCATATCGTTTATATAGACTACAATTCTAAACGGGTGTTGAGTTAATAGATTGGACAAGCAGGGGTAAAGGAGGAAAGAAATAAGGGAGGAAAGGGGTGGACGATACATCCACCCCTATTTGTACAGCTTACTTTTTAGTAAGTGCCTTCTCGAAGGTACCATCGGCGGCAAACAGCAGGGCTACGTGCTGGTTATCGCTGGTTTGGATCAGCACGGTAAATTTACCGTTGGTCTTGCTTTTGGCCGCCCGTTTAATCTTGGCATTGGCATAGGTAGTGCTTATGTAGCTGGTGGTTGCCTGGGGCAGGTCGGCTACGGCTACTTCGGCCCAATCGCCCCGTTTGCCATTGCCACCCGGCCCTTTGGGGCCACCTTTCATCTCCATAACTTGCTTAAAGTTGCCGTTTGCGTCGAAAAGCAGGGCTTTCGGCGTATTATCCTGCACCAGCATGACTACAATATTACCATCCTTGTCTTTAGCGGCTCCCTTAATTTCGGCACCGGCATAATTGCTGTTGGTGTAAGTGGTAACCGCAGACGGCAGGGTAGCCACATCAATTTTGGTCATATCCCCTCTGGGGCCACCGGGACCTTTGCACTCAAAAGTCATCTCCTGTTTAAACGCGTTGTTGCTGTCGAACAGGATTGCTTTCGGGGTATTGGCCAGGGCAATCATCACCACCAAGTTACCGTCGGCATCTTTACCGGCATGTTTAATTTCGGCACCGGCATAGTTGGCGGCAATGTACGCCAGCACATCGGCGGATATGGCGCTTACCTCCACTTTGGTGAGTTTTACCCGGCCACCGCCGTTAGTCAGACTCGCGGCTAACCGGGCGCTGCTGGCTTCGACAACCGCATTCGTAGCGTCTACCTGCTGGTTTTGGTTACAGCCGTACAGGCCGAAACCGGTTGCGGCCACCAGGGCCATCATAACTAGTTTTTTCATGGTTTTGTAAATGATAATTGTTGTAAAGGTTGTTTTGGGGTTCTTCAAAAGCCGAAGACATAGTTTTCCCGTCGGGCGCAATACCTGTGTATCCGAACAGTAATGAGTATGACTCCGTATACTCTGAAGCGTAGAGGTTAGGGCATACGGTGGCCGTTGAAGCGATCGGGATATTTGAACTGGTCGGGCAGCACAATCGGCTCGGCCCGGTAGAAATCGAAGAGCCGGCTGCCGATCAGTTCGTGGCCCACGGCATTAAGATGCGCCGGGTCATCGGTAATAAAAAACTCTTCTTTGGGCTGAATCAGCATGTGCGTATCAAAAACGCTGAACTCCTGCTGGGTAGCTTCCCGGATAAACAGCTCCCGCCCCCGATTGCGTAACCACCGGCTCACCGGCTCCCGATGCGGCAGGGGAGTGAGCAAAATTACCTTGTGGCGGTGAGCCCGCAGTGATTTCAGGATGTTCCGCAGAGTACTGTTTACCTCGTTCAGCCGCGCCAGCGCTCCAAAACCGGCAATGCCCTTCAGCAAAGCAAGTTTGAGGCCGGCTGAAAGCCAGTTGCCTGCTTCTGAAAAGCTTTGGCGCTGAGCTATCGGACCCAGATTACGCAGGGCATTAATATCGGCCGGCACAGCAATAACAAGCTCCGTTCTCGTCTGCCAACGTTTTAAAAGGGTAGTGAATGACAGGGAATGCGTCAATTCATGATGGCCGGCCTGCAGCAAAATTACGTCGTACTGGTTCAGGGGCAGTTTCGGCAACAGATACCGGACACCCTGTAGGCTGACCGGAGCGTAGTAGTCTGCCTTTACGCGCTGACCGCTTTGCTCGAGCCGCCGGATAAACTGGTCGACAAAGCTCTGACCGGCCGCAAGCCCGTAGCCATACGTCTGACAACTACCGATGACCAAAAGGTGTATATTCATGATGATTTGGCAACTAAACATCGAAAGCTGTTTGCCTTCATTCGTTATTACGCAGAGCGGCTCAGGTCCGTTGCAGTTCAGCCAAAAATTTTCATAAATAAGCAAAGCCCTGAAAAAGCAGTTAAAATTGAGTAGCGTATGCAACGAATAGCAGAGTAGCTGCGTATTGAGCTAAGTATAGGTCTATCATCCCTTTAACTGTCAAGGCTCTTGTGTTTAAGAAGCGCCCCACCTTCGTCGAAAATGATCTGCTGAGTGTTATCGACGCATGCCGCGCCAACAACGCCCAAGCTCAGCGGGTGCTGTTTAAGCAGTTCTACGGGTATGCCAAAAGCATTTGTCTGCGCTATTCCTCCAGTATTGAAGAAGCGGAGGATGTGCTCAACGAAAGCTTTCTGAAGGTGTTTCAGCGCCTGGACACCTACGATGCATCATACCCGTTTAAAGCCTGGCTCCGGACCATTCTGATCAATACGGCAATCAGCTACTACCGGAAGTACCATAAGCTGGAAACCGGCCCCGCGCCCGATCCGGACATGAATGTTCCTTTTGAGGACGATGTCATCGACCGTATTGCCGCCGACGAAATTCTGGCGCTGGTTCAGGAGCTGCCGTCAGCCTACCGCACGGTGTTTTCCATGCACGTAGTCGACGGTTACAGCCTTCGCGAAATTGCCGACATGCTGCAAAACAACGAGGCTACCGTTCGCTCGCATTTTCTGCGGGCCCGTCAGCGTCTGCAACAGGCAATAAAAACCGCATATCCACATCTTTTCCCAACAGATCCTCCGATCGCTGTCCGTTACCATGAAAACCGATAAGTTTGACGACTCCATCCGCCGAAAGCTCGAAAGCATAGAGCCTGCTTTTCGGGAGAAAGACTGGAACCAGATGCAGGCTTACATGCACCAGCATGCGCCTGGGTCGGCCCTGCCTGGTGCCGCCCGCTGGGTGGTTCCCAGTGCTGCGGCTGCGGCTATCGTCACCCTGCTGGTGACCACAATCTGGCAGTACCGCACTAACCAGGAACTTCGCCAGTCGGTCACCAGCCTGAACCAATCCCTGACCGAGATGCAGGAACTGCACGCCGATCTGCAAAACCGGGTCGACACGGTATATATTACAAAGTATGTACCAGCCCCGGCTATACAGCGGGCGTCGGAGGCTTATGCCTCCCGCGACAACCGTAGGGAAGCGGAGCTGCCAACCCGACCGGCCCTTCGTACAATGGACGCCGGAGATGATCGTACCGGCGAACAAGCCGACCTGATAACATCGCGGCCGAACCGCACTGGCAATGTCCCTTCAGGCGACAATACTGATATAATACGCACAACACCTGATGGTGCGCCAACTATGCCATTTCCCAACAACCCGATTGGCGCGGAGCATACAGACCGGAGACGCCCAGCCTCTGCGGACGTTGAGCCGGGTGGCACGCCTGATACTGGTGCCGGTCGCGCAACAGACATACCTGACCGCACCGACCGGTATAGCCGCACCGACAGCCGGGCGCAAAGCCGGAAATCCGGCACCACTGATAACAACCGGCCGTATCTGGCCAGCGGCCAGCCGACCACAGACCGGCAGCTATCGGCTACCAGTCAACCGGCTGCGGGTACTTTGCCGACCACAGATCGTGTAGCGGAGTTTGCCTGGCTGAACGTACAACCGCTCAATAGCCGGAGCATTATAGTTGACTCCGCTTACTACCGGGAGCGCTTCGACCGCCGGTCCCGTAAAATACGGAGTCTGCTGCCGGTACCAAAGTATGCCCCGGCAGAAGCGGTAGCGGCCGAACCCAGTACTGACGTTAAACTCCGCATCGGCGGCAGCACTGCCCTGGGGGTTGGTCAGTGGAGTGGTGGGCTGTACGGTGAAGCTTTATTTGGGCAGCACGTGACCTTGGGCATTGGCCTGACCCGGCTGAATATTGCGGGTGGAAAATTCCTCACCGATATACAGTTCAATAACGATAAGAAGCGGGATTTCCGCCGGGAATATGCCAACGGCATTGACCCGCGTCACGAGATTCTGAACATCAACCAGCACAGCATCACCTGGCAGGTTCCGGTAAACCTGGGTTATCGCGTTCCGTTGCTGAACGGCCTGGCTCTTACGCCAACGGTTGGCATGAGTTTAAGCCTGAACGCCAAAGAAGTTATTGCCTTTACGTACCGTCGGGCTCCGGGTGAGTTCAACGAGGTACAACTGCATGCCAACCGCCCGACCCAGTGGTTCAATAGCTGGACGCTTGCTGTGGCTGCCGAAAAGCAGTGGAAAAACCTGGTATTTCAGGCCAGTCCGTACTACAGCAAGCCCTTTACCAACACGCCGTTGGGCCTGACTTCTTCGGCAGCCGGTCTGCGGGTGCGGGTACTGTATCAATTCTAGGAAAGCTACTATATAACCGATAACCGGCTCCGGAAACGTATCACGCGTTCTCCGGAGCCGGTTGTTTTTGGATAACCGGCACGAAAACACCGGAATTTCTGTTTTTTGCCTAAATTCATTGTCCCAAACTAACCTATCTGTTCGTCAACCTATAATGAAGCAACCCGTTCTGGTGCTGTGCAGCCTGCTTACCCTATCTGCCTGGGCGCAGCCTACCGCTCCGAAGCCCACCACCGCCCGACCTACTCTGACGGTCGACAAAATCATGCAGGATCCGAAAAGCTGGATTGGTACCGCTCCCAGCAATCCGTTCTGGTCCGAAGATGCTAAAACCATATACTTTAGCTGGAACCCCGAAAGAGCCAAAGCCGACTCGCTGTACAAAATTGCGCTGACTGCCGACCGTATACCCACTAAAGTACAACGATCCGAGCGGCTAGCTCTTCCTCCGGCCAGTGCTGGAACCTACAACCGGGCCAAAACCCAGCGCTTGTACGAAAAACAAGGGGATTTGTTCTGGCTCGATACCCGCACCGGCAAGGTTCGTCAGCTGACGAATACTGTCGACCGCGAAAGCAATCCGACATTCAGCGGAGATGAGCAAAGTGTCGTTTTTGTCCGCGCCGGCAATGTATTTCGGATGAGTCTGGCCTTGGGCGAGGTAACGCAGCTGACCAATTTCGACGCAGGCAGCAAGAAAGCCGAGAGCAAACCCAGCGAACAGGACACCTGGCTCAAGCGCGACCAGCTCTCGCTGTTTGAGGTGCTGAAAGAGCGCAAAGAGAAAAAGGACGAAGGCGATAAAATTACCAAAGCCGAAAAGCCGCAGCAACCAAAGCCGTTTTATACGGATGGCCGGGCTGTGACCAACCAGACACTGAGCCATGATGGCCGGTTTGTGACCTTCAACCTGGTAAAAACCGCCAAAGACGCCAAGACCGCCATTGTGCCTAGCTACGTTACGGAGTCTGGTTTTACCGAAGATTTGCAGGCCCGCACCAAAGTAGGTGCCCCGGCCTCATCATACGAATTCTTTGTGTACGATGTGCAGAAGGATACGGCCATTGCCGTCAGTACCAAAGACATTCCGGGCATTAAAGACCTGTCCGATTACCAGAAAACCTCAAAAGGCCTGATTGCCAGCACCGACCCCAAACCCGGTCTGGCCGATACTACCAAACTGGCCAGCCTGATTGCCAAACCTGCGGACCGCAAAGTAATAGTGCTGGGGCCGACCTGGTCAGAAGACGGCCGATACGGCGTGGTGGTTGTTCGGGCGCTGGATAACAAAGATCGCTGGCTGATGTTGCTCGACCCGGCTACGCGTAAGCTGAACCTCCTCGACCGGCAGCGCGACGAAGCCTGGGTGAGTGGTCCTGGTATAGCCAGTTATTTCGGAGCAGGCACCCTGGGCTGGGTCGATAACCAGACGCTGTACTACCAGTCAGAAGCAGATGGGTACTCACACTTATATACTGTTAACGTAGCGACCGGTGAGAAAAAGCAGTTGACCAAAGGCAAGTTTGAGGTGCAGCAGGTGCAGTTGTCGAAAGACAAGAAGTACTTCTTCCTGAGCACTAACGAAGTGCATCCCGGCGAGCAGCACTTCTACCGCATGGCGGCCAACGGAGGGGAACGGGTAAAACTCACCACCATGACCGGAGCCAATGACGTAACCCTCTCGCCTGACGAAACGAAGCTGATTATCCGGCATTCATATAGCAACCAGCCGTGGGAGCTATACTACGCCGAACTCAAAACCGATAAGAAAGGCAACGTACAGGCCACGCAGCCGGTGAAGCTAACCAACTCACTGACCGACGAGTTCAAAGCCTACCCCTGGCGCGACCCGGCCGTGGTGACTATCAAAGCCCGCGATGGAGCCGATGTGTATGGGCGGCTATACAAACCGGCTAATCCGAACGGCAAAGCAGTCATCTTTGTCCACGGTGCCGGCTATCTGCAAAACGCGCATAAATGGTGGAGCCAGTACTTTCGCGAGTATATGTTCCACAACCTGCTGGCCGATAAGGGCTATACCGTGCTTGATATCGACTACCGGGCCAGTGCCGGCTACGGCCGCGACTGGCGGACGGGTATTTACCGGCACATGGGCGGCAAAGACCTCACCGATCATGTCGATGCTGCTCAGTGGCTGGTACAGAACCACGGTGTCGACGCTAAACGCATCGGTATCTACGGCGGCTCTTACGGTGGCTTTATCACCTTGATGGCCATGTTTACTCAGCCGGGTGTGTTTGCCGCCGGTGCCGCCCTGCGCCCGGTAACGGACTGGGCCGCCTACAACCACCCCTACACCTCGGCCATTCTGAACGAGCCGCAGGCAGATTCGCTGGCGTACCGGCGCAGCTCACCCATTTACTTCGCCGACGGGCTGAAGGGGCACCTGCTCATCTGCCACGGCATGGTGGATGTGAATGTGCACTACCAGGATGTGGTGCGGCTGGCGCAGCGGCTGATCGAGCTGAAAAAGGATAACTGGGAACTGGCTTCGTACCCGCTGGAAGACCACGGCTTTGTGGAGCCAACAAGCTGGACAGATGAGTATAAACGCATCTTAAAGCTGTTTGAAGAACGCTTATAACCGGAACGGCCTTCGCAGGGTCCGTTCCGGTTTTCAAACAAATTGCCGGAAAATGAGTTATAAACGGTAAAAAGCAACGTTATTAACTCAAACGGTTATGAGAAATTTACTAGTGCTGGCGTCGGCCATGGTCATTGCCTGGGTGTACGGCACAGCGGAAGAACACAACGAGGAGGATTTCGCCCAACCAAAGCGCAAACCAAACAAGTCCGGTAAGTCCGGCCGTAATCCAAAGAACACAGTAGAAGACTGGGAACCAGAACTTCAGAATAGTCTGTAAGTCATACGCTTTATCCAACTGATACATGCGCTACCATCTGCCGGTCAGGTGGTAGCGTTTTTTATAAGCCCACGTCTTTAGGGTGAATGCCCGTATCCCGCGCTGAGGCCCGGAAGATAGCCAGCACCTCCTGGTAACTAAACAGCCGACCGGCAATATAATCCTGCTCCTCCGGGTCGGCAAACGCCTGTTTCTCCTCCAAATCCCGGATATTGGCGTGGACGGTAATCAACACGTCCTGAAAAAATTCGGTAAACTGCGCGATATTCATAGCAGCAAGTAAACGAACTCCGCCTGGAAAAAGCAACGCCTACCGGGCAAATTGCGTTAATGGCTCAACCACGCAAATTGATTAGGAATCGGTTATCCGCGTCTTTTTTCGTAAGTTGCGTATCCGAATTTTCCCTATATACGTTAATACTCTGGCGAACGTGTGCTTATTTTAACTTATGGCTAAGAAGATTTCTGTACTCCTGTTCGGCATTACCCGCGACATTGTGGGGCAGGATTCGGTGATGTGTGCATTACCGCAGGGTAGCCGCGTGGGCGATTTATTGGATACGCTAAAGCAGCAATACCCCCGGCTGGGTGACATCCGCTCGTTGCTGGTGGCCGTCAACAGTGAATACGCTGAAGCCGATACTATATTAAGTTCCAAAGATGAAGTAGCCCTGATTCCTCCCGTCAGCGGAGGATAATCCGACTATGATTGCCATTACAACCGACCCCATCGACTACAGCTCGGCTTACCGGTATTTGCAGACCGGTGAAGCCGGAGCGATTGATTTTTTCTTCGGCATTGTTCGTAACAAGACCAGCGAGCAGGCCGTCGACCGCCTTGAGTATGAAGCCTACGACAACATGGCTATCAAGGAAATGCAGAAGATTGCTGATGAAGCCTGCCGTCGCTGGAATGTCCTGAACTACGTCATCGTTCACCGAAAAGGTACCCTACTCATCGGCGAGATTGCCGTGCTCATCGGCGTAGCCACCCCCCACCGCGCCGATGCCTTTGATGCCTGCCGCTACATCATTGACACCATCAAGCAAACAGTCCCCATCTGGAAAAAAGAAGTGTTTAAAAACGGCGAGGTCTGGGTTAACGCGCACCCGTAGTGCTTTGCAGGAGCGCTACGCTAAAGGCCGACAAAGCTAGGCTATCAACATGCTGGTAACCGGCCACCTCCTCCCACCCTTCTGGCCCTAATTGGGAAAATTGACCATTGACAGGCGAAGAGAGCTGTACCTCCTGAGGCACGTTCGTATGGTTTGCCAGTAGCAGCAGCAATTCGCGCCCCCTGAGCAGATGCAGGGCGGATACCTCCAGCGGGTCATTTACCTGTACCAATCCGATCCGCTCCGGCGCAAACTCAGCAATTTTCTGAAAGAGGTGGTAAACCGGAAACAGCCGGTTGGTTGTCAATATGCCTCGCAACCCAACGGTTTCGTAGTAGGTTATGTCCGAAGCGCCGGCTGAGGCTAAGGCATTCAGGCTGCCCAGTGTCCAGCCGGCCAGAAACAAGCTGGGTTGTCGGGGGTCGGTCTGCTGTTCCGGAGAAATAAAGCGGTTATCGGGATTGGTGGCGTAGGGATTATAACGCTTCCGCAAGGTAACAGGCGATACCCATACCGGTTTGTCAGGGTATACCCGGCTGGCCGTCGTTACCGTATCCGCCTGAGCCGGCAGCGCTTCGGTGAGCGACCGCAAGTCGAAAGCGTGTTCCTGCGGCTGTACGGCATAGCTCACGGCATCGGCCGCCATACCATCCACCGCATTTCGGTTCAGTTCAGCAAAGTTGGTGAACGTTCCAGCTACCAACCGGCAGGCCGGTAAGTGCCGACGAAGTTGCGGCAATACAGTTTGTAGGAGTACTGGTGTGGTTACCGGCTGCCCTCCCTGAAAAAGGAACAGGGCTTCGGGTGGTTGAGGCAGCGTACTCAACAGGTCAAGTAAAGCGGCCACCTGTAGCTCCGGGTTTACGCCAAAGTGGCAGCCGATGGCCAGCGGTAATCCGAGTGCCTTTGCCTGGTGGCCCGCCTGTCGGAGCGTATCGGCCCAATCGGGCTTAGTCAGCCAGACCTCTACCCGGCCGTGGGAGAATGGTAACGCCCGAATCTTTTCGGCTAATTGCAACTCCTCCGTTGTCAACGTTAGACAGGTACCAATACGCGGCATCGGCCGGCTCTCTTCCAAAAAGGTAAGCGTAACCGTTTTTTCGGATGCGGAACGGCTCGTAGGGCTGCCAATCAGGCTAACGGTGATTCGCTGCTCTATGTCGGTACCGGCGGGCACCTCCACCGGGAAAGGCAGGTGCAGCGGAGTGCTGTAAGTTTTGAACGAGCCGTCGGTCCAGTTGCGCTGGTCTTCGGTCTCAAATACTTCGCCCTCAAACTCTACCCGAACAGAATACCCCTCCCCCATCGACCACGTCATAGCGAGGATATCCAGAAACGACTGATGGGGACTGACGTACTCCGGGAAAACGGCGGAAGATGTTGACTCGTCAGGATGGGTAATTGTACACGGTTTCCCGGCGATGCCGCTGATGGGGTGGTGTACACATAATCCGATGCGGTTCCGCCGAAAGGTATTTCGGGCCAGTCCCTTAAATGTAAACAGAATGGTTCCCGCGCCATCACCGGTAATGGTTATCCGGCAATCCAGTTGAACACCTGCATCATCAATCCCCCAATCGTAGCTGACGGCAAATCCTTCTGTCTGTTGGTCAATACGCTCGTTCCGGATAACGCCTTTGGCTGTTCCCCAATTGGCATCCCGGACCGTCGGGTAAATCATCCGCACAATTTCTGCTCCGCCTACCCGCAGGTAGCGTAGCACGCCATTTTCATACTGGCAATTCACCGGCCCGGCGGTTAGCGTGTGCGCCTTCGGCAAAGAGTCGGATGAGCCGTAGAGGAAGATGGGGTTATAGGGCATAAGGCTGGGGTTTATTACCCACAAACTCCTTCAGGGGGTTGGGGGTCCAGAGGGTGTAAGAAACTGATTCACATTCTCCTTTGTAATCCGCAGCAGCCCGGTATTAACCGTATTGGGCACGTTACTGATTCCGGCCATAGTGTCGTTGCCCGACAACTTATTGGTGCGGTGGACCATATCGTACAGAAACTGCGCACCATACCAGGTAAACAGCTCCCGCTTTTGCCCGGCCAGCATCTGAATGACGCCCTCCTTTACCAGACGGAGGTGTTCGGGCTCCCAGTCCACGGTCGTAATCTTTACTTTACCGGCCTTACCGGCTTCTTTCACCGCGAGCGCAATACCGGGTCCTGAGTTGGAGTCGAACCCGCAGATACCGGCTATATCCGGATGAGCGGCCAGCAGGTCGGCGGTGATGCGAGCGGCTGTTTCTACGTTGGCCTTATCATCAAACTTACCGACGACTTCAATATTCGGGTAGCGCTTAAACACGTCCAGCATTCCCCGGAAACCGTCTTCCATATTGTTCAGTCCCAGAATACCCATGTAAGCAACTTTGCCTTTCCCGCCGATGAGCCGGGCCACTTCTTCGCCCTGCATCCGGCCAATTTCGTACCAGTTGGTACCCAGAAAGGCATGCCGCCGGGAGTTCGGAATATCGGAATCATACACGACCGTGGGAATACCGGCCGCTACGGCCTTGTCAATGGCCTGGGCAATGGCGGGGTCGGTGCCGTTGATGAGCAGACCGGTCGGGCGGGTGCCGATTACCTCCTCAATGGTGTTAATCTGGGCGGGAACGTCCCAGTCGGCCGGACCGAGGATGCTGGTTTTGACCCCCATTTGTTTGCCCCAGCGTTTAAAGGCGGCCTGGTCGTGGTTAACGTACATGGGCATACCAACGGCCGTCGTCACCATGACGTACTCTTCATTAGTCCGTGCTTCTTCGCTTTCGTCACTGGTTTGTAGTGCCAGTTGCGTTACCCCTGTCTGGTCGCGGGGCGGCAATTCGCAGCCGGCCAGCGCGGTAAGCAGAATACCCAGGAGAAATCGGGTTTGGATTAACTGCATAGCGTTATTGGCTCTTATTGGTCAACACCTACTCCCTCCGGTGAAGGTTTATTACTAAATTTTCGGGCAAGCCCCTGCCGCCCGGCGCTACGTCGCTGCAACGCAAGGTCAATCCAGACGGCGATAATCAGTATTAGTCCCAAAATTATTTCCTGCCAGTAACCCGACACCCGCGCAATGACCATGATGTTGGCTACCAGGCCCATGAACAAAGCACCCAGCAAGGCACCCGGAATCTTACCAACGCCACCCGTCAGACTGGCTCCGCCGAGAATGACAGCCGTAATCACCCGCAACTCCATACCCCGGCCCAGTGTGGATAGCGCGGCTCCTAAACGCGAAGTCAGCAAAAGACCCGCCACACCCGCCAGCGTAGCCGATAGCATAAAGGCGTAAAGTTTCATCCGCCGGACCCGGATACCCGATAGCTCGGCGGCCTGCTCGTTGCCGCCGATGTAGTAGTAACGTCGGAAGAAAACGGTGCGGTTGACCAGAAACGTAAAAGCTGCTACCACCAGCCCCATATACCAGACCGGCATCTGCACCCCCAGTAGTTTTGATTGTCCGATGGCGTTGTACCAGTACGGCAGGTTCTGAATACCGGCCCCGGCCACCATCAGAGCGCCCCCGCGCACGATGCCCATCATGGCCAGCGTCTGTATGAGCGGGTTAATGCCCTGGTAAGCAATCAGGTAACCGTTGATCCAGCCAATCAGCACGGCGCTGCCCAGCCCCATCAGCATAGCCACCGGCACCGGCACGTCATAATACACCATCAGGTGCGCCGACAAGCCACCCGCAAACGCCACCACCGACCCAACCGACAAATCGAACACGCCAGCTATCAGGAGCAGCATCATGCCCACGGCAACAATGGCGTCAATCGATAAATTGAGCAGCAGTTGCCGGAAATTCTCGAAAGTGGGAAACGTAGCCGGGAACACGGCGGCACTGACGAGGCAGAGCAGCAGCGTGGTCAGCGTTAAGGTGTACACCCGGTCCCGCAGTATCTGGTTAAGCATAGGGTTTAGAAATAGTCGGTTTATGCATTAGCGGCCAGCGCCATAATGGTTTCTTCGGTAGCGGTATCGCCTACGAGTTCTCCCGCCAGGGTGCCCTGGCGGATAACCAGTATCCGGTCGGCCAGGGCCAGCAGTTCGGGCAGTTCGCTGGAGATAAGCAAAATGCCCTTGCCCTCAGCCGCCAGACCGCGCAGCAGCGTATGGATTTCGGCTTTGGCCCCTACGTCGATGCCGTGCGTGGGCTCGTCTACAATCAGTACGTCCGGGTTCGCCAGCAGCCAGCGGGCCAATACAGCTTTCTGCTGATTCCCGCCACTCAACAGCCCGGCCCGCTGCATAACCGAAGGCGTTGCCATGCGTAGCTGCGCCCGAAAACGTTCGGCTAGCTGCCGGGCCTTGCCGATGCCGTACCAGCCACCGGTTTGTGCGGCCGGCAGATCAGCCGCCAGTACGTTTTCCATGACCGACATGTTCAGAAATACCCCCTGCGTTTTTCGCTCCTCCGGTACGTATCCGATACCGGCCGTCACCGCATCGGCCGGGTGCCGAATGGCACATAGTTTGTTATGTACATACACCTCCCCACTAATCAAAGTATCAATACCGAAAATGGCGCGGGCAATTTCCGTCCGGCCGGCCCCGACCAGCCCCGCCAGCCCGAGTATTTCGCCCCGGTGCAGCGTAAAGCTGATGTCTGCAAACCGGCCGCCGGTCAGATTTCGCACGGTCAGCAGGGGCTCACCGGTACGGGAGGAAGCGGTCCGGGCAAATTCGATATCCCGCCCGACCATCAGCCGAATCAGGTCATTGGCGGTGACGTCGGCTACGGGGCGGGTGGTCTGGTAGCGGCCGTCTTTGAGTACCGTCACCCGGTCGGCAATGGTAAAAATTTCGTTCAGTCGGTGCGAGATGTAGACAATGCCTTTGCCATCGTCTTTTAGCTGTTGAATAATGGCAAACAGCGTATCCGTCTCCTGCCGGGTAATCGATGCCGTTGGCTCATCCAGAATCAGGATACGCGGGTCCTGCGCCAGCGCCTTGGCAATCTCCACCATCTGCCGCTGCCCCGGCGACAGTTCGCCTACCAGACTCTGGGGACGAATGTGCCTCAATTGTAGTTTATCCAGCAGCGCCTGTGTCTGGGCATAAAGCTGACTGTACCAGATAAAACCCAGTTTACCACGTGGCTGCCGGTTGGCAAAGATGTTTTCGGCAACCGACAGGGTGTTGATGACGCTCAACTGCTGGTACACAATGGCAATACCCAGCCGCGAGGCTTCGGCCGGGCCGCTGATTTCCACTGCCAAGCTATCCAGTAACACCTGACCGGCATCGGGCTCGAGGTTACCCGTCAGGATGTTCATCAGCGTCGATTTGCCCGCTCCGTTTTCTCCGCACAGCGCGTGAACTTCCCCCGCCCGCAGGTCAAAGTCAACGCCTTCCAGCGCCTTCACACCCGGAAATGATTTGCTGATGCCACGGAGTTGCAGGATAGGGTTCATCGGCCGAAGGAAGAAACGGTGATTACCGAGTTGGTACGGGCAGATTCGTAGGCGGCATACACCAGCCGGACGGTTTCGAGGTTATCGCCCCCTGTCGTCTCGGCGGCACCCTGCCCCTGCAAGGCCGATAGGATATTCCGGTTACAATCGACAATAGACGCGTGAACGACCGCATAAGCCCGGTCGAGCCAGGGGTACATCACCGGCGACGCCGTTTGGGTGTCGGTGCCGCTGCGGGTAGTTATGTTTAAGACGAAATCGTGCGTAAGTCGCACAGACCCCAGACTACCTTCCACCAGCGCCAGCGTTTGTGGAAAGGCTTCTTTTTCCAGAATGGACGCATACGACATCTCTGCCTGGCAGATAATACCGTTCTGCATGGTCATAGCCACAATAGCCACGTCTTCGCCTTTGATGCGCAGATTCACGCGGGTCGTCTGGCAATACAGGGTGTTTACTTCCCCGAACAGAAACCGGCAGACATCCAGAATGTGTGAGCCAATATCCGTCAGAATAAACTGCTCCAGTTCCGCCAGAAAGGGCTGGTTGTCGAACACCGCAAAGCCGGAGCAAAAACTGATTTGTGCCTTGAATACCTCACCAATTACGCCGGAGTCGATAACTGCTTTCAGCTTTCGGATAGACGATTGCCAGCGAAAGTTCTCATGCACAAAGAACTGCACGCCCGCCTGCCGGCAGGTATCCACCATGCGCTGCGCCGTTTCCAGATTTGGACCCATCGGCTTCTGACAAATAACGTTCAGCCCGGCGGCAGCCGCTTTTTCGGTGAAGAGCGCGTGGGTATCTACGTCCGTAATAATATCCACAAAATCCAGTTCGCCGGCATGGTTGCGGAGCAGTTCGTCGGCATCGTCATACACATGAGGCACTCCAAACTGCTCCGCCACCTGCCCGGCGCGGGTGCGGGTCCGGTTATACACGGCTACCAGTTCAACACTGTCCAGTTCACGCCAGCCGGCAATCTGATAGGTTGACCAGAAGCCGGTACCCAGCACCGCAAATCGCAAATTTTTCATAAAGGTTTAGGAACAGTCTGCACAGAATTTTACTACCTTCACCAGCCGAAACTCTACTGTACTCTACTGCTTTATTTCACCACAAAGCTAAACAAGAGCTACTCATTTCAAAGATAGTTGTAAGATTTTCTTTGTAAGGTGCTATATTTTTATGCGCGACCTGATTCAAATAGCCACTGCCTCCAGTCGGCCCAAATACCGGCAGATTGTCGATGAGGTCCTGGCATTTATTGAAAAAGGGACCTTGCAGCAGGGGCAGCAGCTCCCCTCCATCAGCGAATTAGCCGGGTGGCAGGGCGTTGCCAAAGTAACGGTTGCCAAAGCGTATGAAGAACTCCGGCAGCGCGGGGCTATTCTGTCGCAGCACGGCAAAGGCTTTTACGTAGCCCGTACCGACATCCGCTCGTCGCTCAATGTCTTCGTGCTGTTCGATACGCTGAATGCTTACAAGGAAGTATTGTACCACTCGCTGAAAGAAGCCTTGCCGCCCGATACCCGGCTAAGCCTGTTCTTTCACCATTACGATGTGGAGCAGTTTGAACGGCTGATTCAGAATAGTCTCGGCCTGTACAATTATTACGTTATCATGCCGCACTTCAACGAAGATATGTCGGCGATTGTGCGGTTGATTCCTACCGATAAACTGCTTGTTATCGACAAGGCTATACCGACGCTTCAGGGCGAGTACGCGGCCGTGTACCAGGACTTCCGGCGGGATATTTTTGAAGGGTTACAAGCCGCAGAACCGCGGTTACAGCAGTATAAAAAGCTAACGCTGGTGCTGTCGCAGGACCATTTTCAGTTTGTACCGGACGAAATTACCCATGGATTTTACGACTATGCCCGGCAGACCAATATACCCTGTGCCGTTGTGGATCGGTTCGATACCACACTACTCAGTTCTGGCGAAGCCTACCTCTTGTTTGCCGACTGGGATTTAATTACGTTTATCAAAGCCGTGCGGGAAAAAGGCTGGAAACTGGGCAACGAAATCGGGCTGATTTCGTACGATGACACACCGATGAAAGAGATTCTGGAGAATGGCATTACCGTCATTTCTACAGATTTTGCCCTGATGGGCCGCACCGCCGGCGAATGTATGCTGAACAAAACCACCGAACAACTACCAAATCCGTCCCGAATGATTCTTCGGGCTACCCTATGATGACATTAGGAATCGGCACCTACACCTACGGCTGGGCCATCGGCGTACCGGACATGCAGTACCCCCGTAAAATGCTGGAACACCAACTGCTGGCCAAAACTAAAGCGTTCGGCCTGTCGCTGGTGCAGATTGGCGATAATCTGCCGCTCCACACCTTTGCCGAAGAGCGACTGGATTATCTGTACCGGCTCAGCCGGAGTATGAGCATCGAACTGGAAGTTGGTGCCCGCGGCCTCACCCCCGATTACCTGCACCGGTATATCGACATTGCCGCTTTTCTGAAGGCTCGTATTCTCCGCTTTGTGATTGACCAACCCGGCTACGAGCCTCCGGTACCGGACATTGTCAGTATCATTCAGGAGGCAAACTCCTCGCTCAAACGGCAGGGCGTCACGCTCGCGCTTGAAAACCACGACCGGCTGAAGGCCCGGCAGTTTCGCGAGATTATCGAGAAAGTCGGCAGTAAGCACGTAGGCATCTGCCTCGACTCTGCCAACTCGCTGGGTGCCGCCGAAGGGCTGGAAACAATTGTCGATTGCCTGGCTCCCTATACGGTGAACCTGCACCTAAAAGATTTCGGCATTCAGCGGCTGCCGCATAAAATGGGCTTTCAGATTGATGGCCGGCCCGCCGGCAAAGGCATGCTGAATATCCCGTGGCTCTTAGAAAAGATTAGTAAAACGGGTAAGTGCCATACGGCTATTCTGGAGCAGTGGGTAGTGCCGGAGACGGAGCAGGACGACACCCTGCGCAAAGAAGAGCAGTGGGCCAACGAGAGCCTTCAATACCTGAAACCCTTATTTGAATCCAAATCACCTATAACCTTTACCAACGAATGACAACGATTACCCTGGTCGGTGCGGGCGGCAAAATGGGCTGCCGGCTGGTCGATAATTTTCAGAAGCTCCCTCATTACGACGTACACTGCCTGGAGGTAAGCCCCAAAGGCCTCGAAAACCTGCAACAGCGGGGCGTTACCGTAAAAAATCAGGCCGACGTGGTCCCCATATCGGATGTCGTTATCCTGGCCGTGCCCGACGTAACTATCGGAGCCATCTCCGACGAAATCATCCCAATGATGAAGCCCGGCTCCGTAGTTCTCACCCTCGACCCGGCAGCCCCGCTCGACGGCGTTATTCACCACCGCGACGACCTCGGCTATGTGATTGCCCACCCCTGCCACCCCTCCGTCTTCAACTGGGAGCCTACCGAAGCAGCCTTCCGCGATTTCTACGGCGGCATCTCGGCCAAACAGTCCATTGTGGTAGCCCTGATGGCCGGCACCGAAGACCACTACCAATTAGGCGCAAAAGTAGCCCAGGAGATGTACCAGCCCATTAAAGACACCTACCGGATTACGCTGGAGCAGATGGCTATTCTGGAGCCGGCTATGGTGGAGACCCTGGCCCAGACCTGCATGGAAGTGGTGAAAGAAGGTTACGACCGGATTGTGGAATTAGGCGTACCCGAAGCAGCCGCCCGCGACTTTGTGCTGGGCCATCTGCGTATTCAAATTGCAGTCCTGTTTAAAGAAGTCAACGGCACCTTCTCCGATGCCGCCTACAAAATCAGCAAACGCGCCAAGCCTCTGCTCTTCCGCGACAACTGGAAGCAAATCTTCGAGATGGACGACATCCGGGAGCAGGTGAAGGATATTACGAGGAAGTGAGTGAAGAGTTAAGAATTAAGAGTGAAGAATTATGCGGCTTCGGCCGTCCGATGGCGCAAGCAACTCTTAACTCTTAATTCTTAACTTCTTCAAAAACGTAGGTTCCCATAATCGGGAAGTGGTCGGAGTAGGGAACGTCCCGGTAGGTAACAAAGTCGAGCACCTGTAGGCCGGCGCTGTAAAACTGATTGTCGATGCGGATGAAACGGGGAGCGCGATTGAGGGTGAACTGAAAACCCCGGCCGCCATCTTCGTAGGCGTTACGCAACCGCCGGCGGAGTCGCTCGTACACAATACTATACGGAGTCTCGTTCAAGTCACCGGTTACAATCACGGGGTAAGGGCTTTCAGCTACGTATTTTTCTACGATCCGCACCTGCTCCCGGCGTTCAATAAAACCTTCTTTCAGGGAAGACAGTATATCTTTCGTTTCACTTTTAACACCTTCCATTTCTTTCTGAGTGAACACTTTCCGAACGCGAATCCCCATCGAATGCAGATGAACATTAATAATCCGGATTGTATCGCCACCAGCGTTAATATCCGTCCACAGTACCCCATTCAGGTGCTGTAACAGTTCTCCGCCCTGATTCAGGATTGGATAACGCGAAAAGGTAACTACGCCTATAACCTGATCTGGTTGTGAAGTCCCTTTAGGCGGTAAGCTGGCGTAATAGGAGTAACCGGCATCACGCAGCCGTTGTATAACCCGGTAGCCCGGTATGTTGGTATTACTGTAAAACTCCTGAAAGCATTTTATAGGAGCCTCCTGTTCGACTGACCAGGTAATGACCTGACGGGCTTTGGGAGATAAACGCCGGGGCTTCCAGTAAGCATCGGCGTCGAAACCGGTGGTATTAAAGCTTAAAACTTTGAGCGGGCGATGACCGGTTTGAGGTACCTGAGGCACATTATACGCAATAGTTCGCGGCCAGAACAGAAATCCGGCCAGAATCGAAACGGCTGATAATAAGGCCCGCCAGGAACGGCCTAACGACCAGCTTAACACAAACCCGATGTGCAACATCCAGGTCACTGGCATGGTAATCAGCAGCAGACTTGCCGACCAATGCTCTGTGGGCAGTTTGTATAGCAGAAAATACAGCAGCAGCGTGTACAGGAACAGCAGCAGATTCAACGACCAAAGCAACGACGACAAAAATGTACCAATTAGTCCGCCAACGCGTACGCGGGTAGCCATAGATAGAATTAAAATCGGGAGTAATGGTAATGTACCGGTTATTCAACCGCTAAACTTACAGCTTGTTTGCCAAACCATCCCTTTTACCTGAGCAAAAGGCTTGCTCCTTAGTCGGTTTTCTATTATCTTTGCAGCGCTTACCAAACAAGTGACTGTTCGGAAAAGGGAGTTTTACTCCCTTTTTTGTTAGGGTATTAGCATGGACGACATTGCTCGCATTACCGAACTGCTCCAGCCGTATCTGAACGGTGATCAGTTCTTTATTGTTGATATTCACGTGGCCGGTCGCCAGGGTGGCCGGATCAAGGTTACTGTCCTGCTCGACAGTGACGAGGGCATTACCATTGACGAGTGCGCCAGCGTTAGCCGGCGTCTCGGTGCGCAGTTAGACGAAATTGATTTATTCAGCGGAGCTCCTTTTACCCTTGAGGTATCATCACCCGGCATCGATTTTCCGCTTCAGTTCCGGCGGCAGTATTTGAAAAACGTCGGTCGCCAGGTTGCGGTCACGCTGAAAGACGGTCAGGTTCTGCACGGACAACTGGAGTCGGTCGGCGATGATCATATTGTAGTGGATATTCCACCCGTAAAAAAACCAAAGAAAAAGGCTGTTGAAACGATTGCCCCTGAACCCACCGGATTACAGACACTCCGGTTTAACGATATTCAGAAAACCAACGTAGAAGTGTCCTTTAAATAGGTTTGAAGTTTAAGGTTTAACGTTTGAAGTTGCTCCGCCGGAGTGAACTCACACCTTAAACCTTAAACCTTAAACCTCAAACGCTAAAAAGATGAACAGCGGAGTACTTATAGATTCGTTCGCCGATTTTGCCAAGTCAAAGAATATTGACCGGCCAACGATGATCAAGATCCTGGAAGATGTGTTCCGGACGATGATACGTAAGAAATTCGGCACCGACGATAACTTTGACGTAATCATCAACGCGGAAAGCGGTGACCTCGAAATGTGGCGCACCCGCGAAATTGTCGACGATGATTCGGAAGATATCTGGGATTACGATAAGATTCCTTTATCGGAAGCCCGTCGGATCCAAACCGACTTTGAAGTGGGCGAGCAGGTTGCCGAAGAGGTAAAGCTGGAAGACTTCGGCCGCCGGGTGGTGCAGACCGCCCGCCAGACCCTCATCCAGAAAATCAAGGATCTGGAGAAAGAGCTGTTGTACCAGAAATACAAAGATCAGGTAGGTGATCTTGTCAATGCCGAGGTGTACCAGTTGGTCAAGAATGAAGTAATTCTGGTCGACAGTGAAAACAACGAACTGAGCCTGCCGAAAGGCGAGCAGATTCCGAAAGACCGCTACCGGAAAGGCGAAAGTGTGAAGGCAGTAATTCACCGGGTTGATATGCTTAACGGCTCGCCGAAAATCATTCTGTCCCGCACATCGCCGATCTTCCTGGAGCGGCTGTTCGAAACAGAAATTCCGGAGATCTACGACGGCCTGATTTCCATCCGGAAGATTGTGCGGGAACCGGGCGAACGGGCCAAAGTAGCCGTCGAATCATACGACGACCGCATCGACCCCGTTGGTGCTTGTGTGGGGATGAAGGGTTCCCGGATTCACAGCATTGTGCGCGAGTTGGGCAACGAGAACATCGATGTCATCAACTATACCGAAAACCTCGAACTGCTCATCAGCCGTGCCCTCAGCCCGGCTAAGATCAGTTCGATGCAAATTGACCGCGACGCCAAACGGGTGTCGGTATTCCTCAAACCGGATCAGGTGTCACTGGCCATCGGAAAAGGCGGCCAGAACATCAAACTAGCCAGCCGGCTGGTCGATTTGGAGATCGATGTATTCCGTGACACCGAAGGGCAGGAAGACGATGAAGATGTTGATCTGTCGGAATTTACCGACGAGATCGACGAGTGGATCATCGAAGAACTGCGTCGGGTAGGACTCGATACGGCCAAGAGCGTGCTGGCGCTGAGCAAGGAAGAACTACTCCGCCGGACCGATCTGGAAGAAGAAACGATCGACTACATTCTGGATATCCTGCGTCAGGAGTTTGAATAAGAGGGATTTTTATTACTGTAACTATTGTTCTTACCATACAAACAACCATTAAATTTGCCTATTATAGACCGAACGTATGGCAGAAGATAAATCAATGCGCCTAAGCCAAGCGGCAAAAATTCTCAACGTGGGTATTGCCACGGTGGTGAGTCATCTCTCTGCCAAAGGGTTTAAGGTCGAAAGTAATCCCAACACCAAGTTATACTCCGAGCAGTTGGAGGTACTGGCTAAGGATTTTAAATCTACAGACCTCGTCAACGGAGCGAATGCGCGCCCGGCCCCGGTGGCTGAAGCGCCCCGCCGGGACGAAGGAAATGTAGTGCAATATTTCCGCGACGATAAAGGACGTCCTGCATCGTCTCAACCGCAGACTGCTACTCCGGCCCCGGCTCCGGTCGAGCGTACTCCCGAGGTTCCTAAGGCCAGCGAGCGCGTGGCCGAGCCTGTTTCCGGCAATCAATTGCCAGGTCTGAAAGTATTGGGTAAAATTGACCTGAATGCCAAACCGGCACCGGCTCAGCCAAATCCGCAACCTGCCACTCCGTCCCCGGCTCCGGTCGAAACCCGGCAACCACAGCCTGCACCGGCCCAGCCGGCCCCCCGGCCCACGGCCGAACCCGCGCAACAGCCGGTGGTCGCTAAACAGCCGCAACCGGCCGAACCGCAGCCGCAGCGTACAGACATCCCGAAACCGGCTCAACCAACCGCCCCGGCTCCTGTCGAAGCCCGGCAGCCGCAGCCGGCACCGGCCCAGCCGGCTCCCCGGCCCACGGCCGAACCCGCGCAACAGCCGGTGGTCGCTAAACAGCCGCAACCGGCCGAACCACAGCCGCAACGTACGGAAGCCCCAAAGCCGGCTCAACCGGCCGCCCCGGCTCCCGTTGAAGCCAAACAGCCGCAGCCTGCACCGGCTCAGCCCCAACCAGCTCCCCGGCCCACAACCGAACCCGCGCAACAGCCGCAACCCGCTGAATCGCAGCTACGTACCGATCGGCCGACCCGGCCTGCTGAGCCGAACCGCCCGGCCGAACCGGTAGCTCCGCCTGTTCAGGCAGATGAAACAGAAGGGAATGGGTCATCAGAAACTATACGGGCTGAAGGTCGCCACCAACTGCGGGGTCTGACTATCAAAGGAAAAATTGATCTACCCGTCGATAACCCCCGCCAGTCGGGCGGTGGCGACCGGGATCGTGATAAGAAGAAGAAACGCAAACGCATTCGCAGCCGCGAAGGTGTAGCGGTAGGCCCTAACACCGGCGGAGGTGGCCAGCCCGGTCAACCCGGCGGGCAGGGTGGTAATAACTTCCGGAACCGTGAAGGTGGACCAGATCGTGGTCCCACCGGTCGTGGCCCTGGTGATCGCAATCCGAACGAGCGTGGTCCGCAGGGTGACCGCAATCAGCAGGGACGCGGCCCCGGCGATCGTCCACAAACCGAGCGTGGTCCGCAGGGTGACCGTCCGCAATCAGATCGTCCACAGGGCGAACGTACCGAACGCGGACCGGCACAACAGGGTCAGGGCAATCGTCCGGCTCAGGCCGGTGGACCGGGTGCCGGCAACAATGCCAACCGGGGTGGTACCAACAATGCAAACAAGCGGAACGACCGACCGGGCGATAAACGGCGCGAACGCCGGGAGGAACCCTCAGCCCGTGATGTACGGGATTCGATCAAGGCGACGCAGTCCCGGATGCTGGGATCAAATAAACCAAATCGGGGTGCCAAAGCCAGAGAGGATCGTCGCCGGAACCGCGCCGAACGCGAAGAGCAGCGTTTACTGGCCGAACAGGAAGACGCCAAGGTACTGAAGGTAACCGAATTTGTGTCGGCCAACGACCTGTCCTCGTTGATGGATGTCTCCGTTAACGAAGTGATCTCGGTATGTATGAGTCTGGGCATGTTCGTTTCGATCAATCAGCGGCTCGATGCCGAAGCCATTACGGTGATTGCCGATGAATTTGGCTACGATGTGCAGTTTGTTTCGGCCGAGGAAGAGGTAGAGGCAGGCATCGACGACGGACAGAACGATGCTCAGGAAGATCTGGAGTCCCGTGCGCCCATTGTCACCATCATGGGTCACGTTGACCACGGTAAAACATCATTGCTTGACTACATCCGCCGGACCCGCGTTGCCGCCGGTGAAGCCGGGGGTATAACCCAGCACATCGGGGCTTATAGCGTAACGACAGAAGATGGTCGGATGATCACCTTCCTGGATACACCGGGTCACGAAGCCTTTACGGCCATGCGTGCCCGCGGGGCCAAGGTAACCGATGTGGTTATTATTGTGATTGCCGCCGATGACAGCGTGATGCCACAAACCCGCGAGGCTATCAACCACGCACAGGTGGCAGGTGTACCGATTGTCTTTGCGTTCAGCAAAGTGGATAAGCCGGGCGCCAACGCCGAAAAGATCCGCGAAGAGCTGGCCCAGATGAACCTGCTGGTTGAGGACTGGGGTGGCAAATACCAGGCTCAGGAGATCTCATCCAAGTCGGGTATGGGTATTGACGACCTGCTGGAGAAGGTGCTGCTGGAAGCCGAACTACTCGATCTGAAAGCCAATCCGAACCGCCGGGCCAATGGTACCGTTATTGAAGCCTCGCTCGATAAAGGCCGTGGTTACGTCTCGACTATTCTGGTACAGAACGGTACGCTTAAGGTAGGTGATATTGTACTGGTAGGTGCCCACTACGGCCGTATACGGGCAATGACCGATGATGTAGGACAGCGCATCAAAGAAGCGGGGCCGTCAACGCCGGTTCAGATTCTCGGTCTGCCAGGTGCCCCACAGGCCGGAGACAAGTTCAACGTCATGGAAACCGAGCGCGAAGCCCGCGAAATTGCCAACAAGCGCGAGCAGTTGGTGCGCGAGCAGACCATGCGGACCCGCAAACACATTACGCTGGAAGAGATTGGTCGCCGGAAGGCTATCGGTTCGTTCAAAGAGCTGAATGTGATCGTGAAAGGTGACGTAGACGGTTCGGTAGAAGCCTTGTCGGATTCACTGCTGCAACTCTCGACCGAAGAGGTACAGGTGAATATCATCCACAAAGCCGTTGGTCAGATTTCCGAATCGGATATTCTGCTGGCATCGGCCTCGGATGCGATCATCGTCGGCTTCCAGGTACGGCCGTCGGCGAGTGCCCGTCGTCTGGCCGAGCAGGAGCAGATTGAGATTCGTCTGTACTCGATAATCTACGACGCCATCAACGAGGTCAAGGATGCTATGGAAGGTATGCTGGCCCCGACGGTTGAGGAGGTAATTGTCGGCAACATTGAAGTACGCGAGGTCTTCAAGATCAGCAAGATCGGTACCGTAGCGGGTTGTTACGTAACCGAAGGGCTGATCAAGCGCAACAACAAGATCCGGGTTATCCGCGACTTTATTGTGGTGCATACCGGCGAAATCAGCGCGCTCAAGCGGTTTAAAGATGATGTAAACGAAGTTCGCTCCGGCTACGAATGTGGTTTGAGTGTGAAAAACTTCAACGATATAATGGTGGGAGATACCATTGAAAGCTTCGAATTGAAAGAAGTGAAGCGGACGCTGTAAGCTCACTGAGCCGTTTACCCGGAAAAGGCCTTCCTGTTCGCACAGTGAAGGCCTTTCTGCATTTTACCCCATACCTGCTCCCTGAACCTAATTGCCATCGAAAACTCGTATAGCTTTTTATAAACAGGTACTTCCGGAACCCGCCCGATTTGTTAATTTCAGGCTTCCTAAACCAAAACCGTGTTGTAGGGCGTTAATCACTTACTGAGCAAGCGTTTTCATGAGTTTTCTATATCCTTCGTTCCTGCTGGGCTTACTGGCCGTGTCGGTACCCATTGCCATTCACTTATTTAATTTTCGGCGCACCCGCCGGGTGTACTTTACTAATGTCGCCCTGCTGAAAACCGTACAGACCGAAACCAAGTCGTTCCGGCGGCTCAAGCACTGGCTGCTGCTGGCGGCCCGCGTGCTGTTTATCACCTGTCTGGTATTGGCCTTTGCACAGCCGTTTATCCCGAGCAAAAATAAACTGGGCCTGACACGGCAGGGCGCCACCAGCCTCTACCTCGACAACTCGTACAGTATGCAGAATGAGCAGAACGAGAAGCGTTACCTGGATATGGCGATTGGTAAGCTGGACGAACTGATGACCCTGTTCCGGAATGCCTCCTCGCTGCAACTGCTCACCAACGACTTCTCGGCCGATGAACAGACACTGGCTACTGCCGATGCCATTCGTGACCGGGTAACGTCTGTCCGGTTTGCCCATACGCCCCGCACATTGGAGGCCATTTATCGGCGACAGAAAAATCTGCTGGCTACGGCCAATCCTGGAGGGCGCAATCAGCTTTTTTGGTTCTCCGACTTTCAGAAAAGTACCGCCGGTGACCTCAGCCGCCTGCAAATTGACACCACCGACCGGCTGTTTCTGGTTCCGCTCGACGCTAAGCCTACCCGTAATGTATACGTCGACTCGGTATGGCTGAGTACCCCCTTTATCCGGGAGATGCAGAACAACAGCCTGAACGTGAAACTTAGTAACAGCGGCCGTGACGCCGTGCGTAATCTGCCCATCCGGCTGTACCTCGATGATATTCAGACCTCAACCGCTACGGTTAATCTGGACCCTAAAGGTGCCGGTATTGCCACGCTCAACTTCAACGTAACGGCCAAAGGATACCACCGGGGCCGCATTGTCTTTGAAGATTATCCCATCACGTTTGATAATCAGTACTTCTTTGTTATCGAAGCTTCCCCCTCCATCCGGGTGTTGCACCTGCACGAGCAGAAAAGTAATACCGATTATGTAGATGCCGTTTTTTCCAATGACAGCCTGTTTGTTCGCCGGAGCTACAGTGCCCGCAATTTCGACGTTGGGCAGTTGAAAGAAACCGACCTGGTGGTGCTGGAAGGTGTTTCGCAGATCAACGGAACGCTGCGTACCGAACTGGAGCGGTTTGTCAGGCAGGGCGGCAGTCTGGCTGTGATTCCACCTGGTAACCCCGACGTAAATACCTACGGGCCATTTTTAAATGCCCTCGGCGTGGGGGGCGTACAGTCGCAGGCTCAGCCGTTGCCTACGGCCCAGCCCCTAAGCGACCCCGACCGCCGGAGTCCGTTCTTCCGCGATGTGTTTCAGCAGACCTACCAGAGCGAACCGCTCAACCTGCCCAACGCCGTACCGGTCTGGCGCTGGAATGCCGGCGACCGCCTGCTGACGCTGCGCGATGGCAATCCCTTTCTGACCCAGTCCCGTGCCGGGCAGGGCTATCTGTATATGCTGGGCAATCCGCTTGATCCTCAATACGGCAACATTGCCCAGCACGCCCTGTTTGTGCCGGTCATGTATAAGATAGCCGCGCTGAGTGCACGGCCGCAGCGAACGGCCTATTCGTTCGACGAAAATCTGGTGTCTATTCCCATTACAAATCCGTCGGAGAAGGCGGTGTATACCCTTAAGAAAGACAAGCTGGAATTTATTCCGGTGCAACGGGTGGTAAATAACCAGTTATTGCTGGAGATGCCAAAAAGCAATCAGCTCAGCAGCGGTCAGGAAATTGAATCAGGCTACTACGAGCTACAGCTCAGCCGCGACGGAGCCGCCGGCAGCGAAGGCAACGGCCGAACCGAGCGCCTGCTGGCCATCAATCATGGCAACCGAGAGTCGACCATGGATTTTTATTCGGCCGCCGAACTGCGTCAGGCCTTCGCCAACCAACCCAATGTGGAAGTGTTCGACAGCATCAACGACGGTGATTTTGTGAAGGTGCTGGAAGAAGAGAACCTCGGTAAAAGCCTTTGGCAGTACTTCCTGATTGCTGCCCTTGCCTTCCTGCTGATGGAGATCCTGCTGGCGCGGTTTATGAAAGGATAAGTCAAACCGCTACAAATAGAGGCAGTCCGCAAACAGCAGCAGCCATTGAGCAGTTATACTGCTTAGTACACTGACCGTCTTCTGCTGACCATTATGGCGACACCTCCGCCAAACGATGCCTCTGGCCCCACCAATCACCTGGCGCTGCGTTATTTACGGCGTTCGCTCGATTTAACCCATCCGGCCGACGAACCGTTTGTGATGAACGAGTGGGAGCAGCGTATTATTCGGCGTGTCAAATGGGAAACAATAGCATCGGCAACAGGCGTGGGTACCGCCGGTCTGTTACTGCTGTACCTGCCACAATATTTCTGGCCTGCCCTCTTCGAAAGCACCCTGATCGCCGTGTTTGAACAGGAGTACGAAGTCCCGCTGATTACTATTTTATACGGTATTCTGCTGGTTTATCTGGAGGTTTATCTGCTCATTTATATGAACCTGCGGGCTATCCGGATTATTATGGCCATCTGCCAGTTTCCCCGTGCCCACGATCCGCATTATGAGCGACATTTATACGCCACCACCGAAGCGGCACTGGATACCGACAACTTCGGCTTATTTCGTTTTGGTCTTCACCCTTATTTCAGCCTGCCGCAGTGGGGCTTAACTGTTTTCTTTTTATCTCACAAACTCCTGGCAGCGGTAAGTACCTTTCTGCTGAAATTTCTGCTGAGGCTGCTTTGGGGAGGGTATGCCGTACCGGTTTTAACCAATACCCTGATTGGCATACCCATGTTTGCCTTCTGGAATGTGATTGCCTCCCTGGCTGTAATTCATGAAGCTAAAATCCGAATTATGGCTCCGCTTACAATTCGGGGCTTTGTAGATGAAATTCATGAAGAGTGGGGGCAAAATCCGCAGTTTTGTGCGCTTATCCCTGAAGCGCTTTCTTTTTTGTCGATTCAGGCACGGCAGTATAATTATGCGCATCTGTTATTGACCGAAGAGCTGATGGATCGGTTTGGCCTGGATGTGATTCACCCCAAAGGCCGGCTTCTGGAGCAAATGGCTCAGGTACCCGACGAAGTTCGGCAGGGTCTCGAACGGCTCATTGTGTTCGGTGCTTTGATTGATGGTCGCTTATCCCGGCTTGAAAAACGCCGGCTGCGTCAGCTAAAAGTCAATGGCTGGCTAACCTACCAGATGACAGAAATAAAAGCCATGGGAAAGCAATTCTGTCAGGGCCGGGGCTTATGGATATAAATCATCAATTGCCCCTCCACTTGTCTACCTGCTGCGTTTAGCGGGCTGTACCTGTAAGAAACTGATTGTATGGACACCTGCATTACCCGATTTGTTTCTTTATTTTGTATAATCATTTGGATCAACAAACAATAATGAAACTGTGCATAAAGTTTTTACTCTGGACTTGTTGCCTTCTCCAAAGTTCGCTTTCTGCGCTGGCGCAATTAGAGGTTACGTATCCATTCCCGCGAATGGTTGTTCAGCGCAATAGCAACAATAAGGCCCCGTTGCATATTGCCGGTACCTACTCTATACCTGTTGATTGTATTGAGGTCCGGCTTACGCCAGCGCTGAAGAATCATGGTCGGCAAACCGATTGGATGCCGCTCCAGTCTGATCCGCAGAACGGCATTTTTCAAGGTACCATTCAGGCCGAAGGCGGGTGGTATACCCTGGATGTACGAGGCATACGCGACGGACGAATGGTGAGTCTGGCGCAGGTAGAGCGGGTAGGCATTGGTGAAGTTTTCCTCATTTCCGGGCAATCCAACGCAACCGGTATTCTTGATTACGGCTCCAAAAGCAGTTCAGAACGAGTTGTCACCCACAATGCCATCAACACCTACTTCCGGGACGATGGCATGCTGCTCGCGCCCAATACGCCCTTTCCGGTGCCGGCCTTTTCTACCCTTAGTGACAATAGTAATGTGTATCCGGCTGGGTATTCTTCGTGGTGCTGGGGCGAGCTGGGCGACCTGATTGCCGACCGTTTTGGTGTCCCGGTTGCTTTTTTCAATGCATCCTGGCCCGGCACCATTGCCGAAAACTGGAGTGCATCAGCAAAAGGAATTCCGGCCGAAAATATCTGGATTAGAAAATACTGGCCACTCAATCAGCCCTATGCTAATTTGCGTAATACGTTACAGTATTTTCACCGCCAGTTCGGTATCCGGGCAGTATTATGGCATCATGGAGAATCAGACGCGATCCCCCTGGCAACTACCGAGGATAATTACTACCGCATGATTCAGGACCTTATTAATGGCTCCCGTCGGGATTTTTCCGATAATCTTGCCTGGGTAGTTGCGCTGAGCTCTGTAAGTCATTATACATCAACACCTGTTCCCTCTATTATTAATGCCCAGAACCGGTTAAGTCAAACACCCGGCTATAATGTATGGCCGGGACCGGATACTGATAAAATTCAGGTACCCCGTCCTTCGCATGGCCATTTTGAAAACGTAAGAAATGGTCTGCAGGGCCTCTCTCTCTGCGCGGCCTCCTGGAATCAGTCGCTGACGGATGATTTCTTTAGAAAAGCACCGGTTAGCCAGCCGTTATGGTTTCTGCGAACAGGGCTGCTTCCTGCTCAAATTCCTGTGGGCACAGAGCTGCCTGTGCCGTTTAGCCGGCTAGGATTTGATAATATCAATACCGAGTATAGTATCGAGTTGCTCGATAACCAGGGGCAGTTTATGATGGAACTGGGCAGAGGACCGGCCAGTCCTGTCCGGGTCCGCATTCCCCGTGACCTGTCTGCTGGTAAATACCGGCTGCGGGTAGCTTCGTTAAAACCCGTACTCTCTGGTGTTCCTTCGGCTTCTTTTGAGGTAACAGCCCCGGGTGAATCAGCCAGAACCTTACTTGATGCCCAGACCGAGACGGCCGGCTACATGAATGCCGTCCACTGGCTAACGGCTCAGGAGCCAGCCGGCAGCCGCTTTGTTATAGAACGCCAGGATAGTCTCGGGCAGTTTCAGACACTGGCTACCGTGCCTGCCCGCACCGACGGAAGTCTGCACCACCTGTATTCGGTTTTTGATAATCGGCCGTTGCCCGGTGCCAACCGCTACCGGATCAGGCATGAGCTGCCCAACGGAAAGGCTTATTACAGTGGCATTCTCCTGGCGAGTCCGATCGGCGATATTGATGAGCCGTTTATCTTTCCTAACCCGACAGATGGCCACAACCTGACCTTACGAGTCCCAGAGAGCGGGAACTGGCAGCTCACTATACTTGATATAAATGGCCGGCTTCGCTGGCAGCAGCCGGTGCTGGCCGTAGCGAACCGGCTGATTTCGCTACCCCTGCCTGCTACCCTTACGAGTGGTGCATATGTGATGCAGATTCAGAACGATAATCACCATACCACCCGGAGACTTATCATTCAGCGTTAGATCGGTTATTCAGCGTTGGCGTCAGGCTGTTCTGGGTAATTCTGACTTCGTTGATGCGCTTATCATCGGCGCTAAGAACGTGGAAGGTAAAGCTTTCGTACGTAATTTCTTCCCCGGAGGTCGGCAGGCGGTTAAATAGCTCCAGCAGCAAACCGCCCAGCGATTCACTGTCTCCACGTACGTCTTCAAATATAGCTGAATCAACATCCATGATTCGGCACACATCAGACAAGGGCACTTTGCCTTCAATAACTACCGTCCGCTCATCCAGTCGCCGGTAGTTTTCGGGCGTTTCCTCGTCAAATTCATCATTGATGTCGCCGAAAATTTCCTCGATAATGTCTTCTAACGTGATAAGGCCCCGCGTACCGCCGTATTCATCGACCACAATGGCCATATGTACCCGCCGTTTCTGGAAGTCCTGTAGTAAATCGTCAATTTTTTTAGTTTCCGGGATAAAAAATACAGGTCTTAGCAGCGTCTGCCACTGATAGTCATCCTCTCGGTGCAGGTGCGGCAGCAAGTCTTTAATATATAAAATTCCCTCGATTTGGTCAATGGATTCCTTATAGACCGGTACCCGCGAATAGCCGGAGGCATTAATTAGCTCAATTAGTTCCGAAAAGGTCAGGTCATCAGCAAAGGCAGTAATATCCATTCTGGCCCGCATCACCTGACGGGCCGTCAGATTACTGAAGTTAACAATCCCTTTCAGGATCTCGCGCTCTTCGGCGGTCGCTTCACTACTGGTCAGCTCTACTGCCTGGTTCAGTTCTTCCATAGAAAGCTTATATCCCCGGCGCTGAATACGCTTATCCACCTGATTACTCAGGCTCACCAGTAGCACCGACAGGGGAGTAAAGATCAGAGAGGCTGCCTGCGCCAGCGGAGCCGTTCGGCGGGCCATTTGCAGGTGATTCTGGCTGGCATATACTTTAGGAACAATTTCCCCAAAAAGTACAATCGCCAGCGTTGTCGCCAGCGTAATACTTGTCAGCATCCAGGCCGATGCCCGGGATACCTGCCAGAATTCCCAGGTCAGGTACGAGACAATAATCACAATAGCGATGTTCAGCAGGTTATTCAGGACAACGAGGGATGCCAGCAGGCGTTTAGGACGCTCAAGCAGGGCCGTAATGCGATGATCGGCGGGGCGGCTGCTGTCCCGGCAGAGAGCCCGGTCTTCGGACGTTAAGGAGAAGAAAGCCGCTTCGGCAACCGAGGCCAGACTAGCCAGCAGCAGAAGCAGCAGAAGAATGGCCACATAAGGCCCATATAAAGTGAAATAGGTGCCCCAGCCAATAGCGGCTGGGAGCACCTGTTGCGTCAACGGATCGCCAGGGTCCATGCAAGTGGGGTCTGGTTCAACAATAAGCCGGTGGCTTTAGAATGGTAAATCATCATCGCCACCGCCTTCAAAAGCAGTCGGCTCGGATTGAGTGCGACGGGTTGCCGAAGCAGCAGCCGGACGGTTCTGAGCCGTTGCCGCTGCGGTTGCTGCCGGAGCAGCCGGCTGGCGGGGAGCCGCAGCCTGCTGACGCGCCGGTGCGGGTGCAGCCACTGGAGCCTGCTCCGTATAAGTCTCACCGCTATCCTGTACGTCACCGCTATTGGGCCGGCCACCGATCAGTTGCATACTGGTTGCCCGCACCCGAACACCTGAACGCTGCGCACCGTCTTTATCCTGCCAGGTCTCCGTCTTTAGCTTCCCTTCAATATATACCTGATTTCCTTTTCGCAGATATTGTTCAGCAACTTTAGCCAGATTATCCCATAATTCAATTCTATGCCACTCGGTTTGCTCTACCCGCTCACCGTTGCGATTTGTGTACGACTCCGACGTAGCGATATTGAACCGCGCTACCACCGATCCCCCATCCAGATACCGAACTTCAGGATCGCTGCCCAAATTGCCTACCAGAATTACTTTGTTTACACCAGCCATAAATCAAAAATAGTTAAACAGATGAAAATTACAAGCGGGTTCTAAGAAGTTAAAGTTACTCAAAAAAACCGATTTAACCAAACTTTTGGCGAAGATATGAGGTGATTAACACCGGCTTAGGAAGCCGCCCGATTTCGTCCGGTGTATACCACTGCAAGCCCTCGGGAAGCGCATTTTTTAGCGCATCCGGCACGTCGATCATCCAAAACTTAGCTTCTATCCGCTGGTGCGAAAGCAGTTGCTGCCCGGCCTCCGGAAACCGGTCGACTGCTTCTGTCTGCACTACTGGTTCAGACGCAACCGGTAGCGCCAGGTCACGCAACGCTTCGGTCGGCTCGTCGGTTTCAATCAGGTAAAAATCGTACAGTTGCTGCCAGATGTCCTTAGCCGTTCGTTCACGCATGGCCAGTTGGCCGTTATTTCTGAATACCAGGTAATTAAAAAATCGTTGCTTCACTGGAACCTTTTTCGCTTTCACCGGTAGCTTATGTTGCTGCCCTGTCAGAAAGGCCCGGCATTGCTGCTGTAACGGGCACAGCAGACAGTCGGGAGCGCCCGGCGTACACTGTATCGCGCCGAACTCCATAATAGCCTGGTTATAATCGGCCGGATCCCGGGCAAATGCAATTAGCCGCGTTGCCAGGTCAGCAAATAGCTTTTTAGCTCGTGTGGTGGTAATATCGTCGACAACTCCAAACACGCGGGCCAACACACGGTACACATTGCCATCTACCACCGGCACACGCTCACCAAACGCAAAGGAGGCTATGGCAGCAGCCGTATAGGTACCAATCCCTTTGAGAGCCAGAAGACTAGCATAGGTTTCAGGGAACTGCCCCCCCAATTCCTGAGTAACATATTTAGCCGTCTTGTGCAGGTTTCTGGCCCGTGAGTAATAGCCTAGTCCCTGCCAGAGCCGCAGCAGGTCGCGCTCATCGGCCCGGGCCATATCAGCCACTGTTGGAAAGGCTTCGATAAATCGTTCGTAGTAAGGCCGCCCCTGAGCAACGCGGGTCTGTTGCAGAATGATTTCGGAAAGCCAGATGCGGTACGGATCACGAGTATGTCGCCAGGGTAAGTCGCGTTTATGATGCTGGTACCACCGGTCAAGTGTGGGGGCAAAAGCCGTAATAGTTTTGTTGGCGTCTGATTGCCAGTTCAAAATAAAATCAGAAAATAGGTCGTTGAGGAGAAAATACCGGTGCCAGGTTTTTAATTTTTAGGGGAAAGGTCTACCTTTGTATCCCATTTTGGGCACCTGAAAATTCAACAACAAAATAAACGTTAAAGTTTAGTAAAGTCGTGACGAAAGCAGACGTAATCGCAGAAATTGCCGAGAAGACAGGGATCGACAAGGCTGATGTAACGCAAACCCTGGAGACATTCTTCTCCGTGGTCAAACAGTCGTTGGCAAGCCATGAGCCGATATATGTGCGGGGGTTCGGCAGCTTTATCAACAAGCGCCGGGCACGGAAAGTAGCCCGTAATATTTCTAAAAATACGGCCATGGTAATCGACGAGCATTTTATTCCGAGTTTTAAGCCGGCCAAAGTTTTTGTAGAGCAGGTAAAAACCAGCGAGAATACCAAAGCTTCTGTCGAGTAAGTCAGGCCGCGTTTTCATAGCCTGCCCGGTGAGACCAGGCCAAGCCGGTCCAGACGTTTGCTGAGAAGAGTTACATCATGAAAAAATCCATAATTGTTGTTTTAGTTCTGGCTACTGCGCTGACGGCCGGCTTGTATAGCCTGCCTAAGGTTGTTGTACAGAACGAAAACAAGCAGTTGGGGGGCCGCTCTTCTGCCCAAACGTCTGGTTCGGGCCTGGTAACCGGCGATTCAACCAGTGCGGGTGGTCATGTAGGTGATACCCAAAACGCTGATCTCCACCAAAAGCCGCTCACGGCGGAGCAAGAGCGCCGGCTGGGAACGCTACAGCGCCAGTATGCTTCGGCTACCGTGGCCGGCAAACCGGCCGCAGCCAACGAGTTGATCACGTTCTTCCGCTCGGTGAGCCGCTACGATAGTGCCGCTCATTATGCAGCGGAAATTGCCAGACTGGAGCCAACCGAGCAAAACTGGCTGCGGGCCGGCGATCAGTATTTTGAAGCCTACGGATTTGCCGTTGATGAGCAGAAAGCTGCGAATCTGGGCGAAAAAACCAGAGTAGCTTACCAGAAAGCCCTCGACAAAAACCCGAACCTGTTGGCGGCCAAAGCCAATATGGCCATGACGTACGTGAGTACGCAAACGCCGATGCAGGGAATTATGCTGTTGCGGGAGGTGTTACAGCAAGACCCAACTAATGAACTGGCCTTGTTCAACCTGGGCCTGTTGTCTATGCGGTCGGGGCAGTACACCCGCGCTATTGATCGGTTCCGCCAAATTCTGGTAACCAGTCCGGGCAATCGAAAAGCGCAGTTTTATCTGGGCATCAGCCTGGCCGAGGCCGGTCAGAAAGATGAAGCCCGGAAAGTGCTGGCTCAGGCGAAAACGCAGGAGAAAGACCCGCAGATTCTGGCCGCCATTCGGGAATACGAGGAGCGGCTCAAGTAAAATTTTGGGCTGGCAGGTAGTCAGCCGACATTGTATAACATAAGTAAACTATTTTACCACTATGCCTTGCGGTAAAAAAAGAAAACGTCACAAGATTGCTACGCACAAGCGTAAGAAGCGGCTGAGAAAGAACCGGCACAAGAAAAAATAGTGGGCAGTAGGCAGTAAGCCGTTCTCAGTATGCAGTCAACAGATCTTTTTCTGCTCACTGCCAACTGTTTATTGCCTACTCTTCCTGAAGCCTCGTGGAATGACGCGGCTTCTCTTTTTTTTAGCCCTTGTGCCGTAGGTACGGCACCTCTGTTTTGCATTCATGCATTCCGCCATCTAACCGCGCATTCATCTTGTGAGTAATGAATTAGTGATCAGTTCAACTCAGAAAGGTGACCGCATCGCCCTCTTGCAGGACAAGAGGTTGCTGGAATATCACCTGGAAGAGTCAGACAGCAATTTTACGGTTGGGGACATATACCTGGGTACAGTAAAAAAGCTGGTTACAGGCCTGAATGCGGCTTTTGTCGATATTGGTTATGAAAAGGACGCCTTTCTGCATTATCTTGATCTGGGACCGAACATCAACTCCCTGAACAAGTTTACGAAAGATGTCATCGCCAAGCGCGTCAATACCGGCCGGCTCAACAATTTTAAACTGGAGCCGGAGATTGATAAGTTAGGTAAAATAGATAAGGTCCTGACCAAAAATGCACCCATTCTGGTGCAGGTGGTAAAAGAACCCATTTCGACTAAAGGGCCGCGACTTTCCTGCGACATTTCGATCGCAGGTCGCTATCTGGTGCTGGTGCCGTTTGCCAATACGGTTAACCTGTCAAAGAAAATTACGGATAAAGCCGAGCGCAGCCGCCTGATGCGGCTCATGTCGTCCATTAAACCCCAGAATTTCGGCGTTATCGTCCGGACGGTGGCCCAGGGAAAAGACGTGGAAGAACTCGACCGTGATTTGCAGGCATCGATTGAAAAATGGGAGAACGGGATCAAAGCGTTACGCGACGCTAAACCCCGCGACCGCATAATCGGTGAAATGAACCGGGCATCGTCTATCCTCCGCGATATGCTGAACGAATCGTTCGACAGCATTACCGTTGACACGCGGGAGATGTTCGACGACATCAAGACGTATATCCACACCATTGCACCAGAAAAAGAGCGCATAGTAAAGCTGTACAACGGGAAGACGAAAGTCTTCGAAGCCTTTGGGCTCGAAAAACAAATTAAATCCCTCTTCGGACGGTCGGTGAGCCTGCCCGCCGGTGGTTACCTGATTATTGAGCATACCGAAGCACTGCACGTTATCGACGTCAACAGTGGTAACAAATCAAATTCCGAAGAAGATCAGGAGGCTACGGCCGTTAGTGTCAATCGGGAAGCTGCCAAAGAAATTGCCCGCCAGCTTCGGCTGCGCGATATGGGCGGTATCATTGTGATCGACTTCATTGACATGAAGAAGGCCGAGAACAAGAAAATGATTTTCGACCTGATGCGGGAGGAGATGAAAGCCGACCGCTCCAAGTTCACCATTCTACCGCTGACCAAATTCGGTCTGATGCAGATCACCCGGCAGCGGGTACGCCCGGAACTAAACATTGTTACCCGCGAAACCTGCCCGACCTGTGGCGGAACCGGTACCATTCAGGCTAGTGTACTGGTTACGGATATAATCGAGAACAACCTGGAATATATCCTGACCAAGCAAAACGAGCGCGGTGTACAAGTGATGCTTCACCCCTTCCTGCACGCCTACTTCACCAAGGGACCGTGGTCGCGTCAGATGCAGTGGTTCTGGAAATACAAAACCTGGGTAACCCTCATACAGGATAGTTCGCTGGGCGTTGTCGATTTTAAGTTTCACAACCGATTCGGCGAAGAGATCGAACTGGCTGCGGTCAGTTGACGACGGGCTTACCGGAAAAAAGAGAACGGCCTCCTGCCAAATCTGGCGGGGGGCCGTTCCGTTTCAGGATAGGTGTATGTTTTAGCAGATAATCTCCAGATCTACCAGTTCGGTAAACAACTCGACCCCCAGCGTATCTTCAATGGAATCAACACTGTCTAAATCAAGCAGCAGGTCACGCAGATCAGTAGAGATTTCGTACGTTTCATAAAAGCGTCGGTCAAACAATACCGGAGCATCTTCCAGATCACACAAAGAATAACGCTCCTGGTTAAACGCAGGTCGGATAGGTAATGCATTCAGCTTAGCCGGCTTATCTTTCACCGGTTCCAGAAAGGAATGGATGTAGTTCCAACCCTCCCATTGCCCCGGGTACTGGTTCAGATAAGCCCAGAATGAGTCATACAGTTGTTGCATCGTCTGCCGGGAATACGTCTCCCGGTCAATCGAGCTGTCTGGGCGGATAGGATCCAGACAGTGCAGCACATTAGAAAGGTTAGCTTGCCGGTAACTGATTACGGGGACAATCGGTACGCCGGCAGCGTGTGAGATAAAGCCTACGCCCTTGCGGGTCAATAATTTTCGGTTACCGAAATGGACCAGCATGTACTTGTCCGCTTCATTTTCGGTGGGTGCGGTTTCGGGACTTCCGTCTACGTAAACGATAAGCGATTTACCGGCTCTGAGTTCACGGAGAATCGTCATGACGGCGGCCGGATTGCCGGCTTCTACTATGCGAAACGAATTAGTCAGACCACGTTGCTGGCGGAGCGCATCAATATGCGCCTGCATACTACCGCCCTGCTGGTGATGGGCCTGGCTACCGACCAGTAAGACACAGTCTATACCTTTCCGGTAGAGCAGGCTGGTAAGCAGGCGATAAGAGCCGAGGTGGTATGTGCAGTAGATGTGCGGCCGGCCGGGGCGCATAGCCTGCCGGTAACCTCCGCGTAGCTGCACTAATTCTCCGGCGCTTAGGAACTCCTGATCGAAGGTAGTAAACACCTGCTGAAGAAGAAGTTCGCGAAACAGCCGCTCGTGCTGTTCACGAGGAATGCCGGGCATGATGTTTTCCATATTTGCCGAGAAGGTTGTAAACTTAACCAGGTATCCCTGTTCCTTCTGTAGATTAATGGATTCGAAACGTTGCCGGCAACGACTGAGTTCTCGCTGGTACTGACGAAGTGTCGTCTGCATAATAATACTTTGTTTAAACGCTTACGGACTTAGGACAGAACCGGGGTCTGTTGTACATTCGCACCGAGGAAGGTAATGAGCCAGGGGCAGCATCCCTGATCTTTGCCACCACCGGCAGCGCCTGCCAGGTCTAAAATTGAGTAGATTTCCTGTTTTGCTGACGGCAACTGATTCTTCTCGTTAACAAACGACTGAACGGGCTTGATAGAAAATTGCTTTTTCATGGTACTGTTCTGTAGGTTATAGTTAAAAATCGATGATTGTCGCGGGTATTTTAAAGCGCTTTATTTATCGCGATCGAACAGTACAAAAGTAGTTACGTCAGGTAGGTGAACTCAATGGAGAAAAAGTATCAAAAGAGGTAGTGAATTAGTCAATAATTACTATTAACTTAGCTTCGAGAGTGCAGAGGAGCATGAAAGAGGTTCAGCTTAACCGATTGTATTTACGAAACCCCTTCAATAGTATCGGCATTTTGGTAGCCGTTGCCTTGTTGTTTGAAGGACTGACCTGGGCGGTTGCTTATCGGGGCAAAATGGTTCAGATCGAAGAGCTGGGTGGTGGCCTTACTTACGTAAGTCTGCTGCTCCGGGGTCTTTTTTTGCCTGAGATTTGTACGTTATATATCCTGATCACCCTGATCAATGCCTATCACACGGCCTTCAGGATTAATTCCCTGCCCTTAAACTGGTCCTCCATTACCCATTATCAGTTACGTCTATTACCGGTTCTGCTGTTAGCTTTTTTTGTTTTTAATCCGTTTACCCAAAGCGTTCGATTCCTGACAGAAGCGTTTCCGTATTATTCTTTTGACCGGTACCTGCACCATTATCTCCTCGGTACATTCAACGTCCGGATGTATATCCTTTACCTGACGCCGGTCGTGATTATCGGGTATCTGGCCGTGAACGGCTCCCTGGTCTACGATTATTTTAACCAGCGCCCGTCGGCGGCAGAGAGCACAGAAGCCACCCGGCCGCTCGACCCAACCAGCAGTGCTGGTGCTGCTATTGCTACACCCATCCCAGAATACCTGGAGACGGTAAAAAGCCGAAATGCGCAGGGCGATATGATTCTGCCCGTAGACGAATGCTTATGCTTCACCATCGAAGATCGTAATTACTACGTCCTGCACCCGAAAGGCCGGTATATGCTCAGCAAAACGCTGAACGAACTGGAAACCGAACTGGATCCGGCTCAGTTTTTCCGGATCAACCGGGGTATTATTTTGAATCGTCAGGTTGTTCAGAGTTATGCTCACTGGGAAAAAGGCAAATACATTGTTCGTCTGAATATTCGCTACGACGGCGAGGTTATCCTGCCAAGAGCACGGCTACAAGAGTTCAGAGACTGGCTGGCCGGTAAATACCAGCCGGTCTCTCCCCCATTATCCAGCCCAACGGTATCGCTACCTGAAACACCAATACTCACAACAAGTAGTTTTTAATCGTTATTCCATACCGGGTTAGCTGGCGGCAACTGCCTACATTCAACTTTTTGGCAATATTCGTTTTGTGATTTGATAAGGTCCGGTAGCTGATATGCAGCATCCGGGCTATTTCATCACCAGGCAAGCCCTGGCTGATCAGCCGGAGTACTTCGCGCTCCCGATCAGACAGTCGGCTAAGTTGCTGCCGGGTATCTTCTTTCAAGACTTCAACCCCATAGTTTTTCAAAAGCGACATAAATCCGGTGCTGTAGTAACACCCCCCATTGCTGACCGTCTGAAAACACTGGTAAAGCTCTTCCAGGCCATCGCTGGCGTAAAGAAACCCAAAAAAACCCGTTTGCATGGCATTCGCTATCAGGTGCAAATCCGGACGACTCGTATACAAAATAAACTTTGTACGCTGGTCATCCGTCTGCGACTGTCTGACAATATCAAATCCCTGCCGGCCTGAGATCTCGGCATCCAAAATAACGCATTGAGGCCGCTTCACCCGGATTTGCTGGAGCGTGTCATTCATCTCTACAGCCCTACCCACTACATTGTACCCCTGCTCTTTCAAAAGTTGGCTAAGCACCTCACACGTGAATTGCTCCGACTGAGCTACTAAGATTGAAAACTCCCGTCGGCGAAGAAAATATTTCTTTTCGCCGTTTAGGCTGTCTGTCATTTGTTCCATAAAGTTTCCTGGTAAGAATACATCCTGAATCTACGCTGAAACGCAGCGGCTGTCAATTTGGGTTGGCTGAAATCACCATCTGAGCCGACGAAATGACTAAAAAAGAAGAGTATGGTTAATGCTATTTTAGTCATTTCGTCGGGCCTGATGGTGATTTCATTCAGCAGGAGTTGACTAAAGTGATGTCTTTCCTGTAGTTTCAATCCGAAATACAGGCGATACCTGCGGTTTCGCCAACTCAGAAACGTATCGGGCTATACTGAAACTATACTATGGAAACGTCATCTTTTATGTACCACATGCCAGTCCCGGAATCCCAAACTGTTGTGCTGGATTGGGTGAAAGCTACCGAGGAATTTTATCAGTGGTACTTCCTAATTGATCAGGTACTCAACCGTGCGCAGTCTGGCGGCAGGATTCGACCTGGAAAAAAAAGAGCGGCTCAGCAAACCAAAAGCAACGATAACGTGCAGCAGTTACTACAGCTGCGGAAACAGATGAAAGATGTGTTATCGACGCTGATGGGTGATATGAATACCGCTAAACCTACCCGGCAGGCTGAGGTGTCGAAACCAGGCAGGCTTGTTGTTCATACCCGGCTGCTGGAAGATCTGAACCGAAATATTGCCAGTGAGCTGGATAAGCTTACAGGTGCCCAGGCGTAGTTATCTCCTCCTTGCTATAGATCTCCTGTCCCGGCTCCGGAAAACCGTTAAGCCGGGACAGGCTTTTTAGCCGGATATAACCGTACCAAGAAGTTTGGCAATCTCCATATCCACCCGCTTGAAATGCATATACTCCAGCATATACTGGTCCGACTCAGCCGGATCGGCAGCCTGGCTGATGAGTTGCTTCAGGCGGACCATTTGCTGCTCTGCCAGCAGTTTTTTAATCCGCAGAATATTCCCGTAAGCAGCATCTGCCAGGATGGTTATTTCTTCTTCCGTCGGGACAATAATCTCGTGTTTCAGCCAGCCGTCACTGAGTTCGTAACGGGGTGTGGTCAGGGTAATGGCTTCGTGCTGCAGAGCCGGATCATTCTGGTCCAGGAAATCACCGGAGGTCAGAATATCCCCCCGGAGGAATGCCTCACGGAAGAGCGTCAGCATCAGGTCGTATGGGGCATACTGGAACTGAATATCGCCCAGCTCACTCAGCACATAATGGCATAAGGAGATGCCAGGCTCCAGTTCCCGGGCTCCGTAGTTGATCAGCAGCCGGATACACTCCTCTTCCTGATAGGAAAGGGCACTGCGAGCTCCTTTTTTGGCAGCAGGCAGTTTGGTGGCCAACGGGTCAGGTACCCATACATCCTGGGGAGCCGACTCTATCTCCAGGCCGTTCAGCAAGGCGTTAATATCCTCCAGCGAAGGCTCACCCGGCGCTGCGCTCCGGGCCGGTGCCGTTTTCTGCCGCTCATAATCCCGTGCTTTCTGCTCCTGCAGCTTGCGAATAATCCGGTTGCCTTCGCTGATCAGCGTCTGCTCATCAACCTGTAACTGCTGGGACGTGGTCCGAAAAAAAACCTGACGTTTAATAGGGTCCGGTATTTTTACGATACTCCCTACAACTTCGGCAATTACCTCCGCCCGCTTAAACGGATTATCACCGGCTTCGCGCAGCAGGGCGTCTGCTTTAAACGTAATAAAGTCGAGCGTATGCCGGCGCAAATGGTCCCGGAAAGCCTCCGCACCTACTTTCCGGACGTAGCTGTCGGGATCGTCGCCATCAGGGAAGGTAGCTACGCTGACGTTAAGCCCTTCTTCCAGCACCATATCCAGGCCGCGCAGGGCCGCTTTAATACCGGCCGCATCGCCATCGTACAGAATCGTAACATTCTGGGTAAACCGACTGATGAGCCGAATCTGCTCAATAGTCAGCGAGGTGCCCGACGAGGCTACTACGTTTTTAATACCCGCCTGGTAGAGGGAGATCACATCGGTGTAGCCTTCGGTCAGATAACAGACATCCTCCTGCCGGATGGTTTGTTTGGCCTGAAAGATGCCATACAGCACCTGGCTTTTGTGGTAGACCTCTGTTTCGGGCGAGTTGATGTATTTAGGCTGCGACTTATCCGTTTTCAGGATTCGTGCTCCGAAGGCAATAACCCGCCCGGCAACGTTGTGGATCGGGAAAATGACGCGGCCCCGGAACCGGTCGTAGACTTTACCGCCGTCTTTGGCCAGCACCAGACCGGCTTTCTCCAAAAGTGCGGTATTATAGCCTTTCCGCTGGGCTTCTTCCAGCAACGCCCCCCACTGATCCAGGCTGTAGCCAAGTTCAAAGGCCTCGATAGTGGGGTTAGTAAAGCCCCGCTCCCGAAAATAGCTCAGGCCGATGCTCTGTCCTTCTTCGGTGTGGGTAAGGGTTTCCTGATAAAAGCTTTTGGCAAAATTCAGGATGATATACAAACTTTCGCGCTCGTTCTGCCGGATGAGTTCTTCGGGCGTGGCTTCCTGCTCCTGAACCTCGATGTTGTACTTCTTCGCCAGAAAACGCAGGGCTTCGCCATAACCAATGTTTTCGATATCCATGACAAACCGCACCGCATCACCGGCCTTACCGCAGCCAAAGCATTTATAAATCTGACGGGTGGGGTTTACGTTAAACGAAGGCGTTTTCTCATTATGGAACGGGCAGCAGGCAATGTAATTACTACCCCGCTTTTTCAGTGAGACAAAATCACCCACTACTTCTATAATATCCGCAGCCTGGCGAATACGGTCAACGGTTTCTTCGGGGATACGCATTAGCGCTGGATCAAAACGTTACCAGAGTCTCCTACCGCAGGAGTCTACACCAAATTTACGGTAAATCTTATCCAGGAGCCTTACTTCTTTCTATTTATGGCAGAATTTTATCGTTGCTTTCCGGCAATATTTTTGCTCTATTTGTTAAACAGAACTAAACCAGACCGGTAAGTACTGGTACAGACGTTTTATGACTCAAGATATACCTCTTTTTATAAAGACATCCAAAACACGCAGGCGAAAAAGCCCGTTCCGGCTTTTCGCAGGTATGTTACTCTTTATGGGTCTTTTGCTTTTTCAAGCCTGTAAGTCATCAAAAGAGCCGGTAAGTCCGCAACCAAACGCCGTTGAGAAGTTCGACGCAGAAGTAGCCCTCAAATGGTCAGATCTGCATCTGAAGTTAATCCAGACCTCCGCCGGTTTTACGCCCCCGGTTGCGGCCCGTACCATCGGCTACGCCGGCGTAGCGCTCTACGAAGCTGTTGTACCGGGTATGCCCAACAACCGCTCACTGGCCGGTCAGCTCCAGGGCCTTTCACAACTCCCCCAGCCGGAATCCGATAAAATCTACAACTGGGCCTTAAGTGCCAATGCTACTCAGGCCGCTATCCTCCGCAATCTGTTTGCCAATACCTCGGCCGTTAATAAAACCCGCATCGATTCTCTGGAGAAGGCCCTACTGACGCAATATAAAGATAGCGATGAAGCCGTAAACGAGCGCTCGACTGTGTTTGGCCGCAGTATTGCGCAGGCCATTTTTGAGTGGTCGAAAAGCGATGGCGGGCATGAGGGATACAACCGCAATTTTCCTGCCGATTTTAAAGTACCGGTGTTTCCCGGCGCCTGGCAACCTACCGAAAACGGCCGGCAAATTCCCCTGCAACCGTACTGGGGAAATAACCGCCTGTTTGTATCGGCAAACAGCACCCTGCCCATGCCCCAGCCGCTGGAGGTTTCTACCGATGTAAAATCCCAGTATTTTGCGCAGTACCTGGAGGTTTATACCAAAAACAAAGTGTTGACGCAGGCTGAAAAAGAAATATCGATCTGGTGGGCCGACGACCCAGGTGAAACGTTTACCCCGCCGGGTCATTCGTATAACCTGGCCCGCATTGCCATCAAAACGGCCAATGCCAATCTGGCCAAAGCGGCCGAAACACTCGCCCGCGCCGGCATTACCGTGGCCGATGCGTTTACCCTGTGCTGGAAGTGTAAATACAAATTCTTCAACGAACGACCGTATACTTTTGTCCGCCGGGCTATTGATCCCGCTTGGGTACCCTTCTGGCCGGCACCGCCGTTCCCGGGCTATACCTCCGGCCATGCCACCCAATCGGCGGCTACGGCTACCGTATTGGCCGACCTGTACGGCGACAGCTTCGCCTTTATCGATGACTCGCATGTAGGTCGGCCCCGCGATACGCAGCGAGGTGTAGACTTCAAAGCCCGGTCTTTTCCGTCTTTCTGGGAAGCGGCCGAAGAATCGGCTCGTTCACGTTTTCTGGGCGGCATTCACACCCGGCAGGATAACGAAACCGGCCTGATCGAAGGCCGGAAAATAGGCCGGAATATAAATGCGCTGGGCTGGCGTAAATAACCCTGACAACCTATAACAGCAGCGGCCCCGGTAATGATACCGGGGCCGCTGCTCATTTATAGCGTTCAATTACTTAGACTTAGTAGGCCCGCACAACTTTGTTTTCCATAAAGTTAACAAAGGCTTTGTTAACAACTTTGTTACCGCCGTCGGTCGGATAATCGCCGGTGAAGTACCAGTCACCGGAATGATTCGGGCAGGCGCGGTGCAGGTTATCAACCGTTTGGTACACCACCGCCAGTTCGGCATTCAGGTCTTTGGGCGTGACAATATGCGCAATTTTCTGCGATACCTCCTGATATGTAAAAGGTTCAAAGAGCGCCTTTACATAGTTCTTCCGGGTAGCATTGCCAGACTCGATAGCCACCACACACTGGGCATACACCTCATCGATCAGATTGTCTAGCCCACGCTCCCTGAGCAGTTCCAGCACCGCCCGGAAAGCAACAAACTCCTTTACCTTGGACATATCAATACCGTAGCAGTCCGGAAAGCGAATCTGTGGGGCCGACGAAACAATGATGATCTTCTTCGGACCCAGCCGGTCGAGCATCCGCAGGATACTTTTCTCCAGGGTGGTTCCCCGCACAATGGAGTCATCCATCACCACGATATTGTCTTTGCCTTTTTTGATAACCTCAAATGTGGTATCGTATACGTGCGACACCATATCGTCGCGGTGAGCGTCGTCGGTGATAAAGGTACGGAGCTTCACGTCTTTGGAAACCAGCTTCTCGATCCGGGGCCGGAACGACAGGACTTTCTCGAGATCCTGCTCAAACAGAATACCCTCCATGATGGCTTTCTTCCGCTGTTTGGCCAGGTAATCTTCCAGACCTTCTACCATGCCGAAGAAGGCCGTCTCGGCGGTATTCGGAATGTAAGAGAAAACGGTATTTTCGAGATCGTGGTCAATTTCTTCCAGGATCTGCGGCACCAGCAGGCGGCCGAGCATTTTGCGCTCGTTGTAAATATCCGGATCGGTAGCGCGGGAGAAATAGATGCGTTCAAAGCTACACGAGCGTTTTTCGATGGGCTTGATAAATTCGTACTCATCGTATTCGCCGTATTTATCGATAATGAGGGCATGCCCCGGCTTTACCTCCCGAATCTGGCTGTACTCCACATTGAAGGCCGTTTTAATGGCCGGTTTCTCCGACGCCACCACCACTACCTCATCATCGGCATAATAATAGGCAGGCCGAATACCGGCCGGATCGCGGGCCACAAAAGCAGCGCCGTAGCCTGTCATACCCGCCATAGCGTAACCACCATCAAAGTCGCGGCACGAGCGGTGCAGTACCCGCTGCAGGTCCATGTTGTCCTCGATAATGTCCGACAGGTCAGGGTTTTCGTAAATGCCTTTGAAGCGGTCGAATACCCGTTGGTTTTCTTCGTCCAGGAAGTGGCCGATCTTCTCCATCACCGTGACCGTGTCGACCCGCTCTTTGGGGTGCTGCCCCAGCGAAACCAGTTTATCGAACAGTTCATCGACATTGGTCATGTTGAAGTTACCTGCTACCACCAGGTTACGGCTCCGCCAGTTGTTCTGACGCAGCATGGGGTGGCAGTTTTCAATCTCGTTGGCCCCGTGGGTACCGTAGCGCAGGTGTCCCAGCCAAACCTCACCCGTAAACGCAACGTTTTCCTGTAGCCAGCGGGCATCGCGGGCTGCATCTTTGTTACCTTTCAGGGATTTTTTGACTTTCTTATTAATCTTCTGGAAGATCTCCGCCACCGGTTGCGAATCTACGGAACGGTAGCGGCTGATATAACGGTGCCCGGGCGGAACGTCAATTTTGATGTTGGCCACTCCGGCTCCGTCCTGCCCCCGGTTTACCTGCTTTTCCATCAGCAGGTACAGTTTGTTGGCCGCGTAAAGGGGTGTTTTGTATTTGTCGATGTAGTACTGATATGGCTTGCGCAGACGAATCATTGCAATGCCGCACTCATGTTTGATGGTGTCGCTCATGAGGAGGTTTTTAGTGATGAAAAAGTAACGTTACCACTTGTTTTTTCGTTCGTTGAACGGCTCAAACAAATGTAACAAACCACCGGACTTCTCGCATCACAGACGGCCTCTTTTTAGCTAACTTTAATGTTACAGGCCGGCAATCAGTTGCAGCAGCCAGTCGGGTTTCAGGAACAGGAGAATCACCGGTGCCACCAATACGCCGATCAGTACCTGCTGCGAAATAGGCGTTATGGCAACGACTTCTGTTCGGGTTCTGACCTTGAAAAACAGCAGATACGGAATTTTCAGGTAGTAGAATAGTGAAACCACGGCGTTCAGCACGCCCAGACCAAACAGCACGAGCAGCCACGGATTGTCTGTGGTCTGATATGCCTGCAGCAGGGCCGAAAACGACAATAGTTTGGCCGTGAAGCCTACGGTAGGCGGCAGGCCGGTCAGGGCCAGCATCACCACGGTCATGGCTACGGCCAGCCATGGCCGGTCGGCGCCCATTCCGGCAAAGTCGTTGATTTTCAGGCTGCCCGACGTACTCTGAGCAAAGGTATCGATCAGAAAAAAGGCCGCCAGGTTGATGAACAGGTAGGTAGCCACATAAAAGGTAGCGGCCTGAAAACCGCTCTCGTTGAATGCCACCACGCCCACCAGCAGAAAGCCGGCATGGGCAATGGTCGAATACGCCAGCAGCCGCTTGGCATCCGTCTGCCAGAGCGCAGACAGGTTGCCGAGGGTAATGCTAGCCAGCGCCACCACTGCCAGCGGTGTTTGCAGCTCACCCGGCAGGGCCGACACCAGCCGCATCAGCACCAGCAGCGCAGCCGCTTTGGGGCCGATGGAGAAAAAAGCCGCTACCGGCACAGGGGCCGCATCGTAGGCGTCGGGGGTCCAGATATGAAACGGCACCAGCGATAATTTGAACAGGATACCAGCCAGGGTCAGCAGCCCGGCCAGCGCTACTACTACCGTCCCGTTCTTGGCCAGTTCGACACCAAAGACGGTGCTGGTAATGTCGAGCGTGCCCGTCATGCCGTACAGCAACGATATGCCATACAGCATAATGGCCGAGCTGACTGCGCCGAACAGCAGGTATTTAATACCTCCTTCAGACGCTTTGCGGGTAGTAGTCAGGGCCGTCAGCAGGTAGGAGCAGATGGAGGCCAGTTCCAGGCCGAGGTAAATTGCCAGCAGGTTGGTAGCCATGGTCATGATAAACAAACCCAGTACCAGCGCCAGCAAGAGCGAATACCATTCCGGGGGAAGCTGATAGGCCGACGAGACCGATGCACGTTCTGCCGGCCCATATGCCTCATAGGCGAGTACAGCCACGGCTCCGACAATAATGACAAGCTTAAAGAAAACCGCCTGGTCATCCAGGAAGAGCAGGTGCAGAAACAAAAACCCGCGCAATGGCTGCCATAATGCCCAAGCTCCGGCAATCAGCAATGCGCCGATGCTCAGCACCGCTAACCAACGACGCGTATACTGGGGATTTCCTGAGCGAGCCAGCAGCAATTCGGCAACAAGCAGCCCCGAAAAGGCCAGCGAAAGCCAGACCTCCGGCCCGAAACCGCCTAAGCTATCCAGTATGTCCTGTAATTGATCGCGAAGTTGCAAAGTGATGGGTACGTGACTGGCACGCAAAGGTAAGAGAAAAAGGAAATTCCTCTAAATTACCCCTTCACGCTGGGCCTGCTGGCTATAACTGTTTAGCTCTACTGGTTTCTGGCTCTTACGGGTGCGCATGTTCAGGAATTCAACCAGCAGCGAGAACGCAATAGCAAAATACAGATAGCCTTTGGGAACGGCTCCGATTTCCTGATTGAAGATGACTACATCGGCCTGATGAGCCCCTTCAGCGATCAACATAAAGCCAATCATGATCAGGAAGGCCAGACCCAGCATTTGAATACTTGGATGCTGATTGATAAAACGGCTGACCGGCCCGGCAAAAAACATCATAATACCAACCGATATAACAATAGCAATGGCAATAACTGTGTAGTTCTGGGTTAAGCCCACTGCGGTTAGAATAGAATCAATGGAGAAAACCATGTCAATCAGAATAATCTGAAAAACGACTCCGGCTACTCCGCGTCTGACTGCGGTTTGAGCCAGGGGTTTCCCCTCTTCTTCTTGAGCAGAGTTCCCCTCCAGTTTATGGTGTATCTCAGAAGTCGCTTTGTACAATAAAAAAAGTCCCCCAACTACCAGAATGACACTCTGCCCAGAGAAAGCCCCCTCAAACAGTTTACTATTTATGGTTGTAAACGGTTTACTCAGCGAGATAAGAAGAGAAACTGCAAACAACAGCCCTATCCGGAAGAACATCGCGGCCAACAGACCAATATTTCGGGCTTTGGCCTGATCACCCGGCGGTAACTTATTAGCGGCAATGGAGATGAAGATGATATTGTCTATGCCTAAAACTACCTCTAAAAAGGTTAGCGTCAGAAGACTAATAATGGCTTCTGGCGTAAATAAATTTTCCATTCGTTTATACGTTAAATCCAGTTCAAAACTATTGAGTTTGCCTATCCAGTGACGGGCAAATTACAGGAATGAACGCTTAAATAAGCGAAAGGTTCGACACTGGCCTGAACGGAACCTAAACCGTTTCGCAACTCTCCACAACAGCCCCATACCGGCAGGGTTGTCTTTTATCCGTATTCTTTTCGAACTTTGCGGCCGTAAACAGGCCAATCCTATGAAAATCAATACAGCTGAATTTGTTATCAGCAACAGCGACCCGACCAAATGCCCGCCCCCGAAAAAACCGGAATACGCCTTTATCGGCCGCTCCAACGTCGGCAAGTCGTCGCTGATCAATATGCTGACGGGCCGTAATTCGCTGGCGAAAACATCGGGCCGACCGGGAAAAACGCAGCTCATCAACCATTTTATCATCAACAACAACTGGTTTCTGGTCGACCTGCCCGGCTACGGCTACGCCAAAGTCAGCAAAACCGAGCGGGAAAAGTGGGGTACCATGATTGATACCTACCTGACCACCCGCCCCAACCTGATCTGTACGTTTGTGCTGGTCGACGCCCGGATTGATCCGCAGCCGATCGATCTGGAGTTTATGGCAAAACTGGGCGAAAAAGGCCTGCCGTTTGTGATTGTTTTCACCAAAACGGAGAAACTGAGTAAAACGGCGCTTGATAAACAACTGACGCAGTACCGCCAAACGATGCTGGAAACCTGGGAAGATGTGCCGCAAATTTTCATAACTTCGGCGGTTTCGGGGGCCGGCCGCGACGAAATTTTATCGTTTATCCAATCGCTCAATCAGGAAGTAACGCTTCCCTGAGCGTCAGGCAACTACCCGCGAAAGCCGAAAAACAGAACCCAAATTTCTGGCCTGAACTAACCAAACTTGCTTATTTTCGCGGCTTAATTAAACAAAAATCTGGCAACAATCTTTTTAAAGTGGCGTTAGAGATAAACAAAGGGAGTATGGAAGCACTGAAGCAAATCGCAAACATCGCCGGCCATAGCGGCCTCTATCGGATTCTGAAACCGAGCCGTTCGGGCGTAATTGTCGAAACGCTCGACGAGAAGAAAGAGAAAACCATGATGGGACCGTCGGCGCGAGTTTCGGTGCTGCACGATATTTCGGTGTACGTAGACACGGCGGACGAATCGATGCCCCTGGGCGAGGTGTTCATGGCCATTGCCGACAAATTCGGCGACGAGCTACCCGTCACCGCCAAAAGTGCAAACAACGAACTGACCGATTTTATGGAGGAGGCCCTCCCCGACTACGACCGGGAGCGGGTACGTCCCAACGATATCAAGAAAATTGTAAGCTGGTATACCATTCTGCGGAAAAACGCACCAGACGTTTTCGAGAAGAGCAACTCAACCGAAACGCAAACGACCGAACCCTCCGCCGAAGCCAGCGAAGCCTCCACCAGCGAAGCTGGACAGGAAGAGCAGGCTCCAGCCTAAAGAGTATCCATTTTCAGTGAAAAAGAAAAAGCAGCGATTGGCCCTTGGCTTCGCTGCTTTTTAGTTTCGGTTAGTCGTTAGTCATTAGTGGTTGACGCCTGTTTTTACTAATGACTATCGACTAACGACTCAACTAATCAACCAGACTCAACTTGACCGTATTTGTCCGGCGGTGCTTGGAGAGCGGCATACTGAGCGTATTGATCAGGATATCACCTGACTTAAGAATGCTCTTATTCACCAGTACTTCCTTGATTTCATCGACCGTCTGGTCAACATTGAGGCTTTCGTTCGGTTCGTACGGCATTACCTCAACCCCCCAGTACAGTCCCAGGATGTTGCGGAGCCGGGCGTTGGATGAGAACACGCAGATCTGTGCTTTGGGGCGGTGGTGCGACAACCGCACGGCCGTATAGCCCGATGTGGTGATACCCACAATGGCTTTGGCGTTGGTATCCCGAGCCAGCCGGCAGGCGCTCATCACCACGTTATCGTTCAGGACGTTTTCGGTAGGCTGCTCGTTTACGTGGGCGTGGTACCGGAAATACAGCTTATCGGCCGAGTTCTCCACCTGCTGAATGGTGCGGGTCATGTTTTCGACGGCCAGAATCGGGTATTTACCCGAAGCGGTTTCGGCGCTGAGCATTACTGCGTCGGCCCCGTCGAGTACGGAGTTGGCCACATCGTTGATTTCGGCGCGGGTGGGGCGGGGTGCATCAATCATGCTTTCGAGCATCTGCGTCGCCACAATTACCGGTTTGGCTGCCCGGTTACACTTCTCTACAATCATTTTCTGGATCATGGGCACCTCTTCGGCGGGCAATTCAACGCCCAGGTCACCACGGGCAACCATGATACCGTCGGTGACTGCAATGATTTCGTCGATGTTCTGAATAGCCTCGGGCTTTTCAATTTTGGCCACCACGCGGCAATTTTTCCCCTTTGCCTTGATATAATCTTTTACTTCCTGAATATCCGACGCGTACCGCACAAACGAAAGGGCAATCCACTCCACATCGTTTTCCAGGCCAAAGTCCAGGTCGATATAATCTTTTTCGGTTACCGAGGGCATCGATACTTTCGTATTAGGCAGATTTACGCCTTTCTTTGACTTCAGCGGCCCACCATACACCACTTCAGTGACAACATCGGTATCTTCTATGCCCACCACTTTCACCTCCAGTTTGCCGTCGTCCAGCAAAATCCGCTCCCCCGGATGAACGTCGCGGTACATACCCTTGTAGGGAGTACTGACACGCTCGGCAGTACCGATGATTTCATCATTGGTAAACACGAGCCTATTCCCCGCCAAAATGGTTACGCCATTGTCATCCTCCACCTTACCGATACGAATTTTAGGGCCCTGCAAATCCTGTAGAATACACAGGTTCAAGCCTCTTTCTTCGTTAATTTCGCGGATGCGCTGGATGCGGGCCAGATGATCTTCGTGGGTACCGTGGGAGAAATTGAGCCGGAATACGTTGACCCCGGCTTTTGCCAGTGCCAGCAGTTGGTCTTTTGTGTCAGAGGCCGGGCCGACAGTGGCAACAATCTTGGTTCTTTTGAACATAGGGTACAGTAAGATTTGGTAATGTTTACCAAAAACCGCTGCAAAATTAACCGCCTATCTGAATTTGTCGGTAAAATTTTTGCAAAACCCTCATAACGGGTCAACATCAATTACTACCGACACCGCCCGCAGCCCCTTATCGGTCAAAATAGTGGTGATGCATTCCTGAATGAAGGCTTTTACAGCTTTGATGTTGATTTTGTCCCGCTCCAGCTTGATCAGAATGTCGTACAGAAACTGGTTGCGGATGCGCTCCACCAGCGGCTCCTCCGGTCCCAGCACCCGGTTGCTGCCCAGCTTTTCGGCCAGGTCGGCGGCCAGTTTGTTGGCGGCCTGACGGCTGATTACCTGCTCCTGATGCCGGATGGTCAGCTTAATGATCCGGCTGAAAGGGGGGTAATTGAAGTTCTGGCGCTCGGTGACTTCTTCCTGGTACAGGCCAAAATAGTCGTTTTCCAGCACCTTCTGCAAAATTGCCTGCTCCGGATTGCTGGTCTGGATGAGCACTTTCCCCTGCCGGTCGGCCCGGCGGCCGGCCCGCCCGCTCACCTGCGTAATCATCTGAAAGGCCCGCTCCGTTGCCCGGAATTCGGGGTAGTGAATGAGCCGGTCGGCGTCGAATATACCCACCAGGCTGACGTTGTCGAAGTCGAGTCCTTTGGTAATCATCTGCGTACCCACCAGAATATCCACCTGCCCCTCCTCAAACTCTTTGATGATCTGCTGGTACGCGTTTTTGGTACGGGTCGTGTCCAGGTCCATCCGTTGAATACGGGCCTGCGGGAACAGGATCTGCAACTGATCTTCAATCTTTTCGGTACCGAAGCCGACCGTCTTTACCTTGGTGGAGCCGCAGACGGGACACAAACGCGGCACCTCTTCTTTATGGCCGCAGTAGTGGCAGCGCAGCTCAGCGGCCCGCATGTGGTAGGTCAGGCTCACGGCGCAGTTGGGGCACTCAGAGGTCCAGTCGCAGTCTTCGCATTGCAGGTAGGGCGAATACCCCCGGCGGTTCTGGAACAGAATACTCTGCTCCTTCCGGTCGAGGTTCATCTCCAGTTCCTGCAGCAGGGCCGATGAAAACTCGTTTTTCATGGTCTTCTGCTTCCGCTCCTGCCGGACATTCACCAGCCGGATATTGGGCAGCGTGGCCTGCCCGTAGCGCTGAAACAGCTCCACCAGCCCATACCGTTTCTGCTGCGCGTGGTAGTAACTTTCGACAGAGGGCGTAGCGGAGCCCAGCAGCACTTTAGCCTTTTGCCAGTGGGCCAGCATAATGGCTACGTCGCGGGCGTGGTAGCGCGGAGCCGGGTCATGCTGCTTGTACGACGTTTCGTGTTCTTCGTCGACAATAATCAGCCCCAGGTTATCAAATGGCAGAAACACCGCCGACCGCACCCCAATCACAAACTGGTACTGCCCGGAGATGATGCCTTTCCAGACCTCGACGCGCTCATTGTCTGAAAATTTAGAATGGTAGATGCCCATTTTATCGCCGAACACCTTCTGCAGGCGCACCACGATCTGGGTAGTCAGGGCTATTTCGGGCAGCAGGTACAGCACCTGCGAGCCCCCTTCCAGCGCCTGCTGAATCAGCCGGATGTAGATTTCGGTTTTGCCGCTGCCCGTGATGCCGTGAAACAGCACCACATCCCGCTCCTGAAACAGAGTGGTTACCTTGTTAATCGCTCCCTGCTGGGCGTCGGTCAGCCGGATTTCGACCTGGGGCGTAATGCCGGTATCGCTGAAGCGCGGCTGAATGACCTCAAACGTCTCGAATACTTCGTTTTTGATGAGTGTTTGCAGCGACGACTGCGAGAGTTCGTCGTCCTGGTTCAGCACGGTTTTGTCCAGACCTTTCTGGTTGGTTGCCGGGTTGATCTGCACCGGCACGTAACGGAGGTAGCGCATGACCACCTCCTGCTGCTTCGGCAGTTTTTCGAGCCGGTTAATGAGCATCAGCAGTTGTTCGCGGTTCTCGTAATTGGCGTGCAGGCGGATCTTGCGCACCATCTTGGGTACGTATTTCTCCCGCACCTCTTCAAACACAATCACAGCTCGCTTCCCCACCAGCGATTTGATCATGGCCGGTACATGTACCTCGCCAACCAGCCGGCCCAGTTCCTCGTACGACAAGGCCGGGTGCTTCTGCAACTCTTTCAGCAGATCCCATTCCTCTTTGGTCAGCAGTTCGGGATAGTCAAAATCGGGGTTGTACTGCACCTTCGACTGGCTGGTGATCTTCAGGCCCGACGGCAGGGCCACGTTCATCACCTCCCCCACGCAGCACATGTAGTACTCGGCCATCCAGTTGAATAGCTCCAGTTGGTAACTGGTCACCAGCGGGTACTCATCCAGCAGTTCCAGCACGTAGCGAGCCTGGTATTTGGCCGGCGGGTGGTTGTGCATCCTGGCGACTATAGCCGTCATGACCCGGCTTTTCCCAAAAGGCACAATCACGCGGGCACCAATTTTAAGCAGCCCCGCCATATCGCGCGGTACCCGATACGTGAACAGTTTCGGCACCGGGATGGGCAAAATCAGGTCCACAAAAAAGGTAACCTCCTCAGCAGCAGTGTATGGAAATAGCGAATCGAACAAAAGACAAGCCGGTTGACGGGAACTCAGTCAGTAAATATACAACAGAAAAGCGAACGCGGCCCGCCGGAAACTGATCCGGCTCGGTATCAACTTCACAAAAATACCCGCCGGTGTAAACCATAACGGGGTTTGCTATTGTTTGTTCGGTATGGCAACAATGAATGGTACAGCAACTTACGACGTCATTATCGTTGGCGGTGGTCCCTGTGGTCTGGCGGCCGGGATAGAAGCCTCGAAAAGTGGATTGACCCACCTGATTTTGGAGAAAGGGAGCATCACCGAGTCCATCCGGCGGTACCCTAAGATGATGCGCTTCTTTTCGACGGCCGAAAACATCGAAATCGGCGGCATACCGTTCCCGATCACCGGCGTAAAGGCCAACCGGAACGAAGCCCTGCAGTATTACCGCAAAGTAGCAGGGTATTATAAGCTGAACGTGAAGTTGTTCACAACAGTAGACCGGGTGGAGAAGCACGGAGAGGCCTTCCTGGTATTGACCACAACCGGCCAAACCTACCACGCCCGAAAGGTGATTCTGGCGACGGGCTATTTCGATAAACCGCGCTGGCTAGGTATTTCGGGTGAGGAGTTGCCGCACGTCACGCATTACTACGATGAGCCTTTCCAGTACTCCTTTTCGAATGTGGTGATTATCGGGGCCTCCAATTCGGCGGTGGAAGCGGCACTGGAATTATACCGGGCCGACGCCCACGTCACGATTGTACACCGGGCAGAGGATTTTCGGAAGACGGTGAAGTACTGGCTGATTCCGGACGTAAAAAACCGGGTGAAAGAAGGCAAAATTCATACGCAGTTCAACACCTGCATTACACGCATTGAACCCGGCAAGGTCTGTACCGCCAACCTGCAAACCGGCGAAGAAAGCGAATTACCTGCCGATTTTGTCCTGATTCTGACCGGCTACATCCCCGACGCCGACCTGCTCCAGCGATGCGGGGTCGAGTTGAACTACGAAACGCAGGTGCCCGTTTACGACAAAGAAACCTTTGAAACCAACGTGCCGGGTTTGTACGTCTGCGGCACTGTCATGGCCGGCATTTACACCGAAAAAGTATTTATTGAAAACGGCCGCGAGCACGCCCAGGCCATTATCGACCACATTGTGGGTCGCGAGGTGCATCAGGTGAAGGAGTTGATTGAGCGGATATAATAGCCTGGAATGGTATTCCGGGAGTGTAGCCCGGAATACCATTCCAGCTTACTCATTAATACGTAACTTTCTTAATCGTCCCTCCCACCAGGCTATTGATATAATAGGTATTCGGGCCGGCTTTTTCAAGATCCGTCGGCAAGTTCAGACCCGTCAGTAAATTCGCGCTACTACTACCATTTGACCGGACTACACTGCCCGTATTGGGTGCAAAACCGGCCGGCAACGCAAAATCAGCGAAATGCACAGCCAGTGGCTGATTATCGCTTCCCAACTCCACATCGACCAACGTAGTCAGTCCGCTCTGATAGACTGAAAATACGCCGTTGAGTCCCAACCGGTAAATAGCGGCCTGCCCAGGTATGAACGGAAAGCCCGTGAGAGTTGTCACATAAAACCACCCGTTTCCGTCATAGACAATACCCGTTGGTACCGGATCAATTTTAGGCGGGCCAATCATCGGGTTCGTTGGGTTTGTAAAACGGGGTAGGGTGGCAAAAACACTCAACGTGCCGTTTGTTGCCCGGCGAATAATGGAATTAGCGGCTGCATCGGCAATATAAAGCTCTCCGTTTGGACCCATGGTTAGATTAAACGGATTAGACTCACCTGTGTCTTCCGCCCCAAAATCGTAGTTCACTACAAACTGACCAATATTTTCCGTTTGCAGGTTACTCGCCGGCACCGGTGCACTGGTTCCGGGAACAAACTGGCTGACGTCGGCTTTATACAGCAGGCCATTCGCATGTAAAATGTAGAGGGTTCCGTTTATATACAGGAGGTGATTTAGCCCAACCGGAAAAGGCTCAGTGGGGACAAAAAATGATGGAAAACCAGTGATAACTGAAAACCGGGAACCATTCGGCAAGATTACCGAAATTCGACCATCGTCCTTTCCGGTTCCCGCTTCCGCTAGCCAAACCCGGCCCTGTGGGTCGGTATCCATACCCATGGGCGATAGCAGGTTAGCAGCAAAATCGAAGACCTGAATCTGAGCGGGATTTACCGGTAAAGAATGGTCCCGGCAGCTAAACGTCAACAGACAGACAAAGAAGGCGAGTGATACTGTAATCTTGCTTTTCATAGAATTGAGATGTTTAAGTGAGTAACCGGGCAAACATTTTCTGCGAACAGCCTGTTAATTTCTTTCGCTTTACCCAAGTTATCCTTAGATCATTTAGTATTCGGCAAGAAAACTTACTAAGAGATTGCCTGCTACTGGCTCGCCCCTTACAGATTCCTGCTAAATTGGTGCCCAATCCATTTTTTACTTGCAGTATGTCCATGGATGGAATAATTCTTCGCCTGGCTGGTCTATTGGCCGTAATTTGTATCCTGCCGGGTAACAGTCCTGCCCAGATCATTCTTCGAAAAGATACTTTGCAGGCCGGGATGGAAGCAGGCGGAATGGTAGCCTCCACATCATCTATGCCGTTCTGGTTACGAACCAATCAGTTTGGCATAGTACCCCTATCGGCTCCGGTAGTGACTCTGAGAGCCTATCTGGTTAAGAGTTATGCCCGGCCGGATAACATGACCGCCCCCAAAAAATGGGACTGGGGTTTTGGGATAAATCCGGTGGTCAACGCCGGTAAAACAAGCCAGGTGCTGCTGCCCGAAGCTTACCTGAAAGGCCGGTTCCGGGCGCTTGAACTGTATATAGGTCGTCGCCGTGAACTGATCGGTCTGGGGGATTCTACTCTGTCCTCGGGGTTTATTATCTGGTCCGGCAATGCCCTGCCCGTTCCCAAGGTACAATTAGCCACCACCGGCTATGTACCGCTTACCTTTCTGTGGAGTTTTCTGGCTATCAACGCCGGTTATGCCCACGCCTGGTATAATGTCGATTACATTAAAGGAGCGTATCTGCATCAGAAATACCTCTTTGGACGTTTTGGCAAGCCCAATTGGGTAGTTAAGGCGCATATCGGCGTCAACCATCAGGTGCAGTGGGGCGGTCAGGCCGACTTTCTCCGTAACTTTCCGGATCGGGCCGATGCCGACGGCCGGCTACCGTCTTCGCTCAAGGCTTACGCAGCGGCCGTTACGGGGCTTATACCGAGTGATTGGCAAACTACCGATATTACTGCCTTTGATCTGTATTCGGTCGGGAATAATCTGGGCAGCTACGATGCCGGTCTGGAAGTAGATACCCGGCAGATGACCTTTCTGCTGTACCACCAGCATATTTTTGAAGATAAATCAGGCCTTATGCTGGTCAATATTCCCGATGGCTTGACCGGTCTGAGCTGGCACCGGAAAAACCTAATGCCGGCCACAGGCCGCTTCCGGGTAAACCGGGTGGTGCTGGAATTTATCAGTACCCTCGACCAGAGCGGAGCCACGTTTTATGTACCGAACTCAATTTACCAGGGCCAGGACAATTATTTTAACCACGCCCAGTACCAGCAGGGGTGGTCGTATAAAGGCCGGACCATCGGCACGCCGTTCATTGCGCCCCGTACCGACTTCAGGCCGGAAACACAGCCGCTGGGCCAGAACTTCTTTCCCAATACCCGCGTTGCGGTCTGGTATGCCGGTGCAGAAGGTCAGTTCCTGAACGGCATCAACTGGCGGCTACGGACATCTTTTAGCCGCAATTACGGCTCCTTTGTGGGAGAATACCCATCCGTACTCAACCAGTTTTCGGCCCTACTATCGGCCCAGGTTCCGCTTCCGCACCTACCGGGTACGGTGCTGACGGCCTCACTCGCCCTGGACCAGGGGCAGATGTATGTCAATACCATCGGTGGCTTTCTGAGTGTGAAAAAAAACTGGTAGCCGCTCAGCCAATTGTCGCTAACTTGCGTAGCTAATCTGCTATTACCTGCTTTACATGAAGAACTTATGTGCGGTATGGTTGCTGCTGGCAACCAGCCTTATTACCCTTGCCCAACCCTTGAAACCAACTACCCGGTGGCAGACCGACTACTGGACGGCCAAATGGATCATGCATCCTACAGCCGCCGGCAAACAATATGGGGTCTATCATTTTCGCAAAACGTTCAGTCTGCCCCAGAAACCAGGCCGCTTCGTTATTCACGTATCCGCCGATAACCGCTACCGCCTGTTTATCAATGGCCGGCCCGTTGCACTTGGTCCGGCCCGCAGCGACCTCCAGAACTGGAACTACGAAACGCTTGACCTGGCGCCCTATCTGCAAGCCGGCAATAACACGCTGGCCGCTCAGGTCTGGTACCTGGGCGAGTCGGCTCCGTTTGCCCAGATGAGCTACCAGGCCGGCTTTATTGTGCAGGGCGATGGTGACGCGGAAAAGGTTGTCAATACCGACAACACCTGGAAGGTGCAGCAAAACACGGCCTACTCCCCCATCCGGAACGACAACGCTAAGCTGCATACCTACATCGTTGTCGGCGACGGTGACCGGGTCGATGCCGCTCAATATCCCTGGGGCTGGGAGCAGGCGGGGTTCAACGACAGCAGTTGGCCGGCCGCCCGCCCCCTGTGGTTCCCGGCCAAACCCCGTGGCCTGGGCACCGACGGCAACTGGCAACTGGTACCGCGCACAATACCCATGATGGCCGAAGCCCCCCAACGGCTCAGCACCGTGCGTCGGGCCGAATATGTTCGGATGACCGACGACTTTCTGAAAGGTAAAGCGCCGGTAACCGTACCGGCCCAAACCCGCGCTATCTTCCTGCTCGACCAGGGTCACCTCACCAACGCTTACCCCGAACTGACCGTCAGCCGGGGCAAAGGAGCCGTAATTACGCTGGCTTACGCGGAAGCCCTGGTCGACAACAAAGGGCAGAAGGGGAACCGTAATGAAGTAAACGGCCGGACCCTCGTTGGGTTTGAAGACCAGTTTGTGGCCGATGGTGGCAATAGACGAACCTTCCGGCCGCTTTGGTTTCGGACCTACCGCTACCTGCAACTGACCGTTGAAACCGGCCGGGAGCCGGTGGTGCTGGACGACCTCACCGGTCAGGTTACCGGCTATCCGTTCGAACAGAAAGCAGTTTTTGCCAGTAACGAGAAGAGTCTGGTCGACATCTGGAACGTCGGCTGGCGCACCGCTCAGCTTTGTGCCGGCGAAACCTATTATGACTGCCCATACTACGAGCAGTTACAATACACCGGCGATACCCGCATCCAGGCCATGCTCTCGCTGTACGTTACCGGCGACGACCGGCTGATGCGTAAAGCCATTATGGATTTCGACCACAGCCGCTTCAGCGACGGCCTGACGCAGAGCCGCTACCCGAGCGCCGACTTCCAGGTGATTCCCACCTTTTCGCTGTTCTGGGTCAACATGCTTCATGATTACTGGATGCACCGGCAAGACGACGCCTTTATCCGCCCTCTGCTGCGCGGAGTTGAGGGCGTTCTGGCCTGGCACGAGCAACGGCTGGAAAAAACCGGCCTGAATGGTCCGCTGGAATGGTGGAATTTTGTGGACTGGTCGAAATGGGAAGCGCCGGGCGAAAGTGCCGGGGGGGTACCGGCCGGTGCCCGCAAAGGCGGTTCCAGCATTCTGACCCTGCTGCAGGCGTATACCGGGCAGCGGGCGGCCGATCTGCTGGCCTATTACGGGCAGAACGAGCGGGCAGAGCACTACCGCACGCTGGCGCGGCAGCAAACCAAAGCGGTGTATAAACAGTGCTGGGATGCGGGACGCGGCCTGCTGGCCGATACACCCGAGAAAAACCGTTTCAGCCAGCACGCCAATATTCTGGCCGTACTGACCGACGCCGTACCCGTAGCCCAGCAACCGGCGCTGCTACAAAAAGTAATGACGGATACCAGCCTGACTCAGGCTACCTTCTACTTCAAATACTACCTGTTCCAGGCCATGAAGAAAGCCGGCCTGGGCGACCAACTGATTCCCCAGCTAAAGCCCTGGTACAATATGCTGGCGATGGGCCTGACCACCTTTGCTGAAAATCCGGAACCAACCCGCTCCGACTGCCATGCCTGGAGTGCCTCGCCGTTGTACGAGTTTCTTTCCACCATATGCGGCATCAACCCCGCCGAACCGGGCTTCCGCTCTGTACGCCTGGAGCCGTACCTGGGCGAGCTACAAATTGTTGAAGGCAAAATGCCGCACCCGGCCGGCGACATTGCCGTACGGTTTGAAAAAGGAGCTAACGGTGAATTGAAGGGAACTGTTACGCTACCGGCTAAGGTGACCGGTACGCTACGCTGGAAAGGGAAAACGGTAGCGCTGAAAGAAGGCAGTCAGGATTTTATGCTCTAACAACCTGTAAGATAAAACCTTGCTTAAAGCCAGCTGACGGTTATCGGGCAAATTGCTATCTTGGGGTAGACTCTTCCGGTCCTGCACCTATGGTAGCCCGCTTACTTCTGGCCATGTCGCTGCTACTGTTTTCGCCATGGGCAACCGCCCAGTCTGATACGTACACCGTTGCCCAGGCAAAGGCAGCCTGGAACGATCTTCAGCGGCAGCCGCTTACGGAACAAACCTTTCGGGAATCCTGCAACCTGATTCAGGCCGTCGGTCAGACTGATCTGGAACTTGCCTATACATTTCTGGCCGAGTACCTGCCCAGGATACAGCGGACCGGCAACCGGCAATGGACCCACATTCTGCTGATTAACTGGGGTAAGGCCTACGAATCGCTCAGTCACTTCGACAAAGCTGAACCTATTTTCCGGCAGGCACGCCGAAACGCGCAGTCGAACCCAATGCTCTACGGCCAGGCCATTGTGTATACCGCCTTATTGTATCTGGACTGGGATAAACCCGACTCGCTGGCCCGGTACCTGGCGTTGGGTGAAGACGCGGCTCGTAAGGCCAATGACTGGGAGACGTTGTCGTTTCTGCGTACTTTCCGGGCCTTATCTCAGCTACAGAAAGGCAAGCCTGAGGCTGTCCGGCGCGACTTCGACGAGGCTATCCGACTGGCTGAGGGTCTGCCGAATAAGAACGCACTGTTTATGGCCCGCTTCAACCGGACCGTCTACTCGCTGACCAACCCCCAGCAGCAGGTTGCGTCGTTCGACAGTTTGCTGACGCTGACCGACGATTCTACGCTTGCCCACAAACCTCGTTTCTACGAACGAACTACCTTCTACTTCCGTAACCCACGCCCAACGGTTCTGTATAATCTGGTTCAGCTCAATCTGCTGCTGGCCGATTATGAGAATGCCGGACGTTTTGCCGATATGGTGTATGATGCTCTCGTTCGCCCAAACCCTAATGGGCCGTCTGCACCTTATCTAAACGCCGAAATGTCATTCGTGAAAAGTCAGCAGGGGAAATTCCAACAAGCCCGTGCACTGCTGGATACCAGCCTGCGGCAGTTTGGCGGAGTTGAAACCAGCATTCCGTATCCGACTTACTTTATAGCCGCCGGCTTACTGGCCGAACAGGCAGGTCAATACAGTCAGGCCGCCGGTTACTACCGGCAGGCCTTAACGAAAGGCCAGACCACAGCCGCCTTTTCACGAATGCCTCCCGAACTGTTTTATGTGCGGGCACTGCTCCGCACCGGCCAGTTTGAGGAGGCCGGCCGCGTACTGACCCGGTTTGATAAAGACCTGGCCGCTAACCGGTACACAACGGTAGGTATGTATTATTTTCAGGCGTTGGCTAATTTGCGTAAAGCACAGAAAAATCTGTCGGGTTACAGTGCCGCCATCGACACGTACCACGCGATACGCGATTCGCTCACCAGCCTGAATCAATACCGGGCCATGCAGCAAATCATGGCTCAGGTTCAGCTCCGTGATAAAGAGCAGCAGATTGCCCGACTTAATGCCGAAAACGAAATAAGAACCGCCCAGATCCGGCGCGAACGCCTGCTGTACATAGTCATTATTTCGCTGGCCTTCCTAGCCATTGGTCTGCTGGCCTGGTCGATCCGAACGCAACAGGTCCGCGCCCGGCAACGCGAAGCCCTGCAGCAGAGCCGGCTTGACCAACTCGAACAGCAGCGGCAAATCGACCTGATGCAGCGCGTTATGGAAGCCGAAGAAAATGAGCGCCGGAGTATTGCCGATCAGCTACATAACGATGTAAATCCGTTACTGGCGGTCGCTTCGCTCAATGTATCGTCGGCCCTGGAGTCCGTTTTGCCGGAAACGCCGGTTATCCGCAAATTACAAAAGGCGCAAACCGTGCTGAATACCATCAGTGGAACCGTACGGGGTATCAGTCACCGCCTTACCCCACACCTTATTGAGCAATACGGCTTTCGCCGGGCCGTGGAGGAACTGGCCGATAGCGTAAATTTATCGGGCAAGGTATTCGTGCACACCCTTGTCGTTGGCTTTGACGAGCCCCTGGTCACCACCTTCCTGAGTGACCTCTACCGCATTATTCAGGAACTGGTTCATAATATTATCCGCCACGCCCAGGCTACCGAAGCCAGCGTCGAGATTGTTGAACACGACCAATACGTGACCATTCTGGTCGAAGACAATGGAATTGGCATTGATCCCGCTGCCGCCACGGATGGACAGGGTTTACAGACCATACGAGCCAAAGTGGCCCTGCGGCACGGACAAATGGACATTCTGCGCAAACCTGAGGGCGGTACACTCATTGTGATTGACCAGCTTCGGCTACCCGACCGGACCATCCTTACGCCGGGCCAGCCGATTAGTTAGGGCTAACTATTGGTTACCAGTAAGCCAATGCTGAGATTACGACCGTTTATCACAACCCTATGCGCCTACTCCTCGCCGACGACCATCCGCTGCTCCTCGACGGTCTCCGTAGCGTTCTGGAGGAGCTGCCTGACGTAGAACTGCTGCCGCCCGTCAGCAATGGGCATCAATTGCTCGATTACCTGCACCGCCAGCCGGTCGATCTGCTGCTGCTGGACCTGAACATGCCTAAAATAGATGGCCTTACCGCGCTAAAAACCATTGTGCGTCAGTACCCATTACTGAAAATTATCGTGTTTACCAGCTATACGCAACCGCAATACATCCGGAAAGTGCAGATGCTGGGAGCCAACGGATATCTCTTGAAAACGACTGATGCCGTTACCCTGAAAAAGGCGGTAAGCGCGGTGGCGACCGGGCAGAACTGGTTTCCCGAAACCCCGACCGTCAGTACTGGAACAGTTGACGACCCATTCAACCAGAAGTATCAGCTCACCCGTCGCGAGATAGAAATTATTCGCCTAATCGCCCGTGGTTTAACGTCCCGCCAGATTAGCGAACGCTTGTTTGTCAGTGAGTTTACGATAAATGCCCACCGGCGCAACATTGCCCGCAAAACAGGAGCCGATACACCGGTAGCGCTGCTCACCTTCGCTCAGGAGCAGGGACTGCTCTCATAAAGCCATGTCAGGGCCATGTGCCCGATCTTATACCAAACCGAAACGATTGCAGAATAGCGGCATAATACTGATCGTAATCAGCTTGCTGGCTGCTGGGACACGCCAGCTCGATGGATAACAGATAATTGGGCTGAGAAACCACAATAAACCGGTCAACCTCGATTTCTCGGACATTACCGTTCTGGCCAATGGCTTTATACATCCGCGCCGGTATATTGTCCAGGGCTATTGCCGCCGAATCCGGTGTAAAGGCAAAACCGTCGTTATTGGCTAATGTTCTACGCTTGAATGCCGTTCCCCAGCGATTTACCATATTCTGGGTCCATACCTGGCCAGATCTCGGCTGATAAAAAATGACCCGGATGCCTCCCGACAGATAACCCGTCTGCGGATTATACGCACCTTCCGGCGCTATTACACTCGACTGAACATAGCTGGTATCAGGATCGGTGGCATAGCGCCAATACTGATATTGATAGGTTTTCCAGTGGCGCGGATACAACATCGAGAACAGATTGGACGGATGATTATAGAGGGTAAAATATCGCTTAAACTGTTCCTCGTCCCGTGCTTTCTGCTTCGCCAGCACCTCGGCCAGCGTAAACCGGGCGGAGTGGCCGTGTCTGATCATGGCATCATTGATGTGCGCTACCGAGAGCGAAAAGTTAAGATTCTGACCCAACCGATTGTGAAAAGTATTGATACCCACCACTTCTCCGTACAGATTCAGTAAAGGGCCTCCGCTATTTCCGGGTGAGATCGGTGCGGTCGTTTGCAGATAAGTCACGCTATCGAGCCGGTTTACCGCCGTAAATACCCGCGCTCCGGAATAGTCCCCCGACGACACCGAATGACTAAACCCGATTGGATCACCAATCGTCACCACCCGCTCACCCGGAACCAGTTTAGCGGGGTCGCCCATAGGCAGAACCGGCAGCGTCTCGTCGGGATCAATCTTGAGCAGGGCAAAATCCGGGTATCCTTCTTCATCAAAATTGTAATCCACCACGCCCAGCACCGGAAATGTTTTACCGTTAGCCAGCTTCACCACCACCGCATCCGCATTACGAATGACATGGTAGTTGGTTGCAATTAAACCCTGTGCATCAATGATAAAGCCGGTGCCGGACGAAAACGGTTTCAGGTTCTGCAAACTGGAAATCGACACTACCGCCGGGTCGGCCTTCCGGATAACCTCTTCGACGCTCATTTTCTGGGGCGAACACGCACCCATCAGCAGCCATAGACAAATCGAGAACGTTTCAAGCCTGTGCTTCATCCCGTGAATGCTTTATTTGAAAGCCAAAAATCAGCTTCACGTTGCCCAGTCTCAATAGTTAGCGTTAACTATTCCCAAATAGCTCTGCCCTTGCCGGCCCAACCCAAAAAAATCGTTAGGCCTAACTATACCCCGGCGACTTATGCCACCTGAACTTTGGTAAGCTAACGCTAAGCCTACATGTTTATGAAGCAGCGTATATGTTTTGGGTTACACCCTCTATCTCTGCCCCGGTTGGCGGTAATCGCTTTCTGCTTATGGACTGGCCATACGCATGCCCAACTTGGTAACCGAACCGTTGTAAAGTTCAACCTCTCGGGGATTATCATCAAAAGCTACACAGCTCAGTACGAACGGGTACTCGCGCCAAACAGCACAATCACCGTTTCAGCCAGCTATTCGCCCAACGCTCCACTGCCCTTCAAGCAAGCCCTGCTGGACCAATACGGCGATAATCAGGACGCCCGGCGAGCCATTGAAACTACGCTGTTTACCAAACGGATAGCCACGCTGGAATACCGCTTTTACCCGGCCGGGCACGCACCACATGGCTGGTACATTGCCCCTTTTGTTCGGTACGCCAACATGGACGTCAGTAACGACTATACCTACCGTTCGCAGGACGGCCGATTACACCAGGCGCACCTGGAGGCCGGCTTCAACGCCGGTGGTGCGGGCGTTCTGCTGGGTTACCAGTTTCTGCTGGGCAAACGGCTTGGCCTTGATCTGTGGCTGCTCGGGCCTTTTTACGGCACCAACGTAAAAGCTGTTTTCAACGGAACCGACCCCTACTGGCAAACCCTCACGAACAGCGACATCACCAGGATGAAGAGCGATATCGACAATACGAAACTGCCCCTGTATTCGGTCCAGTCATCGTTTAAACTGCCACTCATCACGGCCAATCTGGATGGCCCCTATTATGGCGTCCGGGCCTTTGGGCTGGCGCTGGCATATAGTTTTTAACAGGCAAAACAGGCCACAAGGCGGCTCATGTCTTTGTGTCCCGGAAACGCGCTGACCATAAAACAATCATTTAAACCATTAAACGCACAGCTTATGCAACCGCAACAAAGTATCGGTGTTACATGCAGAATATGCATTTACTTAATTTGCTTACTTTTTGCCTTAACCTCCTGTAAAGCATTAAAAAGAGTGTTTCAAGAAGCTGATAATAATCCAGGTTTTAAAGATGATGACCTCATTAGTGGTACTGTCAGAGACGTGTCGGCTCATCTTTCTTTTGATCTTGCGAACCAGCAACAAAGCTCAACAGGTGGTTACTCCGCGTCAACGGAATTAGCTTTACGTGAAAACATAGGAATTGTATTACTGGTTTGGCTTTTACGCCCAAATCGTATGGATGATGCAAGGCCCGTTTTTGCGACAAACAGGGTTGGTTCCTCACTCATGAATGATTACAGCTCCACCTCATTACGGGAGAGCGCTTATCCACCTGGCAAGGATATGGCTGGGAGTCTCTTTCTCTGGGCAAACCCGCAGTTTATCCGGAAGGGGGGCCGCTCCGGGTCAGGCAATTTCAAATCCGTCATCGGCATCAGTTATCTCGAACTGCCGCTCAACATCCGCTACGGCATGAGAACCCCCACCGGCGGCCGGTGGACTGCCGGTTTTGGCCCGTATGTTGCCTATGCAATCGGTGGCAGTACCAAAACTACCATCAACGGGCAGAGTACAAAAGCAGACCTGTTCACCAATGGAGGCTACAACCGGTTCGATGCAGGTCTTACCTTCGGTGCCGACTACTGGTTGCCGTCGGGTTTGTACGTGGGGCTGACTTATGATCTGGGGCTGACTAATTTACTGTCACGCAGTGGCGTATCAACCAAAAACCGGTCCATTTCCCTCAACGTAGGGTATTCAATCCGTAAACTAGCGGCTTTAGGCAAAAAGAAATAAGCCCCTGAATTTTGGCATCAATGGTGGATACTTGCCCGTAATCAGACCACCGGGTATTTCCACTGCCCCCGGTACTCCCGGCTGAGGAGTTTGTTCGCTTCAGGGTCGTTCTTAATAAGCTGCTTCTCACCATCCCACTCCACGCTGCGGCCCAGCTTATACGACAGCATGCCCAGCAAGGCCATATTGGTCGAGCGGTGACCGATTTCAATATCACTCACCGGCAGCTTATTCGTTTTAATGGCGTCCAGAAAATTGGCCCACAGCTCCAGAATGTTCTGGTCGTCGGGCTTGTGCAGTTGCGCATCTTCGTGCAGGATGGGCTTGTTGCGGTCTACAGGGTAGAACGTCCAGCCGTCGAGCCATCCCATGTGGAACGTCCCTTCCGTGCCGTAGAAGTAAACGCCCACGGCCTGCTGCGGGTGTGTTTTTTCGGCGTTGTTACCCGCAAACTGCCGGTGCTCCCAAACAGCCGTAAAATCTTCGAACTCGTACGTGGCTACCTGATGGTCGGGGGCATCGGTGCTGTCTTTCTTGATGGCCCGGCCACCGGTCGAGTACACCTTGCGGGGGTATTTCTCTTCCGTCCACCACAGGATCTGGTCGAGCCAGTGAATACCCCAATCGCCCAGCGTACCGTTGGCGTAATCGAGGTAGTTGCGGAAGCCACGTGGATGAATCTGCCTGTTATACGCCCGCATCGGAGCCGGACCGCACCAGAAGTCCCAATCCAGTTCTTTTGGCGGTGCCTCTTCGGGCACCGGTTGGCCGGGCCCACCGCCATAATGCACAAACGCCCGCACCATGCCGATTTTGCCGGCCTTCCCCGACTTCAGAAACTCCATGCCTGAGCGGTTGTGGGGCGAAATGCGCCGGTGCGTGCCCACCTGACACACGCGGCCGGTTTGCCGGGCCGCTCGTACCATGGCTTTGCCTTCGTTGATGGTATGGCCAATGGGTTTTTCTACATACACATGGGCTCCCTGCTGCATGGCTGCAATGGCAATAAGTGGATGCCAGTGGTCCGGCGTGGCCACAATCACAATCTCCGGCTTCTCGGCGTTCAGCATCTCGCGGTAGTCGCGGTAGAGTTTGGGCTTGTCGCTGGTCAGCTTGCCAATTTCCTCGCCGGCTTTGGTCAACTGCCGCTGGTCGACATCGCAGAGCGCTACCAGTTTTGATTCGCCGGCCTGGAGGGCGGCCCGGGTGATATTGGTCCCCCACCAGCCGGAGCCAATCAGGGCCGTGCGGTATTTGGTCGCCGGCATCCGGGTAATAAACGGCCGGGCCGCCAGGGGGTCCGTGATCAGTGCAGCGCCCGCCAGCGCCGACGTCTTCAGAAACTCAGAACGATTCATGATACAAGAAAGGCTTAGGAATTAGGTATCCGCATATAGAAAAGCTGGTTCGGCCACCCGGTTACTTATCGGTCTGTAGTTCTGTTTCCGGAACTTTGGCCTGTTGCAGCACCCGCATGATATTACCACCCCAGATTTTTTCGATATCGCTTTCAGAATAGTTCAGTTTCAGCAGTTCGAGCGTCAGGTTCTCGATCCGGGTAACATCCTCCAGACCCAGTACGCCCCCGCCACCGTCAAAATCACTGCCGATGCCGACATACTCGACACCGACCAGTTTAGCAATATAATCGATATGCCGGGCCACGTCGGCTACCGTTGGCTGCTCGCCGGCGAAGTGCGTGTTAACCGAGTCGATCTGGGCGTTGATGCGCTGCTGCATAGCTGCATCCAGCACTTTACCAACGGTAGCCATCCGGATTTTAGCAATGGCCTGCCGGTGGACCTCCGAGGGCTTCCGAAGGTATTCCGGCACAAAATTCACCTGAATGACCCCGCCATTAGCCGCAACGGCCTTAATCATATCGTCGGTCATGTTACGGGGGGCATCGCAAAGTGCCCGGGCGTTGGAGTGCGACGCGATAACCGGAGCCTTCGAAGTATGCAGCACATCGTAAAACGCATTATCCGACACGTGCGAAATATCAATCAGTACGCCCAGCCGGTTCATTTCCCTAACCACCTCCCGGCCAAATGCACTCAAGCCATTGTGCAGCGGGCCATCCGGATCGGTGGCCGAATCGCAGATCTCGTTGTTGGCAAAGTGTGCCAGCGTAATGTAGCGGCAGCCCAGTTCGTAATACGCTTTCACCAGCGACAGATCCTTCCCTATGGGGTAGCCGTTTTCCATGCCGATAAAGATGGCCCGTTTTCCGGCCTTCTTTAGCCGATAGGCGTCATCGGGTGTAGTAGCTAGTTCGGCCAGGTCCGGGTACTGCTGCAGTGAGCGGTAGATACTCCTGAAAATAGAAAAGGCCTGATCCTTGGCCTGCTGGTGGCCTTCGGGCGTGCGCGGCCCCTGCGGAGTATAGACGGCAAAGAACATGGCATCCATTCCGCCCTGCTTCATGCGGGGATAATCGATCTGAGCGTCTTCGGTATAGGTATCGTGCGTTACCCCGATGTTAAAACCGGGCTTCATCATGTTGATCGGCGCATCGGCATGCGTATCTACGGTCAGAATACGCTGGTGTAACCGTTTAGCCTTAGCGACCAGACGATCATCGTCGCCGGGGCCGAGAACCGCTACCAATAAGGTCCAAAAGAAAAAGTTAGTCATAAAAATCAGAACGAATGCGACATTGAGAATATAGCTGAAAACTATAGAATTCCGGTATGAAAGACAAACTTTACTACTAAACACCCGTTTTAGGTTGTACCTTTGCACTTCTGTTTGTAAACAATGGCGATTGTACCATACAAAGAAAAAAACACCAGTAAGCGGGAGCAGGTGGCCGAGATGTTTGACAATATCTCACCCAGATACGACCTGCTGAATCACCTGCTGAGCGGGGGTATCGATATCTACTGGCGTAAGAAAGCCATCCGGCAGCTCAAACCCTATGCTCCACAGACTATTCTGGATGTAGCCACCGGCACGGGCGATTTTGCCCTGGAAGCGCTGGCGCTGAAACCCCGCAAGATCGTGGGTGTCGATATTTCGGAGGGGATGCTGGCCATTGGGCGGGAGAAAATGCGGAAGCGGGGCGTTGACCGAATAATAGAAATGCGCTCGGGCGATTCTGAACGTTTGCCGTTTACAGACAATGAATTCGACGCTGTCATCGTTTCTTTTGGCGTACGGAACTTTGAAAACCTGCTGAAAGGCCTCCGGGACATACACCGGGTTACACGTCCCGGTGGGGTATGCCTGGTGCTGGAATTTTCGAAGCCACGCGGCTTTGTTTTTAAACGTCTCTATTCTTTTTATTCCAATACCATTCTGCCGCTGGTCGGACGCCTGATCAGTAATGATCAATCGGCCTATACGTACCTGCCCGAGTCGGTGCAGGCTTTTCCGGACGGGCCGGACTTTTTGCGTGTCTTTGAAGCGGCAGGGTTTACTAACACAAAATGGATACCGCTCACTTTCGGCGTTGCGTCGATCTACATTGGCCAAAAATCATCCTGACCAGCCTGCTCTGCTGGACACTTGGCACACAGGTACAGGCCCAGGACATACGCATCAAACGCGTTTACCTGCAGGATTACGATGATAAACCGGTTCACTACGGTTTTTACTTTGCCGCGCCGAGTACCCGTTTCAATATCAAGTACAGCAATGCCTTTATTTCGGACACTACGCTCCGGATTTACTCGCCCAGCCGCACGGGTTTCCGGGTGGGTTTTATCCTCAACGGCTATTTATCCGACCGCTTTGATATCCGGCTTACGCCGGCAGTATCGCTCTACGGCCGCGAAATTATTTATGATTTTCCGAACGGTACCAGCCGCACCCTGACCCGCGAGTCTACCTGGCTGGAGTTTCCGCTGCTGCTGAAGTACAAATCTGAACGGCGGCATAATTCCCGCATGTACCTGGTAGCGGGCGGGTCGTTTGGCGTCGAAACCAACGTGCGCCGGCGCGAGGTATTAGGAGCAACCCGGCTCAGCACCAACACCACCGACCTCCAGGTTGAATACGGCGTTGGCTTTGAGCAGTTCTTCGAGTTTTTTAAGTTCTCGCCGGAGCTGCGGTTTTCCCACGGTATTCCGAACCTGTTTCAGCAGACGCCCATTGCCAACGCCAGCATTCGCCGGCTGACATCGCATACGGTTACGATTTACCTGAATTTCGAATAAAGACCTCTGAAGGTCAATTCCTTACAAAAAAGTCTAACTTTTTTTGAGCAAAAACTTGGAAAACGGCCATCAGCCCCCCTATATTTGCAGTCCCAAACGACAACAACGGGCGGGACAAAAAAGGGTTCTTAGCTCAGCTGGTTCAGAGCATCTGCCTTACAAGCAGAGGGTCGGGGGTTCGAATCCCTCAGGACCCACCCTCATTATCAGGAGGTTACAACGAAAGTTGTAGCCTCTTTTTGTTTTGGTTTACACACTGGTTTACACAAGTCAGTAATTTACTTACATAGGTAGCATATAAAACACTTCAGATTGAACCGCTCATGATAACTAAGCAAAAGCTAGACGAAAAGGAGCCAATCATCAGAGAAGCGATAGAAGAAGTTTTTGATAGGGCTAAACGTAATCAGTTTATTAACAATGATTATATCGTATTCTTGGCTAACGGCTCATTTGAGCAACGATTAGTAGGGAACGTTCAAAAATTATCTCCTTATGTAATAGACAGCCAAGAAGACAAGTATAAGGATTTAGATAGGATCATTTTTTATGTAGACTACTTGAATTCTAATCCTGCCCTAATTCTAGACAGGCTTCCAGAAGAGTCTAAGGATCGACATGTTAAGTTTTACACAAGCATGGAAATGATGATCTACGCTCATCTTTGGGAGTCCACGCAGTACTTAAAAATTCTTCATAACCTTGCAACGCTAATCGATAGACAGAAATACAACTGGAAGTCACCTGTTAATCAGCACACAAACCGGCAACAATTTATTCGCAGCCAAAGGGAAGTGTTTAACCGATATGGGCTTAAGATTGCCGACTTGATAACTCAATCATACCATTCCCAGATTAGAAATGCTTTTGCCCATAGCGATTATAGTTATGGTATGGGAAGCTTTGAATCCGATATATTGCTTTGGAACTACGAAGAAAAACACAGTAGCCGGCACTTAAAGGGATTATCCCTTGAGGAGTGGAATGAACGATTTGCTATAAGCGTATCCTTAACTCACTATATTTTTGAGAAAATAAACTTAGAAAGAAGGAATTTAGGTGCCAACCGCTTTACAATTATGCATCCTAACTACTACCAAGGTGATAGACTTAAACCTGTTGATATAGAATATAGCCCCGAACGAGACTACTTCCGCTTTGTATAATGAAATAAGATACTACTGAAGTTTTACCTTTAAGCGATGCAAGAGCTAATAATTAAAACCTACTCAGTGGTAGTTATTCGGGAACCTGGTCCTGATCCGCTAACCGGTGAGGTAATAGGGTATGCTGATGAACAGTTAACTATTGATGCTACAAGCCGACAGGCAGCATACGAGTTAGCTCAAGTGTTTGCCACTCTGACATTCAGAGGCCAACAACGTCGCACATTTATAGATGGAAAGGAACACTTTGACGAAAGAGCTTAACCGTGGGAGACGTACATACCTCTGAGCAGCGAAGCTACAATATGTCGAGGATCCGTAGTAAAGACACAAATCCAGAGATTGTAGTACGAAAGTTTCTGTTTAGTATGGGGTTTCGTTACCGTTTACACGATAGTAAGCTGCCTGGCAAGCCTGATATTATTTTGCCAAAATACAAAACAGCCATTTTTGTTCATGGCTGTTTTTGGCATAATCATGAAGGATGTAAGCGAGCTAACCTTCCAAAATCTAATCTAGATTATTGGATACCTAAAATCGAGAGAAACAAGAAACGAGATGTTGAGAACCAAGCAAAGCTAGCTGCCTTAGGGTGGCATATTATTGTAATTTATGAATGTCAGTTGAAAGCTAAAGTATTATCTGATACTTTAAACAAAGTAGTAAATGAGCTAAATCTGCTAAAGGCTCATAGTTGACTCTTTTAATCTGAATACTTTACATTAATCATGAGAATAGCACTACGAACAAGCGGAGGAAGAGGTGAATACGAATTAGCAGGAACTCATGCCGGAATTACTACGGCTGATTTATTTGACAAACAATTGGTTGTCGAACTTACTCCTGGGGTGAAACTTTACACTAATAATTTCCTTAGAAACACTCAAGGAAAGCGTCGTATCCGTTTAATAGATGAACGTACAGACAAACATATTTACAGGTTACTGGCAGCCGCTTTGCTTCTACCTAAGCCTAAAAGGCAGCTAAGCGAAACTGGTTTTGGGCATTTACAATTAATTGATGATAAATTTTCTATTACAGATATTGAGTTTGACGTTGCTCAGGTGCTAAATAATGAAGTGGTTATACGTCCAACTTATGTAAGGTTATCTAATACTGACAGCAGCAAAATACTGGATGTTGCTCAAAGGATGAAATATATACTTAACCTGTGGGCAAAAGCAGAAGAAGATGTAAACAACGAGATACCCACAGTGCTGCTCAATGCACACCAACGTGCTTATTATACAGCAAAACCAATAGATATATTTGAAACAGCTTCTCTAATTAGAAGAATCATAGATTCGGATGAGGACCCACTTCGACAATTGTTAAGAATATATGGCTTAAACGATATTTCAACTTCTGACATGGCCATTAGCTCTAATATTATTATTGAGTTTCCTGATAATAACGATAAACCAATTATTCAGTCAACTAATGAAATAATCCGGAAATGGCGTTACATTGCGTATAGAGGTATGGGCGGAGAACGGTTCAGGCAAAACGTTAATCAAGCCTACAATTATAAATGTTTATTCACTGGTTATCATTTACCTAAACTTCCATTAACTGACTCCACAGGCGTTGATGCAGCTCATATACTACCGTGGGCTTCACATGGGATTAATGAGGTTCAAAATGGGATATGCCTTAACAAACTTTGTCACTGGGCCTTTGATGCAGGTTTATTGAAATTAGATTTTGACGTAGAGCAGAGAAATTGTCTTAGCCCCCTAAATAGCTGGACATAGATTCTACAAAGTATCACTTTTAACTTTGTAGCAATCATGAGCAAAAAACGAAAAACCTGGACCGCCGACGAGAAGCTGGCTATCCTTCAGGAAGCT
>NZ_BAABHB010000013.1:12710-211802 GCF_039541875.1 Nibrella viscosa | reverse complement strand
AAGCTTTTTTTGACATAGGGAAGGCAGCCTGTGGGGCTGCCCGGTTTGTCTTGCTCCGATAGAAGTATAACGATAGACATGGGCGTTTTCTTCCCTGAAAGTATGGAAAAATCAGTAGTTTTGGGGAGGCAGGCTCCAAAGCTGTTTCTTTGCACTTTTCTAAGTCTATACTTATGCCTTCATAGGAGGAAGCAAGCTTTTTGGGTCCTAATCAGATATAAATTTGTTTGACTAGCCAATAGTCTCTGAATAGATACGTAGTAGTCAAGCAGAGTATCCCTTATATACAGTTCAAATTATACTTCATCTTCTATTTTGACTGTACTTTATACTTAAAAAGACAGCTTTACTTTATAAGATGTCAAAATAGTATCAACATTAGCCATCATAGGCTAAGCAGCAGATAAATAGAATCCCTAGCTTTGTTCAACTTCTTTGAGATAAAATATGAATAAACTAGGCATTAACCTGTTTCTGTGGACAACAACCATGAACGAAGACCTGCTGGATACGCTGGCGTTTGTGAAACAGACAGGTTATGATTTTGTGGAAGTACCCATAGCCGACACTGATGTTTCTAAGTGGTCACGGATTGGTGAGCAACTTGATGCCCTGGGGCTGGACCGGGTAGCCTGTTCGATTTGCGGACCAGAGTTTAGTCTCATCAGCCCTGAACCGGCCGTGCGAAAGGCTGCGGTAGAGCGGCTGAAAAGCGTAATTGATTGCGCCCAGGCTCTGGGTGCCCGGTTGCTGACGGGCCCGTATCACTCCGGCTTTAAGACGTTCACAGGACAGCCGGCGACGCTGCAGGAATGGAACTGGTCGGTAGAAGGGATGCGGGAAGTGGCGGAGTATGCCCAGAGCCGGGATATTGTACTCAGTCTGGAATACCTGAATCGCTTTGAAAGTTACCTGATTACCTGCGCCGACGAACTGATTCGGTATGTGGAGGACGTGAATCATTCCCATTGCCGGCTGATGTACGATACCTTCCACGCTCATATTGAGGAGAAAAACTCTGCCGAAGCCTTACGGAAATGTGCGCCATACCTGACGCATGTGCAGATTTCGGAAAACGACCGCTCTACCCCCGGACAGGGCCAGGTTGATTTTGACGCCATATTCAGTGTATTAAACGACATCGATTATACCGGAACAATCAGCATTGAAGCCTTTGGCCTGACGCCTACGGATCTGGCATCGGCCGCTCATATTGTACGGAAGATGTTTAGCTCACCGGAGCAACTCGCCGTGGATGGCCTGGCCATGCTACAGGCGAAACTGACGGAGCCGTCGCCCCTGGCAGAGACCATTGCCCTGAATGGTCATGCCGGCAACGGCAAAGCGATATGAGGCTTTATACTGACTATTGACTCCCTTTACCCTTAAAGAAAATTTAGCTACCAACCCATTATGAAACCTGTCAACATTGCTATCGTCGGCCTGGGCTTCGGTGCCGAATTCATCCCCATCTACCAGCGCCATCCGAATGCCAACATGTACGCCATCTGTCAGCGTAACCCTGAAAAGCTGAACGCCATTGGTGACGCCTTTAACGTGGAGACACGCTACTCCAACTACGAGGAGTTGCTGGCCGACCCGAACGTGGATGCGGTGCATATTAACTCCCCGATTCACAACCATGCTGAGCAGAGCCTGAAAGCGATCCGGGCGGGTAAGCATGTGGCCTGTACGGTTCCGATGGCAACTACGGTGGAGGAGTGTAAGGAAATTGTACGCGCCTGCCGCGAAACCGGCAAGAAATACATGATGATGGAGACCGTGGTGTATGCCCGCGAGTTTCTGTTTGTAAAGGAATTGTATGAGAAAGGTGAACTGGGCAAAGTGCAGTTTCTGAAAGCCAGTCACCAGCAGGACATGGACGGCTGGCCGGATTACTGGCCCGGCTTGCCGCCGATGCACTACGCGACCCACTGCGTAGGGCCGGTAGCGGGTCTGCTGAAGCTGGAAGCCGAATACGTATCGTGCTTCGGCTCGGGCACCATCCGGGAAGAACTGATCCAGCACTATAACTCGCCGTTTGCGGTAGAGTCGGCACACATCAAGTTTAAGGAAAGCGATTTGTCGGCGTATGTGTACCGCTCACTGTTCGACACGGCGCGGCAGTACCGGGAGAGCTTTGAGGTGTACGGTTCGAAGAAGTCGTTTGAATGGCCGCTCATTGAAGGGGAAGACCCGGTAATCCACACGGCCAAGAAGCCGGAGCATGAGATTCCGGAGCGGGTGAAGGTACCGGATTACGCGCATTACCTGCCGAAAGAGATTCAGAATTTTACCACGCAGGGCGTTTACGACCTGGCCGAGAACTCGCACCTGTCTTTTGTGCAGGGCAGCGGCCACGGCGGCTCACACCCGCACCTGGCGCATGAATTTATTATGGCTATTATCGAAGATCGTGACCCGTTCCCTAATGTGTGGCAGTCGGCCAACTGGACCAGCGTGGGTATTCTGGCGCACGAGTCGGCAATGCAGGGTGGTAAGCTGATGAATGTGCCTGATTTCAAATCTATTTTCGAAACCGCAGCGATTTATGAATAACTGGAAAACCCTACTTTGTTTACTGAGCCTGACCGCGCTGCTGACCCAGTGTGCGCGTCAGGGGGGCTCTCAGCAGGCAAGCCTGTCCGGACGAACGGCCAAAGCAGACCAGCCCAGGCGTGTAGAGATTCTGTTTCTCGGCGACCGGGGGCATCACCGCCCTATCGACTTTATCCCGACTTTAATGGCTGGTTTGGGTAATAAAGGTATCAATTTTACCTATACCGAAAACCTGAACGACCTCAACGCCGAGAACCTCAGCAAGTACGATGGCCTGATGATTTTTGCCAACTGGGACAGCATCCCACCGGCTCCGGAGCGGGCGTTGCTCGACTTCGTGGCATCGGGTAAAGGGCTGATTCCGGTACACTGTGCGTCGTACTGTTTCCGCAACTCCGCCGAATACGTTAAGATGGTGGGCGGACAGTTCTGGCGGCACCGGATGGATACTATTCAGACAACGTTTACGCAGCCGAATCACCCGGCTGTCATGGGTTTGCAGCCATTTAAATCATACGATGAAACGTATCTGCACAGTAAGCTTCAGGCCGACAATAACGTGCTGGCCGTTCGGGAGATCAAAGCCGATCAGGCAAAAGATAAGCCGGGCGAGAAAACGGAGCCGTACACCTGGACACGTACCTACGGCAAAGGCCGGGTATTCTATACGGCCTACGGTCACGACGAACGTACCTGGGAAAAACCAGGTTTTCAGGAGTTGCTGGAGCGGGGAATACTCTGGGCCGTTGGCGACAAGGTAAAGAAGCTGCACGATGACCTGAAGCCGCAGCCGTTTGCGTATAAAGAAGCCAATCTGCCGAACTACGAGAAGCGCCCCGGTCCGCAACTGCAGCAACTGGCCCTCTCTCCCCAAGAGTCGATGAAGCATATTCAGGTGCCGGTGGATTTTACGCTGGACCTGTATGCCTCGGAACCGAACGTGATGCACCCCATTGCCATGACCTGGGACGAACGCGGCCGGTTATATATACTGATCACCAAAGATTACCCGAACGAGCGTAAAGAAAACGGCGGCAGCGATTATATCCTGTTGTGTGAGGATACAAACAAAGACGGCAAGGCCGACAAGTTTACCCGGTACGCCGAAGGGCTGAGTATCCCGACCGGCATGGTTGCCTACAACGGCGGTCTGATCGTGTCGCAGGCTCCGCATATGCTGTACCTGAAGGATACCAACGGCGACGAAAAGGCCGACGAAAAGAAGATTCTGTTTACGGGCTTCGGCACGTTTGATACTCACGCCGGTCCGTCGAACCTCCACTACGGCTTCGACAACTGGATCTGGGGCAGCGTGGGGTACTCCGGGTTCAAAGGGAAGATAGGTGCCGATTCGGTGAAGTTCAGCCAGGGTTTCTTCCGGTTTAAGCCGGACGGTTCGCAACTTGAATACGTAACCAGCACCTCCAACAACACCTGGGGTATGGCCTTCAATGAAATGGGCGATGTGTTCGGCTCAACGGCCAACAACTCGCACGGCTGGTATATGACCATTCCGCACCGCTACTACATTTCGACGCCTGGTTTCGACAACGGTAGCCGCAGCACTGATACGCACAAGGATATGAAGCCAATTACCACCAAAGTTCGTCAGGTCGATGTATTTGGTGGCTTTACGGCGGCAGCGGGTCACAACTTCTATACTGCCCGCGCCTTCCCGAAGGCGTACTGGAACAAAGTTGCTTTTGTGTGTGAGCCGACCGGCCATATTGTTCACCAGAACATCATGGAGAAGCAGGGTACCAACTACGAGGACAAGGACGGCTTTAACCTGCTGGCCGGTGCCGATGAGTGGGTATCGCCGGTATTTGCCGAGGTAGGCCCGGACGGTGCCGTCTGGATTGCCGACTGGTACAGCTTCATTATCCAGCATAACCCAACGCCAAAGGGCGCTCAGAACGGTTCGGGTAACGCATACCAGACGGACCTGCGCGATTATACCCACGGCCGTATCTACCGGGTAGGGTATAAACATGCGCCGGCGTACACGCCACTGTCATTGAGCAAAGATCGTCCGCAGGAGTTGGTGGCTGCGCTGAAGAACAATAACATGTTCTGGCGGCAGGCGGCTCAGCGGTTGCTGGTAGAACGTGGTCAGAAAGATGTGGTTCCGCAGTTGATTGCGCTGGTGAATGATCAGTCGCTGGACGAAATCGGCATTAACCCGGCGGCCATTCATGCGCTGTGGACGCTGGACGGTCTGGGTGTGCTGAAAGAGGGTGGACCAGCCTTGCAGGCAGCCATATCAGCGTTGAAGCATCCGTGTCCGGGCGTACGCAAAACAGCCGTGCAGGTGCTGCCACGCAATGAGGCTACCGTTGCCGCTATTCTGCAGGCAAACACCCTGACCGATCAGGAGCCGGTTGTTGTGCTGAACTCGCTGCTGGCCCTGTCGGAAATGCCTTTGACATCAGCCGCCGAAAAGGCGATTCTGGCCCGTTTTGAAAACGCAAAGGAAGTGACGGACCGCTGGATGCCCGAAGCCTTTGCGGTGGTGCTGAACAGCCACGGTGGCAAGCTGCGCCGGGAGTACCTGGCTCAGACGCTGAAAAAAGCTGGCGCATCGACGGGTAACAACATGGCGTCGCACGATCATTCGGCCATGCAGCACGGCGCCAACGGCGCAGCCACGGCGTCTGCGTCAACGGCGATTACGCCAAAAGGCGACAAGGCCGATCTGGTGATTACCAATGTACGGGTAGAACCGGCAAACCCTGCCCTGCGCGAAACGGTGCGGTTCATCTACGAGGTGCAGAACCAGGGTGGCGTCGCCGTTCCGGCGGGAACCATTATACCGCTGAACATCCGGATTCAGGGCGAGGGCCGCACGATCAACCTGACCAGTCAGGTATTCAACAAGGGCATTGCCCCTGGCGAAACGGTAACGATTGAGCAGGGCAACAACGGTCCCTGGATCGGCAACATCAGCTTCAACTCCGATCAGCCGGGCACCTACAACGTGGTTACGGTCATCGACCGCGACAATACCATTACCGAAACGAACGAGTCCAACAACAGCCGCATGGTGAAGGTAACCTACCAGGCTCCGCAGAACCTGACGGCTTATGCCCTGGAACGCGCCATTCGCAGCTACGTATCGACCATGCCGGTCGACTCAGCCATAGCCATGCTAAAGCTCTCGCAGAAGCTGGACAGAGCCTATAGCCAGGCGTTGGTGAAAGGGGTGATCGACGGCTGGGCTCCGCGCCGGCGGGCAACGGTACAGGATGCCGACAAAGGGTTCCTGGCCAGCCTGACCAACACGGTACCGGACGATACCCGCGAGCGCCTGAGCCGCGTGATGCAGGCCTGGGGCGTGCAGGCCACCGAAGCCGCTGACCCGAATACCGAGGTGGTCCGGATCAAAGCCGTACGCGAAGCCATGCAGTTTGACAGAAAAGAGTTTACGGTAACCGCCGGCAAAACGGTAGAGATCATCTTCGAGAACCCCGACGCCATGCAGCATAACATTGTTATCGGTAAGCCAAAGACGATGGAAATCATTGGGGCAGCCGCCGACAAGATGATTACGGCAAAAGACGGAGCCGAGAAGAACTACGTACCGTCGATTCCGCAGATCATTGCGGCTACTCCGCTGGTAAATCCGGACCAGTCCTACCGGCTGAAGTTTACGGCTCCCGTGCAGCCGGGCGACTACCCGTATGTGTGTACGTTCCCCGGCCACTGGCGCATCATGAACGGGGTTATGAAGGTCACAGCCTCGCCAACGGCAAATAACGCCACGGCTAAGTAAGTAGCTCCTAGTGGAGCAGACGTTCTGCAACTTCCGGGAGGGATAGTGTAACGCACCCATTTAAGGGATCGCTATCCCTCCTTTACCCCTTCTGCCTGCATCCTACATACATCCGAATGCCGATCATTCGAATGTTATCTCTTCAATCCGGCAAAATATCCATTTATCAGGAAATAATTTAACGTCTCACTTAATCTCTGACTGCCTATGAAGCATTAATGCGGAGTAAACAGAAAAGGCCAGCGATGCTGCAACATCACTGACCTTACGTATTCCCCTGGCCAAAATCATCCTTTTTTGAGGATGCAGGGAAGTTTTTGCCTTTCCTTTTCCCAGTCAAAACAAAAACGAAACCAATTTATGAAAAAAAATGGACTACCGACCCATAGTGCCTGGTTCCTGAGGAGAATGTCCTTTGTTCCACTGGCGCTGATGCTGGCGCTGTTCGTTTGTTCCTACACCGTAGGCGCACCACTGAGCGACCCGGCCGAAGTACCTGTTTCCGGTAAAGTAACCGACGAAAAAGGCGATGGCCTGCCCGGCGTAAACGTAGTGATCAAAGGCACCACCCGGGGCGTGTCGACGGATGCCCAGGGACAATTTAAGATTACTGTACCCGATCAGAATGCTGTGCTGGTCTTCAGCTTTGTCGGGTATCTCACGCAGGAGATGCCGGTGGGTAATGCCTCCAATCTGACCATTAAACTGCTCGCCGATAACCAGACGCTCGATGAAGTGGTCGTGGTTGGTTACGGTACGCAGTCGCGGGGAACGGTGACGGGAGCCGTTGGTACTATTCAGGCATCCGACCTGAACCGGACCCCATCGGTAACCACCTCGGGTGCACTCGTTGGAAAGATTCAGGGAATTACGGCCCGGCAGACCGACGCCCGGCCCGGCGGTATCACCAACATCCAGATCCGGAACATGGGAACGCCCCTGTTCATCATCGACGGCGTGCCGGCCGATGCGGGCCAGTTTAACCAATTGGGCCAGAATGACATTGAGAGCATTTCTATCCTGAAAGATGCTTCGGCCGCCATTTATGGTTTGCGGGCCGCCAACGGCGTTATTCTGGTGACCACCAAGAAAGGGAAAGCCGGTCAGAAAACAGCCATTAACCTGACGGGCTACTACGGCTTGCAGAATTTCACCCGCTACCCCAGACCGGCCAATGCCTACCAGCACGTGCGGGCGCTGGCCGAGTCGGACCAGAACCGGGGGATTCAGACCACCATCACACCCGACGAGTTAGCCAAATGGCAGGCCGGTACCGAGAAGGGCTTCCAGAGCTTCAACTATTACGATATGGTGATGCGCCCCAACGTACCGCAATCATTCCTGAACGCCAGCGTATCGGGCGGGGCGGAGAATATCAACTACTACGTGTCGGTCGGTCACCTCAACCAGGAAGCGCTGATCCGGGATTACAACTTTAACCGGACCAACTTCCAGGCTAACATCGATGCGGGTATTGCTAAAGGGCTGCGCGTGGGTACGCAGTTGAGCGGCCGGATCGAAGACCGCTTTCAGGTGGGGGTGCCGGGGCTGGACGATTACTTCAACCCATTCCTGAGTATCTTCTCCATGTGGCCGACCGAGCGGCCGTACGCCAACGATAACCCGGCGTACATCAACCAGACGCATAACGTAAACGTAAACCCGGCCACGTATAAAAAAGACATCACGGGTACCATCAGTGAAATCTGGCGGGCCGTGAAGGGCAACTTCTTCGCCCAGTACGATTTTGGCTTCGGGCTGGTGGCGAAAGGAACGTACTCCTACAACTTTACGAACTTCGATTTCGACGGGTTTGAGTATACATACGACGCCTACACCTACGACGCCAAAACTGACACCTACAACCTGGTACCGGGCGGTGGCAACCAGAACCCCTGGCGCGAACGCCGGAAGCGGAACATAGTCGACCGCTTTGCTCAGTTCCAACTGAGCTACAACAAGCAGATCGGCGACCATGGCCTCTCGGCGGTAGCGGCTTACGAGCGGTACGATACCGATAACAAATACATGGTGGTGCATACCGTGCCGCCCAACAACTACATCCCGCTCATGTACTTCGCCAATCAGGACATCCTGATCGACGAGTGGAACGTGCAGGCGCGGGCGGGCTACATCGGTCGGGTCAACTATAATTACAAGCAGAAGTACCTGCTGGAAGTGCTGGGCCGGTACGACGGATCGTTTCTGTTTGCGCCCGGTCGGCGGTACGGTTTCTTCCCCGGTGTATCGGTCGGCTGGCGGGTGCTGGAAGAGCCGTTCTTTAAAGACAAACTCGGTAATGTGCTCGACGACCTGAAACTGCGGGCCTCCTGGGGTAAAACCGGTAGCGACGTCATCAATGATGCGTTCATTGTGCCCCCGTTCAGCTACCTGTCCGGCTACAACTGGGCCAGCCGCACAGCCGTTTTCAACGGTAATCTGGTGACGGGTCTGCAACCACGCGGATTACCGATTACCACCCTGTCGTGGGTGAACAACATTTCCCGCAATATTGGTATCGACTTCTCTTTGTTCAACAGCCGGTTGTCGGGGCAGTTCGATGTATTCGAGCGCAAGCGCACCGGTCTGCCGGCGGCCCGCTACGACGTCTTGCTGCCGAGCGAGGTAGGTTACACGCTGCCCAACGAAAACCTGAACTCCGACGCCATCCGGGGCATGGAAGGGGTGCTGACCTACCGGGGTAAAGTACGGGACATTGAGTACTCGCTGGGGGTAAACGGAACCATCTCCCGGCTGCGGGATCTCAGCCAGTACAAACCCCGTTTCGGCAACTCCTGGGATGAATACCGGAACTCACGGGTCGACCGCTGGGCCAGCGTCAACTGGGGCTACCAGGTTATTGGCCGTTTCCAGTCGCAGGAAGAGATTGACAACTACAAAATCAACAACGATGGTCAGGGCAACCGCACCCAGCTTCCCGGCGACTTCATCTACAAAGACGTGAACGGCGACGGTATTATCAACAACCTCGATGAGCGACCGATCGGGTATGCCGAGGGCGCCAACCCGTACATGAGCTTTGGGATCAACGGTAGCCTGGGCTGGAAAGGGTTCAGCCTGCTGGTCGACTTCGCCGGGGCAAATTTCCAGTCGTTCCGGCGCGAGGTGGAGATGAAAATCCCATTCCAGAACAACGGTACATCTCCGCACTTTATGTTCGAAGACCGCTGGCACCGAACCGATCCGTTCAATCCGGATAGCCCATGGGTTGCGGGGAGGTATCCGGCCATCCGGAAAGACAACACCAGTCATGTGAACTTCAGCCGCCGAAGTGATTTCTGGACCACCAACGTCCGCTACATCCGTCTGCGCAACCTGGAACTGGGCTATTCGTTGCCGAAAACGCTGCTCAACCGCTTTGGCGTAAATGGTCTGCGCGTGTATGTAAACGGCACCAATCTTTTCTCGATCGACAATGTGGGTGCGCTGGAGATTGACCCCGAAATTTCGTCGAACGGGGCCCTGGTATATCCACAGCAACGGCTGTACAATGCCGGCTTTAGTTTAACCCTTTAACCGAGACCTCAACCATGAAACGAATCTATAAATACCTGCTCATCGCTGCTGCCTTGCTACCCGCATCCGCCTGTAAGGAAGAATGGCTCGAACGGCAACCACCCAATATCATCCTCGAAGAACAGGTCTGGAACGACTCACGCATGATCGTCAGCCTGCTGGCCAATTACTACGACCGGCTGCCGGCACACTCACAGATTGATGCAGGCTGGCAGGAGTTTGCCGCCTACGACGAAGCCATGTGGTCGGGCAACGACGACGCCCGGAACAACATTGTGTCGTACCCGTTTGAACGCTGGCGGCTGTGGGATTACAGCCTGATCCGCGACATTAACCTGGCGCTTGAAAATATCGAAAAATATGGCGTAAAGCTGACACCAGCCCAGAAAACGCAGTTTTCGGCGGAGCTGCGTTTTCTGCGGGCGTACCAGTATTTCGAACTGGTGAAGCGGATGGGAGGTGTACCGCTGGTGACCAAGCAGTTGATCTACGATTTCAGTGGTAACCCGTCTCCGTTGCAACTGCCGCGCAATAAGGAAGAGGAAGTTTACGACTTCATTGCCGCCGAACTGGATGCCATCAAGGACAATCTGGGCAATACCGGCAGCAACACCCGCGCCAACAAGTTTACGGCGCTGGCGCTGAAAAGCCGGGCCATGCTGTACGCGGGGTCAATTGCCAAATACAACAACCTGTTGGGTGCCCCCATTACCACCCCTGGTGGCGAAGTAGGCATCCCGGCAGCCCGGGCAAAGGACTACTATACCAAATCGCTGGAGGCTTCCAGAGAGATTATCAATACCGGCGGGTATTCGCTGTACAGGAGCAACCCAAACCTGGGTGAAAACTTTTACGAGGCCCTTACCAAGAAAGTGAACAACCCGGAAGTGATTCTGGCGAAGGATTTCCTGACGGCCAAAGACAAGCGGCACTCCTTTAGCTACGACAACATTGCCCGCAACGTTCGGGAAGACAACCTGAGTTCATCGAACGTAACGCCGGTGCTGAACCTGGTGGAAGCCTATGAATACCTGGATGGCTCCTCCGGCGAACTGAAGACCCGCACGGCCAACAACAGCGACTTTATCTACTACGATAAACTCAGCGACATCTTCAATAATAAAGATGCCCGGTTGTACGGCACCGTGATTTATCCCGGCACCAGTTTTAAAGGCGTAGAGGTTCAGATTCAGGCTGGCGTGATGGTTTGGAACGGAAACGCCTACCAAACGGTAGAATCCAATACTCTGGCTTCCAACTATACCGACGGCAAGTTGCTGACGGGCGCGTCGGGGCCGCAGCGGTCGCAGACTGAGGTATCCAACACGGGCTTCTACCTCCGCAAATACATTGATCCAGCCCCAATGTCGAGTACGCGGGGTATCCGGAGCGATATGTGGTGGGTGCGCTTCCGGCTGGGCGAAATCCTGCTGAATGCCGCCGAAGCCGCCTTTGAACTAGGTCAGACAGCCGACGCCCTGACATACGTCAACCGGGTGCGGGAGCGGGCCGGCTTCGCCCCGAACAGTCTAAAGGACCTAACCTTGGCTAAGCTTCAGAACGAGCGCCGGGTGGAGCTGGCCTTTGAAGACCACCGCGTCTGGGATCTGATGCGCTGGCGGCAGGCCCACGAGGTCTGGAACGGCAGTCCGAACAACACCAACGCCATGATGTACGCCCTGTATCCGTACCGGGTGGTGCGTCCCGGTGATTCACGCGATGGCAAGTACGTCTTCGTAAAGATGGTAGCGCCCCGGTTCCGGGCACCCCGGCAGTTTCAGCTAGGCAACTACTACTCATCCATTGATCAAAACGTAATCAATAACAACCCGAAAATTGTCCGTAACCCGTTCCACTGATCTGCCATGAAAACACTAGCCATACCTTCTTTTCTGCTGGCCCTGACGATGCTGCTGGCCGGCTGTGAGAAAGATAATTATGAGCCGCCCAAGTCGACACTGACCGGCCGGGTGGTGTACCAGAACCAACCAATCGGAGTGCGTTCCAACGGGGTGCAACTGGAACTGTGGCAGCGGGGTTATCAGCTCTTTACCAAAATTCCGGTGTACGTTGACCAGGACGGTTCTTTCTCGGCCTCGCTGTTCGACGGCGACTATCAGTTGGTCCGCCTGCGTGGTAATGGTCCCTGGGTGGACAATACCGACACGATCAAGGTACAGGTACGCGGTACCGCTACGGTAGAGGTGCCGGTACAACCCTATTATGTGGTAAAGAACGAAATGATCCAGAAGAGCGGTAACGCGGTTACGGCCACCGCCAAGATCGATCCGGTGGTGACCAGCCGGGCTATCGAGCGAGTTACGCTTTACCTGGGCTCGACCACCATCGTGGATGCCAACAACAATGCCGGCACCCACAACCTGACCGGCACCGCCCTGGCCGACCTGAGTAAGACCCTGAGCTTCAGCGTAACGGTTCCGGCCAGCCTGGCGAACAAGGAATATGCCTTTGCCCGGATCGGCGTAAAAACGGTGGGTGTGGCCGAGATGCTGTACTCGCCGGTGCAGAAGGTAGCGTTGAAGTAGGTTACCTCACCATTCCATTGGCTTGCGCCTACAGCGCAGATGGTAGAATCACAACGGCCTCAGCTATAAACCGCTGGCTTCTCCGGCGCAAAAACAAGCCTGAATCAGGCCGATCATTTTTGCGCCGGAGGAGCCAGCGGTTTATAGAAGAAGTCTTTACGTTCGCTTTAACTGCCTCGGATCGGTTTCAAATAATTATGCGAGCCATTTAGGCTTGCCCCTACAGGGCAGCCAGCAGCGCACAAATCGGCAGGTGCTATAAACCGCTGACCCCTCCGGGGTATCAAAAGATATTTAAGTACCCCGGAGGGGTCAGCGGTTTATAGTTATGTCACCGTTCGCGAATATACCACTGCCCTGTAGGGGCAAGCCTACTTTCGCACAATTATATTCTTAAAACCAATGAGAGGCAGCAAGCCTACAACCCAAAACCAACCATGAATCTCCGCACAGCAGATACACCATTGTTGCTCCGGAGGAGCCAGCGGTTTATAGCAAAGCCACCTACCTTCCTGTTTACTGCCTCGGAGAGGCAAGCCTCTTGTCATGTACTTGCCCTGCTCGTCCGCGATTGTATCGCGAGACGGGTGAGGTAAGCGTTTGTAACGCGATGGCAAACTCATCCAGAAGACCCTCCTAAAGTCAATAGCACCAGTCATGAAGCCCTTTCTCCCCTCCCTCCTCACCAGCGCCCTCCTGATCCATGCCGCCACCCAAGCCCAGCCTGCCACCACTCAACCAGTTAACCAATCAACTAATCAACCATCAACGGCCACCTACCCCATTCCCGCCCATGATCCCGTTATGATCCGGCAGGATGGGACCTATTACGTGTTTACCACGGGGCGGGGCATTACCGTATGGTCATCGACCGACAAGGTGAACTGGAAGCGGGAGAAGCCGGTATTTGAGGAGGCCCCGGCCTGGGCGGTGGCTGCCGTGCCGACGTTTAAGAACCATATCTGGGCACCGGATATATCGTACCACAACGGCCAGTACTACCTGTTCTACTCGGTGTCGGCGTTTGGTAAAAATACCTCCTGCATCGGACTGGCCACCAACAAAACGCTGAACGCCGATGCCCCGGCTTACCGCTGGGAAGACCACGGCCTGATTATCCAATCCGTTCCCGGCCGCGACGACTGGAACGCCATCGACCCTAACCTGCAATTTGATGAGCAGGGAAAGCCTTGGCTCAGCTTCGGCTCGTTCTGGAACGGCCTGAAACTGGTACGGCTCCGCGATGACCTGACCGGCGTTGCCCAACCGCAGGAATGGTACCACATTGCCGGACGCAAGCGCAGCGAAGGACCCAACGGACTGGCAAACGATGGAGCCATAGAAGCCCCGTTTATCTTCCGCAAAGGTAACCAGTACTACCTGTTTGCCTCCTTCGACCTCTGCTGCCGGGGTGCCAACAGCACCTACAAAATCGTGGTCGGCCGCGCCGACAAGATCACCGGCCCCTACCTAGACCGCGACGGAAAGAAAATGGTAGCCGGGGGTGGCACGCTGGTGCTGGAAGGCAACAAAGACTGGCATGGCGTTGGTCATAATGCTACCTACACCTTCGACGGCACCGATTACCTGGTCTACCACGGCTACGATGCCGCCGACGGGGGCAAATCCAAACTGCTTATCCGCAAGCTTAACTGGGATAGTGCCGGCTGGCCAATTGTAGATTTCGAATAACAGGTTAAGAAGTAGCAAAACGGCTCCCTGACAAGGAGCCGTTCGCTTTGAGAACTATGCCATTACAACACGTCACCTACGGCTTAATCAGCTTCCGGGTCTGACTCTGCTCCGGTGTGCTTACCCGCAGCAGCAGCATACCCGATGGCGAGTTACTGATGTCCAGTTGCTGAATGTGCTGCTGGTCCTGCACCTCCAGATTATGCTCTGACACCATTCTGCCTTTCAGATCAAGCAGTTGCAGACGCACCGGCTTCTGAGCAGCTCCGCTTATTTGCACCGATACAGTGTTCGTTACCGCCGGGTTGGGATATACCTCCACCTGTAACGGGGCCGGTATCTCAGCTGACACAGCTTCGGCTGCTGCTTCCCGAGCTCCTACCTTTGCGCCTTTGACTACCAGATTACCACCGACCAGGGTTTTCTCCTGTGTTCTAACCCCATCCCAGGTGCTGGCGAACCACAGCCCGCCGGCCTTGTTCCATACCGTAATACCGATAGCATCTGTTGTACCGGATTCGCCATTGTCGGTCATCGTTACCTGAAGCGTCGCGTTGCCGTCGACCGATACTACATTGGCAGGATCGGTGATGTCCTGAATATTGGCTTTACCCTCAAAGGTAGCCTTACCACCAGCTGCAGTTGGTTGGGTAGTCAGTGAGGTCATGGCATTCCCCTTGATCTGGTACACGTGCAGGATGCCGTCAGACTCCATCCGGCGGGTAATCACATTGATATTACCCTGTAGACTGGTGCCGTTCTTATTGTACTTAACGTTAAAGCCAAAGTTGCTGCGGGTACCGGCATCGCCGGCCATCAGACCCGCTGAACTGGTCAGGTTAATGAAGCCTCCACCCGTGATAAAGTCATTCTGGGGAGTAGCCACATTCACGACCACGTTATCTGCACTATTGTTGCGGGTATAATAGCCATCGACAATGATGCCAATGGTGTAGTTGCTGAATCCGGCATTGCTAATGGGCAGTGAAACAGTAGTCGTGGCCGTTCCCGTTTTCAGGTCACCAGGATTAACCAGGCCGACCGTTACGTTAGCGGTACCCAGTACAGCATTACCGGCATCGCGGTTTACAAAGGTAACCGTAGCCTTGCGGATGTCGCCGGAATTTGGGTCGCCGGTGGGATCAACAACGGTAATGTCCTGAATCGTGGCGCTTAAGGTAACTGTGGCCTGGGTGGCATTGAGGCTGCTGCCGGCTGCGTAGAATGTACCGGTATAGGTCGCCCGGGCATCTTCTTTGGTTACCAGGAGTGTATTAGTACCCGACGTGGAAGCCGCAAAAGGACACACACCGGCATAGGTAGCAATCACCTGATAACTAGTTGGTGCCTGATTGATAGCCAGGGTAGTACCGGCCACACCCGAACCGTCGGTCACCGCCGTAACCGACTGGGCACCGGCCGTAAAGCTGATGGTCTGCCCGCCTACGCCCGTTCCGCCTGCTTTCAGGGTAGCCGACAGGGTGATAACATCCGAATACTGCACCGACGGCGTGCTGGTCAGCATAAGGGTAGTGACCTGATTCACTACCGATACCTGCACAGTGCCTGCCGTTGTTTTTCCGTTGACATCGGTAGCCGTTACGCTGATGGGTTTGGTACCTAAATCGGCGCAGGAGAAGCTGCTCTTACTGAGCGAGATGGCCGGCGTACCGCAGTTATCCGTCGCCTTAACATCCGTGGCAGACAGCGTAGCGGTACCGGCGGTATTCAGCGTTAAAGTAACCGCCGTGGTTGTAATCACCGGAGCTTCGTTATCCGTCACCACAACCGTCTGACTCACGGGCAGGGCAGCCTTGCCGTTTGCATCGGTTACGTTCCAGGTGATGATGGTGGTACCAACCGGGAAGTCATCCGTCAACGCTTTGTTGTCACTACGAACACCCGAGGGGTTTCCTACCGAACAGTTGTCGGTAGCGGATGCAGTTACCGTAACGGCAGCTCCGCATTTACCGGGGTCATTGTTAACGCTCTTGTTGCCGTTGGTGCTGATTACCGGTGCCTGATTGTCATTTACCGTGACGGTGAAGGCTTTTTCTTCGGTACCGCAGGTGTTGGTAGCCGTGGCGGTTACCATATTAGAACCCACGGAGAAGAAGTAAGGCGATGTGATGCCGGTCTCCCCAAGTTTATAGGAAACAACAGGTGTGGGTGTTCCTGTAGCCATAGCGGCAAAAGAGACGGCGGCACCGCACTTGTCGGCCTCGTTGTTTACCGCAGCCAGGGTGGGCACCGTTAGACTGGGTTTAGTATTGACCGTAATCGTTGCCGAGCCGGTAAACGTTCCGCTACAGTTGGCGTCCGACACCCCAAGCAATGTATAGGTTCTGGTGGTGGTTGGGCTTACCTGAATCGTATACGGACTGGCATTTGCCTGCACCGTTACGGGTGTAGTTCCGTCGGTATACGTAACGGACCAGGGACCGGTACCGGTCAGGGCTACACTCAGGTTGGTGCTGCTGCCGGAGCAGATGGAAGTGCTTCCACTGAGCGTTGCTGTGGGAAGAGAGTTTACCACTACGGTTTGGGTAAAGCTTTCTTCGCAGGCCCCCTGCTTAATAGTAAGTTTGGCCGTGTAGTTCCCGGCTGCTGCGTACGTATGTGTAATTCCTCCTTTTGTCGTATAATCTACAGTGCCATCATTATTAACATCCCATGCATAGGTAGCATCCGCAGCTACATTGGTGGATGCGTCTGTAAAAGAAGAAGCGGCACCTAAACAAACTGGAGAAACTGCAAATGTTGGAACCGGAGTAGTACAGGCAGGGCCTGAATTATAGAGGTATTTGAAAATGTTGTTTCTTAAGTTTGTGGCATCTGGCTGGGGACTATGAAAATAAGAAAGCGTGATTCCACCAAACAAAACTCGTCCAGCGCCCCAAGTTTTTTCGGCTAATAGTATCTTACCGGAACTGCTGCTCTTTATTAATGTAGTCAAATCTGTTCCTTCTATAATGGCATGGGCGAAAAAATTACCAGTCCAGGTAGACCCTACAGGAACAAAAGGACCGTTAAATATGGGATGAGAGGATGCCACTTCAGCTTTAGGAGTTAGAAGACTATAATTATAAACCGGAAGATAATTATACAAAGTTGTTCCTCCAAAGCCAAAATTAATATCTCCACCCTCGTTTGGAGCAGCATTTAGGAAAAGTCTGCCTCCGTTCGCCACCCAATTTTCAATTACATTTCTATTTGCGATCAAAAAGTTATTCAATGCAATAGTATTTCCATCGCTGCCTTCTAAAAAGATAAATTTATTACTGGCTGTAAAAACCGTTGCCACATTTATAGCCGAGTAACTAAATCTCTGCCAATTTCCTGAACCAAAAACAGCATTCAATGAGGCATCGTTCGTAGCTTGTCCCCAAGGATTATTATTAACAACGTAGACCACGCCCTGTGCCAATATTTTGAAAGAAACACTTGATAATAATACCGCCATCAGTATTAGTATATACTTTTTCATAAATATTAATTTTGAAGACTAGAGATATAAAACTGTTACATTTTTAGCGTTAAAACCTGTGAATATCAAAATTGGGATACTTGCCACTTTGATTATTGGAATAGTGCATTGTTCAGAAGTAAAATTACCGCATTCATTCTGCAAGGCTTGTTTGGCCTTTACAGTCAGCTCTTTAGCCCCTTGGGGGTTAGCGGCTATGTGAAAAGCGTTTGTCCAGAATTCCTCTTCCCACGTAACTTTGACATCCTGTGAATTGGTATTGTTAACCTTTAAGAAAACAGTACTTATGTTTTCACATTTTGCTATTTTGTAGTAAATTTCCACCCCATCCACCGTAGAATGCAACGTCCATTCATCGGCTATATTTCCCCCCAATACAGTAAAGTTGAATGATGTAAGCAAGGTAACTAAAAAGAAGATTGTCGAAACGTGCATCGAATAAGCTGTTTTTTTGAACCTAACTTGCTTGCTCAAAGTAAAAAGTCGTCGTAAAATAATTGTAAGTTTAAAATTGAACTGATCCATAATTATACCGTTTAAAAATGTAAAAATTAAAAAAAGACAATAGTTTCCACCCACACCCGATAGTGTGCACCGTAAAGCAAAAAGTTCGAGCTAAATAATACCTGTATGGCTTAAACGTCTATATCGTTTATAGCTTTTCACAACACAAACTACTCATAATCATTTGCGTGCTATTTACTTACTTTCACAAAGGTACCCAAGTCCTATTTTTATTTCTATACCCCAAAAAGGGTATTTTTCAAAATGCGTATTTCTACGTATTCTACACTTTTGTCATATCATTTTTAAGCCTATTTTTAGCGGAATCGTTTTACAAGTATGTCTATAAAATAATCAGGCATATTTAGGGATCAATACCCTTTTTGTGGTATTTTTCAGCTAAGTCGTCGGGCACTACTTTAATGCCGTCTAAAAAGCCCTTAAACCGCTGAAAGATTATCTTCATAAAACAGGTCTTGTCCGCCGATACCCGTTTCAGGCAGTCAGCCCCTGCTGCGAGGCATTCTTGAGCAGGTAACCGGCTACGCCAATCGGCCGCAGGTCCGGCACAAACCGGGGGGTATTCTTATAGGAAACGACTGGAGAATTAGCAGTTATCCCGGTATCCCTGCCGGCCTTATTTGTGTCGGTAATCCATTGATGCCCAAGTTCGGCCGGTAGCGGTACATAACTAAAGTTAATGGGCTGGACGGTCAGTGGTAATCAGGCCGACAGGAGGCCCAGCATCAAAAGGTCAATTGAGGAACGGAACGGCAGGTACATACGGCTCAGACAGTATACTAAAGTAGCAGGACAGGTAAATTTGCTACTTGCAGTAATCAAAAGGAAGAACCGTGTCTGAGGCCGAAAATACCACTTTTGGGGTATTGTAATGCAGAACATAAGCAGGCATTTTTGTTTTGGAATTCTCCAAATACCTTTAAACCAGTATACGTATGAAAGTTCTCCATTGCCGCGAGGTTGGTTTTGACTGCCCCGGCGTCATCAAAGCCGAAAACGAACAGGAAGTGCTGCAACTGGCCGCTCAACACGCCCAGGATGCCCACCAGGTGCAGGTAACCCCCGAAATGGCCGACCAGATCCGGCCGTTAATCAAAGACGAGTAAGACCCTCTACTTTGTTCAACACGACACATGAAAGCAATTTACCTTTCGTTATGGCTGGTCCTGTCTGTCTTAGGCGGACAGGCTCAGACCGGATTGGCGTCCAATGCAGCGCCGGCAACCAGCATTACTAAACCCAACGCCCCCAACATGAAAATTCTCGTACACGTAACCCACGGCCCGGAAGATCCCACGCGGGCCGCCCTCGCTTTTCTGGTGGCCAAAGCCGCACTGGAAGAAGGCCATTCCGTTTCGTTGTTTCTGGCGGGGAACGCCGTTCTGCTGCTCCGGGACAAAGACATGGGCACAGTCGAAGGCGTAGGAACCGGCAAACTGAAAGAACACTACGAGGCCATTGTGAAAGGGGGCGGGCGATTTTATCTCTCCGGCATGTCGGCCAAAGCCCGAGGCATGACCGAGGACGATATAAAAGGCAAACCGGCCGAGTTTGCTATGCCCAAGGTGCTGGTGCAGCTCTCCGTTGACCACGACCGGATGTTTACGTATTAAGTGTACAACCGAAAGCAAACTATGGTGCAAATTACAAGCCTTATCGGGGATGTTGAGAGCGCCCGAAGTAACTTCTTATCCGAAATAGACATAATTGGTACCCAGATGGAGAGCTGGAAACAGGATACGTCATCCTGGAGCGTAACCGACGTTACGGAACATCTGGTATGGGCCGAGCAGGGCGGTATTCTGATGATGTGGAAGGCGTTTCAGGCTCAGCAGCAGGGGCAGTACTGGGAAGGTGAACGCCTGAACGATGGGCTTACTATCGAGGACATTGTGACCCGGACGTGGCGGCATGAAAACGGACGTCCTAAAGAAGAAGCTCCGGCTAGTGCGGCTCCCAGACTGGGTGGTCCGTTAGCGTACTGGAAAAGTGCTTTACTAGCCTGTCAGACGCAACTCAACGCTCTGGGTGAACAGCTCAGGCAGGTACCGGAGCACGAACTAGACCGCATCATCTACCCGCACGTTATTATGGGGCCGCTAAATGTGGTACAACGACTGGAATTTCTGCGGTTTCATCTCGACCACCACCGCGCACAAATTAAACGAATCAAAGAAAGTATCCTCCAAAAACAGAACTAATCAAATGAAACCTATCTTTTTCGCCCTTTGTCTGCTGGCAACTACGTATAACATAAAAGCCCAATCCTTCAAAGCCGCTGAGGTAGAAGCGGTAGATAAGCAATTTGATGAGGGATTTCTCAAAAAAGACATAAATGCCGTTTTCCGGAATGTAGCCAATAGTGCCGTCTTTTACGGGACTGACCCAACGGATGTATGGCCGGTAGCCGTTTTCCGGAAACGCGTTGAGAAAGACATAAATACCAATAAATACAACTTAACCACTGTCTCGCGAACAATTACCCCTGTAGCCGGCGGCAACGCGGCTGTGGTGATCAAGCAGGTCAACTGGCCGTACTTTACCAAAGTCCCTCTGCGGGAAGTAATCGTTTACGAAAAAGACAATGGCTGGAAGCTCAAATCGTTTTCAATAACCCTCCTGCTTCCCGACAATATCGTTCCTCAACTGAATCAACTGGTCAACTCGCCAACGGCTAAAAAATAGCGCAAACTCCTTTGTCATGAACCAGCACTCAAGACGCTCTTTCTTAAAGAAAGGCACGACGGCCTGTGCCGTTTCACCCCTGCTGACCACTACGCTGCCGTTAAACGTACAAGATACGGATTGCACCATGCAGGAAGTCAGCTTACTGTCCGACATGACGGATTTCCAGTATAAATCACTCTGGGGAAATCTGAAAGGCATCACCGAAAAAGAAGCTGACTGGAAACCTAACGCAGAATCAAATTCAATCCGCTGGGTAGTTGGCCATCTGTGCTGGTTTGAAGAGTGGATGTCAAAACGCATTGTACCCACCTGGCCGGCCACCAGTATCAGGTCCGGTACATTCGGGGTACCTACAGCCGCGTGTTTCACATCACCAGTAAAGCCGATTTTGACCCCTGGTAAGATGAAGGTAAGTACTGACGCCGTCTTTTACGGAACCGACCCAAATGTCGGGGCAATGCCAAAACCCTGACAGTATACATCCGGTTATTCTGATGAAATAACCAGGCTGATGAAACAAGTTTTGCCCTTCCTGAATTTATTCAGACAAGCGTTTACCAACCTGAGGAATAATGATCCAATACGCATGGCAGGGGCTACTGCCTTCTTCGCCTTTTTTGGCCTGCCCCCAATTGTGATCATCCTCAGTCAGGTTTTCAGTACGCTCCTGCAGGATCAGGAACAGCGGATTAGTGGACGGTTATTTAGCCAGTTAGCTGATATTTTCGGACGCCAGCCTGCCCGTCAGCTCAAAGATATTTCCCAACACCTCCAGCAGGACCGCGCCGATCCGCTGTTAACCACGCTGGGCATTTTTATTCTGCTGATTAGCTCCACGTCGATGTTTGCCATTATGAAGCGGTCGCTCAACCAACTCTGGAACGTAAAACCCAAAGACGACCGATCCTCCTTATATATCTTACGGGATCGTCTGCTATTTCTGGGGTTGGTAATCGGCTCCGGTATGTTGTTTATGGCTGCTATTGGCATTCACCAGGTGCTGAACCTGCTGAGTGCCCCGCCTACTGACAGCGATGCCGCTTTTCTGGATATAAGTCATTATGTGGTATCCGTAGCACTGCTGATGCTTTGGTTCGCCATGCTGTTCAAGACGCTGCCCGATGTTCGCATTCACTGGCCGGCCGTCTGGATGGGCTCCCTGGTAACGGCGGTGCTGTTTACCATCGGCGAACTCATCCTGGGCCAACTACTGACGTATGGTCAGCTTCGGCCCCTGTACGGCTCGGCCGGACGCATAATGCTGGTGCTGCTGTTTGTGTATTACTGCTCCCTGATTTATTATTTCGGAGCTGCCTTTACCCGACAATACGCCCGCTGGGCTAATGTGGAGATGACTCCCAAAACAACAGCGGTGGGCTATACGGTTACCGAGGACGAGGACCGGCAACCACAGGATTAGGCAGTTGTACGCTCCGCTGCTCAATACGACGTAAAACAGCCATTATCTTCGCCTTAATCTCCATCGGGTTAAATGGTTTGGTTACATAATCGTCGGCACCAAGTTCCAGGCACTTGATACGGGTATTGCTATCGTCCATCGCCGAAATTATTATGATGGGCAGATGTCGGAATAACGAACCCGCGCGAATATTCTGAATCAACTCCTGCCCGCCTACATAGGGCATCTGCAAATCGGTAAGGATCAGATCAACCGGCTGGCCCTGCTCCAGCCAGAGCATAGCTTCCAGGCCATTAATGTGGGTACTCACCTCAAAATCGTCCTGCAACGTGTAACGCAGCACTTTACGAATGAATGGGTCATCTTCGGCAATCAAAATTTTGTATCTGTTTTTCATATAATTTATTGTTTAAGTTACCGATAGTTGGCATAAATGTATTATAAGTTAAAGATTTTACTACCATTTCGGAAAGAAATTTTTTGTGTGTAGTTTTATAGCCGTCTTTCTCTCCCGTTCACCATGCAATTTTCTGTAAACTGGCAGGGTGTTTACCCCGCTTTACTCACTCCTTTTACTGCCGGCGACGCCGTGGATCTGACTTTGTTTGAAACCAACCTCCGGGCGCAGCTATCCGCCGGTGTCCACGGCCTTATTTTGAGCGGCTCGCTGGGTGAGACCAGTACCCTAACCCGCTCCGAGCGTCTGGAACTGCTGGACAAAGCCATAGCGGTTAGTGCCGGTCAGGTACCCGTGATCATGAACATTGCGGAAGCCTCAACGCGGGACGCCATAGCCGCGGCCCGCGATGCCGAAGCAGGTGGAGCCGACGGCCTGATGCTGTTGCCCCCTATGCGCTACTTCGCCGATTCGCGGGAGACCGTGGCGTTTTTCCGGGCCGTGGCCGAATCGACCCCGCTGCCGATCATGATCTACAATAACCCGGTCGACTATAAGATTCCGGTAACCATTGCCATGTTTGAGGAGCTGGCCACCCTGCCCAACATACAGGCGGTAAAAGAATCAACGCGGGATCTGACCAACCTCACCCGGATGCGCAACGCTTTTGGCGACCGGTATAAATTGCTGTGTGGAGTGGATACGCTGGCGCTGGAAGCCCTGCTGCTGGGTGCCGACGGCTGGGTAGCCGGTCTGGTGGACGCGTTCCCGCAGGAAACGGTTCACTTATACGAACTGGCGCTGGCCGGTAAACTGGACAAAGCCCGTGCCCTGTACCGCTGGTTCATGCCCCTGCTGGAGCTGGATATTCACCCCAAGCTGGTGCAGTATATCAAACTGGCGGCTACGGCTACCGGCATCGGCTCCGAATACGTGCGGGCACCCCGCCTGATGCTGGAAGGCGAAGAGCGCAGCCGCGTCGAAGCCATTATCCAGACTGCCATCGCCAGCCGCCCCGCTCTCCTCCGACCCGAAGACAGTCTCGCCTGATGAATGCCCCCCCATTCATCGTTCATCGTTTATCATTCATCATTCCTAAATGCCTGCTTACCACTTCTTTTGCATTGACGCCCACACCTGCGGCAACCCGGTACGCGTTGTCACCGGAGGCAGTATCCCGCACCTGAACGGGGCATCAATGAGCGAAAAGCGTCAGCACTTTCTGGCCGAATACGACTGGATTCGGAAAGGGCTGATGTTTGAACCCCGCGGCCATGATATGATGTCGGGCAGTATTCTGTACCCACCCACCGACCCGGCCAACGATGCCGGAGTGCTGTTTATCGAGACCTCCGGTTGCCTGCCCATGTGCGGCCACGGCACTATTGGCACCGTTACGGTCGCCATTGAGCAGAACCTGATTCGGCCCAAAACGCCGGGCGTACTGAACCTGGAAGTGCCCGCCGGCCTGGTTCGGGCCGAGTACCGACAGGAAGGCCGCAAAGTGACTTCAGTAAAGATTACCAATATCAAATCGTACCTGGCGGCCGAAGGACTGCATGTAACCTGCCCCGATTTGGGAGAACTAACGGTCGATGTGGCCTACGGTGGTAATTTTTACGCCATTGTAGATCCTCAGTCCAACTTTCCGGGCTTGCAGCACTATAAGGCAGAGCAGTTGATCGGCTGGAGCCGGGAGTTGCGGCTACGCTTAAATGAGAAATATACTTTTGTGCATCCCGAGAACCCAACCATCCGGGGTCTCAGCCACCTGCTCTGGACCGGCGAACCGCTGCAATCCACCTCCACCGCCCGCAACGCCGTGTTTTACGGCGACAAGGCCATCGACCGCTCGCCCTGTGGTACGGGTACATCGGCCCGGATGGCGCAGTGGTACGGGCAGGGACGGCTGAAGCCGGGGCAGGATTTCGTTCACGAAAGCATCATCGGCTCCATCTTCACCGGCCGCATCGAAGCCGAAACCGACCTCGACGGCAAGCCCGCCATCATCCCGAGCATTGAAGGCTGGGCCATGATTCATGGCTACAACCACCTTATTCTGGACGATGACGATCCGTATGTTCATGGTTTTCAAGTAATTTAATGGTTCATTGGTTAACCAGTAAACCAGCTAACTAATGAACCAATGAACCACTCAACCATTCAACTACTTTAACATGCACGTTGGCATCATCGGCGGGGGCATTATTGGCTTATGCTCGGCGTACTACCTGCGGCAAGCCGGCCACCGCGTTACCGTTTTTGATCAGAACCCGATTACCGACGGCTGCTCGTTCGGTAACGCCGGTATGATTGTGCCCAGCCACATTATTCCGCTGGCGCAGCCCGGCATGATTGCCAAAGGCATGCGGATGCTGCTGAAACCGACCAGCCCCTTCTACATCAAACCCCGCCTGAGCGCCGACCTGCTCCGCTGGGGCTGGCTGTTTTACCGCCATTCGACGCCGGAGCATGTCGAACGGGCTATTCCGGCCCTGCGCGACATCAGCCTGCTGAGCAAGCGACTGTATCAGGATATGGCGGCTTCGGGTGAGCTAGACTTTGGCTGGCAGGAGCGCGGACTGCTAATGCTCTACAAAACAGCCGGAGCCGAACACGACATGGCCGAAGAAGCTGAGGTAGCCAACCGGGCCGGCATTGACGCGCACGTCCTGAGTAGCCGACAGGTGCGGGATCTGGAACCGGATACGCGGGTGGACGTACGGGGAGCGGTGTTTTTTCCCGGCGACGCGCATTTAAACCCCGGTCAACTGGTTCGTTCGCTGGTTGGGTATCTGAAACAGCAGGGTGTTGCTATACTGGATGGACAGGCGGTTACCGGTTTCGGTACGTCAGCCGGTCGCGTTACCTCCCTGCGCACGGCGCAGGGCGACCATACCGTGGATGAGGTGGTGGTGGCTGGGGGAGCCTGGTCGCCGGTGATAACCCGGCAGCTTGGGGTATCGCTACCACTACAGGGCGGCAAGGGCTATAGCTTTGTGCTTAAGAACCGGACAAACAACGTGCGGGTGCCGGCCATCATGCTCGAAGCCCGCGCTACAGCCACGCCCATCGGCAACGATCTGCGGTTTGCCGGTACGCTGGAAGTAGCTGGGGTTGATCTGTCGGTCAACATGAACCGGGTGCGGGGCATTGTCCAGTCCATCAACCAGTACTACCCCGATCTTGAGGTCGACATGCCCAAACCCGAAACGGTCTGGCGGGGCCTGCGCCCCTGCTCCCCCGACGGCCTACCCTACATCGGCCGGCTGTCGCGGTACGAGAATGTAACACTGGCGACGGGCCACGGCATGATGGGTATCAGCTTAGGCCCGGCTACGGGCAAGCTGGTTGCGGAGACGCTGTCGGGGCAACCGATAAGCATGGCGGTAGACGTTTTTCGTCCGGAACGGTTTTCGTGAGGCCCTAAATGTGCAGAAGCCCGGTTCGCAAACCGGGCTTCTGGCTTTCATGACGTTGAGTAATGCGTAATTGATCTATATCTATTGCTACTGCCTGTAGCGAACTCCTGATTCCAAGCGGCTCTCGCCTGTTCATGAATATACTGAAATCATGCCAGTTCCACACCAATTCATAAAGCATTTAAAATCAGCCGGAATTCACCTTTTCGCACCATACATCCGTACCAAAACTGTGGAATTCTTCCCCAATATTGTATCAGTTTGAACACATTTTCGGCCCTGTACCGGCCATCGGGACAGGGCCGGTACAGGGGCCGGAATTACATTCCGGGGTACGGGGTTACCAGCACATAGTAGTTTGGGTCGACGGAGAGGGATTTAACGTCCGGGGTACGCAGGGTCTGCCAGGTGGTAGTAGGGCGGATGGCCTGGTACTCCTTTGCTTCGTTGAGGCAAATGCGGAGGGGCATGTTGAAACCGGCGACGCAGTTGGTCCAGCGGTACTGGAGGCCATTTTTTGTTTGCCGGTACTCCAGCGTAGGCAGGCGGGTGTCGCGCAGGTACTGGTCGAAGACTTTTTGCAAGTCGACGCCCGCCTGGCGGCTGATGTATTCTTCGATCTGCTTACCGTCGACGGTCTGGTGGTAGAAGGTTTTGTTCAGGCCCCGCAGGATCTGCCGCCACTTTTCGTCGTTGCCCACGATCTGCCGGATGGTGTGCAGCATATTGCCACCCTTGTAGTACATATCGCCCGAGCCGGAGAAGTTGACGTTGTAGACGCCGACAATCGGACGGTCGTTGCGAATCTGATTGCGACAGCCTATCACGTAGGTGGCACCGGCTGCTTTACCGTGGTAGTATTCGATGTACAGGTTTTCGGAATAGTTGGTAAAGCTTTCGTGAACCCACATATCGGCAACGTCCTTGTAGGTGATGTTGTTGGCGAACCACTCATGCCCCGATTCGTGAATGATGATAAAATCCCACAGCAAGCCCCAGCCGGTGCCGGACAGATCGCGGCCCAGATACCCATTGCGAAACTTGTTGCCGTAGGTCACCGAACTCTGGTGTTCCATGCCCAGGTAGGGCGTTTCCACCAGTTTATAGCTATCTTCGTAAAACGGGTACGGGCCGAACCAATATTCAAAGGCCTTCAGCATCGGCTTCACCTGCTGGAATTGCCGCCGGGCCTGGCCCTCATGTTCAGGCAGGGCGTAGAAGAAAAGATCCAGCCGGCCTTTTTCGCCTTGTAGTCTATCTGACCAATGTATGTACCGGCCAATGTTCAGGTTGACACCGTAGTTGTTGATGGGATTACTCACAAACCAATCGAAGGTGCGGGTACCGTCCTGGTTCTCCACCACCCGGCGCAGGCGGCCGTTGGAGACATCGGTGAGTTCTTTTGGAACGGTGACGCTGATGAGCATGCTGTCGGGTTCGTCGTACATATGGTCTTTGCAGGGCCACCACACGCTGGCACCCAGCCCCTGGCAGGAGGTGGCAATAAACCACTGGCCGGTGGTATCACGCGACCAGGTAACACCCCCGTCCCAGGGCGGTCGTTTGGCTACCTTCGGTTTACCGGCGTAATGCACCACCAGCGACTCTGTTCTGCCGGCCTGCTGTGGCTTCTTCAGCGAAACAAAATACGCATTTCCCTCCTGCCGGAACGTCAACGCCTGCCCATCCTGCTCTGCTTTTAGGATGCGTAACGGCCGCTGCAAATCTACCTGGAGTGTTTGATTTGGCTTCAGCACCTTGTACCGGATGGTGGTGCTGCCGCTGAGGGTACTGTCGGTGGGTTGAACCCGCACCTGCAGGTGATAATACGTCAGGTCCCACCAGGCCCGTTCGGGGGTGATGCTGCCCCGCAGCGTATCGTCGCGGGTAAACTGGTATTTCTGGGCAGATACGGTGAGCGCCGTCAGCAGGCAAGCCCAGATCAGCAGAATTTTCATCATAGGGTAGTAACGAAAAAAAGCAGAGATAATGCTTACGACTGTACTAAGTTCCAGATGGTCAGCAGATCGTCTTCCTGGCCGGTATTGCCGGGAAAGATCACGTATGGGAGGTTCGGAAAGCGGCTCTCTTCCTGCGCCAGCACCACCGGAATACTGGGTCGCACCTGCCCCAGCACATACGCCTTTTGCATGCCCAGGCCCTGTACGGCTATATCGCTGGAGGTGATACCGCCTTTAGCAATGATAGCGCGGGGGCGGATGGACAACCGCCGGACAATGGCCGATAGGGTACCGGAAATTCGTTGCGAGAGGGTCAGGTTGCCGGCCGCATCCGCGACGCTCACGCGTTGCCGGGAGGTCATCAGCAACGGATGACCTCCCTGTTTCATCACCGCTTCGCACTTGTCTACGGCTTCCTGCACCATCTGTCCGGCCTCTTCTTCATCCACCAGCAGCGTAGGCACATCCAGTTCAACTACTGCCACCGACTCCTGACGCAACAGGGCCTGTAGCTGCCGGGTGGTGTGACTCGTATGCGACCCGACTACCGTCAGCACGGAGCCGCTTTGCAGGTAGGGAGCCAACTCGGTGCGGCCCAGGAGGGGCTGGTCGGTAATGTCTCCGTAGACTTTTACCAGCGAAGCCGCCGTACGGAACACAAACCGCTTGCCGGTCTGCTCCACCGCCCGCAAGGCTTCTGCAAACAAACGCAGATGCCGGTAATCAGTGGCGTTGACCACCACTGGGGTGAAGTGATGCACCGTTTTGAGGATTTCAATCACGGCCGAACTATCGTTCTTGTCCAGCACCGCCAGTGGAATGCACACTACGCTTTCGGCCGGGATAGAACCCTGCGTTTTCTCGTCGATATAGCGGGTCAGGTCCGAATGGTGATAGCCGAATACCACATCACGGGCAAATTCGGTGTCGGCGACCGGCGTCAGGCTACCGTCTGCCTGGCGGATATAATGCCGGTTATCTATGGTGACCCGACCGGCCTCCGCCAGAAACGGGCAAAACACCAGCCCATCAATAGGCGGCAACCCGGCCGATTCCCAAACATGCCGGATGGCAGCCGGCTCCGCCGGAAAATGGCCCCGCAGGGAAGAATCGGACCGGCTCATCACGGCAAAGTTGCGGCCGGTAGCGCGGTGGGCAGCTACCGCCAGTTCCATGATCTCTCTGGTGGTGGCAACGGCGTCAGCCTCGGTAAGCGACCGGGAGTTGGTCTGAATGTACGCCACCCGGTCGTTTTCAAAGATATGACGCATAATCTCGGCCGACCAGCGCATGTACACCGTCAGGCCATGTACGGTCTGGATGCCGGTGGGGTCATCGTCCAGCACCAGAATCAGTTTTTCGTTCATAGGTATAGCTACAGGGGTTCCCGTCCGGCGCTCAGATAAACAGGTCGAGGATCAGGAGCAACACCAATCCGGTCAGACCGGCAACGGTGCCGGCCAGTGTCAGGGCTTTTAAGGTTTGAGAAACGGTGAGGTTACCAAAGCGGGAAACGACCCAGAAGCCGGAATCATTGGGCAGGGAAAAGCACATACCCCCGCAGCAGATGGCCAGTGCAACAATCAGCGGATTGGCCCCCATTGGTACCACCATCGGGGCCAGAATGGACGAAGCTGTTACCAGCGAGACCGTGGCCGAGCCCTGCGCAACCCGGATGAGGAGCGTGAGCACAAAACCCATTACCACCAGCGACAGGTTGAATCCCGTCAGCGACTGCACCAGGTAGTCACCGATGCCCGATGCGCTGATGATACTGCCGAACGAACCACCAGCTCCGGTTATCAGCAGAATCAGCCCGGCAGCCGAAGCGCCTTCCACAATGAGCTGATCGAACGTTTTGCGCAGGTAAGGGCGCATGGTGGTAAAGGCCACCAGCACCCCGGCCAGCATGGCTACGTTTTTATCGCCGATAAACCCCATTAGCCGCCGGCCCGACGAGCCCACCGGCAGAAACTGGCTGGTAATACTACCAATCAGGATCAGCAGGATCGGGAACAGCAGCACCAGCAGCGATACCTGACCCGACGGTACCCGACGCTCGACCACAACAGCCGCCGTGGGCGTCTCCGGCACGGGATCGGGCAGGTTCTCAATAATAATATGCCGGCCCAGGATGCGGCCCATGACCAGCCCACCAACCAGCGCAGCGGGTAGGGCAATGAGCATCCCCAGTCCCAGAAAAGCGCCGGCATCGAGCCCCATATTGCCCATCACAGCCAGCGGACCGGGTGTTGGAATGACCAGACAGTGCGTAGTCAGCAACCCGATCGACATAGCCGTGACGTAGGTCACCAGCGGAATGCGGGTATCGCGGGACAAATCGCGCAGCAGGGGCATGAAAATAACAAAAGCCGCGTCGAAAAAGACCGGGATGGAGGCAAAATACCCCGTCAGGTTGATGGCCAGGGGCGATTGCTTACGACCGACGGTCCGCAGCAGCATAGCGGCAATCTGCTCTGTAGCCTGACTTTCGGAAAGAATCCCCCCGAAGATAATACCCAGACCGATGACGATACCGATACCGCCCAGTGTCTGCCCAAAACCCGTTGCCAGTTGTTTGGTCACAGTATCGGGTGGCATGCCGCAGAGCAGGCCGGTAATCAGCGCCGTGCCGAGCAGGGCCAGGAACGGATTGATTTTAAACCGGATAATCGAGACCAGCAGCAGCAGGATCGACAGCACAAAAATGACCAGGAGGTAAGAACCAGTTACCATGTCAGGTTACGTTAGGGTTAGGAGAATAGCCTCAATACTACGCAAAAAGCAGACACGGTAGTAACTTTACCCACAGATTGCCGACCTGGACGAACGCGTCAGGTTACCCTTATAATGCTTTTCCATTACCGGCCGGCGGTAACCGGGCTGATTAATTCGGCTCCTCTCAGCCCCTCTACATAGGCCGTAATTTTTACTAAACCGGCAACTGCTCCGGTTTTTAACAGGATGGTGGCCGTACCCGCTTCGACGCTGATGGGATTCTGGCCGACGAGTTCGGCGTCGCCCTCCACCCGGAAAATAACGGAATGTGCGGCATCCGGAATCACCGTTCCCCGTTCATCAACAACCGACGCATAGACAAACACCACATCGTTGGCGCTGAGATCCCGGCCGCGCCGGTCTATAGTAAGCCGGAGGCCCTGCGGAGTGCCCGGTGTCTGAACGGTTGTTTCCACCGCAGCAGAACCGTTCAGGTAACCAACGGCTTTCAGCTCGCCGGCGGTAAAGCGGGGGAGCGAAAACGTAAACGGCGGGTGCGCCAGATGAGTAGAACAGTCGTTTTGATCGGGTTTCTGCCGGCCGAGAAATTTCTCGTTCAGGAACAGTTCAACCTCCTCGCAGTTGCTGTAGACAGTTATGTCTCTGGGAGACGTACGGGTCCAGTAATTAGCGATCAAAAGCATGGGTTTGCCGAAGCCCCGGCGGTCGGGCACGGGTCCGTACTGGCTCTGGTAGAAGTAGAACGCGAACTTGGGCAACCGGAAAATATCAGCGATACCAGAGGCTTCCAGGTCGGGCGCATACCCCCGGTTGTAGTCGAACATCAGCCAGTTGGCATCGCCCACAGCCCGGCCGCGCAAATTGTCGTTATGGGCCTCCTGAAAATTAAGCGCCTGTTGCAGCATGCGTTTTTCGCCGGCACCCCGCAGTTGCCTTGACGACCGTTCACCTTCCTTCAGGTTTTTAAACGCCATCTGGTTGAAGCCGGCGTTCTGGGCGTAGTATTCCCAGTCGCCGTATTCGGCAATCAGCAGGGGTTTGTTTTTGTCGTAGTTGTTCCAGTAGTGGGGCGGTTTGGCGTGCTGCCGGGCAGGAATGAACACATCATACACCGAATCCAGCCAGCCGCAGGTATACACATCGCCGAACGGTAGCTCTTCATGGACAGCCTGGTGCGCTTTTTCCATGTACTCCGGCGACATACCCGACTCGTTCAGCGAGGCTTCCCAGAGGATAATACAGGGGTGGTTACGGTCCCGGCGCACCATACCCCGAACATCGGCCAGGCTGTTTTGCTGAAAGGTACTGTCGCCGAAGAACTGCCAGCCCGGAATGGCGTCCATGACCAGGAGACCCAGTTCGTCGCAGGCATCCAGAAAAGCCGAGGCCGGCGGGTAGTGCGAACAGCGCACAAAATTGAAGCCGGCATTCTTAATCTGCCAGGCATCGCGGTAATTGGCATTGTCAGACAGCGCGTAGCCGACATACGGGTACTCCTGATGGCGGTTAGTACCCCGGATGTTCAGCTTTTCGCCGTTCAGGTAAAAGCCGTCGCCGGCAAACCGGAAGGTCCGGATGCCCACCGCCAGTTCCTCCCGGTCGGCAACGCGGCCACTTTGCAACACCTCGACCAGCAGCCGGTACCGGTACGGGTCGGCCGGCGACCACAGCCGGGGTCTCCTGACGCTGATCGTTTGGCTAAACCGGCTGTAGGCTCCCCGCCGTACCGAAACTTCTTTGGAAATAACCAGCCCAACCTGCCGTCCAGCGGAGTCTAACAGTGTTAAGCGCACTTTTGTCAACAAGTTCGTCGGGTGGTCGTTCTTTACCTCCGTCTGTACATGCACCATCGCCAACGCCGGGCTTACCCGCGAATAATAAACCAGCACTCCGCCGGCGGCTTTCCGTCCGGCCTGCACGGCATCCGGAATATGCAGCTTATCGTCAACAATCAGGTAAACATTTCGGTAGAGGCCGCTGTAGTAGTTGAAGTCTAAATCCCTGATAGGCTTGCCGGGCGGAATGGCCGGATTATCCTGGTTGTTGACCCTAACCAGCACACAGTTTTCGGCACCAGCTGTTGCGTACCGGCTGATATCTACCTCAAAGGGCAGGTAGCCGCCGATGTGCTTCAGCAGGTGCCTGCCGTTCAGGTATACATCGGCTTCGTGCATGGCCGCTTCAAAATGGATCGCCAGCCGTTTATTTTTGTCCGCGGCCGAAATGGTGAAGAACTTGCGGTAGAAACCTGTACCCTGCCATTGAGTCCCGGTAATAACCAGCGGTTCAGGCTGTGCCGTATGGGGCAGCGACACCAGCCGCCACGAATTGGCCGGCCCGGCATTCCGGCGAAAGAAATCGGCGGTAACGGTCGTATCAATGTCTTTGACAAACTCCCAGCCGACGTTAAAGTTCAGCGCCTGACTGATAACCGGTTTCGCCGGAACACTGCCGGCTACCGTCTGACTGACGCCATTCAGCAATACCAGCAACCGGAGTAAACAAGATATACGTATTATCATTAATGTGAGTAACCCAGTAAAGGCCTTCTGCTCTTAACTATATTGGTTTGGCTGATGTTGCCAGTACTTAGTGTGTATTACCCATGCCTGTTTTCCTGAGATCAGCGAAAACAGGCATCTACGCTACTATTCACCCCTAACCAGTGACAACGGTTCTGATCAGACAGGCAAAGCAATACACAAAATCAACCAGTACGTCGGTTCCGGCTTTGTTTTTTATAGGGTATCCCAACAGCGCCGGTTTTAATCGTTGAGTGCCTATATTAAAACGAAGCGAGACCGTAACTTTCCTGCTTATATTCGCTTAGAAGGATTTTTTATTCATATGGTAAAAAGTAGTAAGTTTAAGCACTTAACGGTATGTCTTTACTACGCCCAAAATTTCTTCTATTATACAATACGATTTAGTTTTCCCAGAATACCAACACCAACTATATATTTTTATGATAACGCAAAACTTAGCCGTAAAAAATGGAATCACCTTTTGCCGTTACAGAAACTACCATTATTGATTATTACGAGCAATGCCAGGTAGATTATGAAATTATCTGGCACCTGAATACCCACGGGTGTATGCATTATGGTTATTGGGATGCAACTACGCCTAACCTTCGATCGGCCCTGCTAAACATGAATACCAAAGTCGCCGAAATGGCAGGGATTCAAACCAGCGATAAGGTGCTGGATGCAGGCTGTGGTGTTGGGGGCTCTTCGGTCTTTTTGGCATCCCGGTTTGGTTGCCAGGTAGAAGGCATTACCCTCAGCCCTAAGCAGGTAGCCCATGCCCGCCAAAAAGCAATGGCACTCGGCGTTTCTGAAGCGGTTACTTTTTCAGTGGCCAACTACACCAATATGCCTTTTCCGGACTGTTCGTTTGATGTTGTCTGGGCGATAGAAAGTGTTTGCCACGCTGTCGAAAAAAAAGATTTTCTGAAAGAAGCGTACCGGGTACTGAAAAAAGGAGGACGTCTGATCGTTGCCGATTTCTTTAGCAATTATCCTGAAGCGGATGTCACCAAAAGTCAACTGCTGCACAAGTGGGCTCATTCCTGGGCTGTTCCTTCGTTTGAACCCCTTGTGCGCTTTACGCAAAAAGCTGTCGACAGCGGCTTTTCAAATACCCGGTCAGTTGATATTACAGCGCATATAGCCCCCTCTGCCAGGCGGCTATACTACTGTTTTGTGCCAGGCATTATCTGTGATGGAGCCTTACGAATTATTGGTAAACGGACAGCCCTGCATAAAGCCAATGTCTGGTCAACGTATTACCAATACAAAAGCCTAAAGGCAGGTTTATGGTCGTACCACATGCTGATTGCTAATAAATAAAGGCCGATCAATTACCCCAAAGCCTACAATTACGCCTAAAACAATCACTACAAGCCAAAACAAATAAGATGTTGCACAAAACGAAAGTAGCCGTACTCGGCGGGGGCATGGGTGCTATGTCGGCTGTATACGAACTCTTGAAGGCCGATCAATTTGCCGGTAATTACGACATTACTATTTACCAAATGGGTTGGCGCATTGGGGGCAAAGGGGCTAGTGGTCGCGAAAAAGTAAAGAATTCCGTTAACCCTTCCGAAAACAACCAACGCATCCTGGAACACGGTCTTCATGCCTGGTTTGGCTGGTACAGCAATGCCTTTAATCAGTTCAAAGATTGCTACACGCACCTCGACTGGGGTCCGGAGCACCGTTTTAACACCTGGGATAAAGCCTTTACTCCGGAAGACGATGTTGTTGTCATGGAAAACATTGGCAATAACTGGAAGGGAGTGCCAATAACGGTGCCCGCCATACCCGGCGAGCCTGGTGGCCATGAAGAACTTCTTACCCTTGCCGAATACCAGCAATTGCTGGCACAAAAACTGGAAGAGTTCTTTTTTCACCACCCAATCGGCCAAAAAAACGCAGACACATCTATCGACAAAAATACGCTAGAAACGTTCTGGGAAACCCTTAAAGATGGAGTAGACTGGCTGAAGGAAAAAACCCTCCACTTTACAGCCGGGGTGATTATCCGAACCATTAACCGGCTTATTCTTGAGAATAGCTCCAGCTTTTATCAACCGGATCACCCTGTAAAACCCCAAATCATCGCGCTTATCGACAGTTTCGCGAATTGGCTGTATACCAAATTTAGTGAAGCAATGGCCAACGACTGGGAAACAAAAAAATTCTTTACCCTGCTCGATGTCGGCCTGGCTGTTACAAAAGGGTTGATTAAAGACCATGTAGTGCATAAAGGCCTTAATTCAATTAATAACGTAGATTTCAAAGAATGGCTAAAACGTCATGGTGCTACAGATGTAACCCTTAACTCGTTCTGGGTGCGTACTGTCTATGACAGTTGCTTTGCGTATCGTAAGGGGATTAAGGAGTACCCCGATCTGGAAGCCGGCGTCGCCCTGCGTATCTGCTTTGGTATTGCGTTTGGCAGCAAAGGACATTGGCTGTGGAAAATGAATGCCGGTATGGGCGATACCATATTCTCTCCCTATTATACCGTACTGAAAAAACTAGGGGTACGGTTTGAGTTTTTTCATAAAGTAAAAGCGCTTACGTTATCGGCAGATAAAGGTTCAGTCTCGGAGATTATCCTGGAGCGGCAGGCTATTGTAAAGCCGGAGTATGAACCGGAAGGCTACCAGCCCACCTTTAATGTAGGTGGTGTAGACTGCTGGCCTGCTGCTCCGCTTTATGATCAACTGGTAGAAGGCGAAGCCATGCAACAGCTAGCCGCAGCGGGTAAAAATGTGTCGCTGGAGTCGTTCTGGTCTGAGTGGCCAGGTTGTGCGGATGAAAGCAAACGAAACGTAGTGCTGAAAAAAAGGGGGGAAGAAGGCACCGGCGATTTTGACCTCATTATCCTGAATATTCCTATTGCCGCGCACATACATATATGTCCCGAACTGATTCAGCAAAATCCACACTGGCTGGACAGTATTGTAAACGTAAATACCAATCAAACCTTCTCCACCCAACTCTGGCTTACCAAAACCTGCGAACAGCTGGGCTGGAAATTCAAGTCCAGCATAATGACTGCTTTCTGGGAACCGGTTGACACATTTGCTGATATGTCGCATCTGTTGCAAGCGGAAAACTGGAATCTCGAGACCGGTCCGAAGCAAATTACCTATTTGGTAGGTCCGTTTCCCGAACAGCCTGTGATTCCCCCTGCCGGTCAGCATACGTTTCCGGATTATATGAACGCTGTTGTGAAGGATGTCTCCCTAGACTACCTTGAAAAATACATAAAATGGATATTTCCCGGCTCGGAGCAGGGCGGTCAGTTTGCATGGACTGATCTACTGGATTTTGGGAAGGGAGTGGGTCCGGAACGTTTCAACGCGCAGTACTGGCGGGTCAACGTAGATCCGTGGGAACGCTACACCCTCTCTACGAAAGGAAGCTCTGCCTACCGGATGCGGGTCGATGAGTCAGGGTATAGCAATTTATTTTTTACCGGCGACTGGACAGACAACGGTGTCAATGCAGGCTGTATCGAAGCTTGTGTGGTTTCAGGGATTCGTTGTGCTACGGCCATCACCGGAACAGACATACCGGTCATTGGTGACAACGGATTGTTTCAAATGCAATAAAAGCCATTCTAAGCCTTTACACTATGGAGAATAATTCTGCAACTGCTACAAAACCGTCGGCCAAAAAGATAGCCGTACTGGGAGGAGGGCCTGCCGCCATGGCGGCAGTTTACTACATGCTGGCGGCCAATAATTGGGATAAGAGCAAGCTCGATATAACCGTATATCAGCTTGGCTGGCGGCTGGGAGGTAAATGCGCCAGCGGCCGCAACCTAAAGGCGCATGCCCGGGTAGAAGAGCATGGCATACACTTTTGGTTTGGTGCTTATCACAACTCTTTTCGCTGGATAGATGATTGTTATGCCCGCCTGCAGCAAACCGGATATAAACCTAAACCCTGGCATGAAGCGCTTATCCCCTGCCCTTCTTATATTGGCTATGAGAACCTGCAAATGAACCGCTGGGATGCCTGGAAAATAAGCCCTCATACCTGGAATATACCCCCCGAAAAAAACCTGGTACCCGATAGCCAGCACAAAGATTTTACATACTACCTGGCAGATTACGTTATTGCTGCCCTGAAGCTGATCATTCAAACCGTAGAAGAGGAGAAGAACAATCTGGTTAAAATACCGAAAACAGTGGCGCAACACCTGGTTGAGTGGCTGGAAGAAGATCATCAAAACAATACCGACAAGGTAGTTACGCGGCTGAAAAGTGTACATGACCAATTCACCCGGCTGGCAGAGATCAACACGTTTCAAAAGAACCATCCGTTAGTGACAGGCCTGCTGAACGAAACAGAAACACTCCTTTCCTTTATCGGCGACGTTTTTAGTTCCTATCTGGAAGAACACCAGATTCTGCGACGTATATTTGTTATCGTTGACCTCGGTCTTACGATACTAAACGGCCTGCTTACGGATAATGTGTTTCATCAGGGATTAGACTCCCTGAATGAGATCGACTTTATTCAGTGGCTGCGCAGCCACGGCGCTTCCGAAGTGACGTTGAGCAATACCCTGGTTACCTCCTACTATGATGGTGCCTTTGCATACCGGGACGGCGATAAGCGGTTTCCCAACTCTGAAGCCGGCACTACCCTGAAAGGCATTCTTGTTGCGTTGCTTACCAATGACAAAAGCATGTTCTTCAAATTCAGGGGAAGTATGGCTGAAGTTGTGTTTACGCCCTACTACCTGCTGCTAAAGGAGTTTGGGGTAAAGTTTAAATTCTTTCATAAGGTAAAAGAGCTGCACGTATCGGCCGATAAGAAGCGGATCGACCGCATCGACATTGAAAAGCAGGTAACCCTCAAGTCGGGCGATGACAAGTATGATCCACTGGTTGACGTAAAAGGCATAAAGTGCTGGCCTTCCGAACCTAAGTATGACCTCATCGTTGAAGGTGAAGAACTGGAGAAACGAAGCCAGGCCGAAAATGTCAACCTTGAATCTTTCTGGACGGCCTGGACTGGTAAGGAAACCGTTACCTTGCAGGATGGCAAAGACTTTGATGAAGTAATTTTTGGCATCTCTGTCGGCTCAATTCCGTACCTCTGTACCGAATTGATCGAAGCGAACGAGAACTGGCGCAGGATGGTAGGTGCCATTGAAACGGTGCCCACGCAGTCTTTACAACTATGGACCAACCGCAGCGCCAGTGACCTGGGCTGGGCTTTCCCCGACGTGAGCATCTATACAACCTACCATGAACCGCTGAGTACGTGCTGTATGAACCCCGACTTGGTAGCCCTGGAAGACTGGCCGGTGAATAACACACCGAAGAGTGTATTGTTCTTTACGGGTGTTTTCAGAGATGCCGCTCAGGTACCACCACCAGGTTTTTCAGTATTCCCGCAGTATATGTATTACCGGGTAGCCGGCCAATTCATCGAATTTCTGGTGAAACATATAGAGGTGCCTTTTCCACGGGTAAAACCCTCCAGAGGATTGAGTCAATGGTTTAACTGGTTTTTATTGCACGACAGCCGGCCACAGATGGGAATAAACCGCTTGTATTCGCAGTATATGAGAGCCAATATCGATCCGTCGGAGCGGTATGTGCTTTCGGTGACGGGCAGTTCGAAATACCGGTTAAAAACAGATGAAACAGGCTTTGAAAATTTGTACATTACAGGCGATTGGATTGCCACACCCCTAAATTCAGGTTGTTTTGAAGGAGCGATGATGGCGGGCATTGCCACCGCACGGGCTATTACCAAAGTCCCTTTAACCATCATTGGTGAATATGCCGTCAAAACACACGAGTCTGAATGAAATAAGACAGATAACTTGATGAAAGGCTGATAACTCCTCTTCGCGATGGTAACCTACCAGAATAAGAAACCAAAGTTCCGGGCAGAGAACACTGTCTTTTACGAAGCGATTGAGGACAGCACCCAGCAGAAAGTATTTGTGCAGGAAATAGAAGACAGCTACTACTCGCTGGACGAACTGGTAAGTTTAAAAAACGACTACGAAATCACGCACGATCTGCCGGTCACTGGTGTCCTGAAAAGTCTTGAACTAGTGAAAATGCAACACAGCATTGCCCTGGTAAAAGAGTATTTCAATGGTATCCCACTCTCCGAATTTATCACTGACCGGCGCTTGCCTATAACCGATTGCCTGACGATTGGTATAGAAATGGCTCGCGTCATAGAGCAGATTCATGCGCAGCAGATCATTCATAAAGGCATAAATCCCGCTAATTTTATTATCGATCCAGATACCCTTCAGCTTAGGTTATTTAATTTTAGTACAGCCACCCTGCTGCACAAAGAACAGGTCGAGATTAACAGGTTCGAACGGGTAAAAGGTTCGCTGTTCTACATCTCGCCGGAGCAAACCGGCCGTATGAACCGGAGCGTCGACTATCGGACCGACCTGTATTCGCTGGGAGTTACCCTGTACCACTTGTTTTGCGGGCAACTGCCGTTCCGGTACCAGCAGGTAACGGAACTGGTACACGCTCACCTGGCCAAGCAACCCGAAGAGCTCTGTATACTAAACCCCAATATACCGTATCCGCTGTCCGCTATTGTTATGAAGCTGCTGGCAAAAAATGCCGAAGACCGCTACCAAAGCGCCAAGAGCCTAAAAAGCGATCTGCAGCAATGCCTCCACCTATACCAGCAAACCGGAGCCATCACCGCCTTTGTTCCTGGTAAAGACGAGTTGTCTTCGACTTTTTCCATTTCAGAAAAGTTATATGGCCGCCGGCAGGAAATTCAGCAATTGAACGATATGTTGGATAAAGCCCGAAATGGGTCTGTCGAGCTGATGCTGATTGCCGGTTACTCGGGTGTAGGCAAAACCCGCCTGATCAACGAAATTCATAAACCGATCGCGAAAGAAAACGGCTATTTCACCTCGGGTAAATTTGACCAGTATAACCGTAATAATCCATATAGCGCCATCGCTAACGCCTTTGGTAGCCTGATCCGGCAGTTTCTTACCGAAAGTCCTGCTGAGTTTACCAACTGGCAGAAAACAGTTGCTGCCGCGCTGGATGGCGACGGCCAGGTCTTGATTGATGTCATACCGGAGCTGGAGCTATTGATCGGCAAACAACAATCTGCCTTAAAACTAGGCTTCAGCGAAACCCAGGACCGTTTTTTCAAACTATTTACACGGTTTATTCAGGCTATAGCTACGGAAGCCAATCCTCTGGTTGTTTTCATCGACGACTTACAGTGGGCTGATTCCGGGTCGCTGGAACTCTTGTACACGCTATTGACTGAACCTGAATTAAGGCATGTTCTGTTAATAGGTGCCTACCGGGATAATGAAGTAACGCCAATAACTCCATCCCATCCTTTAATGCTGATGCTGGAGCGGCTATCCGGAATACGTAAAGCGGTAATCACTCTCACCTTAAATGAATTAAATAAAGAAGAAGTAAACCAGCTGATTGCCGACTCACTGCACCGTGAGGCTGAAAGCACCTATGAGCTAACTGCCCAGGTAATGAAGAAAACAGGCGGAAATCCTTTTTTTATCAACCAGTTTTTGCTGAAGCTGGTGCAGGAAGATCTCATCTATTTTGATAGTACAATAGGCACCTGGCAATGGAATCTGGGTGGCATTAGCAGCATGAATATTACCGACAATGTAGTCGATCTGGTGGTAACAAAAATTCAAACGCTCTCTTCCGCTACGCAACATGTTCTAAAGCTGGCATCCTGTATAGGAAACAGGTTTGACCTGGACACTCTTTCTCTAATCAGTGAAAAAGAAAAATTCCGGGTAACTCGATTATTATGGGAGGCTATAAAAGAAGAGCTACTGACACCCGTAAACCAGCGTTCCCAGCATTTCAATGATCAGCTTTGGGTAGAGCTTGACGTAAAAGACTATTCCGGAAATGCAGTTTTCAAATTCAGCCATGACCGTATTCAGCAAGCTGCTTATTCCCTGATTGCCAACAACGAAAAAAAGATTACTCATTTACATATCGGCAGGCTACTGCGCAGGAACCTGGACCCCAAAAAATTAAATGATACAGTGTTCGATGTGGTTGTGCATTTCAATTCCGCTGCGGATCTGATTACAGACAGGGAAGAAAGAATAGCCGTTGCCCAGCTTAACTACATAGCCGCCGAACGGGCCAAGAACGCCAACTCATATCAGCCTGCCCTGCTTTATTACCGCACAGGTATGGCGTTTATTAGCCAGGCAGATGCCCCGGCACTGTATAGTGATTTCTTGATTGCCAGGTCTGAGTGTGAGTACTTTTGTGGTAACTATGCTGCAGCGGAAGAGACATTTGACGCAGCCTTCTCAAACGCCCATGACGATCTTGGGAAAGCGGAAATACTGGCGCGGAAAATGCAGCTTTACGAGAACACCAGCCGCCACACAGAAGCGATCAGAACAGCATTAAAAGGCTTGAACCTGCTGGGCATTCATCTGCCCGAAAAACCTGGTACTATAAGTATTACGGTTGAGTTACTAAAAGTAAAATATTTTTTACGTAACAAATCCATAGATGATTTAAAGGATGCTCCTAACCTGACTTCGCCTAAATTAATTCTGGCGATGAAGATTCTGATGAATCTATGGGGTCCGGCTTATTTACATAACCAAAACCTGCTGGCATTATCTATTCTCCGAATGGTAAATATCTCAGCCCGTTTTGGCAATTCACCACCATCGGCACTGGCGTACAGCTTTTATGGATTTGTTTGTTGTGCCCAGCTAAACGATATAAAAAATGGGTATGATTACGGAAAGCTCGGACTGTGGCTGAACGAAAAATTTGACGATAAAACGCTCCGCTCAAAAGTATACGTTATATATGGTGGTTGCATTGCACACTGGCATGACAACTTTAATGATACTCTTGATTATTTACGAAAAGCACACGAAGTAGGTATTGAAGCGAATGATTTAATCTATGCCGGGTACGCATTAAATTTTTTGACTAAAAATCAGTTTCTCGGAGGAGAAGACCTGGACACTGTATACGGTAGTATGAAACGTTGCCTTCATTTTGGCCGTCAGGTATATCATCTTACAACATTGCATCATTTGCTTGTAGAAGCGCGTCAGATTTGCGCGTTGATGGGCATACCCGAAGATCCGGCAGTGTTTATGGATTCCACTAACGTATCCACGCACATGGAGCAACTGATAGCGTTTGCGGAGAAAGATGGCGTACCATTGCCCCTCACGGCTCATTATATATACCAGGCCGAGCTTTGTTACCTGTTTGGTGAATATGAGCAGGCGCTGGCGTACTTTGAAAAAGGCGAAAAAAGCATTGCCTCTATGTTAGGCCTTGTTGAAGAAGCCCGGCTCAGTTTCTTTCTGTCCCTAACCCTGCTGGCACTATGCAGAGAAAACAAAATAACCCAGAAGGAAGCCCTGGGCAAAGTAAAAGCGCATCAGAAAAGAATGCGAAAATGGGCTGACAACGCCAAAGGAAATTTCAAAGCGAAATACCTCCTGGTCGCTGCCGAAGAAGCTGCTATCCGGAATCAATTTGCCAACGCTTCTCATCTTTTTAGAGAAGCTAAAGCAGCCGCCGAAACCAGCAATATTATACAGGATATCGCCCTGATAAATGAACAGGCCGGCACTTTTTATAAGCAGCAGGGCCTTGATGAAATCGGCAATAGCCTGCTCGGGGAAGCCATAATCAACTATATGCACTGGGGTGCTAAGGCCAAGGCAAATCAACTGAAAGCGAAGTATCCGCAAAAAGCTGTACTTACCCCTACTAGCTTGCCTTCTATTGCTGACGCATTCCCAATTACCTCTACATCATCCATCGACCTTCAAAGCATTTTTAAGGCAGCAACGGTCATATCAGGTGAGGTCGTTTTTGAAAAGCTGCTCGAAAAGCTGCTCAGGATTGTACTGGAAAATGCAGGTGCGGAAACGGGCATTATTATCCTCGAAAAAAACGGCAGCCTCGTTGCTGTAGCTGAAAGTTCCATAGAGCTGGAAACGGTTACGCATTTAGACGACATACCAGTAAACAGGATAGAAAACCTGCCGCAGTCTATTGTGCAATTTGTTTATCATACGTTAGAGACACTCATCGTCAGCAATGCGCATAACGATATGCGATTTGCAAAAGACCCGTACCTGAATGCAAAAAAACCAAAGTCTATATTATGCCAGCCTATTTTGCAGCATGGCAACGTTATTGCCATTATTTACCTGGAAAATAACTTAGCAGTTGATGTGTTTACACCAGCACGCTTTGAAGTATTGAAACTATTATCTGGTCAGATTGCCGTTTCGGTACAAAATGCGCTGTTGTATAAAAAAGAGTTAGAACTGAGTCGGGCCTATCAACGGTTTGTACCAGTCGATTTTTTGAGCGCTTTGGGCCATCAGAGTATTTTACAGGTAAAGCTCGGAGATAGTATCGACAAAGATATGACAGTAATGTTTTGTGATATCCGGTCCTTTACCAGCATCTCCGAAAGATTAACCCCCAAAGAAAGCTTTGACTTAATTAACGAGTATTTAGCGCTGGTTGGTCCGATCGTACGTAATAACAATGGATTCATCAATCATTATTTAGGTGATGGTTTTATTGCTTTATTTAAAGATAACCCGGTAGATGCCCTTCGTGCCACCATCGAGATTAACAATAAGCTGGCCATATACAATAGTGGCCGTATTAATACGAATAACTATCCATTAATTTTAGGCACCGGGCTGCATACAGGCCATATAAGTATGGGTATTATTGGTGATAATGAGCGCCACGACGCTAATGTTATTTCTGATGCAGTAAATATATCATCACGGCTGGAAGGTTTAACCAAACATTTTGGTGTTCGGACAATTCTAAGCGAAGAAACGTTATCACGAATACCGGATACGTATGAATTTCTCTTTCGTTTCCTGGGCAGAGTCAAAGTAAAGGGTAAAGAGAAAGTATTGGTAATTTATGAAATGGTGAATGCCGAAGAAGCCGAAATCCGAAAGAGAAAGCAGCAGAATCTGAACACGTATCAAAAAGGAATTAATGCTTACTATAGTAAAAATTTTGATGAGGCTATTCTGGCATTTAAGCAGGTGCTTTCCCAAAACCCTGATGATATACCAGCCAGGCTCTATTTACAACGAGCAGAAAGGTTAATAGCTATGCCGCTGCCCTCAGATTGGGATGGTATTGAGCAAATGCTGGAAAAATAAACAACTTTATATGCGTTGACTTTCTACTCGACATCGAAGCCGCTGGACTTTGGACCCAAAGGAGCTCTTCCGGAGTTCATTAAGCATGAACATATAGAAAGCATGCACCTTTTCTACAAATGTCAATATAGCAGCTAACGACCATTCACATTAACGGGTTCTGGCATCGTTTCCCGATTCTGATTATCCAGCCGCTTCAGATTTACGTTCTCGACGGGGCGAATCACCAGTGGCACCTTTTCTACTTTGACGGAGCTGCTGTCCAGACCAAACCAGCGGTCTTCAGACGTGGTAAAGCCTTTGATAAAGAAATACAGGTTCATGATAATCCGCTCCTTTAGTGGCAGGTCGTTTTCAAAGGAAAGGAACTTCTCCAGCACCACAAAGCGGAAATCGCCGATCACGTTCTGGCGGTGGAGCGACTCGTAGCGGCTGGTAATATCCACTTCCTTATTCTTTACCATGTCTTCGATTACCTTCCGGAAGAACAGATTGATGCGCTGCTCGACCCGAAACCCTAGCCGAAAAGTTATCTTATAACAGTCGTCGGGGGCGATAGTGTTGACCTTGTACTCCATCGTATACGGATCATCGGTAGTATCGACGTGAACGAACCAGTAAATATCCGCCCGCTTCGGCCGTTTCTGAAAGATGGAGTAGATGATTTTGGATTCAATCTCCGACTGCCGGGCCGCATTACTCATAAACACCAGGTGGGTGGCGTATTTGGGAATGCTGATGTCGCGGCTCAGTTCTTTGATAGCCTGTACATACTGATCGATGCGAACGTATTCCGTCAACCGCAGCTTGATGTGGAAGGCGTGCAGCCAGATATACATCACCGAGGCAATAGCGGCCCCGATCACCAGCGATACCCAACCGCCATGCGGGAACTTGCTCAGGTTGGCCACCAGAAAAGAGCCTTCAATGGCGAGGTAAACCGCCAGAAACAACACCACAGCCCAGCCGCTGTATTTCCTGGAATACAGGTAATACGCCATCAGCATGGTAGTCATAAGCATGGTCAGCGTAATGGCCAGCCCGTAAGCGGCCTCCATATTCGACGACTCCCGGAAGTACAGCACAATGCCGACGCAACCAGCCCAGAGCAGCAAATTCACGCTCGGGACAAACAACTGCCCTTTTTTGACGGTCGGATAACGCAGGCGCACCTTCGGCCAGAAATTGAGCCGGATGGCTTCGCTGATGAGCGTAAAGGAGCCGCTGATCAGGGCCTGGCTGGCAATTACCGTGGCCGCCGTAGCTATTGCCACGCCGATGATGACAAACCAATCGGGCATGATCGAGTAGAATGGCCGGCGGTCGCCCAGAGCCTCCCCGGCTATGGTGGTCAGCCAGGCACCCTGCCCAAAGTAGTTCAGCAGCAGGCAGGTCTTCACGAATACCCAGCTTACCCGGATGTTACCCCGGCCGCAGTGCCCCAGGTCGGAATAGAGGGCCTCGGCTCCGGTCGTACAGAGGAATACCGCCCCCAGCAGCCAGAAACCACCGGGATACTGCGTCAGCAGCCACCAGGCATAGTACGGATTGAGGGACGCCAGCACCGACGGCGCTACCACAATCTGCGAAATGCCCAGCACGGCCAGCATGGTAAACCAGATCAGCATGATCGGGCCAAAGGCCGTACCAACTACGCTGGTGCCAAAGGCCTGCACCAGAAATAGTACCGTCAGAATGGCGATGACGATAGGCACGGTGGGAATATTTGGGTACAGAATCCGTAGCCCTTCAATGGCCGACGAAACTGAGATGGGGGGCGTAATAATCCCGTCGGCCAGCAGGGCGCTGCCGCCGATGATAGCCGGCACCGTGAGCCAGCGGGCGTGCCGCCGGACCAGCGCAAATAAGGCAAAAATCCCACCCTCTCCCCGGTTGTCGGCCCGCAGGATAAGGATCACGTACTTGACGGTTGTCTGGAGGGTAAGGGTCCAGAAAATACAGGAGAGCGCTCCGCGTATAACTTCTTCCCGGATGAGTTGGGTCGGTCCGAGGATGGCCGTGAGTACGTACAGCGGTGAGGTACCAATGTCGCCGAAGATAATACCCATTGCAACTAGTAAACCTCCCGCCGTAACGCGGTCCATGTGCTGTTTATCTTGCATTTTTTTCAGGTTGTTGTATTCACGTTTGTGTATAGGATGCAGCCGTTTCAGGCCACCGGCAGGCGGAAATAAAAAGCGGCTCCGTCGGTAATGTCCGGCGCAATGCCGATTTCGCCCTGCATAGAGGTTATAAAATCTTTCGAGATGGCTAAGCCCAGTCCGGTACCGCTAACCGGGCCGGCAGTAGTTGCCTGGCTGTTGGTATCCCGGTAAAACCGGTCGAATACCCGGTCGCGAAGCTCGGGCCGTATACCGTTGCCGTAGTCCCGAACGCAAAACTCAACCGACCCCTGATTCTGCCGGGCCGTAATTTCAACCGGATTGTTCTCGGGGCTGTGCCGGACGGCATTCGACAAAAAATTGATCAGCACCCACGAGGCCTTGTCCGGATCAGCTTTTACCAGTGGGAGGCCGGCCGGTACCTGCACGTCAAAACGAACATTTTTTTGCTCGGCTGGCACCCGCACCGCCGACGTTGCCACCGCCACAATATCCGAAGCTGGTACAGGCTCGATCCGGAGCTGGATCTGCCCCGACTCGACCTGGGCCAGATTGAGTAGTTCACCCGTGATGTGCAGAAGCCGGTCGGCATCATCGCGCACCAGGTCTACCAGTTGCTGCTGCTCCTCATTGAGCGGACCAATGCGCCTGTCTTCCAGAAGTTTCAGGCTCAGTTTGATTCCGGAAATGGGGGTTTTCAGTTCGTGCGAGACGGTAGCAATAAAATTGGTTCGGGCCTGGTCGCGCTCCTGGTAAGGCGTTACATTGGACAGAACAATCACGTAACCCGCCGGTATTGGTGTTTCTTCGCCGGTACGGGTAAGGGTGACCAGATGCGTTTGTTTCCGAAAATAACTTTCCTTGCCTTGGTCGGGAATTTTAAGCAGCCGGCTGTCTTCATCCGGTGAGGTACTGGTCATCAGGTCGTGAATCAGCGTCCGGGCTACATCATTGACAGAGGCTATATCGGGCGCGTACGTGCCGACCAGATCGCCTTCGGTCATGCCCAGTAACCGGCAAGCTACCGGATTGGCAAACAGGACCCGTTTGCTCTCGTCGAGCCCGATAATACCGTCGGGCATAAGCTGGATCAGGGTATCGATCCGCTTTTTCTCGAACAGCAGCTTAGCCAGGCTGGAGTGCTCATATTCATTGAGTTTCTGCGCCATTGAGTTGAACGACCGGGCCAGTTCGCCAAACTCATCGTCGGACTGGAAGTGCAGGCGCTCTTCAAAATTACGGCTGGCAATCTGCCTGATACTTTGGGTCAGTTCCCGCAGGGGGTTGGCAATGTAGCCGGGAAAATACAGGATAAACGACAGCACCAGCAGAAAACACAATGTCCCTACGGCCGCCAGCCACCACAGTGCTTCACGGGCGGTTTGCCGGGCCGTATTGTTTTTCCGGAACATGGCCTGCCGGTTAATGTCGTCGAGTTGCAGCAGCGTATTGCGGATGCGGCTGCGGGTGAGCGAGTCCACCGCTCCGGCCTGCAGCCGGTCAAAATCGCGGCTGAGGGCCTCGATCAACTCCTGCTCCCCTTCTTCGGTAATGTTTTGTTCCTGCTTGCGCAGGCTTTGCGCAAAGGTGCTCAGCGCGGCCGGGTCGGCGTTTAGAGCGGCCAGCGCCTTCTGCATGATACTGGTGTATTGCAGCGAGAGGTAGTTATTCTCCAGGATCGCCCGGGAGTCGTTGGCGAGTTGATTCAGGTAAAAAGCCCCCAGACCCGTCAGCAGTAGGATAATGGAAAACAGAAACGTTAACCCGAGAAATAACTTGGTTTTAATGGTCATAGCAACGGCTGGCTATCGGGCATAAATCCCAAAACAGGCCAGCCGTTGTATTGTTGCCGAATATCGTGCCAAATCCGGTCTATTTTCGGTAAAGTCCTTGTAATGAACGCTTTCCTTACCCAGTTAAACCTTATCATTCGCCAGGAACGAGGCCTGACCCTGCCATTTTGGTAAGGGTTCTTTCCATTTTGGCAATCTCTGCGCTGGTCAGGAACGGCTTAGAAGCTTACGGCCAGGCTGGTGGTCAGTGCCGTGTTTGTCCGGCTGCGGCCGCCGGCGGTCTCAAATAGGGCATCCCGGCTGTTGTACACCTTGCCTTCAATCCGGAACAGGGCATTGGGGGTAATGGCGTAATCGTACCCCAGGGAATAGCCATAGGTACGAAATCCGCCGGGTGTTCCGGTTTCGCCCACCACCACCCCATGGCGGTCGTCGTAATATTCTATACGGCCATTGAGGTAGCTCCGGCCGGTAGTTTTCAGACGGGCAATTACGACCGGCGAATACCAGATGTAGGCCCCCGTTCCCTCGCGCTGGTTGGGGTGGCCGTTACGCACCGGCTTGCGGTCGGCTCCGATGTCGAAGCCCAGGATGAGGCCAAACCGGCCATCGGCGGGACTGACGATGGCGTAGAAATTATTGAAGAACCGGCCCTGGCGGAGCGAATCGGGACGGTCGGAGCCCAGAAAGCTGCTCCAGTTGAGGGTCAGTCTACCCGACGGGCGGAACTGCACCTGCGTGCTGACAGACGGGCCGCCATAGCCTGCCGGCCGCCGGATTCGCTGCCAGCCGTTGACCACCGAGCCCAGCAGGGTCCACCGGCCGTTGGCACTGTTGTAGGTCAGCTTAGCCCCGGTCAGAAAGTAGGGTGAATTTTCGGCCAGTATGCTGCGGGTCAGCGTCCAGCAGTCTTTGGAGATCGCGCTTTCAAAGCCAATATGGGAGGTCAGCACCCCCGCATCAACCCATAAATTATGCGTTTCAGACAGCCGGACGCCCGCGTTGGCTTCAAGGATATTACGCAACAGGTCCTGTTCGGCCGCGTAGTTGTACTGGGCATACGTACCAACCTGAACCGCCAGGTTGCTTCGGACGGCCCGATTCCCGTACGCCAGTTTCACAAAAGCCAGGTTGATGTTCACCTCACGATTCCGCTTGTGATTGTAGAGAAAGCCGGGCCGCTCCTGTGTAATTTTGGGGGTGGTGAAATCATGAACGTAGTACGTTTCAACGTAACCCGTCACGGTCAGTCCGGTATGGGCCTGATTTGTTGCCGTTGTATCGGATGGCTGGGCAGAAGCGGTGAAACAGCCAGCCAACAGGCCAGCCACCAATGATAGGAGCTTCATCGGTTTCCGGATATGGTATCGAGTGCCCTGTTCAGTTGTTGTGCAGCATTTGTCAGTCCACGCCATATTCTGCCATTTTCCGGTACAGGGTGGTTAGCCCGATGCCCAGCAGCCGGGCGGCCTCGGTCTTGTTGCCTCCGGTTTGCCGTAGTACCCGCTGAATATGCCGCTGCTCTACCGTTGCCAGATCCAGCGCCGAGTCGTTGACGGGCACCCGCTCCTGCTGCATATCGTAGGGCAGGTGCTCGACCAGGAGTTCCGGTCCGTCGGCCAGGATCACCGCCCGCTCAATCACATTCCTGAGTTCGCGGGTGTTACCTTTCCAGGATTGCTGTTTCAGTTTGCTGACGAATGCGGGGCTAAGCCGGATGTCGCGCTTACCAATCTTGGCGGCTTCGCGCCGGGCAAAGTGTTCGGCCAGGGCCGGAATATCCTCCGGCCGCTCGCGCAGGGCGGGAAGGGTAATGGTGAACACCGACAGGCGATAATACAGGTCCAGTCGGAACGTGCCTGCCTGCGTCTGCTGCTCCAGGTTGCGATTAGTAGCCGCTATGACACGTACATCCACCCGCGTCGGCTTCGTATCGCCAACGCGGATAAACTCGTGGTTTTCCAGCACCCGCAGCAGTTTGGCCTGTAGGTCCAGCGGCATCTCGCCGACTTCGTCCAGAAAGAGCGTTCCTTTGTGGGCCTCGGCGAAAAGACCCTTCTGATCGCGGGTAGCGCCGGTGAAGGCTCCCGCCCGGTGACCAAACAGTTCACTTTCCAGAATCTCTTTGCTGAGCGCCCCGCAGTTGATGGCCACAAAAGGCCCCAGCCTTCGGGAACCCACCCCATGAATGGCCTGGGCAAAGACCTCTTTGCCGGTGCCGGTCTCCCCCATCAGCAACACGGTGGTATCGGTCACAGCCACCTTGCGGGCCAGACCAATCGCCTGCTGAATGGCGTCAGATTCGCCAATAATGTTCTCGAAGCTATACCGCCGGCTCACCTGTGCTTCCAGGTTCTGAATCCGGAACTGCAACTGCGCCTTTTCTACCGCCCGGCTCACCAGCGGAATGATTTTATCGTTGTCGTCACCTTTTACGATGTAATTAAAGGCCCCATTTTTAATAGCCGCCACGCCGTCGGCAATGGTGCCGTAGGCCGTCAGAACGATCACCTCAACGGCGGAGTATCTTTCTTTGATGTATAGGGTCAGATCAATCCCGTTTTTATCCGGCAGTTTCACATCGCTGATAACCAGGTGTACCTCTTCGTCGCTTTCCAGCAGGCTGAGGCCACTACGGGCATCGGCCGCTTCCAGCACTTTATAGTCCTCCAGGCTCAGCATCCGGGCCAGCAGTTTCCGGAGCCGGTCTTCATCGTCGATCAATAAAATGGTAGCAGTCAAGAATGCTGTTTTTAAACGCCGAATATACACCAAAACGAACACCGCTGCCCCCCCCGGCTGCTCTTACGCATCTTTGTTGGCAACGGGCTCGTAACGCTTTATCCCATCGCGCACCGATAGCGTCTGAACCGCCAGCCCACCCGTTTGCCGGTCAACGGTCCATTCTTCCGAAACTACCACGACATTATTCTGGTCGATGTAGTCGACAAGCAGGGAGGTTCCCTGTAGTTTCAGCAGGGCAAAGCCGTTGTAGCCTACGGGCATTCCCCGGATACGTTCCCGCACCCTGCGGTCATAGAGCCGTAGTTGCCCCAGATTACCCCGATTGGGTTCGCTGATTTCGACGGGCATACCGCCATGCCCCACGCACCGGCCCCAGGCCCGGATACCATCCGGAAAACCAAACTGATCATAGAACAGCAGGCGGTGTTCGTGGCCCCAGAACCAGAGCACCGGCCGGGCGGCTTCGCCCATGATCTCCCGGAGTTGCCGGCCGATAACGGGGTGATCGTCGCGGAACGACGAAAAATACGGGTGATGGCTCAGCAGAATGATGCCACGCGTATCGGTGGGGTCGCCCAGGCGCACGACATTGCGGAGCCACGCCAGTTGCTCGTCGCGGAAACTACAATCGGGCTTAAAAATAACCTCAAGAAAGGGGCGATTGGTGGAGGTATAGCCGGTATCCAGTCCGATGATGCGCCAGTGTTCATTTTCCAGACAAAAGAAACCAGCCTGCTGGGTAGCCACCTCGTCTCCCTTGCGGATGCGCATCGCCGGCAGCAATTCGTTAAAATAGGCCTTGCCATTCGAATACATTTCGTGATTACCCGCCAGGGCCAGACTGCCGTGCCGGCCGTAATGCCAGGATGCGTTGGCGTCGGTAAAATTGTCGGCTACCTCGCGGGGCGTACCCACAAAATACACATCGCCGAGGTGAATGGTGTAATCAGGGTCGTAGGTCGACACCACATAGGCCACCTGATCCGACTCGACGGTATCCGTCGCCCAGTCAGATAGCAGGGCGATAGCCACCGTGTCCTGTCCGGTGATCAGCGGGTAAATGCCGTTGTCGCCGTTGGCGGGATAAAACTGGTATGGAGCCTTACGGCCGAAGCGGCTTTTGAGGTAATGGTAGAAAAAGCCAAACAGGTTTGTCCAGAAAAACGCCCGGAGCACGTTGGTGGTCGACGCATCATACTGCTTTCTTTTTTCGTATAAGGCTACCTGGGTTTTCAGGTGATTTTCGGCTTTGGAATGGCCTAAATCGATATACTGTTTGGGGTCTCGTTTGTCGGGGTGTTGCGGGTCCATTCGGCTGGAATTACGGAAGGTGGTTACGTTTCCTTTTCGCTTAAAAATAAACGATTGGCCGCTTCAAACACTACCCACCGGCCCAATAAATATGCGTTACTCGTCCGCCATTGCCTCGCGAGACGGGCGAGGTGCGCATTTGTAATGCGCTAAAAAGACAACCCATACATCAAACGTGTGACAGACCGCTACGGTGAGCCGGCGCTGCTGCTCACGCGATACAATGGCGGACGAGCAGCGGCCAAAAAATAAAGCCAGACGACCTAAGTCATCTGGCTTCTTGTGGTCGTTCAATAAACGGTTAATTCCTAAAAACTATCAGATACTTTTCACAGTATCCCCGGTTATGAACGACTTACATATATATAACTCGCCCCGACACCGGATTGTTTGACAGATAGTACAAATTTTGTCAATTGTTAAAAATCGCCAATCCGACAAACAGCGTACGGTGCTATCTGGTGGCGCAGTTTTCACGCCCCCTTCGCCACCCGTTTGCTGCTGTCAGAATCCCAGGTTAGCCAGGTGACTGCCGCCGTGACCAGGGCCAGACTGACGACCACTTTGGTCACCACCCTTTGGGATTATGCTCCTACTCGGCTCTTCAGCCCTTCACAGCGAATAAACATAACCGTGCCGACGCGCGTTTTCACCTGCCGTTGACGAGCAGATTATCACCCTCCCGGCGGTTGGTGACGTAACTAAACTCCTTCCAGCAGGTTGATATCCCTATAGATTAGTATAGCCTACGAAGCCGTTATTTCTCCTTGCTCCAGGTAGGTTTTTACGTTCAGCACATCCTCCTTTACCAAATCCCGAAACATTGGATTCAGCAACCGGGACAGTTCTTTACCGGGTACGCCCAACGGAGCTTTGTAGGTGATCGCCACGTGTAACTGCGTCCCGTCGGGGTGATAAAACATCTCCACTTTTCCGGCATTCTCGATAACCGCGCCCGGCAGCGAACGCCAGCCCAGCAGCCGGCCCCGTTCTTCCTTGACAATTTCGGCTTTCCAGGTCAGGTGCCCTACCCCACCCGGTCCGGTTGCCTTCCACTCCGATGTTTTTTTATCCAGTTCCCTTACATACTCGATATGGCTCATAAACAAGGGCAGGTTCTCCAGCTTACGCCAGAAGTCGTATACTTCCATAGGGCTGCGACTGACCACCAGGTCGACGTGAATATTAATGTTGTCGCTGACCTCCAACGCCTGCCGTTTCTCAACGGCGCTGTGCAGGGGACAGTAGCCGGTTACGCCCCGAAACAGCAGGTATCCACCAATGAGCGCTTTGGGGAGGCTCACATCTCGTTTGGCAAAGGAGTTGAGCAGTAGCCACGAGCCGCCAACGGCCGAGAAAATACGTTCTTTAGGACCAACGTTCATGCGCTGGTTGAGCAGGATTGGGTTATAGGCATCTTTCATAGATATGCTTACTTGTGCGGATAGATATAACCACCGATAACCCGATGTGTTTGCAGCCGCTACACCAATACAGAACAGATAGCTACCGTTGCGTTGAATCTGCCTGACCAAAGTTAATACCAAGCCTAAAAAACTCTACTAAACTTTAAAAAAATATCAAATAAGTTTATACATTTGCTTAATAGTAAACTTATTTATTTGACCGATAAATTCCCAACGCCATGACGTTACGGTTAGAGGCCAGGAGCACGATGACAATGCCGACAATCAATCAGGCCCGGCTCTTCGGAACCGTCTTACTGAATCTGGTTGCGTATCTGTTAGTTGCCCAACCCGATACAACGGTTACTGTACGGCACAACCTGATGCATTACGCTGAAGCTGGTGGCCTTGCCTCAGGCTCTCCTCAAACGCCGTTCTGGCTGAGAGCCAATCAATACGGCATTGTGCCCCTCAGTAGTCCGGCCGGTATGGTGCGGGTCGGCAGCACCGGGCATGTCACCTGGCCTGCCGGCCGGCTGAAACCCAGTGTGCGCTATGGTATCGAGGCCATAGGGCTCCAGACCCGAACGGCTGCCGTCATTATACCGGAAGCCTTTGTCAGCGCCGGTTTGGGTAAATTCCACCTGTATGCCGGTCGGAAACGCGAAGTGATCGGCCTGGGCGATTCTACGCTATCGTCAGGCTTCTACTCCTGGTCGCAAAATGCCCGGCCAATGCCGAAAGTTCAATTCGGCACCAACGGCTTTGTGGCCATCCCATTCACCAGGGGGATAGTCGCCGTTAATGCCCTGTATGCCCACGGCTGGTTTCCCGGCACCGACTCTATGCAACAGTCCTACCTGCACCAGAAAACGCTGTACGGCCGGATCGGAAAACCGGGCTGGCGGGTAAAACTGTACGGGGGCCTGGTGCATAATGTACAATGGGGTGGCTACTCCCGCTTTTTGGGGAAGGGCCTTTCCCGCAACGGCCGTTTACCATCTTCCCTAAAAGATTACCCGTACGTTATTATTGCCAAAGAACCCAGCCAGTTGGAGACAGACAATTACTCCCGGCACGACCGCATCAACCGGTTTGGGAATCATGTCGGCTCGATGGATATAGGCGTTGAAATAAGCCTGCCTACGTGGACTGCGCTGACTTATTACCAACACCCCTTTGACGATAAATCGGGGCTGGCGCTGTACAACCTGCCCGACGGCCTGTATGGTCTTTCGCTCAAACGCCGGCAGCCGGCACCGGCAGCATTTTTCAGCCTTAATCACCTCCTGGTCGAGTACCTGACCACGCTCAGCCAGAGCGGCAGCACGGTCGATATTGGAGATTCGCATTACGAAGGGCTGGATGACTATTTCAACAACTTTCAGTACCTGGATGGCTGGACCAGCGGCCGGCGGGCTTTGGGAACCCCCTTTCTGACGCCCCGACGCGAGGTAAGGCAGGACCTTCAGGCGTTGCCGGGTCGGGCCTGGGCAATTAGCAACAACCGGGTTCAGTTGCTTCATGCCGGCTTTGCAGGCACGTTCAGGTCACGGGCCGCAGTAGAGGTTTTGGTATCGCTCAGCCGTAACTACGGGCTGTTCCGGGTTCCGTTTCCGGCAGTTGTCGGGCAGTTTTCGGGCGTCGCCAGAATAACGGTGCCGGTTTCCTGGCTGTCTGGTGCGCAGCTTGGAGCCGCCATAGCGGTAGATCAGGGGCAACTGCTGCCCAATAACCTAGGGGGTTGGCTTAGCCTACGCAAAACATGGAGCCGGAAATAGCCAGCTCATATCACCGAAAATAATAGTGCCACTGTAAACAAATAATAAAATGGGAAAACGATTTATCGTTCTGGATGGCTTCAGAGGAGCCTTTGCGTTAATTGTTGCGCTGTATCATTTTAAACCCGGACCGGGCCTCGTTGGCAAAACGCTCCTGATTGCCAATGGCTGGTTTTTTGTGGACTTCTTTTTTGTCCTGAGCGGCTTTGTGATTTTCTACAACTACAGCAAAATGAGCCGGTCTGAGGAACAACTCTCGTTTTTGTACAAGCGCTTTTTACGGCTATACCCTCTGCATTTTGGTATTTTACTAGCCTTCCTTGTCTTCGAAATTCTGAAATATTTCCTCTATAGTTCGGGACACTTTAGCAATCCACCGTTTCAGGACGAAAATTTTGTATCGTTCCTGGCTAACATATTTCTGGTTCAGTCGTATGGACTGTCGATACCTGCCCTCGAGCACTTGTCCTGGAACACACCGAGCTGGTCAATCAGTGCCGAGTTCTTCAGCTATATTGTGTTCTGCTTCACCATTCCAATTATCAACCGCTTGAAAGTCTCGGGCCAGTTACTCACGTTCCTGGTGTTCTCGTTAGCCTCGCTGGTGTTCCTTATCATCGCGAATGACGGCAGCACCAGCTTAAAAATAGGGGCTCATTTTGGTATTTTTCGCTGCTCGTACAGCTTTTTCCTGGGTTGTTTCGCCTGTATCCTCTTCAACGAAGTGTCCTGGTACCAGCCTTCAACACCAACCCGGAACATGGTTATCTTATTTACAATAGCCGAAATAAGTATCCTGTGTTTGTCGATACTGATGGTCTGCTATTTACCCTATAACTATAGTTATATAGCTCCGGTGGCTTTCTTCTTCTGCATCTTTATCTTTTCGTTTGAACTGGGCTGGTTATCGGGTGTACTCAACAACCCCTTTACTCAGAAGCTGGGCACCCTGTCGTACTCCATTTACATGGTTAATGCCCTGATAACCGTCTTTTTTGAGATTCTCCTGCTACGCGTGGTGAAAATCAAATCGCCGTTGCTGTACGATCTGATGATTATCCCGTACCTGACGGTAATCTACCTGGTTTCACTGGTTACGTATCAGTATCTGGAAGTGAAGGGGAAAGTCGTTTTGCAGAACTGGATTGAAAAGACAAAAAAAAGATTGGTCACCTCAACAGTGACCAACAACAGGTAACATTCCAGAATACTAATTACACTTTTGCGAACTCCCGGTGGTAGGCAGCTTTATAAAGCTCCTCCTCCGGGAGACTCTTAAAATAATCATAGGTGATTTTAAGGCCTTCGGCCCGCGACATCCTGGGCTCCCAATCCAGTAACGCTTTGGCCCGGCTGATGTCGGGCTGCCGCTGTTTGGGGTCATCCTGAGGCAGGGGCTTGTAAATGACCTGTTGCGTAGTGCCTGTTAGCTTGATGATCTCCTCGGCAAATTCTTTGATGGTGATCTCCGAGGGGTTGCCGATGTTGACCGGGTAGGGGTAGTCGCTCAGCAGCAGCCGGTATATGCCCTCCACCAGATCATCGACGTAACAGAATGAACGCGTCTGACTGCCGTCGCCGAAGATCGTCAGGTCTTCACCCCGTAAGGCCTGCCCGATAAAGGCCGGCAGCACCCGGCCGTCGTTCAGCCGCATCCGGGGGCCGTAGGTATTGAAGATCCGTACGATGCGCGTCTCCAGCCCGTGAAAGGTGTGGTAAGCCATCGTCATCGCTTCCTGAAAGCGCTTGGCTTCGTCGTACACGCCCCGCGGTCCCACGGGGTTTACGTTGCCCCAGTAGTCTTCGTTCTGGGGGTGAACATTCGGGTCACCGTACACCTCCGAGGTGGAGGCAATCAGTACCCGTGCCCCTTTTACCCTGGCTAAGCCCAGGCAATTGTGGATACCCAGCGAGCCTACCTTCAAGGTCTGAATGGGTATCTTCAAATAGTCGATGGGACTGGCCGGTGAGGCAAAATGCAGGATAGAGTGCAGCTCGCCTGGTACGTGAATGAACTTGGATACATCGTGGTGATAAAACTCAAAATTTGGCAAGTGGAACAGGTGTTCGATGTTGCGGATGTCGCCGGTGATAAGGTTATCCATCGCAATGACATGGTAGCCTTCTTTGATAAAGCGGTCGCAGAGGTGGGAGCCCAGAAAGCCGGCTCCGCCGGTAATCAGAATTCGTTTCACGGTGGTAGAGATAATTGGTTAATTGATAAAATGTCTTCTGGAGAATGCGATATGGCACAGTACCACAACGGGCTCCACCATGTAGCGAAACCACATCCGGTGGGGCTCAGCAATCAAACGGAAAAGCCACTCAAACCCTCGTTTAGCCGCCCACCGGGGGGGCGTAATTACTTTCCCGGCGATGTAATCAATGGTAGCGCCAACACACCAGATCACCTGGCAATGTACCAGCGCCTTGTTGCGGAGTATCCAGCTTTCCTGACGTGGCATTCCCAACCCCAGCAGGATTACGTGCGGTTTCACCTGCTCCGCAATAGCCAGATATTCGTCGTCCGGGCGAAAGCCATCTATTCCGACTAATTCCACGCCGGGGACCAGCGCTTTTATTTTTTCAATTCCGGTTCGTTGCGATTCATCGACCCCGCCAATCCAGAGCACCCGGTACTTTTGTTGCCGGCAATGGACAAAGAAGTCGTAATAAAAATCCAGAAACGTTATCCGGTCCTTATTAGAAACGGGATACCCCAGCCCTCTGGCCAGCCAGGTAATCGGCATTCCATCAATGTAGTTGATATCGGCCTGTCGGTAAAACTGGGCCATGGTTTTATCACGGACAGCTACATAAAGGCCGTGCAGGTTCGTGTACCCGATGGTTCCCACGGCGGCTTTGCGTTCGACAAAGTCATCGATCCGCTCAAAAAGTGCGGCCGGGCTGATCGCATCTATTGTATAGTCCAGAAGCCTGATTCGGGTTGAATCAGTATACGTTTTCTCCATACATTTTCTGCTTTAGTGGTTTGGTGGAAAATGCAGTTATAATCTTTTCGTACTTTTTCATGACAATACTGACGTCATATTCTTTGGCTCGTTCCTGAAGCATCGTTTTGGGCAGAGGATTGTCCAGCGCATATTTGATGGCATCGGCCAGGGCCGGCACGTTGCTGACCGGCACTAAATAGCCGTATTTGCCGTCGGCTAAAATTTCGGACGGGCCGCTTTTACAATCCGTAGAGACAATGGTTGTACCGGCCGCCAGGGCCTCAACCAGAATATTGCCGAACCCTTCCCATTTGGACGACAGCACAAACACATCCGCTTTGTTAATCCAAGCCGTTGGTTTGCTCTGAAACCCAACCAGCCGCACGAAATCGGCCAGTTTGTAGCTGTCGATTTTGCGCTGCAGTTCGTAGCGCAGCGGTCCTTCACCAATGATCAGCAAACGCACTGGCCTCAACTGATTGAGCTGGTAAACTGCATCGATAAGCAGACCAAAATCTTTCTGTTCAGTCAGTCGGCCAACGCCAACAATAACGGGATGCTCTTTATTAGCTAGCCAGGGATCATCTACCGGCTCGTTTGCCTCGGTGAGCAGTTTGGCCGAGAAGGCCGGATTATAGATTACCGAGATCGTTGAGCGGGGAATCAGGGCCACTTTGCTCAAGTCATCGGCAACACCCTTAGACACGGCAATAATAGCGTCGGCAAAGCGGTACAAAATCGGTATCAAACCAAAGCTGAGCTTATAGGCCGACAGGGGAGATTTGTTGAATTCTTCGACCGTGTTGCTGCGTTCGGAGATAATAATTCGGGTTTCCACCCTCGCCAAAGCCCTGGACAGAAGTGCGATGTTATTCAGGTGGGGGACCGCCGTAAACAACACATCCGGTTTCTCCTTTTTCAGGTAACTGGTCAGAAAGCGAATCAGCGAAAGCCGGTTGTCAGATTCTAAGCTGACCATGCGGATACCTTCGTTCAGGATGTCCCGGTAATGGCCTCCCTGCCGGCAAAGCACCACGGTTACATCATACCCATTGGCGTACAGGTAATTGGCGACATTGACCATCATCCGTTGCACTCCACCCTGATTGAGGTTTAAATAGAGCAGTGTAATTTTCATACAGTATATCAGCTTGCAGATTTATAAAGTGCAGGACGTATTTTCGCCAGGCCATTGTCAATGGAAATAGCCAGAAAAATAACCCAGTAAATGTTATTGTGCTTCAGCAGAAAGGTCTCAGTCAGGCTGAACAAAATGGTAAAGCCAACGAGGATAATACCCCAATAGTTGTACTCCGTTGGGTCTTGCCGGATGGAGCGGTAATTCAGTTTCCAGGCTTTGTGTAGTATACCCAGAAATAGAAACAGGCCAACTAAACCGAGTTGTAACATCACATCGATAAAGCCGTTATGCGCCTGCTGCGGATTCCACTCGGTTCGTAACCATAAGCTGTTTTCCAGTACATTGGGCACCCAGAAAGCACTGTAGCCATAGCCAAGCAGCGGAGCTTTACTGATATACTCAAAAGCCAGTAGCCATAGTGGTATTCTGCCGGTGAATGAGGTGTCTCTGCCGATAGCCGAGAAGAGCAATTCTACGTAATAAAAACCGATGGGAAGCAGGACCACAATAACCGCAAACGAAAGAATAGTAATAGCCAGTCTTTTCTGGTTGAATTTTGCCGTTGTCCAGCGCAGTAACCGGTACAAACAGTATAAGATAAACAGAATAACCAGGGAAGTGGCCGAGTCGGACTGTACCACTAAAAGCACCATTCCGAGAAGCACAACATACGGCAACCAGTTGCGGGTGCGGATACTCCGTAAATAAAAATAGGTCGATACGCAGCAAATGCTGCTAATACGGCCTAAGCCATTTTTGTGAAAGTAAACACCACGCCAGGAACCTTCGTGTACCCCCTGGGCAATGCCATACGCTGGCATGAATAGTATAGCGAGTAAGGACGAGACAAGGATGAGTATGGCCAGGTGGTAAAACATGACCAGCAACTGACCTTTGTTAAATCGCAGGGCCAGATAAAATGAATAAATCAGGCACATAATAAAGGACAAGACACGCCGGGCCGTTACATCAGGCACCTGAGACCAGAACATTGAAAGCGTAGTAAGTGTCGCTAACACCAGAATTAGTTTGTTTCTCTTCAATATCAGGGTAAGCCGAGGCAAAACCTTCGTGATTAATACAGCAAAAACGCCATAGCTTGCGTACCAAAGCATTTGAACCAGACCACCGGCGCTACTCTTCACATCAGGGTTTGATTCATCCGTCAGGTGAGACAAAATTGCCCCACTCAGTATATACAGTAAAACTATGTTGATACAGTACTCCAGCCGACTTACTCGTTTGGCGGGTAGCGTGTTGCTTTTTAGGTTGTACTGAAAACCGTTGGCAGCGTTGTAAACAGCATTACCAGGTAGGGGGGCTATACTTTGCATAACGTCAGCTTTTAATAACCAGATTAATACGGGTGAACATGACCGTAACTGTGCTTCTGAATCCTAGTAAATTATAGCGCAGTTCAAATGCCAGTAAGACAATAGCTGCAACGCTATTCTTCACCAGAATGTAGAGAATCAGGTTGGGAATAGGCACAAACGAAAGACCCAGGTAAATAATCGTTAGTAAACCGATTAATGCCCCTAACCGACGGTAATCAGGTTGAGGCATTTTCATGTAGATTCTCCCAAGAAAGAAGCTCAACAGGTAAATCACCACATACGAAATGAGGGTTGCATAAGCAGCGCCCATCAGTTGAAATTTTTCCAGCAGAACCACATTGATCAGAATATTTATGACAGAGCCGGCTAAATAGATCAGCGCCAGGCTCTTTGTCTTCTCTTTAAACTGAAAGGCATTGTTATAATGGTACACAGTTACTCCGTAGAAGATTGTCCCGATAATAATGTAAGGCATTATATCCAGGGCGGTTTTCCGGTATGCTTCACCTAAGACGATGGTGACAAGTTCCCGTGCGTTAATGACCAGGAAGAACGCCAGGACAATGGACGCCAGCGTTAGTATATTTATATTTTGTTGTAATTTATGCTGTAGGTCACCCGCTGCCTTTTGTTCATAGCTTTTAATTAGCTTCGGGTAATTAGCCAGATTTATGATCAGAAAGGGAATCCAGATTACCTGTTTAAACAAATCATAGCTCGTGGCGTATAGGGAGGCTTTTTCAACGCTTAAGTATTGCGCAATCAGGATTCGGTCGATAACATTATTGACATAGCTGGAGGCCAGCATGATTGCCAGCGGCAAGCCAAACATCAACAGGTTTCGTAAACTCTCTTTTCCGGCGTAAGCTGTACTCGCTGTTAGATAGTTACTTCTGAAGACTGCTAAGGGAAGTAACATGGATAAAATATAGGCTATGCAAATAGCTTCTGACGTTCTGAACGTGTAGACCAGAGAAATCGACAGGACAAAAAACAGGACAGCCCGAAAAGCCTCGGTTTTCGCATATACTTTAGAGGCTAATGACGATCGGTGTAATTCCAGGTTTATATCGTACACCGAAAACACCGCCAGGCATCCAAACCCGTACACGTATATTTTTGTATTCACGGCCGGGTTTGTAAAAAGAAAACCCACCAACAGTACCAACGAAAGCAGCAAAACAGCTACGGTCAGAAACATGATGGTTTTGATAAACGGCTCACGTCCGGAATCAGTATAGCGGTTAAAATAGCGGAGCAGTACCACCCGAATCCATTGAAAAAGCAGGGCGTTGCTAAGCATAACGCTGGCAAACAGCACATTGTATTCTCCCAACACCGCCGGCTCAAGCAGGTAGCTAAAAACCGACAGACAAACAAAATTTACGCCCGACGGGAGAAACTTGGCCAGGGAATAAAACAGCGTATCTTTTTTCACTCCGGTAGGGTTTATCTGAATGTATGGCAGGAAACACCATGTTTACCCGCCATACATCGTAGTAGGATAACGTATGTTAAACTTCCAGCGCTTTCTCTTCGGTGGTCCTGCTCTTCACCCCAATCGCGTAGTACGTAAAATCCATTTCAGACATCTGCTCGCTTTCGTAGATATTCCGGCCGTCGAAAATCACTTTGTTTTTCAGCAGCTTGGCCAGTACCTCAAAGTTAGGCGAACGGAACTCCGGCCACTCCGTAATCAGCAGCAGGGCGTCGGCGTCGATGCAGGCTTCGTAGGCGTCTCTGGCGTATTTGATGGTATCGCCAACGTGGTGTTTGGCCTCCGTCATGGCAACCGGATCATAGGCAATCACCTCGGCACCTTCTTTCAGTAACGCATCAATAATCACCAGTGATGGGGCTTCCCGCATATCGTCGGTATTGGGCTTGAACGACAGGCCCCACATCGCAAACTTTTTGCCGGCCAAGTCACCGAAGTGGCTTTTTATTTTGTTGTAGATGACCTCCTTCTGGGAGTAGTTTACTTCTTCAACGGCCTGTAGTACGCGCATGGGGTAACCGTTTTCTTCGGCGGTTTTAATCAGCGCTTTCACGTCTTTCGGGAAGCAGGAGCCGCCGTAGCCGATGCCGGGGTAGATGAACTTCTGCCCGATGCGCGTGTCCGACCCGATGCCTTTGCGAACCAGGTTGACATTGGCACCCATGATTTCGCACAGGTTGGCAATGTCGTTCATGAAGCTGATTTTGGTGGCCAGCATGGCATTGGCCGCGTACTTGGTCATTTCGGCCGACGGAATGTCCATGAAAATAATGGGGTGCCCGTTGAGCAGGAACGGCTTATACAACCGGCGCATGATCTCTTCGGCCCGCTCCGACTCCACACCGACCACAATGCGATCAGGCTTCAGGAAGTCATCAATGGCGGCTCCCTCCTTCAGGAACTCCGGGTTGGAGGCCACGTCGTACGGCACATACGTTCCGCGCTCATTCAGGGCGTTTTTGATAGCCTGGTCCACTTTCCGGGCAGTACCCACCGGTACGGTGCTCTTGGTGACCACCACCAGGTAGTCTTCCATGTAGCGGCCTACTTCGGTGGCTACGGCCAGCACGTATTTCAGGTCGGCGCTGCCATCTTCGCCCGGCGGAGTACCTACGGCAATAAACACCGCTTCGCAGTCTTTCAGGCTATCTTGTAACGAGGTTGAAAACTGCAGCCGGCCTTTCTCTACATTGCGTCTGACCATCTCTTCCAGACCCGGCTCATAAATCGGCATGATGCCGTTGTTCAATCCCTCAATTTTGGCGGTATTGATGTCGATACAAGTTACATCGATACCTACTTCGGCAAAACAAGTCCCAGTCACCAGGCCAACATAGCCGGTTCCGACAATAGCGATTTTCATGATGTAAATGTTTAAATTGTGTACATGTTGGATTAGATATATGGAAGGAGTTAAAACGCCTTTTTATCGCCCTGAATCATTTTCTGTACGGTCCACCAACAGATTTTCAGGTCCATAAGTAACGATCGCCGGCGGATGTAAAAATGGTCGAACCGTACCCGGTGTGCCATATCCATCCACTCGCGGGTTTCGCCCCGGCAGCCTCGCACCTGGGCCAGGCCCGTAATGCCCGGCTTCACGCCATACCGGTCCCGGTACCCTGCCAGGGAGTCCCAATACTGGGCATCTAACTGGATCGGATGCGGGCGCGGCCCCACAATGCTCATATCGCCCATCAACACGTTCAGAAACTGCGGCATCTCGTCCAGATTCGTGCGCCGGAGAAAACTACCGGTAGCGGTTATACGCGAGTCGTTTTTCACGGCCTGCTTAAAGGTCGCGTTCCGGTCGTAGGTCATGGTCCGGAATTTAAAGCACCGGAAAATACGGCCGTTTCGTCCGGTCCGCAGTTGCACGAACAGGATCGGCCCGGCAGAATCGAACCGGATGGCCAGCCCGATCAGCGGGATAAGCCACGACAGGATAAATAGAGCTACCAGGCTGGCCATGACTACATCAAACAGGCGTTTGCTCCAGTCGCTCTTTTGCTCCAGCAGCAACTGGTCGCTTTCTTCGACATAAGTTGAGGTACGTACGGTGGAGGGTAGGCTAAGCATGGGATGTTTTCGTTTGGGGTACGTTATTTTTTATTCTCGTAGTAGCTGTTGCCGTAGCTCCCGTAGCTGTAGTAGTATGATTCTCCTTCACCAACAGCGTTCAGAATGACGTTTAGCCGCTGGAACCGTTGTTCCCGGAACAGGGTGTCGATCATCTTCAGTGAATTTTTGGGTGTGTGGTCGTGCCGGACCATGAACAGTGTCGTGTCGGCAAAGGGCGCAATAAGCTGCGCGTCGGTGACCAGCCCAATCGGGGGTGAGTCGACAATGATGTAGTCAAACCGTTCCCGTAGTTCCAAGAGCATTCGTTCGAGCTGAGGACTATTGAGCAATTCGGCCGGGTTCGGCGGGATCGGTCCGCAGGTAATAATCGAATAGTTTGGAAAACCGGGAATTTCCTGGAGCACTTCGTCCAGCGTGGCTTCCTGAATCAGGTAGTTGGAGATACCCATGTAATTCGGCATCTTCAGAGCCGCGTGGAGTTTGGGCTTCCGCAAGTCCATTTCCAGAATGACCGTAGGCCGATCCACCAGCGCCAGACTGGCGCCCAGGTTCAGCGACAGGAACGACTTGCCCTCCCCGCTGATACTCGACGTAAACAACACCACCTGACTGCCACCCGGCGTCGAGCGCAGGAACTGCAGGTTGGTCCGCAGCGTCCGGATCTGCTCGGCAATCACCGACCGTTTGTTGGATACCATCACCAACTGCTCCGGGTTACGGCTTTGCATAATCTCGCCCAGAATAGGCACCTGCGAGACACTCTCTATATCGGACCGGCGGCCCACCCGGTCGTTCAGCGCGTCGCGCATGGCAATAGCTCCCACCGGCAGCATCAGACCAAGCAGGCCAAACAGGAGGAAAACCAGTTTACGCACGGGCCGGATGGGCTCTTCGTCGGTGCTGGCAGCATCGATGGTGCGGCTATCCGCCACCGCCGAAGCATACGAGAGAGCCGTTTCTTCCCGCTTTTGCAGCAGGTACGTATACAAATTATTCTTAATGGCCTGCTGCCGGGTAATGTTCAGCAGCGTCCGCTCTTTGCTGGGAACGGTTCGGATCATCCCCTCCAGGCGCTGGTTGGTAGCCAGCAATTGCTGTTGCGTGCCGGTCAGCATCTTCTTCAGCGTTTGTACGTTTTCGGTGACGCTGGTGCGGGTGGCCTTGATCTGGCTGTCGAGGGACTGCAGCAGGGGGTTCACCTCTGAGGTGGTCCGCGCCAGGTGATCCCGCTGCAGTTCCAGATCGGTAAGTTTGCTGATCAGGCCCAGCAATACCGGGTCGTTCAGGCCGAGTGTCGCCGGCGCAACACCCCGATCGCCGGTCTTCTTATCCAGGTACTGCTCAACGTCTCCCAGGGCATTTAGTTGAATAGTGACCTGGTTCATTTGCGCGTCATTCTGCTGCACCGTCTGCAGGAAAGCCTGCGCCTGAGTACTCAGGTCGGTAATGCCCTGCGAGGCTTTGTAGTGCTCCACATCTTTCTCGACCGTAGAGAGCTCGCCAGAGATCAGCTGAAGCCGCTCTTCGATAAATTTGAGGGTATTGGCTGCTACCAGGTTTTTATCTTCCAGGGCGGCCCGGTTGTACTCGCCGATCAGGTTGTTCAGAATGGCTTCTCCTTTGGCGGGCACGGCATCTTCCAGGGTAAGCATCAGCACGGTCGACGCCTTCCCAGTCGCTTCCACTTTCAGGTTTTCCATGTATTTCCGGATGGTACGTGCCCGGGGCGACACCCGTACCACCATATCCGGCGTGGTATCGCTGAACGCCCTGCGCGGCTGAATACGGAGCATACCAAACGGCGTGTTCACGCTTTTGTTAAGCGGGTAAGGCTGCCCGTTGATCACAATAGAGCGACTGCCAATAAAGGCTATATCCAGGTCATGATCGTAAAGCGATGAGTGGGGCTGCTCAGGAATGATCCGGATCGGCGTATCCTCGTACACTTCACGGTTACCAAACATGGTGATCTGGAAGTAGCTCACATTCAGGCCGAGCTGATCCACAACCTTGCCAAGCAGCGTGTTTGATCTCAACACTTCAATTTCGTTTTCGACGACTTTGCTGGGCGCAAATATCTCCAGTTCCTTCAGGATGTTCTGGTCATTCATGCCCTTTTTCTCATCTTTCACCAGCAGACTGGCCTGAACTTTATACACCGGCTGCTGATACAACAGAAAGACATACGCACCGGCCGTTGCCAAAATCAATGAAAGCACAAACCACTTCCAATACTTCAGGTAACGCACCAGCACTGCCTTTAAACTAGGCGTACTTTCCACCTCCTCCATCTGGTACGGAGTATACGTATAATGGTTGGTCGACATAATTGTAGGTAGACAGAGATTATAGTATTCTGATTAGTAAAAGCGCAGGATAATTGAGATAAAGGATAACGCACTCAACACCGACGGCACCAGCTGCGACATCCGGTCGGCGGTTGCCACCCGGGCTTTTCCCGGCTCCACATACACCACATCATTCGGGTGCAGGTAGTAATACGGCGACCGGAAAAGATCCCGCCTGGTCATGTCGATATGCACAAATTCTTTCTTGCCGTTCTCCTCCCGAATCACCAGAACATTGTCCCGGCGACCATATATCGTTACATCGCCGGCCAGTCCCAGGGCTTCGGGCAGGGTGATCTGCTCGTTGGGAATATTCAGCAGCGACGGCCGGGCTACTTCGCCCAGTACCGACACTTTGAAATTCTGGTTCCGCACATTTACGGTGGGCTCTTTCAGGTACACCTTCAACTGCTCCCGGATGCGCTCTCTGGCTTCTACAGAGGTTAAATCCCGGACCGCAATCTTACCAATCAGCGGCAGCTCAATGTTACCGTCTTTGTCGACCAGGTAACCCGTAGTGCTGGGCAGAGACGATGGAGAAGCAACCGCCTGCGAGCGGTTATCTATAGAGGCAAAGGCCACATAGGGGTTAAAGTAAGTGGTAGCCTCTGCGTTCAGGCTGTTCACCTGAATAGACAGGATATCGCCCGGCTGGATTTTAGGCGCATACCGGGGCGTCAGCGTCAGCGTATCTTCCTCAGCGGGTTGGGCCTGGAAGTACGCCATCTTTTTTGACGATACACAGCCAATCAGCAGGCAGATCGAGAATAAACAGAAAACCAGGCGGCTACATAGCGGTAATAGTCTGGACGTTTGGCAGAGAGATGATTGTTCCATTGATGCTTCCGTTAGCAGGTTTATAATAAGTAGAGAGTAGGGTAAATAAGTAAGACTATATGACTTATTTGTTTACCGTTGACATAAAATTAGTCAATCATTTGTTTACTTACAATAGTTATCAGTAACAAAATATTTGTTCTATGAAAAATTCCTTGTATATTTTAAATTCATATAAGCAAAGTACAATTAAATTCAAAAAATGTACTAAATCATATGAAATAGAAGGCATATAACTGATTAGTTGGCGGCTTTTTTGAACCAAAATCAGTTACTTACGTTACTCTAATAATCGAATCACCTGCATATGACTGTTGGGCAAACCCTACAACTGCTATCTCCGCTACAACAGGCGCTGAAAGCCTGTAATGCCGGGGCCGTGCTGACCCTGACGCACGAGGGTGACCAGGCCGGCCGATTGGTGCTGGAAGTAACTGCTGATACGGAAATTGATCTGGAGCCGTTGTTTACGGTACAACATACCGGTTACCAAGTAGCGAACCTGCTTATTCTGAAGAAGCCGGATGGAGTGAAGGCGTTTATTGCCCTATGGCTGGTCTGAACTACAGGGTTGCCCGTTTTTACCGAAGTTTAAGCACAACAACCGAGCGATTGTAAGCGCCAAAACAGCCAATACCACCCACTATATTGGTGGTGATGAGCACAGGTTCGGCAAAGGGGTTGCCGTCGGTAGCATCCTGCCGCTGTACCGATTCGTGGTACGCGTAATAGTTGGGATCGAGGTGCAGCAGCGATACCGCCACCGAAGCCGTTCGGTATAAGCGGCCGAAGGTCTGCGACGGGGCCGTGGTGGCCTTGCCGCCATCCAGATAACCCCGACCTGAGTCCAGCAGGTTTCCATCCTGATCCTGGTCGGAGATAAGTAACTTTCCGTTGAACTCCCCCTCAAAAGACAAGGGCTGCACCGCCGACACGCCGGGCGTCTGCGCACTTACCGAACTGAATAGCCCTGAGGGCCGGTAGTAATTTTTCTGACCGGCTGGATCCTGCCACCGCAGACGCATAAAATACCGCTTCCCCTGGCTCGGCCAACTGGTTGTCAGCGAATCGAACTGAATACCGGCAAGCGGTACCGGCCGTGGTACGGCACAAGTGCCGACGGCTTTCTTACCGTCGGGTGTTGTTACGGTCAGGGTGTATGTTTTTCCGGCTTCGATGGGGAACTGACTCGCCCTGACACTGTAGTATTTATTCTTTAAATCATAGGTGAATGTCACTGTGCGCGATCCTTCGGCCAGCCGTACGGTGGCGTTGGTCACCTCCGTCGATTTACTGTCGGCGCTCAGAATCGGCCGGGTTACGGTTACTTTAGCGGTCAATATGGTATCCTGGGGGGCAATAAAGCAAACCACCGTCAGTTTGGCAGGCTGGCTGATCAGTGCAACCGGCCTTACCTCCTGCTCTAACCGGTTACAACTTAACAGGCCTAAAACCAGCAAGCTCAGTAGTGTTGTCTTCATAGGTACAGCGTCTACAGGCGGAATTTATAACTCACCGACGGCAACAGCGAAAATACCGAATACTTATATAATACGGTCTGGGGCGATTGTCCTGGCCCCCTTTCTTTGGTTCCGAGGGCGTAGAAAAACGGATTTCGCTGATTGTAGAGATTATAGATACTAAACTCCCAGGTACGTTCATACTGCCTGCGGTACTTCCGGAACTGGAGGCTAAGGTCCATCCGGTGATAAGCCTCCGCCCGAAAACTGTTTTTCTGGCTGTAATCGATCACGGGCGACCCGCCATCAAACGGGGGAATGGTCAGTTTGCCGGCACCGGCCGCAGCAGTACCTTCGTGGAGGTAGGCAATGTACCGGCCCACCGGCACCGTCAGGGCGTTACCGGTGCCGTATACCCAGGTAACCGATAAAACAATCCGGGGTGTAAGGGTATAGGTACCTACCAGTGAAACATCGTGCCGGCGGTCGTATTTCGGATAAAAGGGCTGCCCTTCGTTCAGTTCGGCAAATTGCCACTGCGTCCGGGAGAGTGTGTACCCTAACCAGCCGGCCAGCCGGCCCACTTTTTTCTGGAGCAGCACTTCGGCCCCGTACGACCAGCCTTTCCCGGCGGTAACATTGTTTTCCCAACCACCCGGATTACCCGATTCGAGAGTGTTTAGCCGGAGAAAACTGGCTCCCTCGCGGTAGCTGATGATCTGATCCATCGTTTTGTAATACCCTTCTACCGTGAGCGTCCAGTCCTGCTCAGGAAAATCCTTGGCTATGCCCAGGGCTGCCTGCCAGGATTGCTGGGGTTTGATCCGGTTGGTGGTTGGCACCCACAGATCCGTCGGGAACCCGGTGCCGGTGTTGGACAGCAGATGCACGTACTGGTTCATCACGGCAAAGGATGCTTTTACGGACAGATCCGGCAGGAGCAGACAGGCCGCCGACAAGCGGGGTTCGGGACGGAGGTAATGCCGGTTTCCGTAGAGAAAATGGCTGAGTCGCAGGCCGGTATTCAACCGCCAGCGGCCTTCCGGACGCCAGGCGTCTTCCAGGTAGATCCCCGACTCGAGCACATCAGTCGATATCACCTGATTTTTTGCAATGGTAACACCCCCGTCTTTCACCACAATGGCATCGGGGGTAAACCGGTGGAACGTTGTTTTCAGCCCGAACCGGAGGGTATGCCGGGGCGAAGGATAAAAATCAAAATCCTGCTTCAGGCTAATGTCGCGAATGGCCGAGTTATAGCTTAAACTATACACCGACAGGGGTGCATCACTGGCCGGGTTCCGGTCCCGCTGCTCAATTATGAACCGGTAATTACTGAACACCAGTGAGGTATTGGCAAACAACCGCTCCGAAAACAGGTGGTTCCAGCGCAGGGTAGCCGTGGCGTTTCCCCAGTTGAGCCCGGCATCAATAGGCCGGTTTCCGTTCGTGGGAGACTGGCTCCGGAACTGGTCGTGTCCTAGATACCCGCTGACGTATACCTTATCGCGTTGCCCAAACTGGTAGTTCAGCTTGGCGTTTATATCGTAGAAATAGTAGTTTGGGATTAGCCCCTCGGTCCGGAATGCCTTTGACAATGGCTGCGCCAGGGCATCCAGATACGTACGCCGGACTGCTACCAGAAACGATGATTTATTTTTCTGTAGCGGTCCCTCCACGGTTACGTTCGACGCTACCACGCCTATGCCCCCCTCCAGGTGCAGTTGCTGCTTGTCGCCTTCTTTCATATTCATCTCGATCACCGACGACAACCGCCCGCCGTAGCGTGCCGGAAAGCCGCCTTTGATCAGTTCTACGTTTTTCAGGGCGTTGCCATTGAACACCGAAAAGAAGCCAAACAAATGCTGGGCATTATACACCAGCGCATCGTCGAGGATCAGCAGATTCTGATCGGGTCCTCCCCCGCGAACGTATAAACCGGTACTTCCTTCCGACCCTTTCTGCACACCGGGCATGAGCTGAATAACCTTGATAACATCCTTCTCGCCCATCAGGGCCGGCAAATTCCGGATCTGGTCGATAGGTACCCCGATCTGACTCATCTGCGCATCGTCGCTCACCCGGTTTTTGTCGCGGGAGGCCGTTACAACCACTTCGGTCAGCTCCTTACTGTTAGGAATAAGGGTTACATTGAGCGCAACGTTCCGGTGCAGCGCCACCAGATACGTAACGGACTGGTAACCCACAAAAGAAAACGTAACCGTAACGCTGTCTCGGGCGGGTATGGTCAGCGAAAAAAAACCGTAAGTATTAGTGGTTGTACCCAGGGTAGTACCCGGCACATACACACTGACGCCAACCAGTGCCTCCTGACTCCCACGCTCAGCAACGTAGCCATTGAGAGTAACCTGAGTCTGTGCCGTTAAACAATAAGGTAAACCGAAAAATAAAAGTACGACAATAACGCAACGCATTGAAAATCTGTTAACAATAGCAGCTTATACATTCCAGGTTGACCAGAGCGAAACACTCCGGCCCAATACACGACAAGTATCCATTCCTGCCTGCCCGAATCCTCAGGCCGCAGCTTTGCTGCTGAAGGCCGCCTTGCACCGGCCGCTGGCCACCTGTTCTGCGCGCCGGCAAATTCCTTTAACCACTTTTGCCGTAGCGGGCCATCCATACGATCGCACCAGATAGGTATTCACTCCATACTCTTCCACCAGCCTGATCAGGCACGCACTTTGGTATTGACTGTATACGGTAAGCGGAATATGGCGGGTAAGCGGATGTCGCTTCAGCAACGATACAATATCCAGAGCCGGCTGGTAACCCATATCCAGGTCGAGCAGAATATGGGAGAACAACCTGTTTTCGCTCATCTGGCTCAGGTACTGTTCTACATAGAAGTCAAACATCGTGGTCAGCCCTTCAACCAGTAACTGTTCTTTTGCGAAACTTCGTCTGATCTGTAGCAGATCCTCCGGATTACTGGTAATGACAAGTAAGCAGGTAGAAATTTCCATATATAACGACATTAGGTTGGAAAAGATGTAAATACATAGAATAAATACACCGCGAATTACTTACCTAAATGTATACCACAAGCAATATGAGGTAACTCCTGCTTAAAAATTTTAATCAACATTTAACATCAACCGAAATAGAACCCTCTCCTGATAATCAGCGCTTTACTCAAAAAAACCATCAATCTGAAGCCCAGGCGGGCAGCCCTTTTCGCGCTTTCAGACCCCTGATATCTTCTGAGTATTACCAACTATTAGAAAAACTCTAAGGTCGTTTATCCAACTTAATCTATAAACTATCCAAGACCGGATCCGGTAAAAGCGAAAATAACGGTGGGGGTGCCAGACAAACCAGCAGGAGGGGAACTACCTCAGTAGGGTTCTCCGGATTGGGAGCCGGCTTAATCAACGGGTAATTGGCTACAATATAGTCCTCACGGTTCCTCTCTATAAGAGTATGACGACTACCGTAGGTAAACGTCTGCCGGGTACTGTCGTTTATCCAGCAATCATTTCCCAACTGACTAGTTACTAATCGGGTTGAATCTGTGTAGACCATAAGGCGCATCAGATAGCGCCCGGCATTGGCGGTGCTCGTTTGTTCCATACCTCAGTTTGTTTCGCAATCAATTAAGCCGATCAGACAGGTCAAATTAACCATTTTGTTTACTAATATCAAAATAAGTAAATAAATTTTTTCATCTATTCGTTAATATTTCAGTAGAATACATCAAATTAGGAGCATACTTCGAAGTTTTCCCTGCGTTCTTCCCCAACCATACTCACTATATTGTTAACTAACCTAAATTTCTTAAGCCTCACTAGCCGCATCAACAAAAAAAAAGTTTCCGTTTTTATTAAACGGTTAACAGTTAATTGAAAATTAATACTATATTAGCGTCTGTATTGCCAAATACCGTTCCACTTATAAACATTTCAGGTCATGAAAACCATCATTCTGTTACTGCTACTGGTTGTTTCTGCAACTACGTATGCCCAGGAGACTGCCCCTCCGGCAAAGGGAGACAATGCGATTTTGGTCAGGACCAGCCTGACCGATGAAGATGCGTATGAAATGATCCGTGTCCGGCTTCAGGAGCTCGGCTACCCATTTCAGGAGAACAAGGCTGCGCTTACGATCACTACCGGCAATGTTCCGGTAGATAATAAACCGTCTTACCAGGTAGCTACCGTCATTACCGTATCGCAGGGAACCATCACCCTGTCGGGTAAACTTACTACGCTGTTTGAGGGCACACCGGCAACATTTCCGATCCAGTATACCAAAGCGAACTCCAGCATGTACCGGTACGGTTTCAGAGCGCTGGAGGACCTGGGCAAATCGCTGGAAAACAGCCTGGCTGGTGGCCTGATGGCTTACAGCAAATATTGATGTACGCTCTACCAAAAGCAAAAAGGCAGCCATTGGCTGCCTTTTTGCTTTTAGACGTATCTGAACCAGGTCTAGATTTTCACTGCCTGCCGGGCCAGCAGCTTCCAGTCGTTTTTCTGCTTCACAAAAACGAGCAGCACACCCAGTTTGGTCTGCCCCGGCGTGCCGTTGTTTTTCGTTTCGGCCGTTAATTTGTGCCGCACCCAGGCCGTTTTGTCGACGATAGTCATGGTCTGATCGCTCAACTCGATGGTCACAAAATCTGATGATCCGTTGAGCAGCGCCTTGACAAAGGCATCCTGATTTTCGATCAGGCCGTTAGAGTGACCATAGCTCAGTTCGCGGGCGGTAATGGCCTCCAGCGTCGCCTTGTCGGGATCGATCATGGCTTTGCGGAGTCGTTCAACCGCCTGCGCTATAGCCTGCTCGTCTTTGGGGTTGGTAAACGTAAAGCTGGTCAGCAGCAGCGCACCGGCTACCAGCAGGGTTTGAAAAACAGATCGAATGTGTACCATGTTCGGTTAATGGTTAGGACCCGCAAAATAGCACATAAATCAATAAGCTGCTATCTACGACTTCACCGCCAGGGGCTTTAAGCCCGTTAAATCGGCAATATTCACCGCCTGACCCGACTCTACACTCTTGCGGGCGGCAATACCAACCAGAATGGCCATGGCTCCGTCGCGGCTGCCCGCCGACTGCCGATAGGTATCTTCGGCGGCCGGGTTGCGGAAAATCTTGTCGCGCAGCCGGGCATCGCCCCCGCCATGCCCTTCGGCCTGCGGTACCCGGATGTACTCTACCTTGCCGAAATTGTGCGAGACCATGATTTCGTCGTACGGCTCCAGGGTCATTGCCCCGGATTCTTTGATCCAGGCTTCAATGCGGCCGTTGGTGCCGTTAAACGCAATGCGGTAGCCTTCGTAGGGCGAATAGGTCGTGAGCGAGTAGCTGACCTGCACCCCGTTGGCGTAGCGGATGGTGGCCGCCATTTTGTCGTAAATGTTCACATCCTCCTTGAACACGCAGCCGTCACGGAGGTAGCCGTCATATTTTTCATTATCTACATACAGGGCGGTCAGGCGCTTGTCTTTGTTGATGTCCCAGTAAAACTTGCATGCCGACTTATGGGGGCACGGCCGGCAGTTGGTCGAGCGGAACTTGCCATTTTTGCCGTAATGCTCCAGGGCGGCATTGGCGTATACCGTCTCCGGCTCCGACTCCAGCCACCAGTTAAGCAGGTCGAAGTGGTGACTGGCCTTATGCACGAACAACGAGCCGCTGTTCTCTTTCAGCCGGTGCCAGCGCCGGAAGTAATCGGCCCCGTGGCGGACATCCAGGTACCAGTGAAAATCGACCGAGGTGATCTTACCCACCACCTCCTGCCGCAGCAGTTCGTACAGTTTCTGGCGGTGGGGGGAGTAGCGGTAATTGAAGGTCACCGTTACTTTTTTGCCCGTGCGCTTCTCGGCGTCCAGAATAGCCCTGCACTTGGTTTCGTCGGTGGTCATGGGCTTCTCCGTAATAATGTCGGCTCCCATTTCCATGCCCTTGATGATAAAATCATGGTGGGTACCGTCTACGGTGGTGACGATGAGCATATCAGGTTTGGTCTGCCGCATCATCTCCTCAAAATTGGTGAAGGTCGGGCAGTTGACGCCCAGCATCTTCCTGGCCGTTTCCATCCGGCCCTGGTTGACATCGCACAGTCCGACGAACTCGACAATATCACCAAATTCTTTCACCACCGGCACACCCCACATACTGGTGCCCCGGTGGCCTGTGCCAACCATCGCTACTTTGCGTTTCGCCAGGGGCCGACCCAGGGCGTCAAGTCCACTAAGCGCGGCCAGTCCGGCAGCCGCCAGCGTTGATTGCTGAATAAATGTTCTTCTGGAGAGGGAGAGTTCGTTTGTCATGGGGTTGGGGTTTCAGGTTCCAAGTTTCAGGTTCCAAGTTTCAGGTTTCAGGCTTCAGCGGGGCCGCCCGGCGGTTCCAGGTTTCAGCGAGGCCACCCGGTTCCAGGTTAGATGTGGCGAAGCCAACTTGAAACTTGGAACGTGAAACCTGGAACATTCTACTCAGCGCCTGCACCATCACCGGCGCACCAATGTACAGTGGCGTGCGCTGGTGGAGGCTGTGCGGGTCAATGTCGAGAACAGGCTGGGTACCGTCGGTGGCAATGCAGCCGGCCTGTTCGGCGAGAAAGGCGAGCGGAAAGCCTTCGTACAGCAACCGCAGTTTGCCCTGCGGACTTTTCACCGTGGGCGGGTACAGATAGATACCCCCTTTCAGCAGGTTCCGGTGAAAATCGCCCACCAGCGAGCCGATGTACCGGGCGGTGTACTGCTTTCGGCGACAATCGGTCAGATAGGCTTTGACCGACTCGTCGTACAGCTCCCAATTCCCATCGTTGCAGGAATAGATGCTGCCGTCTTTCGGGCTGGTAATATCGGGGTGCGAGAGAATGAACTCACCCAGGGAGTTATCGTAGGTAAAGCCGTTGACCCCGCAACCGGTGGAATACACCAGCATGGTGGAGGAGCCGTACAGGATATACCCGGCCGCTACCTGCTTCCGGCCGCTTTGCAGACAATCGACCATTGTCGGCAGCGTCCCTACCGGTGTTACCCGGCGGTAGATGGAGAAGATGGTGCCGATGGATACGTTAACATCGATGTTGGAGGAACCATCGAGCGGATCGATGGCCACGATGTATTTGCCGTTTTGATTGCCGGTGTAGATAATATCCTCCTCTTCTTCGGAGATGATGGCGCAGGCTTCTCCCCCGTTTTTCAAGGCCCGTTTAAAGCGGATATTGGCAATCACATCCAGTTTCTGCTGGCTTTCGCCCTGCACGTTCTGGCTGCCCATACCGCCGGTGAGGTCGATGAGGCCGGCCCGGTTTACCTCCCGGTGAATGATCTTGCCGGCCAGGGCAATATCGCGCAGCAACTGCGACAGCTCACCCGTGGCAAACGGAAACGAGCTTTGCTTGTGCATAATGTACCGGTCGAGCGTAACGCCGACGGGCAAAGCCAACGAAGGAATAGAGGCAGATTCCATGTATTTAGCCATTAAACGGTTACCATTGACGGGGCACCGGCATGTACCTGGGTACCGAAGCCAAAATACGTTTTAGCGTTGCCGTAGCAGATGTTTTGCACAATCTGTCCGATCCACGTCATATCGTCGGGCAGTTCGCCGTTTTCCATGTCGTTGCCGAACAGGTTACAGAGAATACGGCGGAAGTACTCATGACGCGGGTACGACAAAAAACTGCGCGAGTCGGTGAGCATACCCACAAACCGACTGATCAGGCCCATAGTAGACAAAGCATTCATCTGCCGTTCCATACCATCCTTTTGGTCGAGAAACCACCAGCCGGAGCCAAACTGTACCTTGCCCGCCACTGATCCGTCGTTGAAGTTGCCGATCATGGTCGCCATCAGCTCATTGTCGGCCGGGTTCAGGTTGTACAGAATGGTTTTGGCCAGTTTATCGTTGGTGTCCAGTCGGTTGAGAAAGGTAGCCAGCGCCCGTCCCTGTGCGAAATCGCCGATGCTGTCCCAGCCGGTATCGGGACCAAGCCGTTGCAACATGCGGGAATTGTTGTTGCGCAGGGCACCCAGGTGGAACTGCTGCGTCCAGCCTTTCTCCCAATCCATTTCGGCCAGATACACCAGCATCGCCGACTTAAATGTCAGCACCTCCATACCCTCCAGCGGCCGGCCTGAACGTATCTTACTGAAAATAGCCTGAATCTCGCTATCGCGATACTCCTCCGCATAGATTTGCTCCAGCCCGTGATCCGACAGCTTACAGCCCATTACTGCAAAAAAATCGTGGCGGTTGCGGAGCGCGGTCAGAAAATCGTTCAGCGTACTGATCGCAATACCCGATGCTGCTTCAAGTCGGGCCACGTAGGTATTAAACGCCGTACTGTCTTCCACCGCCATCGCTTTATCGGGCCGGAAGGTGGGGAGAACATTGATCCCGAACCCGTCTTCGGCAATTTTCAGGTGGTGTTCCAGCGTGTCCACGGGATCGTCGGTGGTGCAAACCGTCTCGACATTCATCCGGCGGAGCAGGTTCCGCACCGAGTAGTCACTCGTCTGCAGTTTCTCGCTGCATTCGTCGTAGATGCGCCGGGCGGAATTGCCGTTCAGGATGTTCGTTACGCCGAAGTAGCGTTGCAACTCCAGGTGCGTCCAGTGGTAGAGCGGATTACGCACGGTATAGGGGACAGTCTGCGCCCATTTTTCAAACCTGGCGTAATCCGACTGGTTGCCGGTGCAGTAGCTTTCATCGACGCCATTGGTGCGCATGGCCCGCCATTTGTAATGATCGCCGTAGAGCCACACCTGCGTCAGGTTGTCAAACTGCTTGTCATCGGCAATCTGATCGGGCGGCAGGTGGCAGTGGTAGTCGATAATCGGCATTGCCTTCGCAAACTCATGGTACAGCACCCGTGCCGTCTCGGTTTGCAGCAGAAAGTCTTCGTTCAGGAATTTTTTCATCGGAAAAAGTTTGAGGTTTGTAGTTTGAGCCGGGCGGCCGTCAGCCCGCCAAAGCGGTGCCGTTTGAGGTTAGAAGAGTGCGTCAGCCAACTTCAAACCTTAAACGTCAAACGTCAAACTAAAGAGACACCCCCCGTTTCCAGGGGATAAAATCGTCTTGTCCGTGGCGAACGGCGCTAACTTCCTGTTCGCCACTGGCCACTTGTATGATGTAATCGAGAATGCGTTCGCCCGCCTGTTGGATGGTTTCGTCACCGTCGATGATGGTGCCGGTGTTAATGTCGATGATGTCGGGCATCCGGCGGGCCAGGGCGGTGTTGCTGGACAGTTTGACAACGGGGGCAATGGGATTACCGGTCGGCGTACCCAGGCCCGTGGTAAACAGCACAAGGGTAGCACCGGAGCCCACCTCAGCCGTGGTCGATTCCACATCGTTGCCCGGGGTGCAGAGCAGATTCAGACCGGGCTTTGTCACGGGCTCCGGATAATCCAGCACGGCCACCACGGGCGACGTACCGCCTTTTTTAGCCGCTCCCGCCGATTTCATGGCGTCGGTGATCAGCCCGTCACGGATATTTCCGGGTGACGGATTCATGTCAAACCCGGAACCCACCGCCTGCGCTCGTCGACTGTAAGCCTGCATCAGACCCGTAAATCGGGTCGCCGTTTCGGTATTGACGCAGCGGTCGCACAGTTCCTGCTCTACCCCGCATAGTTCCGGAAACTCCGCCAGAATAACCGTGCCGCCGAGGGCCACCAGCAGGTCTGAGGTGTAGCCCACGGCCGGGTTGGCCGAGATTCCGGAGAACCCATCGGAGCCCCCGCATTCCAGCCCCAGCGTCAGCTTACGCAGCGGAGCCGGCCGGCGCACGTTCGTGTTGGCCAGCATCAGCCCGGCGAAGGTTTGCCGCAGCGCCTGGCTGATCAGCGATTCTTCTGTCCCTATTTTCTGTTGTTCCAGCACAACCAATGGTTTGGCAAACTGCGGGTCCCGCTTCTGAATCTCTTCCTGTAAAATAGCCACCTGCGCGTTCTGGCAGCCCAGACTCAGTACCGTAGCACCCGCCACGTTGGGGTGCATAATGTATCCGGCCAGCAGCCCGCACAGCGCCTGCGCATCCTGCCGGGTCCCTCCGCAGCCGCCATCGTGGGCCAGAAACTTCACGCCGTCGACGTTCGGAAACAAGCGGGGTTTTACCTCTTCGGCGAGGGCACTTTGCAGGTCGGCCTGTAAGATTTCCTCCACGGTTTTGCCGGCCTGCATCATCCCGATCAGCTCCTGCGTCTGGCGCTGGTAGGTATGCCGGCGGTTGTAGCCCAGGTCATTCACCAGCGCTTCTTCCAGCACCTGAATATTGCGGTTTTCGCAGAACACCAGCGGTATCACCAGCCAGTAGTTAGCTGTGCCAACGGTACCGTCGGCGCGGTGATAGCCCATAAAGGTTCGCTCCTGCCAGCGATCTACCGCCGGAGCCGGCCAGCTTACCTGTTTAGCGGCTTGCGCGTAGGTATTGGTAGCGTGTTGCACATTAAAGGTCGTCAGTAAGCCCCCGGCGGGTATCCGGCCTTTGGCTTTGCCTACCAGTACTCCGTACATGGTAATGCCATCGCCCGGCTCAAACGCTTGGGTAGCCAGCTTATGTTTCGCCGGAATGGCTTCCGCAATCAGGTACTCAAATCCCGCCCACTGCACGGTCTGGCCCGGCTGCAGATCCGCCAGGGCGACCAATACGTTGTCGTTCGGGTGTATTTTAAGGATGTTCGTTTTCATTTGTCTACAAAGACCGGCTTATTCAATACAGTGGCTACGGTGGCATACACGCCTTTGTCGAGCATTTGCCGCAGGTAGTCCCGCACAGCCTCCCCGAAGCCCGGCAGCGGGGTTAGGTCGTGTCCCCACAAAGATTTGTTATGCAGCACCGTTTGGGTCAGGTCGTCGGGCGACAGCCGCGCCCACAAATCGGCAAAGTACCCGGCTTTTTCGTCCTGAATCAGGTATTCGTGACCCTCGCGTTCACCGTACCAGCCCTCGTCCCGGTAGCTGCTGCCCTTCATAAACAGCAGGTAAGCCGCAAAGCCCAGCGCTATGTACTGCGGCACCACGCCATACTGCCGGTAATAGTGCAGCAAGGTGGGTATGTTCCGCATCTGCATTTTCATGGTGTATTGCATGGAAATAGACAGCCAACGGTGTTCGATATACGGGTTACGAAAACGATCCTGCACCTCCAGCCCGAACCGCTGCGCCACCTTTTCGTCGACCGGATACGGAATACCCGGCACCAGTTCGGCCAGCATCAGATGGCTCAGGAAAGCGGCTACGCATTCATCCTCCATCGCTTCGCGCACGGTGTCGAAGCCAGACAGGAGCGCCAGGGCACAGCTTAAAGTATGCGTCCCGTTCAGCAGACGAAGTTTCAGCTCCCGAAACAGATCGATATTCGGGCGGATAAACACTCCTTTATCGGCCTGGTGAAACGACAGTACCGATTGTACCCGCTCGTCGCCTTCAATGGCCCAGAGCCGGTAGGCTTCGGCAATCGTCAGCAGTTCATCTTCGTAGCCAAGCTGGTTGGTCAGCGCGTGGCGGGTAGCGGCATCAGGACGGCCGGGCACGATCCGGTCAACCAGCGAGTTGCAGAAGACGTTGGCGGTCTCGAGCCAGTCGATAAACTCGCTGTCCAGTTCGTTGCGGTGGGCCAGTTCCAGCAAGATAGCCTCCAGCACCCGCCCATTGTTGGGAATCAGCTCGGTCGGAACAATCACCATGCCTTTGTCTTTGGCTCCCTCGAAGGCCCGGTAACGGGCGTAGAGAAACGCCAGGAGTTTGCCCGGAAACGACACCGGCGGTTGGCTCCGGATGTTGTCCTGCACCAGTTGAAGCCCCACTTCCGTCACATTGGAGATAACCACCTCCATGAGCGGATTTGCCGCGCAGGCCAGAATCTCTTCCCATTGACTTTTTGCCGACAGCACCCTACTGATAGCCGCACAAACGGCATTTTCTTCCACAATCCGGCGCTCCTCGACCCCCCGGATGCAAAGGGTATACAAGCCGTCCTGCCGGTCAAAGGCCGTGGCATCACCGGCATCAGTCGATTTAACGACCACGATACGGCCATTGAACAGGCCCTGCCGGTTGGCTTTATCGATAAAATAATCGGGCAGACCCCGTAGCAGCACACCGGTGCCAAACTGTAAGACCCGCTCCGGCAGGTTCATCAGCCGCTCCAGGGCGATCGTCTCCTGCTGAGACAGTGCCTGATGGCGCAAGAAGTTGAATGATAGCTGAATCATAAATGTATTAGTCCCGGTCTATGGTTTTCACTTTTTTGAGATGGATTGCCGATTAGGATTTACCAGACCGCCATTTGGTTTACCTAAGCTTACGAGGTATTCGGCGAGAAATAAAATGCAGCCGCCAGTTTATTTGCGCAATCGTTGTCGGGAACGTTGCCAAAATTTTCTTTTTCCTATGAGTCTCTGCCTGCCAGTATATTTTATGGTAACTTGACTCCTTATAGAGAACATCGCAACAACTCGTTCAGCAAGTCAAAAATTGTACATTAACAAGAAAAGCCTGTGGAAGCCGTTACGATAAAAGATATTGCCCGGGCGCTCAATCTCTCCACCTCAACGGTGTCGCGGGCGTTGCGGGGGAGCTACGAAATTAATCCGGAAACCAAACGGTTGGTGATGGAATACGCCGAGCGCATGAACTACCGGCCTAATCCGATTGCGCTGAGCCTGAAGGAAAACCGTAGCCGGGCTATCGGCGTGATTGTCCCACAAATTGCCAACCATTTTTTTTCGCAGGCCATCAACGGTATCGAAGCCATTGCGTATAACCGGGGGTACCACGTTATCATTTTTCAAAGCCATGAATCATATGAACGAGAGGTCGTGACCGTGCAGCAGTCGGTCTCCCGGAAGGTAGACGGGCTGCTGATCTCACTATCGAGCCAGACCTCAGATGTATCCCACCTGAAAGAATTACAGGACAAAGGCTTCCCGCTGGTCTTGTTCGACCGGGTATCTGATCAACTGGATACGCCCAGGATCATAGCCGATAACTACCAGGGCGCATTTGAAGCGACGGAGCATTTGCTCCAGACCGGTCGACGGCGCATTGCCCACCTGACTATTCCGCCCTGGATGTCAATTACGCAGGAACGGCTGGCCGGCTACAAAGATGCATTAGCCAGTTACGATGTTCCGTTCGACGAAGATCTGGTGCGGTATTGCGGCTTCGGCGAGGACGTGGTAGGGCCGATGGTAGATGAGTTGCTGGCCGTGACTCCAGCTCCCGATGCATTCTTCACCGCCAGCGACCGCCTGGCTCTCGGCTGCCTGGCCGCGCTGCGGAAACGGCAGGTAGCTATCCCGGAGACGGTTTCGCTGATCGGCTTTACCAACCTGAACGTGGCCGATCTGCTGTCGCCCTCCATGAGCACGGTCATTCAGCCCGCCGTAGAGATCGGTCAGTTGGCCGCCGAGCGCCTGATCGAACTTATCGAACGTAAACAGAAAGCCGCGCCGGCGGGTACGGTTAAGATACCGGCCCGGCTGGTGGTGCGGGAGTCGTCGATCCGGGAACCTCCGGAATAACCAGTTTTTCTGTTCGTCCGAAAGACCGTTCAAAAACTAATATATTGTAAATTACTGATTTATTGCTTGTTTGCGTAAAACCTAAGGCCCTTAAATCAGTATGCGTACGCACATTCTGGCGATCGACGACGAGCCGGATTTCGAGTCGCTCATCCGACTGCATTTCCGGCGCAAAATTCAATGTGGCAACTACTCTTTCCACTTTATCCGCAACGGACTGGAGGCTTTATCGCTGATTCAATCCGGCGAAACCTTCGACGTCGTTTTGCTGGACATCAGCCTGCCGGATATCGATGGGGTAACCCTGCTCCAGCGAATCTCGGAATTGATGCCGATGAGCCGCACCATTATGGTGACCGCTTACGGGGAGATGTCGAAGATCCGAACGGCTATGAACCACGGGGCATTCGATTTCATCGGCAAGCCGTTCGACCTAAAGGACCTTGAACTCACTATTGAAAAAACCGCCGAACACGTCCGGCTACTGCGCGAGTCGAAGCAACTCAAAACGCTCGATGAGATGAAAAGCCATTTCTTCGACAACATCACCCACGAATTCCGCACGCCACTTACCCTGATCCTGGCTCCGGTTGAAAAGCTGCTTCGCAACCCGGACTATTCCGGAGACCTGCGCCGGCACCTGCATCTCATCCAGCGGAACGGCCGGCAATTGCTGCGTACGATCAATCAACTGCTCGAACTCACCAGACTGGAGGCCGGCCATCTGGCTGTTGTACCCCAGGCCGGCTACCCGGGGGCCTTTATCGACCAACTGGTTCAGGCGTTTATCCCGCTGGCGGAGGAACACAACCTGAAACTGGCCTTTCATAACGACGTATCCGAAGGGTATTATTTCGATGCGGAGAAACTTGAGCATATCGTTAATAACCTGATTGCCAACGCACTGAAGTTTACATCTTCGGCGGCAGTCGCGGGTGATGAACCGCCCAAAATCGGTCGGGTAACGGTGAGTCTTACCCGGGCGGCCTTTCCGGAAGCCAGTGTACCCCTCACCCAGCGAGCAGACGAATGGGTAGATTTTTATCCCTGCGCCAACCAGCCGGGTGCCGGTACCAGCCCCGACGAGCGAATGCACTGGATTCAGCTTATGGTGCAGGACACCGGAATTGGTATTCAGCCGCAGAAGCTGCCTTATATCTTTGACCGGTTCTACGAACTCAGCCCCGCCCTGCTACGGCCGGGTGTGGCGCTGGTACCGCCCAGTACCGGCATTGGCCTTTCACTGGTAAAGGAACTTGTGGAACTGATGAGGGGTACTATTAGCGTTAGCAGCGCCGTTGGGCAGGGCACCCGGTTCACCGTAGAACTGCCCCTGCTGCCAATCGGGAGCGATGAACCACCGGTAACGTATATACCAGCTCCGTCGCTATCGGTGCCGGTCTGGACAGATCCTCCAGCCAAAACCCGACGGATTCCTATTCAACAGGTCTCCTCCCTGAGCCCAACGCCCGCGAACGAGGCCGACCAGCTACCACTTGTGCTGGTTTTAGAAGACAATGCCGAGCTTTGCCAGTTCCTGGCCGAAGAACTGGCCGAACAGTACCGGGTACTAACCGCAGCCGACGGACGCGAAGGATGGGCTATTACCGAACGTGAACTGCCGGATGTGGTCATCTCCGATGTTATGATGCCCAATATGAATGGATACCAGTTCACGCACCAGCTCAAGACCACCCCGGCCACTGATCATATAGCCGTTATTCTGCTGACCGCCCGGGCGACCCAGCCCGGACTTATTGAGGGTTTACAGCAGGGAGCCGATGAGTACATTGCCAAGCCATTCCACCTCGACGAGCTTCACCTGCGGCTCCGTAATCTGCTGACTCGCCGGCAAAAACTCCGCGAATGTTACCAGCAGCAGCTAGCCCGGCCCGGCAGTCCGCTGGCGTCTGAAACCCTGCAGGATCGCTGGCTGAAATTGCTTTACGACGTTATGGAGCAGCACCTGGACGATTCAACATTCGGCGTTGAGCAGTTGGCCGATCACCTGGCCGTCAGCCGCCGAACGCTGCACCGCAAAGTACAAAGCCTGACCCATCTTTCACCCAACGAGCTCATTCGCCAGTACCGCCTGCGCCGGGCCGCGGAATTGCTCCGAACCGGGCTCAGCGTGTCCGACACCGCCTACCAGGTTGGTTTTGAGGCTCCTTCCTACTTCAGCCAGTGTTTTAAAGAAGTGTTTCAGGTGACGCCCAGCGAGTACCCCGGAATTGCATTCCGGGAGTCCTGACCCAGCCCCAGGCGTACCCCGGAATTGCATTCCGGAAGTTGTACACCGAAATTCCATTACGGTTCGGCTTCAGCCGGCGCCAGTGCTGTCGGCTCAACGCCCGGAGTGGAACTCCGGGGTACATAAACCGGAATTACATTCCGGGATACGCCTGGGTCAGCAACCAGCCGGCGAGTTCCTTGCCGGCATTGAAATTTTCGTAAACGGCCGGTATTTTGCGGCCGTCGGTGTACTCGTTGTAGAGCCAGGGGTCACCCACGGCGAAGACAGTGCCCTTGCCGACTTTGGCTACGGCCATAATAACGTCATTGCCGTTTGCTACCGTCGCCTTTGCGGGCGATTTGACCTCCAGTGCGGCTAACTCTTTGATATAAACGGTTTTGGTGGTTTTAAAAATGGGATTATTTGCCGGAATAAGCACTTTTCCCTGCTCATAGTGATTACCCTGTACCATGTTCACGTTCTTATCGGTAAACCGGATGCCGAACGCCTGCGCCAGCTGGTTGAAGTGTTTAATTTCGCAGTTGGCGGTATCGTTCGCCATCAGCACCAGTACGCCACCGGCTTTCACCCAATCGGTGATGGCCTGAATGTCGGCGGTCTGAATATAGTTTGGTTTAGCGGAGGGCCGCCCCGCGGTTTCCTTGGGGGTATCGGGATCTACGATGATGTATACGTCGACACCTTTCAGTGATTCGGCGGTTGGAGCGGTCGGAATGGCTTTGGTGGTAGCGCCGAGTTCGCGGAAGGTGTTGCCCCACAACCAGAAACCGGAGTGCATCCGATCCTCCCAGGTGTAGTGGAACCGCTCCGTCTCACCGGTCGGGCCTTTGCGGTACTCGTTGTTGAAGTAGTAGTCCAGCCCCACGCGTTTCCCTTTTCCCAGGCCCAGTTCCGGAGCCATTTCAATCTCGATGCTGGCCATAATAAAAGGCCCTACGCCCTTCAGGTCGTTTTTGCGGATGGGTTCGCTCAGGTAGTACTCGTAGCTGCCGTCGCGGTACGGGGTGCCACCCAGGCCACCCACGCTTACCGTTTTGTTGAGGCTGATGGTGCCGTCAGACTCTTCCTGAATGAAGTTCTTCAGAATGCCCTGGTAGCCTTTCTGCGCGGCCGCCCCGTACGACTGATCGACATACCCCATGCGGGCCGCTTTAGCCAAACCATAAACAAACATGCTGGAAGCCGACGCTTCGAGGTAGTTGCCCTGGCGGCCACCCTGGTCGACCATCTGCCACCACGCCCCCGACTTCGGGTCCTGGTATGTCACCAGCACCGGGGCCAGTCGCTGCACGTATTTCACCAGATTGGCCCGCTCCGGATGCGATTGGGGAAAATAGTCCAGCACATCCACCAGCGCCATGATGTACCAACCCAGCGCCCGGCCCCAGAAATGCGGAGACTGGCCGGTTTTCGGATTGGCCCATTTCTGCTCCCGGCTTTCGTCGTAGCCGTGGTAAAGCAGGCCCGTCTTCGGGTCAATCAGGTGTTTTTCGATCAGGGCAAACTGTTTGGCAATGTCGTTGAAGTTCTGCGGCTCGTTGAAAACGGCACTGTATTCGGTATAGAACGGCTGGGCCATGTACAGGCCATCGAGCCACATCTGGTAGGGGTATCGTTTTTTGTGCCAGAACCCGCCCTCTTTCGTGCGCGGGTGTTCGGCCAGTTGCTTTCGCAGGAGTTGGGCCGCTTTCTGGTATTTTTCCCGGCCCGGCTGCGACTGCTGCGCCAGCATCAGCAGCACCCGACCGGTGGTCACGTTGTCGATGTTGAAGTCCTCCAGTTTGTAGGTACGGATGCTGCCGTCTGCGTTGACAAACTGGTTAATGTCTTTGACGATATAATCGAAGTATCGGGCATTGCCGGTGCGGTACCATACCCGTTCCAGCGCTTTCAGCATCAGGCCCTGCTCGTAATCCCAGCGCGAGGTCTTGTTGTTACCAACCAGAATAGAGTCCTTATGCCAGGTCATGAACGAATCGGCCATGCGCTGCGACCAGGGCACTTGCTGAGCAAGCATATTGCCACTGACCAGCAGCAGAAAAAGCAGAACGCGGATTATCATATTACTTCTTGGTTAGTACGTTGGAAAGAACTTTTTCGCCAAACTCCACCTCCTTCTTTGCCTTTGTACCATCGGTGTTCACCAGCCGGATGGCTTTGGAGCGGTCGCCGGAGATCTTCAGCAGCACATCGGCACCGGGCTTGTAGGTAATGCCGTCCAGCGTGATGTTTTTGCTGTTCTGCACCTTCATCACCGTGTTCTCCTTCGTCAGCAGCGTTACGTTTTTCAGCCGGATGTTATCGGCTTCGACACAGACCAGACCGGCGTTGGCTACCAGCGTCGCGTTTTCAATCTCAATATTCTTGATGGCCATCTCCGGCAGGCCCCGGATCAGGATACCCGTTTCGGCGCCCTGACAAACCACGTTGCGGATGTGGAAATCGCGGAACTGCGGAGTACCTTCGTTCAGAGGCTGCGCAGCAATAGTCGGCAGTTCGTTGCTTTCACCGGCCTGCGGTACCGGATCTTTGGCGGCATAGTACATGTCGAACAGGATAGCCTCGCCCGGAATGTTGGTCATGTTGATGTCCGAGACGTAGATCTTCTCGACCACACCACCCCGGCCCCGCGCCGTTTTGAAACGCAGGCCCACGTCGGTGCCCAGGAAATTACAGTTGGAGACGAACAGGTTGCGCACCCCGCCCGACATCTCGCTGCCGATGACAAAACCGCCATGGGCGTGAAATACGGTATTGTTGCGCACAATGAAGTTTTCGGTGGGCACCCCGCGCTTACGGCCTTCTTCGTCGCGACCGGATTTGATGCAGATGCCGTCGTCGCCCACATCCAGCGTGCAGCCTTCAATCAGCCCGTTGCGGCAGGACTCGACGTCGACGCCGTCGCCATTCTGGGCGTACCAGGGGTTGCGGACGGTCAGGTTACGGAGCGTAATATGCTCGCACAGCAGCGGATGCAGACACCAGGCCGGGGAGTTCTGGAAGGTAGCTTCTTCCAGTAACACCCGCTTACACCGGGTCAGCACCACCATATTCGGACGCAGGAATTCTTTGATGTCTGCCGTATTTTGCAGGGTGTACCCTTCAGCCACTACGCCTGGGCGTTTCGCGGTGGCGCCTTTCAGCGCCCGCTCGTTGGGGTACCAGGTATTCTTCTCGGCATCCAGCACACCCCCTGCTTTTACGAGCGTGGTCCACTGCGAAGCCGTCAGTTTGCTTTTCTTCACCGGCCGCCAAACCTCCCCGGCACCGTCAAATACCCCTTTACCGGTGATGGCAATGTTTTCCAGATCGGTACCCGAAATCGGCGACTGCGCCCGGATGGCATCAACGCCCTCCCAATTGGTCTGCACCAGCGGGTAATCGGCCGTGTTGCGGCTGAACTGCACCAGCGCTCCCTCCTGCACGTGCAGATTAACGTTGCTTTTCAGCACAATGGGGCCGGTCAGCCAGAAGCCTTTCGGCACCAGCACGGTACCGCCACCGGCGCGGCTGCACTGCTCAATTGCCTGGTTAATGGCCTGCGTGTTCAGCGTGACGCCATCGGCCACGGCACCATAACGAACAATATTAAAGGTATCTTTCCGGAAAGCCGGAGCCATCACGTTCGGGAGTTCGTAGGCGTATTTGCCGGGGTAGGGCGACTGCTTCAGGAAATTGGACAAGGGGCTAATAGTCCGCAGGTCTTCGGCCACCAGACCGGCCATCAGGGCAGCGCCGTAGGGTGAGAAATGGGTATTATCTTCTTTGGCGTCCGGGAATTTCGAATAAATCTTGCCCGGAAAATTCATGAACAGGTACTTTGAGCCATCGATGCCATGCTGCACAATCACCTCCCGGCTCCGGGCGTGCAGGTCGATCAGAGGGATTCGGTACTGCTTCGCTACCGCTTTAACCACGCTGGGGTACTCGCCGTGCTGGTCGACAAACTGCCCGCTCTCGTCGAACTTCCGGCGCATCACCGGCGTCAGCAGCAGCGGGTTAGCCCCTTTGGCCCGGATCTCTTCGATATACCGCACCAGATTTTTGCGGTAGTCGGTTTGCGGAGCCGCGTAGCGGGTGGTATCATCCTGCTTCTGGTCGTTGTGGCCGAACTGGATAAACACCCAGTCACCTGGCCGAAGCTGGTCGTATACTTTCTTCCAGTGGCCCAGCGTCCGGAAGCTTTTGGTGCTGCGACCATTGACGGCATGGTTCTGGACCTCCACCGCTTCGTTGACGAACTGCGGGAACACCATGCCCCAGCCGGTTTCGGGCGCGTCGAACGGCAGCTTATTAGCCATGGTGGAATCGCCAATGAGGAAGATACGCAGTTTGGTTTCTGCCGGCCGGAAGGCCATCAGCACCAATAGAAGACTAAGTCGGAGGATAGGTTTCATGCCTGTCAGAAGGGTTTGCCAGGGTAAAGTTGGCCCTAAAACAGCACGAAACGGAGGAAGGCTTTGACTATTTTTACGCAATCGTTACCGGGAACGTTGCCGGAAACAACCTTTTGGCACAACGTATCTGCCTGCATTTGTAAAAATGGGCAAATTCGCTTATCCGTCGAAATATTGTAGATTCGGCCCCACCAAATGAAAAAGATGTGGCGTGAGCATGACGTATGAAAGTTGGTTCCTGCTGTTTATGGGCATGATGACGGCCATGTGGCTGTTCAACATGGTGCAGTGGTTTTTCTACCGGGACCGAATCCATAGTTTATACAGTATCTACATGCTGATCTGGATCGGCTATTTCAGCCTGCGCCGGCCATCCGGCGAGACGGCCGGTCTTTCGGAAGCCGCCTTTTATTTCTTCCGGGTTGTCACGTCAATGGTGGCCTTTTTTGTCTACTACGATTTTGCCAATGTTTTTCTGAACATGCGGGAAAACCACCCGAAGTTGCTGAGACTATTTCGTATTGTTCAGGGTATATACATTGTGTACTGGTTGGGTGAGGTGGTGATCTGCTTCATGACGGATTACTGGCAACGGCCAATCCATGTCATCATTAATTCTGTAGTTCGGGTAGCGAGCATCATCATTGCCGGGTACGTGATAGCGGTCATTTTTAAGCGTCGGGATACGGTAGCCCGCCTGTTCATCACCGGTACGCTCCTGCTCTTGATTGGCGGCATTTTAGCATTGGTGCTCGGCTTTATGTTTACAACCACAGCTCAGGTGAGTATGTGGCGGGCGTCGCAGACCTATTTGCAGATAGGTATTGTGCTGGAGCTGATTTTTTTCTCCTTTGGATTAACCTACCGGCACCGGCAGGAAGCCGTCAATAAAGCCCTGGTCGAACAGACGCTGGAACGCGAGCGGGAGCAGCATCAGCGGGAGCAACTGGAATCCGAACTAGCCGTTCAAAAACTCCGGCAGGAAATGAATGAAGTCCGGATGCGGGCCCTGCAATCGCAGATCAGTCCGCACTTTCTGTTCAACAGTCTCAACTCCCTGTCGTCGCTGATTGCCGATGAGCCCCGGAAAGCCGAGCAGTTCGTCGATGAGATGTCGACTGTTTACCGGTACCTGCTCCAGACCAGCGAACGCGAACTGACCACGCTGGCGACGGAGATCAAGTTTATCACCTCGTATTACCACCTGCTCAAAACGCGCTACGGACAGGGCTTCGATCTGACTATTAACATTCTGAACCGGTGTACAGATTACCTGCTGCCCCCGCTGACCCTGCAATTGCTGGTCGAAAACGCCGTGAAGCACAATGTGGTATCGGCCGATCACCCGCTGCACATCTGTATTTATACCAACAGCGACAATTATACGCTGATCGTCAGCAATAACCTGCAACGGCGGTCCAGAAGTGGCGTAGCCTCTACCCAGAAAGGATTGCTCAACATTACGGCAAAATACAAACTTCTGAATCAACCCGACATTCAGATTATAGAGACCGATGAAGCCTTTACAGTTGTAGTGCCACTGATTACGCCCGAAACCATACCCAGACAACCGCTACCGGAATAGATAACTCACTTAATCCCTGAATGTCTTATGAAACGTCTTTTTGCCTTATCCATATTGTTTCTGGCTGCGGCCGCCCCAGGGTATGCAACCGCTACTCCACCCATCAAAGCCGTGAAAGTGGCGCTTAAAAAAAATAACGGCAGCTATCAGCTCTTCCGCGACGGCAAGCCGTACTACATCAAAGGCGCCGGCGGCAGCCGCTACCTGGACCGGCTGGCAGCCTACGGCGGAAACTCCATACGCACCTGGAGCACACAGAACGGACAGGCGGTTCTGGATGAAGCGCATCAGTACGGGCTCACCGTTACCATGGGTCTGAACGTGGCCCGCGAACGGCACGGTTTTGATTACAACAACGCCGAAGCGGTCGCGAAACAACTTCAGTCGTTACGGCAGGAGGTACTCAAATACAAAGATCACCCGGCCCTGCTGATCTGGGGGATCGGCAACGAATTAAACCTCCAGTATACTAACCCAAAGGTCTGGGATGCCGTAAACGCCATCGCCAACATGATTCATGAGGTAGACCCGAACCATCCGGTCACCACCATGCTGGCGGGCATCAACCAGAAAGAAGTCGACTACATCAAGGCCAGATGTCCCGACCTGGATTTGTTATCCATTAATACCTACGGCGGCTTACCCCAACTGCCGAAGCGGGTGCGCGACCTGGGCTGGAATGGCGCGTATATGGTCACGGAATGGGGACCGACCGGCCATTGGGAAGGGCCACAAACGGCCTGGAAAGCCTCCATCGAAGAAACCAGCAGTGCCAAAGCAGCCGTGTACAAGAGCCGCTACGAAGCCTCGATGGGCAAGGATACCGAGCACTGCCTCGGCTCATACGTGTTTCTGTGGGGGCAGAAGCAGGAACGCACCCCCACCTGGTATGGCGTGTTTACCGAAGCCGGGGAAGAGTCGGAGGTGGTGGATGTGATGCAGTACCTCTGGACCGGCCAATGGCCGAAAAACCGCGCTCCGCACCTGGAATCGATGCTGGTCGACGGCAAAAATGCCCTGTCCAACATTTACCTGCAACCCGGCACGACCTACACCGCTCTGGCGACCGTCACCGACCCCGATAACGACCAGCTCACCTACCGCTGGGAACTGCTGCCCGAAAGCACCGACCTGAAAGAAGGGGGTGACCGCGAAAACAGGCCGGAAACCATGCAGGGGCTGCTCGCCACCGCAAACGGCGGCCAGATTACACTGAAGACACCGGACCAAGAGGGAGCCTACCGGCTGTTTGTGTACGTCACCGACGGCCACAACAACGTAGCCACCGCCAACACGCCTTTTTACGTAAAGAAATAAACCATCGTATAGCGGTACCGTTTAGGTTTTAGGGACAAAGCCCAAACGGTACCGCTATGGAAACAATCTCCGCCAAAACCGATCAAAACCGGGAACAGTCTTACGCCTTAACGAGTGCCAAAGACCTCGACCCGCTGCTGGAACGCATCGGCGACGCCCGTTGTGTGCTGCTGGGCGAGGCTTCGCAAGGTACCCACGAATACTAGATGGAGACGCTGAACCGGCTGCTTTAGTTTCACGACCCCAAAACAAAAGCCATCGTCTGGGAACACAACACCCATACGCCCGCTACACCGATATGAAGCAGAGCAGCATGATCAACATCGGCCAGCCGGCGCGGGAGCAGTATTCCGGTTTACTACTCCTTCGCCCGCTCGTACTGAACGGGCCATTTGATGTCATCGCCTAACGTTTTGGCGGCATGCAGCGGGAAATAAGGGTCGCGGAGGAACTCGCGGGCCAGCAAGACCAGATCGGCCTGACCGCCGGCGATGATGGCTTCGGCCTGTTCGGCGGTGCGGATGAGGCCCACGGCACCGGTCAGGATACCCGCTTCGTTTTTGATGCGTTCGGCAAAGGGTACCTGGTAGCCTGGCTCCACCGGAATCTTTACGCGGGGTACGTTGCCGCCCGTGGAGCAGTCGATCAGGTCGACGCCTTTGGTTTTCAGGATGGCGGAGAGCGCAACGGAATCGTCGGCGGTCCAGCCGCCCTCGGTCCAGTCGGTGGCGGAAATGCGCACGAACAGGGGGTAGCCTTGGGGTATAATGGAGCGAATAGCTTCGGTAATCTCCAGCACCAGTCGGATGCGGTTTTCAAAGGTGCCGCCGTACTCATCCGTCCGCTGGTTGCTCATCGGCGACAAAAACTGATGCAGCAGGTAACCATGCGCTGCGTGCAGTTCGATCACCTTAAAACCGGCCTCCAGCGCCCGATGCGTAGCGGCCATAAAGTCAGCCTTTATTTTTTGGATACCGGCCTGGTCCAGCGCCAGGGGCGGTGTGTCGGTTTCCCAAAAAGGGATGGCGCTGGGGCCAACGGTTTGCCAGCCACGCGGTTCGGTGGGCGGTATCTGACGGCCTCCTTCCCACGGCCGGTGTACACTGGCTTTGCGTCCGGCATGGGCGAGTTGAACACCCGGCACACTCCCGTTAGCCTCAATAAACGAGGTGATGCGTTTCAGCATGGGCAGGTGCTCATCTTTCCAGATACCGAGGTCATCGGGCGAGATGCGTCCCTCCGGCGATACGGCCATAGCTTCGGTAAAAACAAGACCGGCACCGCCCACGGCGCGGCTGCCCAGATGCACCAGGTGCCAGTCGTTGGCAAAGCCATCGTTGCTGGAATACTGGCACATGGGCGAAACGGTAATTCTGTTTTTTAGCTGGATGTCACGGATAGTGAGCGTACTGAACAAATAACTCATACGTAGTTAGTGAATGGATAACTCCCCATCTAACCGCTAAAATGAGCATACGGTTCAGCAGGTATCCGGTCTATTTCACCCGCTCCGCCCAGGCATCCATCTTGCGCTCCAGCACATCCAGCGGCATACAGCCATCTTTCAGGAACTCATCGTGAAAAGCAGCCAGACTGAACTTATTGCCGAGTTGCTGCTCATATTTGCTCCGTAACTCCCGGATTTTCAAGGCACCAATCTTGTACGACAATGCCTGACCGGGAATGGCCATGTAGCGCTCAATCTCGGCCGTGGCACCGTCTTCCGAAATGGGCTCGTTGTCCATCATGTATTTAATGGCCTGCTCCCGCGTCATTTTTTTAGCATGGAGCCCCACATCTACCACCAGCCGCACGGCCCGGTGCATTTCGTCGCCCAGCGCGCCCATGTACTGGTAGGGATCGGTGTAGAGGCCCAGTTCTATACCCAGTGATTCGCAGTACAGCGCCCAGCCTTCGCCGTAGGCACCGTACCAGCTAAAGCGCTGGAACTTGGGCAGATTGGTATTTTCCTGTTGTAGGGAGATCTGATAGTGGTGACCCGGAATGGCCTCGTGCAGAAACAGCGATTCCATGCCGGAAGTAATGTTGAACTTGGCAGCATCCGGAATGGGGACGTAAAAGATGCCCGGCCGGCTGCCATCCGCCGAGCCCTGGTTGTACTCTGCACTGGCCGAAGCCTCCCGGAATTTCTCCGTCTGCCGGATTTCAAACGGTGTCTTCGGCGTTTTGGTAAACATTGTCTTCAGGTTCGGCTCGATCTTCGCCTGAATCGACCGGAAGGCGTCCAGCACATCCTCCGGGGTTTTGTACGGGTAAAATTTCGGATCGTTCTTAAGGTGGGTAAAGAATTCGTCCAGCGTGCCGGTAAAGCCAACCTGCTGCTTTACCTTCTCCATTTCGCTGCGGATACGCGCCACTTCCGTTAAACCGGTCTGGTAAATTTCCTCCGGTGTTTTGTCGGTGGTGGTCCAGGTCTTCACCAGGTAGGTATACAAGGCCGATCCCTGCGGCACCATGTCGATACCCGATGAGGCACGGGCTTTGGGCAGGTACTCATTCTTCAGGAAATCACTGAGTTTGCGGTACGTGGGTACAATGTCTTCCTGAATGGCCTTTTTGTAAGCGGCCGTCAGCCTGTTCTTCTCTTCGGGGCTAAAATCGGCCGGCATCGTTTTAATAGGTCCGTAGAACAGACTTTGGACGGGTTCGTTGACGACCAGTTCATTCATCTGCGGAATCATCTTAACCACCAGGCTGGCCGGCAGCACCAGGTTGGTCGCCAGGCCCTGCCGCATGTTGGCAATAGCGGTATCACCCCAGGCCTTGAACGCCGACACCCGCTTCAGCCAGTCCTCATAGTCCTTCACGGTTTTAAACGGCTGCGCCCCCGCTCCGCTGCCCAACTGCCCGAACGTGAGCGGCAGACCCCAGAACTGCTGAAACGGAATATACTCCTGGTGGAACTTAAGCCCCTCCAGTTGCACCTCCATCTCCCGCTTGAAAATGTCGTAGGAAACCTTGTCCTCGTCCGATAGCCTCTCCCGGTCGAACGTCTGCAACTGCTGTAGGTTATTGGTAAAGAACTGCCGGGTATTGGCGATAAACTCCGCCGAAATATCATTCGGCAACTGGTCGTTGTAGCGGTTATCGCCCTGGGTAGTAGCCTCCAGGGGAAAAAGCTTCAGGCGCTCCTCGAAATAGGTATCGAAGAATGCAGCCAGCTCAGGATTGCGTTCGGTGGGTTGGTTGGTGCAGGAGGTATACATCATCAGCGATACCAGTAAAGAAATGGCCAGAATCAATCGGTGCATAAACAGAGCGGTGTCGGTTGGTAAACGTGCCTTAAAATTACGGGAAAGAGCAATACAACAAAAGAGCAATACAACAAGTGACAGTACCCCGGATTGTAAATCCGGCTGGCGGGAGTAGTACAACCGGATTTACAATCCGGGATACATACAATAACTATGCCTATAAAAAAGCCCTGCCGGCGGATGCCGGCAGGGCTTTTTACGGTGGAGACGGAGAGATTCGAACTCTCGTCCAGTCAAGGAAACCGACGTGCTTTCTACATGCGTAGACCCGCTTGTGATTGTCGGGAATCGGCCAGGTGTGGGTCATACCGTGCCTCATCCGTAGGTGTTAGGGTCTCGCCCGGTATCAACACCATTAACCGAGCCAGCGCTGCGTGTCTGTGCCTCCTGATCCGGCCGGCAGCACGTAGGCCGGGGAGACAATGGCTATGCTATCCTATCAGGATTAGGCAGCCATGGCGTAGTTATACTCGCCAGTTATGGTTCGACGGTTTGTTATACAGGAAATACCATCAACTCCCGGCATGCTTACACGCAATCTCAACAAGCTGTCAATTCCGGTCGTCCCCAGATTTGGTGCCGATTGGGCGTATACGAACGGCAAAGGTATTAATTCTTTGCCGTTAAATAACAGTAAAACGAGGCATTTTTGTTCCCTGCTCTGTTACATTACCTCGGCGCGGTCCAGATTGCGGATGTCTTTCAGGTATTCGGTCGGCAGCAGAGCCCGCTGCACTACCGAGCGCAGCCCCAGCCGGTTCAATCCCTTATACAACCACATGGTAGAGGCCAGTAGCGGCTTGGGCGGCAGGTCGAGCAGACGATGTACCCGCTCCGGCACCAGCAGCGATTGGGCCTGTATCAGTAAGCCAAACCGCCAGGCTCCCAATTCTTCGCGATAGCGCTCAAAAAGCCGTTTGGTGTAAATGCTATAGGCCAGGTCGCGCCGGATGTGGTTCCGACGGTCAGTTAACCAGTCAGCATACGTCGGGGGCAGGTCAGGAATTTGCAGCCCTTCGCCCACCTGCCGGAATACCTGAAAAATCTCTTCCTTCTCCGCCGGCGTCAGCGGCCGGTGCAGCAGTTGATAGGCTCGCTCCGAATAATCGATCAGCATATACAGCACGTCGCGGTAGGCCCAGTCGGGAATTCGCTGCCCCCGGTTCTTCTCGACACCCCCGTGGATGGCATGAATCCGCCGGATAGCCCGTTCGGCTCCCTCTTTATCCGAGAAAACAATTTCCTGGGCGTACTGAACGGTTGAGAACAAACGACCGATGGGGTCGGCCGGTAGTTTCCCCGTAAAAAACAACCAGTCTACCGCCCGGTTCAGCGCAAACTCACCGGCCGAACCGGCAAAAATCAGCAGAATAACGTCGGCATCTCCCCATATGCTCTTGACGATGGATTCGGGTCGAACAAAGTGCTGCATAGTTTAGGTGTGGATAATATTACTTCTATAAACCAAATCGATAAAACAGCAGATGAAGCGGGGAAATTCCGGCCGGAGGGTCGGATTGCCGCCTGCAGAAATAATAAATTTTTGAGGAGTCAGTGTGCATTTCGTGAGGAATGGTCTTTCGGAATGACCGTTGGTTTAAAATTGATACCGAAATTCAGGATACATTTTGGTTAGAACGGATTTTGCATTATTTTCATATGACTCCAACTTGAAAATTATGCAAAAACTTGTCTTGATTGCCTTCTGTTTTGTAGCCGTATCCACCTACGCCCAGCAGGTCATTACCGGCCGCGTAACCGACCGGCAGGGTGAACTACTGGTGGGCGCTACCGTGGTCGAAAAAGAGACCAACAACGGCACAACTACCAATGCCGCCGGTCAGTACCAGATTACAACCCGCTCGACCAATCCGGTGCTGGTCTTTTCCTACGTTGGATTCCAGCGTCTCGAAATTCCGGTGAACGGACAGACCACCCTGAATGCTACCCTGGAGGAAGCCAATACGCTGACGCAGGTAAACGTGGTAGGTTCGCGCAACCTGAACCGCTCCGTAACGGATTCGCCCTCTCCTATCGACCTCATCGATATTCGGGAGGTAACGGCCAAGACCGGGCAACTGGATCTGAACCAGCTCCTCCAGTTTGTCGCGCCCTCGTTCAACTCCAACCGCCAGACGGGTTCCGACGGTGCCGACCACGTGGACCCCGCTACGCTGCGCGGCCTTGGTCCTGACCAGACCCTGGTGCTGATCAACGGCAAACGGCGGCACCAGTCGTCGCTGGTCAACCTGTTCGGTAGCCGGGGCCGGGGCAATACGGGCACCGACCTCAATGCTATTCCGGCAGCCGCCATCGAGCGCATCGAAATCCTGCGCGACGGTGCGTCGGCGCAGTACGGCTCCGACGCCATTGCCGGCGTTATCAACATCGTGCTGAAACAAACCGTCAATGAGTTTACCGGCAACGTTAACTACGGTATGTTCCAGGCCAAATACCGGTTCGACGATAAGGCGTTCGATGGGGCCAATGTAAATGTGAATGCCAACTACGGGCTGCGCATCGGTCAGGACGGTTTCGTAAACCTCACCGCCGATTACAACTTCCGGGACCACACGCAGCGGGCCAACGTAGCCAGTGATATTGCCCGCCGGCAGTACGGTGATCCCAAAATTCAGAACACCTCGCTCTACGCTAATTCTGCCATTCCGCTGAGCACCAACGCCCAGATTTACGCCTTTGGGGGCCTTAATTTCCGAAAAGGTGACGCCTACGCCTGGACCCGCTTCGCCGACAGCGAGCGGAACATACCGGTCATTTACCCCAACGGCTTCGACCCGATTATTGCCAGTAACATCGTTGACGGTTCGTTTGCCGCCGGTATTCGCAGTACCTGGAAGGGCTGGAACGTAGACCTGGGTAATGTGTTCGGCAGCAACCGCTTTCAGTATACGGTCAACAACACGCTGAACACCTCGCTGGGCGTAAACTCCCCGAGGTCGTTTGACGCGGGCGGGTTTCAGTTGCAGCAGAATGTAACGGGCCTGCATTTTACCCGCAACTTCCAGCAAACGCTACAGGGCCTCAATATTGCTTTTGGCAGCGAATTCCGGGCGGAGCGGTACCTGATCTTTGCCGGTGAAGAAGGCTCTTACCGGAATTACGACCCCACGAAGCCGGGCGGCTCCCAGGGCTTTCCGGGTTTTCAGCCGGCGGATGTCATCAACAAAGGCCGCACCAACCTGGGTATTTATCTGGATACCGAAGCCGATATTACCCGGGCGTTTATGCTGGGAGCCGCCGTACGGTTTGAAAACTACAGCGACTTTGGCAGCACGCTGAACGGCAAACTCTCGACCCGGCTCCGGCTGAACAACAATTTCACGGTACGGGCTACGGCCAGCACCGGATTTCGGGCTCCCTCGCTGGCCCAGATCTATTTTAACTCTACATTCACCAACTTCGTGAATGGGCAGCCGGTAGAGGTGCTGCTGGCGCGGAACAACAGCGCCGTGACGCAGAAACTCGGTATACCGGCCCTGAAACAGGAAACCTCGCAAAACCTCAGCCTGGGTTTCACCGGTCGGCTGGCGTCCAACTTTACCCTTACGGTGGATGGCTACCTGGTGAAAATAAAAGACCGGGTGGTGCTGACGGGAGCCTTCACCAACGACGACCCCGATATTGGAGCCGATCTTCGGGCCCTGCGCGTTGGTCAGGCTCAGTTTTTCACCAACGCCATCTCAACCACCACGCGGGGTCTGGATGTGATACTGGCGCATAGTGCCGCCCTCGGCCGGGGCCGGCTCAACACCACACTGGCGGCTAATTTTAACCGGCTGACTGTGGATGCCGTAACGACCAATAACCGGCTGCGCGGCAAGGAAGATACGTATTTTGACGAGCGTGAACGTAGGTTTGTCCAAGCCTCCGCCCCACCCTCCAAGATCAACCTGACGCTTGATTACGGTATCGACCGGTGGACGATCGTCGCCCGTGCCATTCGCTTTGGCCAGGTAGAGCTGGCCAATTACAACGTATATGAGGGCGATCCGTCGCTCTCATACCTGGATGTGTACGCACCCCGCATCACCACCGATCTGTCGGTCGGCTACCGGCTAACCAACCAGGTGCGGCTCACGCTGGGCGGCACCAACATCTTCAACGCCTACCCGAACCTCCACGACCCCACCCTCACCGAATCAGGCGGAGCCTGGGACCCGGTGCAGATGGGCAGCAACGGGGCGTTCTGGTACGCCCGGCTGAATCTGCGGTTTTAAATTATACCCGACCGTCTCTCCGGCGCATTGGCCCGGCTGAATGATTTACTACTGGTCGCCACCGCTCCGACAGATTGGAGCGGTGGCGACCGGATAAGTCGCTTTTTTACAATCAAACCTCCCTTCGCTTTCCCTCCTTTGTACCTAAACCCCCGGGGTTGATCCGGTAATAAACTAACCCTTGTCTGGTGTATATGCGACTGCTACCTGTAAATATGTTTCTGAAAGTCGTTGCCGTACAGGTTACGGCAGCTTTCACCAACTGCTTCGGTCAACAGAATGGACCCTATACTGCATCCTTTATTGGAACAATGGGCGTAGATACAGTTCTGGTAGAGACGTATACGATGATTCACAACCACTTATACGGCAAAGCCTTTGTGCGGGTGCCGGAAGACTACATTGCTCAGTTTAGTGTTCACTTTTATCCGGACGGAAGCATCCGCGAGTTCAATGTGGCAGCCATGGACCCGCTGAATAGCTCTGTTCCGTTTCGGGCGGCTTCCGGGGCCTTTGAATACCGGCTGACCATGAACTGCCAGCACGATACCTGTACCTATTTTAATGCCGAAAAGGGTCAACCTGCCGAGACCATCTTCAAACATGCCGCTCCCGGAATGAACTTTGTTGGCGGATGGGTACCCTTTATATCACTGATGGAGTGGAACTGCGTGCAACTGGCCCGGTCAGGTAAACAAGCCTTACCCCTACACATGATCAACCACCGCTTCAGAGCCTATGAAATCAGTGCCCGCTATGGTGGAAAAGACTCGGTCTTGTTTGGCGGTCCGTTTATTGAGTATACCAGAATAAAGGTGGATGAGCAAGGTAGAATCCTCCGCACCAACGGTTTAGGTACACCCTGGAACTACATTGTTACCAAACATGAACCCATCGACATTGAACAGATCGCCAAACGAATGACCAAAACCAGGGGCATTGGCTTTCCGTCGCCCGAGGAGCGGGTACAATTTGTGGTGCAAAACACTACCCTGGACGTGCAATACGGAAGACCTTATAAGCGGGGAAGACAAATTTTCGGTGGGGTAGTACCGTATGACTCTGTCTGGCGAACCGGTGCCGGTGGGGCCACGATCCTGACGTTGGAGAACCCCATCCGGATTGGAAAAACACATATCCCCAAAGGGCAGTACAGTCTCTACACCATACCCAGGCAAAACCAGTGGATACTGATCTTCAACAAGGACGTGCTGCGGTGGCCTACCGATCCCAATCGGGCAGCGGATTATGTGTCAGTAGTCATACCGGTTCAAAAAGTAAAAGAAGTGGCCGAACAGTTCACCATCAACATTGAGCCAACGCAAACCGGTGGTGTGCTGCAATTCCGATGGGACGATGTAATGGCCTACACAGAATTTAGCCTGGTTAAGCACTAAGGGTACTGCCGGAAGGGGAACAGGAGCTATTTACAGGTTTTACAGCTACAGGTGTTCAATCGGCAAAACATTACAAGTTGACTTAAGCATCGCTTCAGCCAACAGAGCGAAGAGTAAACAGAACAGCCTCCCATCGATGGGAGGCTGTTCTGTTTACTGGTAAAGACGGTCTTCCCTATTTAGCCGTAAACGGGTCCAGGAACAGGTACCGGCTGCGGTTCTGCTCAGGCTGGGCACCAGTATTCACATCAATGTGCATTACCTGCACCGTGTTACCGGCGTTGGCAGCCGGCCAGTTAGGTAAGCCGGCACCATTGGGGTTGCCCGTTTTGATAAAATTGGCGAAATAGTTCTGCATCACCTCCGACACCTTGTAGTCTTCCGGCGTCCAGGCATATACCTTGTTGCTTCCCAGATTACCCATGGCATATTCAATCTCGGCCGAATGCACTGCCCCGCGAGCCGGTGGTGCTTTAGGAGCCGACGGATCAGCATTTCGCACAACACCACCCGCCAGACCGGGCGTAGCATTGCCCATTTCGGGAACCATCGCCGGGCGCGGCCGCGTGTAGAAGTAACGGTAAACCGGCTTACCACTGGTCTGGCCGTGCAGATCCGCCCACTTCCAGGTGCTGAAGCCGATGAAGCGGTCGCCGGCCAGCGCCGTTGCCGATTGCAGAACCTCTTCCGGCGTATTACCGGGGTACAACCTCAGCACCTCGGCTGCTTTGTCACCATACAGTTTTTGCACGGCTTTTGCGTAGTTCTCCGGCGTTGGCGGGTCCTGTCCAAGAATAGCCCGGCCATTCATCTCTTCGGAGTTCCAGCCGACCAGCAGCGGAACGCGGGCCTGCTCGCCGTTGGCAAAAATAGTAACGCCCGGTTTGGGCAGGAAATAACCATCCACGTTGATACCAAAACGCGGAGTTCCCTGTTGGGCAGTGGCTTCCAGCAGTTTCTCAGCCGGTATAGCCCGTAACTCGGTCAATGCTTTGGCACCCACCTGATTGGCAAACTTCACGCCTGACTCCTCGGCTTCGGCCAGCGTAACGGGGGTTAGCGTACCCAGGATAGAGCCACTCTCGCCGATAGCGCCGGCAATCAGGTTTTTCGACAAGGGAGACGCCATCTGCGCACTCACCGAGGTGGACCCGGCTGACTCACCAGCAATTGTTACGCGCTTAGGATCACCCCCAAAAGCGGCAATGTTCTGCTGTACCCAGCGCAGCGCGGCACTCTGATCCAGCAGGCCGTAGTTACCCGACGCTTTGTTCGGCGATTCTTTGGTCAGCTCGGGATGCGCCATAAAGCCAAATACGTTGAGCCGGTAATTGACCGTTACGGCCACCACGCCTTTGCGGGCCATGCTTTCGCCATCGTAACGCGGTTCGGAACCGTCGCCGGCGATGTAGCCACCGCCGTAGAAGTACACTAATACCGGCAGCTTTTCGCCGGCAGCGTTAGCGGGCGTCCAGACGTTCAGGTACAGGCAATCCTCACTCATGCCGTTGGAGCGGAAGTTCATGTCGCCGAAAACGGCCCGTTGCATCGCCCGAGGCCCAAATTGCTTCGCCGGCCGCACACCAGTCCAGTTTTTAACCGGCTGCGGTTCGCGCCAGCGCAGCTCACCCACCGGCGGCTGGCCAAACGGGATGCCTTTGAAGGAACGAACGCCACTGGTTTCCAGCGTTCCTTCTACCTCACCGTTAACGGTTTTGGCCCGAGGGGCAGACTGGGCCATGAGAGCCGGCGGAGCCTGAACGGCCGCCACCAGCAGGAGACTAAACAGAATTTTCATGGGTTAGGGATAAACTATTGATTATTGTCTCATTTTGTTACAATAATAACTATTTACCGGCTGACAGCCAAAATAATGCCCGGGTTAAAGCCTTCTAGCCTTACAGTATAACCCTACAAATTTTCAATCACATGGCGGTAGCCCCGGCCAACGGGGATTGACACACCATTTACCTCCACATAATCGGCAGTGTACGAATCAATCCTGCTGATGGATACGATAAACGACCGGTGAATCCGTCTGAAGCCATTAACCGGCAACAACGCTTCAATTTCGTGCGTACTCAATTTAGGCAGGTATGTGGCTTTGGTCGTAACAACCTTAATGTATTCCCGCTGGCTTTCGATATACAGGATATCGGAGAATAGCACCTTCACCTTTTTCTTCTGCACCGTCAGAAACAGATAGTCCTTTGCCCCCTGACTGGTGGCTGTTTTTGGGGACTCCTGCTCGGCTTTTCTAACCTTATTGACGGCAATCAGAAAGCGCTCAAATTCAAAAGGTTTTAACAGGTAATCGGTTACATTCAGATCGAAGCCTTCTACGGCGTATTGGTGGTAAGCCGTGGTAATGATAACGCCTGGCGGGTGGGTCAGCGTTTTCAGAAACGCCATCCCTTTCAGTTTGGGCAGGTGAATATCCAGAAACATCAGATCCACCGCGTGATTCCGAAGGTAATCGGTGGCCAGAATCGCGTCCTTAAACGTTCCCTGAAGCTCCAGAAAGGGCACCTGCGCGATATAGTCTACCAACACCTTTACGGCTAAGGGCTCGTCTTCAATGATAATGCAGGTTAATTTAGACATGGCTCGCCAGATTGATTTTTAACGTAGCGCTAAACACCGATTCGCCCTGCTGCACCCACAGACTGTAGTCGGTATAGAGTAATTCCAGTTGTCGTCTGAGGTTCGACAGGCCAATATTCTCTTTTACCTCCCGTTCCTCCGGAAAAGCATCCGTCGAGTTCTTTACGATGAACGTCAGTTTCCGCTGGTTAACAGACAAATGAATATCGACAAATGGCTGATAGCGCGTTTCCGACACGCCATGTTTAAAGGCATTTTCTACCAGGGGAATCAGCAGCAGGGGCGGTAAGGCCTGTTTCATATCCTCAACATCGTAGTTAAAGTTAACGCGCAACGATTCATCGTATCGCAACTGCTCCAGGGCAATATAGTCGCCGATGATCTTTAGTTCCTGCTCAATGGCTACATACGCCCCGCTGGTTTCGTACAGCATGTAGCGTAATATCTTCGACAGCCGTAGAATGGATTCTGGTGCCAGATCAGACTTGATTCTGGCCAGTGAATAGATGTTGTTTAAGGTGTTAAATAAGAAGTGAGGATTGGTCTGGGACTTAAGGTAGTTTAATTCGGCCGCCTGTTTTTCGATTCGCAGTTGCTGCGCCGTCTGTTTGAGCTTAGTATAGCCGAAAATAAGCCGGAAAGCACCGAAAAAGAAAATAGAGCCCGCACTATAGCTCATCTGGGACTCTACCCCTGTATCTGTAGAATGAAACGTTACCAGTGGCGTATAGATATGTAACGCAATGCCAATAAGCCGCCAGGCGTATAAGCCAAACGAGTACAACATCAGGTGCACCCAGAGCAGGAAAAGGCCCAGCAAAAGGCGTTTCCAGGTAAACCGGATAAACGGCAGGGTGTATTCAAACAGTATGAAATTAAGCACCAGCACATACGCCCACCGCCAGATGTTGTTCCAGACTCTGGGGTAGAACGTATCGGGATGACTGACCAGATCGCCAAACAGCCACAGCAGTAGAAAAGCGGCTCCGACCCGGCTGTAGAAGGTAAACTGTTCTTTTGTTACGGATACGTTCATGCTGCTAATTACGAGATAATCGGCAGAAAAGTAGTTTACCAGTCTTTGCCGTCTACAAAAGAACCTTTTGGGTCAATGAACGGCTCTTATCACCTTAAATCCGTCGTTTGTTTACCCTAACCTGCTGTCTGTTGGCGACAGCTTTTCTGGCTTTTTTGATAGGGATACCTTCAGCAAAAAATCGCAGTGTATTATGAAAAAGAGCTTACTGACCCTCACAACTGTCTTGTGCATGGCCGCTCACCTGGTGGCTCAGGTGGAACCAACGGCCGGTACCTGGAAAACCTGGTTCATCCCATCGGGCAAAGCCTACCGCTTACCCCAGCCAGCCTCCTATAAGCAGGAAGTTGCGCAGGTACTGGCGGCCCAGCAGAACCTGGACGCAGCCGCCCGGCAGCAGATTCAGTTCTGGAACGCCGGTGCCCCCGTCTACCGCTGGAACGACATGATTGGTAAATTATGGATGACCGACACTAGTACCAACGGCGTGCTGTCGAACATGCTGCTGAACGTTGCTACCTACGATGCCACTATTGCTGCCTGGGATACCAAGTATGCGTATAACCGCCCCCGTCCGTATGTGGCCGATAGCCGGATCAAGGTACTGGGTCCGAAACCGGATAGCCCATCGTATCCCTGTGAAGTCTCCGTAGCGGCTGGTGTGGCGTCTACCATTATCGCTCATTTCTACCCGCACCTGGCCGATTCGGTCAATCGAATGGCGCAGCGAGCCATGGCCTCACGGGTTGCCGCCGGCATGGCTTTTCCGAGTGATACCCTCGCTGGTTTTGAGCTGGGCAGGCGCATTGCCGAAGCTGAACTGGCACATACCAGCAACTACGTATACAAAAAGCCCTGGGATGGTAAGCGGCCCGCCGGCCCCGGCATCTGGACCGGTAAAAAGCCGATGTTCCCAACGGGTGGGCAGAACAAAACCGTCGTGCTTACCAGCGCCAGCCAGTTTCGGCCCGGCCCACCGCCCGATTTCGCCAAAGACATGGCAGATTTAAAAGCATTTAAGCAGACATTCCGCTCAAAAGCCAATGCGTTTTATTATGCCAGCCAGTTCTCGTCGGATGACCTGCTGCATAAGAAACTATTTGAGCAGAACCTGCACCTGAACGCTCCGCGTGCCGCCCGGATCTATGCAGCCGTGGCGGTTGCCTATTACGATACGTTTGTCGCCTGCTGGGATGCCAAGTACGCGTACTGGGGTATCCGCCCGGATCAATACGACCCCACCTACCAGCCGCTTGTACCCACGCCACCCTTCCCCGGCTACCCCTCGGGTCATGCGGCCCTGAGTGGTATGGTGGGTGAGCTGTTCTCCTATTTCTTTCCGGCCGACCGGGCTCAGTTCCAGAAAATAGCCAGGGATGGGGCCGAATCACGCTTTCAGGCTGGTATTCACTTCCGCACCGATAACGAAGTTGGGCTGGATTTGGGTCGAAAAGTTGCAGGCGCGGTTATTCAGCGCCTGATGGCCGACGGTACTGGTGAAGATTTAACCATAGCCAGACGCAAATAAATACCGGTAATTACTAAACGCTACATTTCTTCCCGATAACGAACGCTCACCAATCTGGCCAAAGAAGCTTGCCCCCGGCGATGTCTAAGGAAGTCGTATGGATGAACTCGTACACTGGATACAAAGTAACCGGTTCAGCGCTCACCAGAAGATTTTATTGACTAACAGTAGCATCGAATCCAATTTTTACGCACCTTTGCGCAGTCTATAATTAGTCTAAATAAGAACGCTTGTTAGCCGGTTAAAAACGATTAGTAGTTACTACCATGCAACAAATCCGATCCCTGTCCTGCTCATCGGCAATTTTCAGCCTTGTCATCATACTCTCGCTGACCTTTTTCACCTTATCCGGCTACGCCAAACCTGTGTTTTCGGATACCACCCGCACCTTTGCCGTACCCACGCTGAGCCGCACCCCGGCCGGTAACGTTGCCTTGTCGTGGACCGAAAAAGATAAGCAGGGCACGGTCTATTTTTACTGGGCGGAGTCGGCCGATAACGGTGCCACGTTCGGCGACAAGAAACTGATTTTTGCCTCGCCGGGCCTTGGCAGCTCGCGGCTGATGCGCCCGAAACTGCTGTTCCGAAAAGGGGGCCAGCCGGTGGCGGTATTTGCCCTGCAGGGTTCGGAGGTAGCAAAGGCGGCCATGAACAGCCAGGCCGATGCCGGTCATCACCACCACGAGGGAGCCGCCACGGCCCCGTCGAAAGAAGGCAACCGGGGTGGCCGTCCGTCCGATCTGCAGATTGTTTACTGCACCTCTACTGATGGTGGTACAACCTGGAGCATTCCCGCACCGGTACACCAAGATAAAACCGCTCAGCTGGTGCGGGGCTTCTTCGACGCCATTGTGCTGGCCAACGGTGAGGTGGGCGTAGCGTACCTGAACGATATTCCGGGCAAGCCGCACGAGCGCGACCTGCGTTTTGTAACCACCACCAGCGGAAAATTCGGGGCCGAAAAAGTGCTTGACCCTTTTGTGTGCGACTGCTGCAACATAAGCCTGCTGGTCGATGCTTCGGGAACGCTGCACATGTACTACCGCGAAAACCAGGACAATATCCGCGATATTGCCCACCTGCACTCAACCGACAACGGACAGACCTTTTCGAAAGCGGCCATCCTCTCGCCCGACAACTGGAAAGTCAACGGTTGCCCGCATTCCGGGCCAACGTCTGCCATCGGAGCCGGCACGAATCTGGTTGCCTGGTATTCCGGCACCACCGATGCGCCGGGCATCCGGGTAGCCAATCAGCAGGGGAAGCGCCTGTTTGTGGTTGATGCCCCAACGGCCCGTAATCCTTACCTGAGCCCGGCCCCGAACGCAGCCGTGCTGGTTTGGGAGCAAAGCCAGGTGGCCGAATCCGGAACATCGTCGGTTATTGCCTACCGCACCATTCGGTCCGACAAGCCCGCGCCGGTTCAGTTTGTAAAAAACGCCCGCAATGCGACCAACGCCACCAGCCTGGTGAGCCAGGGTAAGTTGCTGGTGGCCTATGAAGTGCGGAACCCGAATAACCGGAACGGCATTGAAGTTGCCCTGGCAGAGCTGTAAAACAGACCGCCTGCGAGGCAAAAGCGCCCGACAGCCTGGAGCTATCGGGCGCTTTTGTTTTCTACCCGATTACAGAAAACCGGGCGTTGCGCTGTAGCGGATCAATTGTCGGCAACCGGAAAATAAAGCGAAAACGTAGCGCCTTCGCCTTCCCGGCTATGGGCGGTAACCGCCCCCTGGTGGTTGTCCATCACCCGGCGCACGATGGCCAGGCCAATACCCGATCCGCTGTACGAACTGCTGCGGCCGTGCAGCCGTTCAAACGCTTCAAAGATCTTTTCGGCATATTCTTCATTAAAGCCGATGCCGTTATCCACAACCGAGATCTGCCAGTACTGCCGGCCGGGCCGACCGGGTACAGTCACCCGCGCCGGCATCTGTTGCCGGCTGATGCGTTCGCTCAACACCCGAATGTAAGGCTTTCGGGCCGGGCTGGTAAACTTCAGCGCGTTGGACAACAGGTTCTGAAACACCTGCCGCAGTTGCGCCGGATCACCCGACAGAATCGGCATGGTGCCTATGTCTATCTCGGCCTCCCGCTCCTGAACGGCCATTTCCAGATCCACCAGTACGTCACCGATCAGGCGGCCCACATCGACCGGCTGCCAGGTTAGGGTACCCACGTTCGACAGGCGCGAGTACACCAGTATATCACGAATCAAGGTCTGCATCCGTCCCGCAGCCGTTTGCATCCGGCGCAGCAGTTCGGTTCCCGGACCAATTTGTGCGCTGTACTGCGTAAGCAGTATATCGCTGAACGACTGTATCTTTCGGAGTGGCTCCTGCAGGTCATGCGAGGCTACATAGGCAAACTGGTTCAGGCTGGCGTTTGATTCGCGAAGCTGCCGTTCGAGCTGCTTGCTCTCGGTAACGTTCATAAAGGTAATCACCACCTTATCCGGCGACTGCTGCACGGCGGAAACCTCAAACCAGCCTTCAAACCCATTCACGTCGGTGTAGTGCAACGTACCCTGCTGCGGAACACCGGTATCGGTGGCCGTGGCGTAGAGTTCAAAAAAACCATTGTCCAGATTTCCGGGAAACACCGCCAGCAGAGTGCGGCCTTCGAGCTGATCGGGCGTTGTAAACAAACTGCGTTCTACCGACCGGTTGGCTTTGTCCATCATAAAATCAATGATCCGCCCCGATTCGTCCCGAACGGCGGTCATTGCCAGAATGCTGCTGATGGATGCATCCAGAATTGCCTGCAACTGCTCGGCCTGCCGGCTAAACGCCAACTGGTTTTCTTTGATTGCGGTTATATCGTGGAAGGAGATAATAACGCCGTCCCGGTACTTTACCACGCGCAGGTCAAACCAGCCGTTCACGCGGTCGGAATGATACGCCAGTTCGGGCAGGCGTACCGGTTCGCCGGTGTCCAGCACATGCCGGAGCTGATTCAGCAGATCGGTGCTTTCGGCCGGGGAGAATACGGCCCCAAAGTCGGCACCTTCGATCTCCGCCTGCTTCCGGCTCAGCAGCCGGGCACAGGCCGGGTTAACCATTGCAAAGCGGAACCCCTGAAACTGACCCTGTTTGTCGCGCACGGCTTCCAGAAGTGCCACGCCCGACTGGGTTTCGTTGGTAATCGTCGTGAGCAGATTGGTTGATTCCTGGGCACGGGCTTCGGCCCGTTTGCGGTCGCTGATGTCCAGGAAGGTGAACACAAAGCCGTCCTGCTGCCGAACGCCGGTGACGTCGAACCAGCTATCCAGGCCATCAGCCTGGTAGTGGGTTTCAAAATGCTGGGGCTGCCCGGTTTCTGCCAGTTCCACATAGCGGTCGAACAGGCCCATCTCCCGGTTGGCGGGGAAGAGGGTCAGGATCCGTTGCCCTATGAGTTGGTTCTCCGACCGGCCGATTAGCCGGCAAGCTACCTGATTGGCGGATAAAAACTCAAAATCAATGATTTGCCCGTCGCTGTTCCGGACAGAGCGGTACGAAACAATGCCGGCCTGGGCTCCGTTCAGCACGGCGAGCAGGGTGCTGTTGGCCTGCTGCAACGCCTGTTCACTCCGCTTTTGCTGCGTAATGTCGATAAAGGAACTGATAAACCCATCTTCGTGCCGGGTAGCGGTCACCGAAAAGTAGCGATCATTAAAAAACTGTTCGGAGGTAACGGGAGCGCCCCCCTGCTCAACCAGCCGGACATACTGCTCAAATAGACCGGGTTCGCGGAACGATGGATTAAGCGCTGACAGGGTATGCTGAAAGTCATCGGGCGTCAGGCCGGTGATAGCCAGCGCCATGCTATTATAGTACCTGAATCGAAAATCGATAATCGCCCCGTCGGCTGCGCTCCGAATCGCTTCGGTGACAACGACGCCATACGGAGCATTGTCCAGAATGACCCCCATCAGTGTGGGCGAAACGGGTTGAAGCGGAGAAAATGTTGAATCCATACGATAAAGCGTTCCGGACGCGGCCGGCGCTTATATACTAAGCGAGTTCGCCAATTTACACAGGAATGAGTCCAGGGGCAATCGAGCATTCGTTTTCCTATTCTGAGGCCCGCCTGAGGCAGTATATAACGGCTGTATTACGTTTTTTTTCATTTCCTTTTCCGAAACTGGGCGATTGAATAACTTGCCGGCCGATCATTCATTCTGCATGACAAAGCACTTAATCATTCTCAGTATGCTGCTTACGGGCCTGGCCACCGGAGAATCTCAGGCTCAGGAGGCCCTTTTACTAACCAATTACACCTTTACCGACCAGAGCCCGGCCATCGGGAAGGTTGTACCGGCCAAGCCGGCTGCGCAACCAGGCAAACTAAAGCTCACCGGGCCGTCGGCCAAACTGTTTACCCTGGACGCTCAGCACCAACTGCAGTTCCGAAAGGTGCCTGCCCGTCCCGAAATCTGGTACGACCTGAGTCTGGAATGGCAGACACCGGCCGGCAAACAAAGCCAGACGTTCCGGGTGGTGAAGGATCAGTTTATTCGCAACAAAGTGATTGCCCACCGGGGAGCCTGGAAGCATACCGACGCTCCGCAAAACTCCCTTGCCTCGCTCCGGCAGGCCATTCAACTGGGCTGTATGGGGAGCGAGTTCGACGTGCATATGTCGGCCGACTCAGTGCTGTTTGTCAACCATGATCCGGCTTACCAGGGAACATTCATCGAGAAAACGAACGCGAACGAATTATCGCGGCTCACCCTTACGAACGGCGAGAACCTGCCTACCCTGGAGGCCTACCTGCAGGAAGGCATGAAGCAAAACCGGACCCGGCTGATTCTGGAGATCAAGACCTCGGTGATCAGCAAAGAGCGGTCGCTGGCTTTGACCTGACGTGTAATAGAGCTGGTGCGCCGGCAGAAAGCCCAGGCCTGGGTCGAGTACATCGCCTTCGACTACGATGTCTGCAAGCAGGTGAAAGCCCTGGACCCGTACGCCAAAGTTGCCTACCTGAGCAGCGACAAAGCACCCGAGGTACTCGCCCAGGATGGGCTGGACGGGCTGGATTACCACGTCTCGGTGCTGAAAAAGAACGAGGCCTGGCTGACGGAAGCCCGGCAAAAGCAGCTCTCCGTCAACGTCTGGACGGTAAACGACCCGGTCGCCATGGACTGGTTCCTGAGCCACAACGTCGACTTTATCACCACCGACGAGCCGGAAGTACTGCTGGGCAAGGTGGCCAACTAAAGCTGACCACCTTCGGAAGCCCTTTACTCAGACCATCTCCGCCGGTACTGATTTATGCCGGCGGAGGGTTTTATACACGCCATCCCAAAGCGTAATGCGTTTCTGGAGCGAGGTCACCACAGCCTGTTCGGCCTCCTGCCAGCGCGCGTCGTCGGTGCCGCAGAGATCGGCGGTCATTTGCAGCGCCAGGTGACTGTGGTGGTCGCCATCCACCTCAATATGCCGCTCCAGGTAATACTTAAACACAGAGATCTGCGCCGGCAGCCGCTGATCGACATCGTTGATGATGGACAGAAACATACCCGGAATCAGGTCTTCGCGCCCGAAGGTGAAGATAGCCGCCTGAACATAGTCCTTCTGACTGCCAATCACCTCAAACGTAAAATCGACAAACTGCCGGGCTTCGGCAGGCACGCCGGCCTCGACAAACGCCTGTTGCCGGTCGACGCCCCGTTGCAGAGCCATAATAAACCGGTCGATCTGGGTTGTGTCGGCTCCACTCTGCTGCATGGCATCGAGATACAGTTCAAAATGGCTTTTCCGGTTGCCGTTCTGGTCTATATCCGACTCTTCGCCAATAACAATTTCGTTGATCAGGTAGCGGGTATCGGCCGAACCCTTCGGAAACCAGGGAATTGAGGTACACGTCAGGTTGTTCTGCAAGGCCTTCAGCAGCGACATAAAGTCCCAAACGGCAAATACATGATACTGCATAAACACCTTCAGGTCGTCGAGGTTATTGATGACCGAGTAAACATTGTGGTGAATAATAGCCTGCCGCAGGGGTTCAATCGTCTGCCTGATTTTTTCAATCCGTTCGTTCATGGGGATAAAGCAATCGTGATGGTTTACGTACGGGTAACGGACTGTTCCGGTTTTCTGTTTAGCGGCATTACGGGCCTAGTGGACTACTGCACCACAAACGTATAACCATCTTCGAAGCCGGAGAGGTCGGTCTTGAGCCGGTGCGAGGTAACCTGTAGTTGCTCGCCACTGCGCCGGACGGTCAGGTAATGAAAATGAGGCTTGTATTCGGTGGCTTCATCGGCGAGCCGGCCCGGCGACGTACTCAGGGGCTGCGTGAGTCCTCCTCCGCCCCCAATCACCAGAAAATCCTTGCCGTCTACTTTAAACCGCTCAAAGGCGTGGGCGTGGCCGGTGATAAACAGCTTTGCTTTTCTGGACTTCAGGTATAAGGGTACAAAGCGCTGCTGCACGTTTTTCGACGAACTCACAATGCGGCTGTTGGTATACGGCGCGTGATGGCAGGTCACGATGATGGATTTGATGGCGGGGTCATTGTCCAGCGTGGTCAGCGCCGTGCCGTACCAGACCTGCTGCTGCGCCTGATCGGTAGGTGACAGCACATTGAAATTCGAGTTCAGCATAATTACCGCTACCGAATCGGTTACGTGCGTGTAGCCCGTCGGCGTATGCTCGGGAAAACGGCGCTGAAAATTACGCATACCCCGATTGGGGCGACCCATTACATCATGGTTTCCCAGCAGGGCATGTACATCAATGCTTTCTTTGCGGCATTCGGCCAGAAACTGATCGATCATCAGCCAGGTACCTGCCTTATAGCCCAGGGCCACAATATCGCCGAGCCAATACAGGGTTTTGGGTTTTCGGGCCACCAGGTCCGTAAATATAGCCGCCGTCGCTCTGGCGTTGTTATTTCTGCGTAAAAAAACCGCTTCAATCCACATGGGTGCCTGGGTATCAGCAATAAATGCCATCTCCGCACCCGTACTGTCTGTCTGCATAGTCAATCCATATAGCGGCATCAGACTGGTTTGAAAGGCAACCAGCAAACAGCTTATCCATAGGTTTTTCAACGTTCAGTAAGATGTTGGTTGTCCTTTTTATAACCAATGCCACCGGTAAAGTGATTTGAGTTTTCATCAGTTTAACTGCTTTTCGGCTCGTTGGTCTTTCCGGAATCCCACTTTTCGAGCGAGTTACCGCCACCGGTACGCTCGCCAGACCAGTTGCAGTTCCAGCGCAAAGTTGGTGTCGTTGGTCTGGGTGGCATCATGCCATTTCAGTTCGACGGCTACGCCCAGGCTCCGGCTGATGGGCTGCGTAAACTGGCCGGCCACCATCCAGCCCAGACTCACCGCATTGGTCCGCACCGCGTCGCCGTACCGCAGTGTGGAGTTGAGCACATAAGCCCCGGTGCCGCCAAACAGGGCAATGCGCCGGGTAACAGGCATCGAATACACCAGCAGCACCGGTATGGCCGAAACATACACCCTGGCGGGCCGGGCATCGGCCAGTGCCGAGTAGGCGTACATGGTTGTCCAGCCGCTTTCGATGCCTATCCGCAGCCGGTGGTCGGGATGCCACATCAGCCGGACGGTGGCCGGTACACCCAGCCGGCTGGTACGTACCTGCTGAAGGCCGTCGGCCACCTGGATTGGTGCCGAATAAACCGACAGCCCGGAACCGGCATACACCACCAGGGCAAAACGCTCCGTCTGCGGACTGTCTGACCGAATGGTATCGGGTTTGGGCAACACCTGTGCCCAGGCACCCGTGACGGCAGTCAGGCCGATCAGCAAGGCCCCCGTCAGCCACCCTGTTTTGATTTTCCGTATACGCATACAATTACTGACCTGCATAGTGATAGAAAGCTATTACCGACGGATAGTTGCTCAGGATCCCGTCGAAGCGGCCCTGGTTCATGTATTGTTCAATATAGACGGGGTCGTCCAGCGTCCAGGTAAACACCCGCCGACCTTCGGCCTGTAGGGCCTGTATGGTCTCGGTTTGCTGCCCCAGCGTCCAGCGGGGTGCCCAGACGCTGGCGTCGACGCGCCGGACGGTTTCCACCGTCAGTTCACATAGCGCGGGGGCAGAGGGGTCGGCCAGTTGCTCATACTGCTGAACCGACTGCTCATCGGGCAGGCCAATCAGAATATCCAGTTTACGGCCCATAGCAGCCGCTTTTTGCCGGTAGGCCTGTTGTATATCACGCACTGTTTCCATGCCGCCCTGGTATTTGGTATCCAGCCAAACCAGCTGAAGGGGCGTTTGGGTCAGCACCGTTTCCAGCACCTCGGTCAGGGTCGGAATGCGCTCGCCGTGCATGAGCTGCACCATGGTTGTCAGTTGCTGATAGGTGTAATCGCCGACGGTACCGACGAGGCCGCTCTTTTTGAGCAGCCGGAGATTCAACTGCTCGTCATGGTACAGCACCGGCACACCATCTTTGGTAAACCGGATGTCAATTTCGATACCGGTAGCGCCCAGCCGTGATGCCAGCCGGATCATCTCTACCGAATTTTCGGAAGCGGGCAGCAGGTCGGATGTCCGCCCCCCACCCCGGTGCGCCAGGATAGCAAAGGGCCTGGTATTCAGCGGTCGCTGGTAGGTAAACGTAACCGAAAAGACAGGCTCGGCATCGCCGTAGCTGTAGGTACCCTGCAGGGTAATGGGCAGCAGACCGGTAACCGGCTCACCGGATACTAACCGGCTGCCCCCCTGTTCGGCCGGAATGGTAAAGCGGGCGGTACCGGTATCGGTATTCAGCAGTTTCCGCCAGTAGCCTTCAAATAGCAGCGTGTTGCCTACCCGCCGGCCTTCCAGCACAAAAAAGACCGCTTCCCGGCCGGTGAACACCGACAGATAGTGCGTTGTGTCGCGCCCCTGAATCAGGTACGTCCATTTCAGGGCCACCTGCCCGCCAACGAGGTTTGCGCCATCGCTGACCGCGTACACGCCCTCAACGGCCCTTAACAGCGGAGCCGGGAGCGGTCTGGCTTCGGGGCTGCTAAATGCCGGGCTCCGGAGCGCGGGCACCGGCACCATCTTCTCGTAATCAGTCTGGCAGCCCAGCAGCCAGCCGGTCAGCAGGATATAGCCGGTCAGCAGGGTATATCGGCGTACGCTCATAGATAAAAACCGATAAACAGTTCCGGATAAAAAAGCCGCCGGTCGAACGTGGGAAACAGCGCCCAGAACTGCCAGTTGAAGTTGGTATACAGCGCCCGGAAGCCCAGCAGCACATGTTTGCGGCCGTAAAACGGCTGCTCCATAGCCATGGTTACGCCGGCTCCCTCAAGTTGCATTGCATTGGTTTTGGTAGCCACCTGACCCACCTTCGAGAAGTTGTAAAGGTTCAGAATGACCTCGGCTTTGAGGGTGAGCAGCAGTTGGGGATCGACCTGATACCCGAGCGAGACGGTAGGATAATTGAGCAGTCCAAAACCCTGGCTGTTGAACTGACTCGACCGAAGTATCCCCCCCCATAGCCCGAAGTCATCTCCGATAGACAGGCTGATTCGCTCACTAACGGGTCGGGCGTACCGGGGCCCGATACTCAGGTGATTCTGGAGGCCCTGTGCCGTGAGCCGGGCAGAGAGGTAGATGTGTTTCGACAGGCCCCGTAGTACGGTCAGGTCTGAGCGGGGAACGGTCACCTGGAATTCTTCGGTAACGGCGCGGGGCGGCACGGTAAAGGCCAGGCCTAAGGAACCCATCCACCGCTTTTTGCCGAGCGGGTACGGGAAATACACAAAGGGCATATCGGGTCGGGCCATGATGGTGCGGGGTAGCCGGGGCCGGTGGCGCTGGGCCTGAACCGATACACCGGTGGCTACCATCAGCAAAAAGACCAGGAAGACAGACAGCCTAAAAAACAGACGATACAGTGGCATGGGGGTTAGTTCATAACGTGAGTTTGCCTTGGCTACCGTAGAACCACCTGACTGCCTTAAATGTTAATACGTTCCGGTAAACCTTATCGAAGGCCTGGAAAAACAAAGCCTCCAAACGGCCGGTTTGTCTGTTAATCATTCAGGTTTACCCATGCGCCAACCGACACTATTCTTTCTGATCCTGCTAATGCTCCTAAACGCGGCCTGTCTGCGGAACCGGCCGGAGGGCGCCCCCACCACCGTAGAAACGGCCAATGGCACCCTTACCCTACCACCGGCCAGCGAAACCAAATTCTCGTTCCGGTTCAGCAAAGCCATCGGCTGGCCCGACAACCAGCACCCTACTACCCTAGCCGGTTTTGAGGTGACCGAATACGCCCGCGACCTCCGCAGCCCCCGCTGGATCTACGTGGCCCCCAACGGCGACGTATTTGTGGCGGAGGCTAATACCGAGCCAACGGGTTTTAAGAAAATTCTTTATTCGATTGTGGGCCAGACGCGGTCGCAACCGTCGGGCGAGAGCGCCAATCGCATCACCCTGTTCCGGGACACTAACGGAGACGGGCAACCCGACCTGCGGGAAGTCTTTCTGAATGGGCTGAACCAGCCCTTTGGCATGGCGGTACTGGGTAATTCGTTTTACGTGGCCAATACCGACGGTCTGCTCCAGTTTCCCTACCAGCCGGGTCAGACCAGGATCACCGCTCCGGGCAAAAAGATACTGGAGCTACCCGCCGGCGGCTACAACAACCACTGGACACGTAACCTGCTGGCACACCCCGACGGCACAAAGCTCTACATCTCCGTCGGCTCGGCCAGTAACGTCGGTGAGCACGGCATGGACTATGAGGTCCGGCGGGCCGCCATTCTGGAAATCAACCCCGACGGCTCCGGCGAACGCATCTACGCCGGCGGCCTGCGCAACCCGGTCGGTATGGCCTGGCAACCGGGCACCCATGAACTATGGACGGCGGTGAATGAACGGGACGAACTGGGCGATGACCTGGTGCCGGACTACCTGACGAGCGTGAAAGAGGGGGCCTTCTACGGCTGGCCTTATGCCTATTTTGGGCAACACGAAGACCCCCGACGTAAGGGCGAACGCCCGGACCTGGTGGCCAAAGCGGTGGTACCCGATGTTCCGCTGGGTGCACATACAGCGTCGCTGGGCCTGACGTTTTACGACAAAACGGCTTTCCCGGCCAACTACCACAACGGCGCATTTGTGGGCCAGCACGGCTCCTGGAATCGCTCGTCGTTTGCGGGGTATAAGGTAGTGTTTGTTCCGTTTCAGAACGGCAAACCCGCTGGGCGCCCCGAAGACTTCCTGACCGGCTTTATAGCCGACCCTGGGGGTGAGAGCCGGGAGGTTTACGGCAGGCCGGTGGGTGTAGCCGTGTTGCCGGATGGCTCGCTATTGGTGGCCGACGATGCCGGGCAGCGTATCTGGCGGGTCCGGGCAAAATAAAACCCACCAGCAACGCTTTCTGCGCCGGCTGGTGGGTCACTCCATCTATCCCTGCCTCTACGCGGCCGTGGTAGCCTGCTGCATACCGGTCACCGCCGAGATATACAGCCACTTGAATTTCACGCTGAAGTTGACAATGTCGCTGGTTGCCTGGAGCATCAGGTAATTCTGCTTGTCGTCTATTTTGATATTGATGCGCTCAGAAGGGCCAAAAACGGTCAGCCCGGTGCTTAACACGCCCACCAGCCGCAGGGTAACCTGTACGGTATTATACTCCCGGTCGGCCCATTTGCCGGGCGGGTTCCGGGGATAGTTCGGCAGGTTTACCGTCAGCAATACGTCGGTGTATTCATTGAATACGTAAGCCACCTTCTGCAGGGTAACGCCCTCCAGCGACGGAGTCTCTTCCCTGAACACATCTCGCACGGCTTCCGGATTCTTCGCTAATTGGTGCCACATAGCTTCGCTACTTTATTGTTACAAACTTGTATTGTCTTGTTTATTAATCGCTTACAACAGAAAATGTTGCAGCCGGGTCCTGCCCGAAAAAATAGCAGCAGTTTGATTGACAAGCTGTTTTCCGAAAAACGAAGGCCTTTCGGCAGAAATCAGCTATCCGGTTAAAGGTCAAATCCGGTGTAGAGGATCTGATTTTGCCAACGATAACTGTAGTTTCCCATGAAATTTTTTTTCGTTTTTTTACTGATTTTTGCCGTAGCTTACTAGTCGGGAAGTACAGAATCACGAATACACCCTCGTGCCCGGCTGCCCCTGACCGCTCACCGCCTTGGAACCTGCCCCCCTCCTCGAAGCCCTGCAACAGGGCGACAACGCTGCCTTTGGCCTGCTGTACGAGCAAACCAACCGACGGGTGTATAATACCGCCCTGGGCTACGTGCGCAACCGCGAAGATGCCGAAGACATTACGCAGGAGGTCTACGTAGAGGTCTTCCGGTCGGTGCGGAGTTTTACCGGCGAATCCAGCCTGACCACCTGGCTGTACCGCATTACGGTAAACAAATCACTCGATTTTCTGAAACGGCGGCAACGAAAAAAGCGCTTTGCGGTGCTGACCAGCCTGTTTACGGCCAGTCCTGGCGGGGAACAGCTCCAGCCGGCCACTTTTTTCCACCCCGGTATTGCCCTCGAACAGCAGGAAAACGCCGACATCCTGTTCCGGGCTATCGACAAACTGCCCGACAAACAAAAAACGGCCTACCTGCTGACCCGCGTAGAAGGATTGAGCCATATCGAAACGGCCGGGGTGCTGAACACGAGCGTAGGGGCGGTGGAGTCGCTGCTGAGCCGGGCGACCGATAATTTAAGGAAACACCTGGCCGGCTATTACAAAAAATTCATTGAGCCGTAGGAATGACCGACGGCCGTCGTCTAAGCCGATATGAAACCCGATCAGGAAACGTGGATCAACACCGTATTGAGCAGCCTGGACGACCTGGAGCGCACCAGCCCCAATCCGTTTTTGCTCGCTAAAATTCGCCACAAACTGGCGGCAGATAACGGTATGGTACTGGTGCCGAAGCGCACGGTATGGCTGGCGGCTGCCACCTTTGCGTTGCTGACTTTATTGAACTGGAGCCTGCTCAACCGGCCTGCCACCGCTTCGGCTACAACTACGCAAGCATCCATAAAGGCTTTTGTCGAGGATATGCAGCTCTACCCGACTGTACCCCAGCTCTACGATACATGGAACGGACCAAACTACTGACCTTTGCCGTTATCGGGCTGCTGCTGCTGAACCTGTTTACGGTAGGATATCTGGTTCTGCGGCCGGGTCCACCTCCGCACCCCGATCGACCACCGGGTCCACCGGACGAAGGACCCGGACCCGCCAACCTGATTATCGACCGTTTGAGGCTGAACCCGGAGCAGACGCGGCACTACCGCCAATTGGTCGACCAGCATCGCCGGCAAACCCACCGGCTGAACAACGACCTGATTCAGACCTACGGAGCATATTACCAGTTACTGGCAGCACCGCAGCCCGACACCCTGCAGGCGGCCGCCCTCCTCCGGCAGCTTGCCGATCAGAACCGGGCGCTGGCTCAACTCAACTACAGCCATTTTGCCCAGATCAAAGCCCTCTGCCGGCCCGATCAACAAGCTGCTTTTGATTCGTTGCTCCGCCACATTACCGCCTTTTTCGGGCGCGGGCCACGCCCACCCGAACCACCACCTGAAGGCTTTTAGGCCATAGCTGGGCTTTTTTCATACGTGGCCGTAGGAATTCCTTCTCAACCGCGTCTAACCACCAAAATCACCTATGTATGAACCGAATTCCTTTTTTTCACGTCCTTAGTCCCCTCACACTTTTGCTGGGGCTTACGTTTATCATCGCCTGCCGGAATTCAACCGATCCGGTATCGCCCACGACCAACACAACCGCCGGCACCACCGCTACCGTTGGCGCGGGCGTACCGGATGTGTACCGGAAGCTCTACGGAGTCTCGGAGATTTACCTGGAAGGCACCAATGTGGTGATTAAAGCCAAAGGCCTGCCCGACCATAAAAGCCCGTATTATAAAGGCACCAGTTGGGAAAGCACGCTGTACGTAAATGATACGCGCTCCGGTTTCAGCGCCAACCCGCACCGCATTGCCGGCCAGAACTACACCTTCAAAATTCCGCTGAACCCGCAGGAAGATGCCGCCCACGCCGAAACACCCCTGGGCCCTATCGGTATTTCGCTCAATGGCGTTCCGTTTTTCAACCAGTACGCGGCCGGCCGCGCTCCGCTGACTATGGAAATTTATGGGTTCGATCTGTACGGCGGCCACCCGGCACCGATGAACAACTACCATTACCATGTGGAGCCTGCCTACCTCACCGAGAAGAAAGGCCAGGAGGCCCTGCTGGGTTTTCTGCTGGATGGCTTTCCGGTATACGGCCCCGTTGAAAACGGGAAGCTGGTGACCAACAAAGACCTGGACAAATACCACGGCCACATGGGTAAAACCGCCGATTACCCCAACGGCATTTACCACTACCACGTCACGGCCGAAGACCCATACATCAACGGCAGCGGATTTTATGGCAAAGCAGGCACCCTTTCGCAGTAAGACCTGGCTGCTGCTTGCTGCGCTGGCCGTGGGGCAAACCGCTTGCCGGCAAGCGACCGGCGAAACCGATACAACGATCCCAAACCGGTTGGTATCGGCCGAACAGCCCGGCTGGCAGCGGCAAAACGGGCTGGTATGGTTCAACAATGAGCCCTTCAGCGGCCGGCAGTATGCGCTTTATGCCAATGGTGATACGGTCTTTGTGGGCGCCTTCCGGCAGGGTAAGGCGGAGGGCATTCACCGGCAGTGGTACGAAAACCGGCAACCGAGAGAGGTTCGGCGGTACGTCAACGGCGCTCAGGAAGGTGAGCAGCGCGGCTGGTACGAAGACGGAAAACCAGCCTTTGTGTATCACTTCCGCCACGATGTGTACGAGGGTACCGCCACCCAATGGTTTCCCAACGGCCACCTGGCGCAAATCTTCACCTACCGCGACGGCCGGGAAGACGGCCGGCAGCAACTATGGTACGAAGACGGTACACTTCGGGCCAATTATGTGGCCCGCAACGGCCGTCACTACGGATTAACCGGGGTAAAAAACTGCGTCAATGTCTGGGATTCGATTCAGGTGGCTCACTAAGCCGGTTTTGGTTGTTTGGCTAACAGGTGGGCTGGTGGGCTGCGGCACCACCACAAGCCCAACCCAAACCGCGTTACGGTCGGCAGAAACAGGCACGGCCGGCGCGGAAACGGTGCCGTACTACAACACGCCCGATTTTACGCCCATCTGGCTCACCGACTCCGCCGAGGTCAATCACCAAATCACCCACCGCATCGCCGATTTTTCGTTTCGTGACCAGACCAATGCGCCGGTTACGCCGGAGACCTTGCGGGGTAAAATTTACGTGGCTAACTTTTTCTTCACCAGTTGCCCCAGCATCTGCCCTAAAATGACCAGCCTGCTGAAAGCCGTGCAGGACACCTTCCGCCAGGAGCCGGCGGTGGCCCTGGTATCCTTCAGCGTCACGCCCTGGATTGATTCGGTGCCGAGGCTGCGGCAATACGCCGACCGAAACGGCATGATCGACCAAAAATGGCACCTGCTCACGGGCGACAAAAGCGCGATCTACACCCTGGCCCGGCGCTCGTACTTTGCCGAAGAAGCCCTGGGTTTTACCAAAGACTCCACCGAGTTTCTGCATACCGAACACCTGATCCTCGTCGACCCGAACCGCCGAATCCGGGGCATCTATAACGGCACCATACTGCTGGAGATCGACAAGCTCATCGCCGACATCCGTACCCTCCTGCACCAGGCAAACTGACGGTCACAGAAAAGCCGCCGGTCCAGCACTACGGCTGACCCGGCGGCTCCCCTAATGAACCAATTAACTAATCAACCCCTCAACCAACTACACATTCGACTCTTCCACTGGGCGCTCCTCCGTACGGGGCGCCTGCCCGTTGGCCGGAACGATGGTGGGTTGTACCTCTTCTTCGTACATCGTATCCGGCTTGCGGTAGCGCGACATAAACGAGTACATAGCCGGAATGACGTAAAGCGTCAGGATCAGCGAGAACATGATACCGCCCACGATCACGATACCCAGCGGAATCCGGCTTTTGGCGGCTGCTCCTAAACCCAGCGCAATCGGCAGGGCACCGAAGGCCGTAACCAGGCTGGTCATCAGGATCGGGCGCAGCCGCAGGGCCGAAGCCTCCACCACCGCTTCGATCTTGTTTAGCCCTTCTTTCCGCTTCTCGTTGGCAAACTCCACGATCAGGATACCGTTCTTGGTTACCAGACCGATAAGCATGATGATACCGATCTGCGAGAAAATGTTCAGCGTCTGGTTAAAAAGCCACAGCGAGAACACCGCCCCGGCAATGGCCAGCGGCACCGTCAGCATGATGATCAGCGGATCGGTGAAGCTCTCGAACTGAGCCGCCAGAATCAGGTAGATCAGCACCAGCGCCAGCACAAAGGCAAAGAGCGTATTGGACGAACTCTCGGCATAGTCACGCGAGGGCCCCGACAGAGCGGTCTGGAAGGTATCGTCCAGCGTCCGGGCGGCAATGGCCCGCATAGCCTCTACCCCGTCGCCGATGGTCTTGCCCGGTGCCAGACCAGCCGATACCGTAGCCGACTTAAACCGGTTGAAGTGGTAGACCTGCGGTGGCCCCGATACCTCCTGCATATTCACCAGGTTGTCGAGCTGCACCAGACGGCCGGTGTTGCTGCGGACATAGAACGACTGGAGGTCGAGGGGTTCGTCGCGGCTTTCGCGGTCGACCTGCCCGATGACCTGGTACTGTTTTCCGTTCATCAGGAAGTACGCCAGCCGGCGGTTACTGAGGGCCATTTGCAGCGTCTGCGCCACATCCTGCACCGATACGCCGAGGTTGGTCGCCTTTTCGCGGTCAATGGTGATGTTCAGCTCCGGTTTGTTGAACTTCAGGTCTGTGTCGACGCCCTGGAAGGTAGGATCTTTCTGGGCTTCTTCCATAAACTTGGGCAGGCGCTCCTGCAGTTTCTGGAAGTTCAGGTTCTGGATCACAAACTGCACCGGCAAACCGCCACCCCTGCCCACCTGAATGGTCTGCTCCTGCGTCGGCAGCATCCGGGCTTCGCTGAACTTCTTCAGGTTTTTGTTCAGGTAATCGACAATATCCTGCTGCGAGCGGGTGCGGTCTTTGGCGTCTTTCAGGTTTATAAATACAAAACCGCTGTTGACGGCTCCCCCACCGCCACCGCCACCGCCAATTACATTGAACGTCAGCGTTGCTTCGGGTATCGAATCGAGAATAAACTGGTTTACCCGGCTCGAAATGCGGCTCATGGCTTCAAAACTGGTGCCTTCCGGGGCTGTGATCGGAATCCGGATGCGCCCCCGGTCTTCCAGCGGTGCCAGCTCCGACTTCAGGTTGGTACCGATGAAGTAGATCAAGGCCAGACAGGCCGCAATAATACCGAACGCCCACCGGCGCTGCCGCATAAAGCCGCTCAGCGACGAGCGGTATGCGTTGTCCATCCACTGGAAGAACGGCTCGGTTTTCTCGTAGAACCAGGAATGCTGATGATGGTGTACTCCGTCTTTCCGCTTGCGGGTCAGCTTAACACTCAATACCGGCGTCAGCGTCAGCGATACGAAGGCTGAAATTAATACGGCACCGGCTACCACAATCCCGAATTCCCGGAACAACCGGCCCACAAAACCTTCGAGGAAGATGATCGGCAGGAATACGATGGCCAGCGTGACCGAGGTAGCAATCACCGCAAAGAAAATCTCTTCAGAGCCTTCTTTAGCCGCCTTGCGCGGGTCCATACCGTCTTCGATGCGTTTGTAGATGTTTTCGGTCACCACAATACCGTCATCGACCACCAGACCCGTCGCCAGAACAATCCCCAGGAGGGTAAGGACGTTGATACTAAAGTCGGCGACATACATAATAAAGAACGCCCCGATCAGCGATACCGGAATATCGATCAGCGGGCGTACCGAGATCAGCCAGTCGCGGAAGAACAGGTAAATCACCAGCACCACCAGCACAAAGGCGATAATCAGGGTCTCGACCACCTCCTCAATGGACATCCGGATAAACTTACTGCGGTCGGTACCCACGTCCAGCACGATATCCGGCGGCAGTTCCCGCTTGATGTCTTCGAGCCGCTTGTAAAACTCATCGGCAATATCGACGTAATTGGCACCGGGCTGCGGCACCAGTACCATGATGACCCCCTGTGCGTTGTTCTGCCGGGCCGAGGTTTCTTCGTTCTCCGGCCCCAGCACGGCATAGCCCACATCGCGGAAGCGGATGATCTGGTTGTTGGTCTGCTGGATAATCAGGTTGCTGAAATCTTCTTCGGTTTTGAGCCGGCCGATGGCTTTTACGGTCAGCTCCGTACTGTTGCCGTAGATCTTACCCCCCGGCAGCTCCACGTTCTGGCGACTCAGGGCATTCTGGATATCCTGGGCCGTCAGCTTGTAGGCCGACAGTTTCAGCGGGTCGATCCAGAGCCGCATGGCGTAGCGCTTCAGACCGAAGATATTCACCTGGCTTACGCCGGGAATGGTCTGCAGCCGCTCCTGAAGGACGTTTTCGGCATAGTCCGACAACTGCATCGGGTTGCGGGTGGTACTCTGCACCGGCATAAAGATGATGGGGTCCGAGTTGGCATCGGCCTTGGTCACCACCGGCGGGGCATCAATATCCTGCGGGAGTTGCCGCTGCGCCTGCGACACTTTGTCGCGCACATCATTGGCGGCCCGTTCCAGGTCAGCACCGAGTTCAAACTCAACGGTGATGTTACTCGACCCCAGCGAGCTCTGGGACGAAATATTACGAATCCCCTCGATGCTGTTCAGCGACTTTTCGAGCGGTTCGGTAATCTGCGATTCGATAATATCGGGATTGGCCCCCGCATACGATGTCCGCACCGAGATAATCGGCGGGTCGATGGCCGGGTATTCACGCACTCCCAGGAAGGTGTAGCCGATGACACCGAACAAGACGATGACGATCGACATCACCATGGCCATCACCGGCCGGCGTAAACTAAGCGATGGTAGACTCATAGAGTTATCGGTCGTTAAGGGCTGTAGTAGCGGCTGTACTGGTCTTCATACTCTCTCCGCCCGGCGTAGTACCCGGCGCACCGGAGCCCTGCGTTGCCTCGGGCAGTTTATCGATCCTGGCCACTTTAACCGGTGCTTCGGGGCGCAGGAAGTTCAGCCCCGTAATGGCTACGGTATCGCCCTGCTGCAGGCCCGACAGGATCTGGATGGTGTTGGTGGTCCGGATACCCGTTACCACCTCCCGGTAATCGGCCTTGCCGTCGCGGACAACCACCACCTGCTTACCCCGCGCCTGCGGAATCACGGCCTGTGTAGGCACTACCAGCGTGCGGTCGGTGGCAATAACCAGGTTAACTTTGGCAAAAGTGCCGGGCCGCAGCGCCGTAGAGGTATTGCTGACCCGTGCGCGGACACGCAGGTTGCGGGTTTCTTCTTCCACCCCCGGTTCTACGGCGTATACCTGCCCTCTGAACGTATCCAGCGACCCATCGACGGTAAAGCTGACGGAGCTACCCATTTTTACATTGGGGCCGTATTTTTCCGGAACGGAGAAATCCAGTTTCAGGGAGCTGGTCTGCTGTAGCCGGGCAATCAGCGTATTGGGGGTTACATACGCACCGGGGCTGACATTCCGCAGGCCGATATAGCCCGAAAAAGGAGCCCGGATCTCGGTCCGGCGCAGTTGCGCTTTTACCAGTTCAATATCAGCCAGGGCGCTCTTCAGGTTGGTTGTCACAATATCATACTCCTGCTGACTGATACCGCCCCGCTGCAGCAACTGGCGGTTGCGGTCTTCGGTGCGCCGGGCGTTCTCTTCCTGCACCTGTAGCTTCTGGAGTTGGGCCCGCAGGTCGGCATCGTAGAGTTTAATCAGCAGGGCCCCTTTGGCCACGGGTTTCCCTTCCTGAATATTGAGTTGGGTAATCCGACCGGATACTTCGGGGTAGATATCGACCTGCTCGGCAGCCAGCAGGCTACCGCTGGCGACTACTTCTTCCGAAATAGTGCGGGGCACCACAATAAAGGCGTTGATGTTGACGGGACCGCCACCGGCACCGCCTAACCCGCCCCGGCCACCACCGGGCCCGCCCCCACCTCCGCGACCGCCACCCTGGGCCGCTGGTTCTTTTTGTCCGGGTTTAAGCACTTTGTTGTACACGATAAGGCTGCCAAGTACCAGCACCACCAAACCGATCGCTATCCATCTTTTCACAGGTATGGGAAAATCTAAATGAAGCACTATTGCACTATCCTGATAAGGACAGGCATAAGCAATAACTACTGATTTTGTCCAATTATTGCAACAAACTATTTTCAGCAAATGTTCGGTAAGCACCGGCGGCCCTTACCGGCCACAGATGGTTTTGTAATCACAATACTCACAGGTTTTCAAATTCTGGGTCTTTTCGAAGGCTTTTGTGCCGTCGAGCATATCCGTAATTAATTTGCGCAGCATCTCCTCCGACTCGGCAATGTACTGCTCCGGCGTTTCGTCCCGGCCAAACTGCACCGTATTGGTAATCAACCCGTCTTTAATTCGCCGGAACGAGTAAAAGCCGGCTTCGACGGGCTTGCCGGAGACTTCTTTTCTACGACCTTCGTTTTTCAGCAACAGGTATTTGTACAGCCAGAGCTGCCGCATCTTCTCCCAGTTGGAATCGGTCTCCACCAGCAGCCTATCTTTTAAGTCCGTAATCGCCTTTCCGTTTTCGGACGGTAACTTCACGCTACCGGTTTTATAATCAATAATCTGTATTTTATCCGGGTACTCTTCAATCCGGTCAATTTTTCCGGCCAGTTTCACCCGGAGCGTCTCACCATCTACGGGTACATCCAGGTAGGTATGGTACATCTCTTCGGTTGCCAGTACCTTCAGGCCGTGCAGTTCGCTCTGCTTGCGCTGAAAGTCGAGCATCAGCCGCCGGGCCGTCTGGTACAGCAGCAGGTTCATGCCCGATTCGGCCAGGCGTCCCTTCATTACTTTGGAAAACTGCTGGTCCAGCACCTCCAGTATAACGGCTTCCGTAACCGGCCGGTCTTTCATCCGGTATTCCTGGTCCAGGGTTTCCAGCGTTTCGTGCAGCCAGCTACCGAATTCGGCCGCGCCCATGCGCTCCTCCACATCTTCTTCCTCGCTGATTTCGACCAGGCGGCTGAAATAAAACCGCATGGAGCAACTGATGTACTGGTTCAGCGCCGTCGGGAACAACCCTTTATCGTCGTCGGACAGCATCTTTTTGAGCTGTGCCCGGATGGTGTCGGTCTTCGGCACCATCAGGTCGGCTACCTTCAGCGATTGGCCGGTTTTGCCGAAACGCACCGCCGGTTTTGTGAGGGTAATGCGTCCCTGCGCGGCCGGCACCAGTTCGTACTCCAGTTGCCGCACAAACCGGCTGGGTTCGCCCTTGCTGTTGCCGTAGGCATCGGTGGAGGTGGTGTACAGCAGCACCACCTCTTTGGCCCGCTGCAGCAGCCGGTAAAAATGGTAGGCCATTACGGCTTCCTGCTCGCGGTAGGTCGGCAGATTCAGGTCTTTGCTGATGTCGAACGGAATGAGCGAGTTCAGCCGCCGGGGCTGGGGAAATACGCCCTCATTGACCGACAGCACAATAACCCGCTCGAAATCCAGGGCGCGGGTTTCGAGCATACCCATCACCTGCAGGTTGCTGTTGCCCTCGCTGGTAAACGGGATGCTGGTTTGCCGGATGAGTTCGTTCAGGAACTGCCGGAAGCTGCGCACCGTCACGGGGGTGGCTCCCTCCCGCCCGGCCTGCCGGTCCAGCGTAGTTTCGAGTTGCTGCAGCAAGGTGTAAAACAGGTACAGGTATTCGATTTCGATGGCGTCCTGACTATCCCGGTACACGTCGCGCAGCAAATCGATCAGTTCGTACATGGCCCGGATGGCAACCTGCGGCTTATCGGCCGGCCAGCGGGTAAACAGCGCCTTGAACAACGGATCGCCCTGCCCCAGCTCCAGCATCTCTTTCTCGTTGAGATACACCCACTGGCGCTTGATGATCGCTTCGTTCACCCAGCTCAGCAACGGCTTGGGCAGTTCGTTTTCCACATCGGGCGACATCAGTTGGTGAATGCGCTCGTACTGCCGGATAAAGGGGTGGTTGAGCAGCTTGACAATATGGCGGTGGTGGAAACGCGGCACCCGGATGTCCCGGCCGTCGCGGGTGCGGAACTCGGCCACCGTCCGCTGCAGCTCAAACCAGGCATCGATCAGGGTAAAGAGCAGCGAATTCCGCAGCGACAGGCCCATGGTCACGTTCAGGTTTTTGACCGAAGTATCCAGCGAATACAGCACCGGCACCAGCAGCGTTTCGTCGGCGAGGACGATGGCCGTGCGGAGGGCAGGGGTGGCGGGGAATGGCAGGGATTGTTTTTTGCTGCTGCCATCCATGCCCCCCATGCCATCCCCGCCACCCATGCCACCCCTAGTCCAGTCTGCATACACCTGCCCGGCCACTTTGGCCTGCATACTGGCGTTGGGAACGCCCACCACCCGGATGTGTTTAGGGGTTCCGGTGAGGTCGTTGCCGGTCCAGTTCCAGGGGCCGCTCCAGCCTTCGTTCCGGTATTTACGCAGGAAGTAACCAGCCTCCTGGCCTATGTCGCGAAGGTAATAGTCGTCGGCATCCCAGAGCACCTCCGCTTTTTTGGCCTCGGTCAGCACCTTCATGATGCGCTCCTCCGACTGGCTCAGGGCGTTAAACCCGACAAAATAAACTTTCTCGTACAGCAGATTATCCCGCACCAGCGTATCTACGCCTTCGGCCAGTTTGCGGTACGCCATGCCCCGGTAGGCCAGCCCCTGCTCGGTAAGTCGCCTGCGCAGGGCATAATACGCGGTTTGGAGATTTTCGAACAGCTTAAAGTACCGTTGCGTACCGGGGGTTTCGGTCAGGGGTTTGGCACCGGCCGGCAGCTCCAGGTTCCAGCGTTCCAGGGCCTGGGCCGCCGTGAGGTAGCTGAACAGGGCGCTGGGTTTGACCAGGTACTGATCCATGCGGTCGAAATCGGCGAGCAGCACGGAGGCCCAGCCGATAAACTGCTCAAACTCCAGTTTCTCGTCTATTTCCTGAAAAACGGTGTAGAGCTCAAACACCAGACTCACCGGGTCGATGAGTTGCACGCCGGCCGCCTGGGTAATAAAGTCATCGACGGCCAGCGTATGCGGAGCCAGAAAAGGCAGATCAGTTTGTTCGGCGAGGTGTTGCTGAAAAACGCTTACGGCCCGGCGCGTGGGCAGAATCACCCAGATGTCGTCCTGCCGGGGGCCGTGTTGTTCATAAATGTGTTGAGCCGCTTTTTCGAGGAAAGTCATACGACAAAAGTCGGCAAGCCGGCGTCGATAAGCAATAGACAGCAGGGATTTAAAATGTAAGGCGGCTGTCTGTTTCGTTCCTGTAAATAGTCTTAAAAAACAGGATCTCAGCGCAGACCATTTGCCCGAACAATGGGTGCTACCGGGTTTAATGATGACGAAGGCGAGATTGAAATGAATTTAACGGCCAGTAGTCACCAATGATCTTTTGACCGCTCTTTTTAGTCCGCATTTTTGGCGCAGAAAAGCGAATGCGCCATCACAAACAGTACAGCCGGCTAAAGACCGTTACGAAACCATTGTTGGCCAGGCAAAAGCCTTAAAAGGAGCATCGGGGCTTGCCCAAATGTTCTTTCACAACCTCCTCAACAAAGTAGCGGCCGGCGAATGAACAGCAGATCGGCAATATCCCGGTACTCGTAGCCTGACCACCAACCGTACTCAACGCGCGGCTGTAGATCACCACCCGGCCACGACCGTCCGGATGAAGCAAGCCCTGTTGGGATCAGCGGTACGAAGCCCTGCTGCAAAACCGGCCGGAGTTGTTCCGGCGGGTGCAGCTCTCCCACATTGCTTCTTTTCCGGGCATGACGGCTCAGGCCATGAGTATGGCGCGGGCCAGGCGCCGGTAAACCTGGAGGAAAAACGTAAAGGAGCGGGATCAATCAACCCCTGAAAAAATGATGCGCTGACCTCTTGCGCGGTATGTAAGTTGGGGTTATATTGCCGCTATAATGCCGGCTTTTTAGTGGGCCCTCGTTCTTTTCCATGCTGTTTATGTTCCGAAAACGACATAAAATTTCCAAGCGATCATGGTACTTTTCTACTATTTTTCATCAATTGGCACCTGATTATCAGCGCTTTACAAAATTAGCCCTCAGAGTACCACTTCCAGCAGAACAAGGATTAAGACACGTCTTGCCGATTTTATCCGTACCGTTGATGTTACTCAGAGTACCACTTCCAGCAGAACAAGGATTAAGACTGTCACGGTGTTGGCATCAGTCACCGTGGTGAGTGGTTCATCTCAGAGTACCACTTCCAGCAGAACAAGGATTAAGACGTCTGTGCCGTCGATTGCATAGACGAACATACGCTTCTCAGAGTACCACTTCCAGCAGAACAAGGATTAAGACCGGAAATACTTGCGCAAATAAAATGCCTTAGCCATCTCAGAGTACCACTTCCAGCAGAACAAGGATTAAGACCAATGGCCAAGTGCCTCGACAAATCCACAAAGCTGTCTCAGAGTACCACTTCCAGCAGAACAAGGATTAAGACCCGCTGGTTAATTCGCCAAAGACAGTGTTTTTGGTCTCAGAGTACCACTTCCAGCAGAACAAGGATTAAGACCAAAAAACGAACGAATTCCTGAACTTTTTGTTAAACTCAGAGTACCACTTCCAGCAGAACAAGGATTAAGACACCTTCCAACCAGCCGCCTTACTGCGTTGTGTTGCAGCACTCAGAGTACCACTTCCAGCAGAACAAGGATTAAGACAACTGGCCAAATACTGTATCCTTCGTGGTCTTATTTCTCAGAGTACCACTTCCAGCAGAACAAGGATTAAGACTTACCTTTCTGCGTAGGAGTGCTGTTTTTAGCTACTGCTCAGAGTACCACTTCCAGCAGAACAAGGATTAAGACATCGAGGTCAAACTCGATGAGTTGATTTGCCTCCACTCAGAGTACCACTTCCAGCAGAACAAGGATTAAGACGATAACTTGATTCTCCGCCAACTTCTTCTCAGCACTCTCAGAGTACCACTTCCAGCAGAACAAGGATTAAGACGAGTACAAATACTCCATTAACGAATACATAAGTCGGTCTCAGAGTACCACTTCCAGCAGAACAAGGATTAAGACAGTACTAAGAGTTTTCCGAGGAACTCAAATTCCTCGTCTCAGAGTACCACTTCCAGCAGAACAAGGATTAAGACCGGACACCCGTCATGGGTGTCTCCCTGACCTCCCACCTCAGAGTACCACTTCCAGCAGAACAAGGATTAAGACCTCTGCCGAATTCCCTTTCGGCAAAGACATATAATACCTCAGAGTACCACTTCCAGCAGAACAAGGATTAAGACAATATTTCCGTTTCGCTACTATTGAAAATTTGCATAACTCTCAGAGTACCACTTCCAGCAGAACAAGGATTAAGACCAATCATCGATTGACAACTCATCGTCCTGCAACGCTCAGAGTACCACTTCCAGCAGAACAAGGATTAAGACTCGTCCTGCAACGCCGTTTGCACGGCATCGCTAAACTCAGAGTACCACTTCCAGCAGAACAAGGATTAAGACAATTGATTATTTCTTTAAAAGCTTGAAAATAATACTCAGAGTACCACTTCCAGCAGAACAAGGATTAAGACCAGAGTCCCGGCGACGCAGGAGCCGCTGTTTATTTCTCAGAGTACCACTTCCAGCAGAACAAGGATTAAGACCTGAATTAATACCGGCAGAAACAAGAGCGAAAGCGCTCAGAGTACCACTTCCAGCAGAACAAGGATTAAGACCTTCACTGTATCGATCCCTTGTTCCAGAGATCAGCACTCAGAGTACCACTTCCAGCAGAACAAGGATTAAGACCAAACCGAACCCTTATTTTGTCGGGAGTACCGGTATACTCAGAGTACCACTTCCAGCAGAACAAGGATTAAGACCCTTTAATATAGCGGCCTCAGTCGCGTTGAATCTCAGAGTACCACTTCCAGCAGAACAAGGATTAAGACAACTATACTGGTTGTTTAACCGTACCACTACGGTTAACTCAGAGTACCACTTCCAGCAGAACAAGGATTAAGACTGCTTCTGCAAGCTTAGAGCTTACAGGATACCGAGATTTCTCAGAGTACCACTTCCAGCAGAACAAGGATTAAGACTTTCTGTGAGAACGTCTTAATCGTTATGTTGTACCCCTCAGAGTACCACTTCCAGCAGAACAAGGATTAAGACCCACGTTTTTTTGAAATACCAAGCTAAACGGGTAACACTCAGAGTACCACTTCCAGCAGAACAAGGATTAAGACAGTGTCATAATAGAACTGGTAGGCAAGGACAAGTCTCTCAGAGTACCACTTCCAGCAGAACAAGGATTAAGACCGTAATAACAAGCCTGTAAAACAATCTCACTAAACAATCTCAGAGTACCACTTCCAGCAGAACAAGGATTAAGACGTTTAAAAATAAAATACCCTACTAGCGCAATAATCAATACTCAGAGTACCACTTCCAGCAGAACAAGGATTAAGACGCTTTTACGTGCTACTGTGAATTTCATGAGTTCGTAAACTCAGAGTACCACTTCCAGCAGAACAAGGATTAAGACAAACCATAGGTTTGCAGATAGTATAAAGACCATTCCTCAGAGTACCACTTCCAGCAGAACAAGGATTAAGACCCAACAACCTTTGTCGTTCTGGCATCTACCCAAGCCTCAGAGTACCACTTCCAGCAGAACAAGGATTAAGACAATACAATCGCGGTTTCTCCACACGTAGATATTAATCCTCAGAGTACCACTTCCAGCAGAACAAGGATTAAGACCCACTGCTGTGGGTTCAACGGTACAACCGTACCTTTAGCTCAGAGTACCACTTCCAGCAGAACAAGGATTAAGACCACCTTTGGCAATTAGATCGGTTACCTTAAGAAAGGCTCAGAGTACCACTTCCAGCAGAACAAGGATTAAGACTTTTATACTTCTGGTATTATAGTCTAATACTATGGTCTCAGAGTACCACTTCCAGCAGAACAAGGATTAAGACCGGCTAAGTACTGGCGGTAGGTGTTGTATTGATTAGACCTCAGAGTACCACTTCCAGCAGAACAAGGATTAAGACCTTGTTCGCTTAATCCGTATGACTGGCAAAGGAAAGTCTCAGAGTACCACTTCCAGCAGAACAAGGATTAAGACTATAATTTATTTTATTGATTTATTAAAAATATCAATTCTCAGAGTACCACTTCCAGCAGAACAAGGATTAAGACCTGCGGCATGGAGAGGTAGTACGTGCTGGTCGAAGTTCTCAGAGTACCACTTCCAGCAGAACAAGGATTAAGACTTCCGGCAGCTTTTCGGAAGGAGCATTTTTCAACTAGCCTCAGAGTACCACTTCCAGCAGAACAAGGATTAAGACGGATTTACGGGCTACCTTAAATTTCATGTTCTACACTCAGAGTACCACTTCCAGCAGAACAAGGATTAAGACTTTTTGGCTCTCTTAGGGCTAAATAAGGGTTTTACCCTTTCTCAGAGTACCACTTCCAGCAGAACAAGGATTAAGACTACGTCACGCCTGCCGTCAAGTTGCCGAATACGGTCTCAGAGTACCACTTCCAGCAGAACAAGGATTAAGACTCTGATAGTCGGGGTTTTGATAGGCTCCTGTCTGGCCTCAGAGTACCACTTCCAGCAGAACAAGGATTAAGACTTAAATACATGAGTAAACATATAGCCGTTAATCAAAAAATAATCTCAGAGTACCACTTCCAGCAGAACAAGGATTAAGACAACGGCCGGGCACACACCCGACGACAGCAGGGACTCAGAGTACCACTTCCAGCAGAACAAGGATTAAGACCGAAACGAAAAGGCCACTTGCTAGCGATGTAGCAAGTGGCCTTTTTCATTTACGGTATCTATAGCCTACCTGACAATCAAAGCCCCAATCGGTACCGGTTGAGAAACCGAAGGGAATGATTCTCCGGAGCTTATTCGCCAGACAGCTTCCGCATTCCGGCCCGCCGGATTGCGGAAAACAGCTCGTCAATCATAGGTAATCAGCCTTTTACGTAGGCCAGTTTCTCCGACACTTTTCCATCCCGAACTTTGAAAATATCTACTCCTCTTAAATGCCAGGGTTTTCCTTCTTTTGTCTTGCGATAGGTCCACCTGACAACGCAACGATCACCCGTAGCAACAATCTCCTCTGCCTCAAAAAATGCGTCAGGATTAGCGGCAAAGAATTTTTCCCAATAGGCTCTGACCGCCAGCGCACCCACCAAACGGGTACCATCTGGTGCTGGATTCGTATTTTCAAAAATACAGTCTTCGGTCATAGCATTCATTACCGCATCTACATCATGCTTGTTGAATGCCGCATTGAACCGATCAACGGCAGCACGTGTACGGTTTGTCGTACTATTTTCTGCTTCAGTTATCATACTTGATTGTTTTTCCTTTTTGCGGAGATTCGTTGTACATGACGTCAACAGGACTGACACCAATAGCAGAGGCAGGAGCGTTTGCTTCATCGTATGTACCGGTTAATGTTCCAAACGGCATTCTTATCCTGATTGCAATACTATAGCGAACGGCCCGCAACCGCCGGCTCGCCGGAGCGGTAGCCTGCCGGAGCGGCCTGGACGTAGTCACCTGTCAAATATAACGTTAATACGCTGATAAACAAGAATAAAGATACTTATTTCGGCACCGCAGCTTCTGCCCGCCGGGGTTTGGCCTCGCTGCCGGCCAGGAGGCCGCCATCAATGGTTAGTTCAATGCCGGTGACGTACTTGCTCTCGTCGCCGGCCAGGTAGAGGGCGGCCCAGGCTACGTCCATCGGTTCGCCAAAATGGCCCAGGGGAATACCCGCTTCAATGTCGGCAATCAGGGTCTGCCGTTCGGCACCGGTACCCAGCATGGCATCCCACATGGGGGTTATGATGGCTGCGGGGTGGATGCTGTTGCACCGGATTCGGCACACACCACCGTCCGGAAATCGGTACTGTCGATATAGGGTTTATTGAACCAGATGCCCAGTTCCAGCGCCACCGGTGCGGTAAAGGCCACCACCAGCCCAATAGTAGTTGCAGCGCACCGGAGGAGCCGGTTTGTAGGGGTAATTGTTGCTGTCGAATGAGCCGGCATACAGATTCTCATGCGGCTGCATGGCCGGGAAGACCTCGTATATAGCCAGTTCCTGCATGTAGGCTGTGAGGAAAGAAATTTAAAACAGGCTAGGGCAGGTAGTGCTGCACCAGTTCGGTCCACTCGTCGGCCAGACTGCCGTCGAACACCGGGGCACCGGCGCGTCGGTACCAGTAGCCGGCATTCCACTGGTCGCCTTCTTTCCGATGCAGATAGGCATGAAGCCGGTCATACTCCCGAACGCCCTCCCGGCTCTGGGCGGTTTCGTGGGCGCGGTCCCAGTCGCCCCGGCCATCATACCAAAGGGCGTTCAGGATTGGGTGCAGACCGGCCGGCGGCTGAGCGTCTGCCAGCGAGGCCGTAAATTGATCGAGTGTCATAGGGTTTACGCGGCTATTGATTCAGACAAACATAGGTCTTTTCGGTCACCCTGCTCTTCATCGGCGTGCTGATCGGGAAAGCCCGGCACAGCTTTTCACCCCGGGGTATTCAGGCCGGAAAATGGGCGGTTGGTCTGGCCATTGTGGTTATCTTTATCGCCATTCTCACCATGATCCTCATCAACGCCCACGAAGAGTTACCGGGCGCACAGCGCCGGTTCGAGTAGGCCCGGCTTACTTCAGAAACACTTCGTCATTGTCCGTCAGAAACATCCGCGTGCTCTGGATGTACGTGCCGCCATTGGGTGCCTTATACTTCAGGTCGACGTAAAACGCCTTATACCCCGATTTGGGGAAAGGCTCTACCAGCTCAACCGCCGGCTGGTTTTTAGCGCCGAGACTGCGACTTTCCCATTTCTCATCCTGAAATATCCGGTCGTCGGAATCCGCCGACCAGACAACAGCCTCTTCCAGCAGTTCGGGGGTGGTTTTCACCGTAAGCTTTACGCCCTCGCGGGTCTGGCTGACCGTCCACTGGCAAACCGGATAGGTCTGCTTCAGCAGGGTGGTTCCGAAGAATGCGCTCAGCCCTTCGAGAGCCTGCCGCTTATCGCCCAGACCGTGGCCGGCATTGGGTACGTAGTGAATCAGGTTCCGGCCCGGTATATCGTCGTAATAGTGCTTGATAGCGTCGACGGTCCAGTACTCGTCGTTGGTGCCCATGAAAATCATTTTGGGCTGGGTCAGCTTTTTCCGGTACGAGTACGGGTCGATCATCTGGGTGATGGCCCGGCCACCCGGTGAGGTCATGGCTTCCGTCAGGCCCAGGTCTACATAATCCTGAATCTGCTCGCTGTATTTGTTCCAGGAGTCGATCTGGTATTTCAGGTTTTTGGGCATGTTCAGAATATCGATCACCATGGGCGCAATAGCCACCGCCCGGTTGTCTACGGCACCCGTCAGCCAGGTGGTCCAGCCGCGCTTGGAGGCTCCGGACACCACAAAGCGGTTGACGGTATGGTTCAGATTCTGCCGGGCAAAGGCCTGCACGGCATCCATGCCGCGCATGGCGCTTTTCACCATCGGAAACAGCAGCGGCCAGGTATAGTCGTTGTCTTTCTGAAAATTGTGCAGGGTGTACGAAATCAGAGCGTCTTCGGTCAGGTTGTTAAAGAAGGGCTGGTTGGGGGTCTGCCGCAGCACGGCTACAATGGCTTTGTTTCTGGCGGCTACCAGGCCAAATGCAAGGGCATCGCCCTTGTTAGTGCTCCAGTTGGGCTGTTCGTCTTTGTTAGACCCGCCGGTGATAAACAGCAGGGCACCGTCGTGGTTGTTTTCTTTCGGGACCAGCACCGTCAACTGGTGACGCCAGGTAAAGTCCCGCCATTTCTGCGAGGTCAGCAGCAGGTTATACGCCGTTACCTCGCCCACCTCGAAGGAGTCTTTCAGCTCCCACCGGAACGACTTATCCCCGTTGTTGAGGTAGCTTTCCAGCGCATTGGCCGGGTTTATATCATCCCGGTGTGGCTTGTCAAATCCGAAAAAGAACAATGTCGTACAGACGACGGTCAATAGCAATGCGTTTCTGGTCATGGGTTTCAGGAATTAGGGTTAGAGAACGGAGAACAGGCAGCCGCTCCGTTATTTAGCGGCCTGTACCGGTTTAGGACGCTCAGCCAGCCACTTCAGCACGGCATCGATATAGATCTCACCGGTCATTTCGCCGAGGCTGGTCTGGCTGATGTAATCATACCGTTTGAAGCTGTTAAAATCAACTTTTGTCAGCATATAACCAAAAGCATCGTTGGTCAGGCCGAACAGGAAGGGGTATTTTGTCGGCATGTGCCGCTTCACGTAGTACCCGATATTAGGCAGGGCCTCGCCCGGAATGGTCAGCACCTGCGCCGGACCGATGGTCAGCAGATTGAGCTGCGCGGCCACCTTACCGGAAGGGCTCAGCTTGTAGTTCAGGGGCGATTTTTTGATGATATACCGCATCATCTCCGAATCAACAGGAAATTCAACGGTGCGGGCCGCACAGGAGAGCGCCGGATTTTCCAGTACGTCGGCGGTACTGACAATACGCAGCGCTTCATCGGCCAGCAGTTCACCAATCCGGATGCACTCTTCCCAGGTATTAGCCTCCTTACCGTTGTCGCGCCGGACGTCGGCCGTGACCATGCCGCCCTGCGCACCGTTCATGAACATGGCCATGCCCCCGGCTTTAGCTTCGATGCGGTCGTACAGGGGGCCGCACAGGTCCGGGCTCAATATACCCTTATCGGCCCCCAGCACTTCCGGATGAATGGCGTAGTTGACAAGGGTTGCAATGGGTTTCCCCTTGTTTTTGCCGCTGGTTCCAATGGCCTGAATAACCCCGCAGCGGGGATCATAAAGCTGTTCTGCATAGTAGTTGTAGGCAATTCTGCCGTTGGCCTCCCCAACGGCAATCTTCAGCGAGGCCGGTTCCAGTTTGCTCACAGCCTCATTCACCGCATCGGCAATCAGTTTGACGCAGTTGTCCAGATAGTTCAGATCAGCCAGCGAGTTACCGTTCCGGTCGGGAAAGCCATAGGCATCCGGCGCACTATGGGTGTGGGTAGCGCCGATCAGGATGTTTTCCGGCGGGATGCCTTTGATGAGCGCCCGCGACTTGTTGCCCAGTGCAGACGGCCAGCCAATATTGTCTATGCTGACGATAGCCAGGCGCGTCGACCCCTGTTCCAGCACCAGTGCCCGGGCAAACAGATCGCCTTTCTTTTCGGTCGTTTTTCGGGGGGCACCTATACCGCCCGATACCGGCAGCAGCGGGTCTGGTGTAATCACACGCATGGCCGCCCCCACCCGGAGTGCCTGGGCAAAGCCGCTGCCCATTACAACCAGCAGTATCAGGAGTTGGAGGATAAGTATCTTTTTCAGCTTCATATCGGTTTTGTTCGGGAGGAAAGGAATAGCGCGTAAAGGAAGAAAGGGCGACAGGAAAAAGCAAGCCGGCACTCCCCTATTTTCGCCCTACTGCTCCCCAACCCTTTCACCTTTTTCCCAGCCATTATATCCTGACGACCCGGTTACGTGACGTACCGAATAAGGCTTACCGATTGAAAAACAGACAAACCGACGAACAGCAGACCCATGAACCGGTCGAACCGGTGCTGCTGCGTGATCAGGAGGTAGCGGAGGGGCCGGCCGGCTCTGACAAAGACCCACAAACCGGCCATTGTTCCGATAGAAATGCCGATGACATAGACGAGAATGGGCGTCTGACCGGCCAGGCTCACCCAGCCTTTCTGCGACAGCAGCGTGGTGTATACGATCCAGAACGGGAACGCAACCACATTGAGCAAGCTCAGAACCGTGCCCAGGTAAAAGCTATTGAGGTGCCGGTCGTTGCCGTACCTCGCCTGCGTAGGTAGTAAACGCCCATGCCGAGCAGCACGGCAACCGACACAAAATCGGTGGCTATTTTAAGCGCCATAAACGCCAGCAGGGCCTGCGAAAGCAGTACGGCCAGGTAGCTGTACACCCATTCCACCAGTGCGCAGGCCAGCGCAAACCAAAACGCCGACCGGATGCCCTGCCGGATACTGACCCGGACAATGGTCAGGTTGAGCACACCCAGCGGCAGCGTACCCAGAAAGCTGACCAGCAGACCAACCCCGAAATTAAGCCAGAGTAGATGCATATGCCGGTTCGGATTTTTTATGGGTTTGCGCCTTCCGGTACAGCCGAATGGCTTCTTTCAACCCTGGGTACGGGGTGCCGAGCCGGTGATTTTCCCGGCTGATTTCATACAATACCCGCCAGTGGTGAAACAGCACCCGGTAGGCTTCCAGCAGCGAAAAGCCGGGCTGGTAAATATGGGCGGGCTCGGCCCCGGCCCCGTTCAGCTCCAGAATCCGGATGCCGCGCCCTGCGTATAAATCGGCCAGGCTGCGGCACCGCAGATCGTACCGGCCGTAGTAAAAGCCGTCGATGGATTGGCTGATGCGGGCGAAAACGGCCGTCAGTTGCTCATTGATGAGGTGGTTGCCGTTCAGGAATTTGGTACCCCGGCTGTGGTTGCCAATCGGCACCAGCTCCCGTTTCTGCCCCGCCGGAATTAGCTGGTGCAGGTCGGCCCGGTATTGCGCCTGCAACCGGGGCAGTTGCAGCCGCGCCCGCTCGTTTTGCAGAATCAGGTCCAGCAGCGTAGACCGCCCGTCGCCGGTAACCGACAAAAACTCTTTGCGGACAATGGAAGAAATGACGCCGGTGGCCTGACCAGGGTAGCGGTAATAGAATACGCCCAGTTCGAGCGGGCTGTCGACATACTCCTGTACCAGGCAATCGGCCTGATTACGTTGCCAATAGGCCTGTAGGTCATGCGGTGAGGTAATTTTCTCGACACCCCTCCCCCGTTCGCCTACATTGGGTTTGATGATGATGGGGAAGGTAATGCCGGCCAGCAGCATTGTATCCTGAATATCCTGCAAAGACGCTGACTGCTGGATGAAGCCCGTCAGGGGTTTGTAGGCGTCATCAATTTTGTTCAGAATATCAATCTTCGATTCGCCCAGCATACCGCCGGTTTCGATGGCCGGGTTAGACGCGGTGAAGAAGAACAGCGACCGGGCTTTGAGCGACAGCCACAGCCAGTAAAACACAATGGGGAAGTACACCACCCAAAACGGCCAGTATTCCCAGTGCCGGAGCCGGATGAAGAACGGACTGGAGAACCACGACAACCCCTTCGAGGTAGGCACTCCTGCATTCAGGTCCGGCAGCGGCAGCCCCTTCTGCTCAGTTGTCATGGATACGTTCATGGTAATAGTTGGCAATGAGTTGGTGGGTGAAGGAAGGGGCCGAAAAGTCTTCGTAGAACAGCTCGGTACCGTACGACAGGTTGAGGACGCTGGTCAGGCTGACGGTCCGGATGCGGTTGTCGCGGTTCATGAACAGTCCATTTTCCGGATCGCCCGCCCCGGCCGTTTTGTGGAAATTGCGGATGGCTCCGAGGGAATAGGTCGTCCGGGTCTGGAGCCACGCCCGGAACCAGGCTTCGCGCCGGGCGACCACGTCGGCGGAGTATAGCGTCGCCGACGACCAGATATGGGCCTGCGCCGGGTCGGGTTCGGTATAGTGCAGCCTGGCTCCATCCCAGCGCAGTTCAACCAGTAGCCCGGCCTCCACAACCAGCAGCGTAAAGGGCTCGATGCCGGTGAAAGCGTAATCTTCCAGAAACTCGTACAGCGAGGTATACTGAAAGAAATCCAGCACCACCAGCCCCCGGCTGTGCCGGTACGGCGGCTGGGGCACATGCGCCCGAAACGCGCCGTTGAGCAGGCAGAGCGTACTCCGGCCCGACGCGGCAATCCAGGTACCCCGCCCCTGCGGGTCCTGGGGGAAGCACACCTCCCGGCCCCCGATTCGTTCCGTACGGGGCGAAGCAGCCGAAGGCCGGCTTACCTGTTCGTCCCGGCTGGAGGTCAGCATAAAGCCATTATCAGACAGAGGCAGATACGTGACGGTACACATAGGGCAGCAGTTTATCAGGGATGACCAGTTCAAATTGGGTGCCAGGGGATGATTGAGTGGATGGGTGAATGGGTGATTGAGCGAAAATGGCGTTTTCAAGCATTTTAACCTGTTTTCACTCATTCACTCAATCACCCATTCACTCAATGCTCTGTCCCGACATATCCGGAAAGCACCGAAATCTCCGGAATCAGTTCGGCCGGCGGATGCCGAGTTTTTTCATGCGGGATTCGAGGGTGGTGGGGATGATGTCCAGGATGCGGGCGGCTCCGTTGTCACCACTGACTTTCCAGTGCGTCATTTCCAGGACAGACAGGATGTGGTTGCGTTCGCATTCTTCGAGCGTCAGCGGACTTACTTTTTTGGTCAGCAGACTCCGACGGTTCAGCGATGCACTGCCGGGCCAGTCGCCGAGTTCCAGTTTGCGGCCGGTCGAAATAATCAGCGAGCGCTCGATGATGTTTTCGAGTTCGCGGATGTTGCCGGGCCAGTTATACGCCATCAGGGCGTTGATGACCTCCTGCGGAATGAGGTCTATTTTCCGGCCGATGCTGGGGCCGTGCTTGTCGCAGAAATGGCGCACCAGTACCGGAATGTCTTCCTTCCGTTCGCGCAGCGGAGGGCTCTGGATGGGGAATACGTTCAGCCGGTAATACAAATCTTCGCGGAATTTTCCGTCTGCTATTTCCTGCTCCAGGTCGCGGTTGGTAGCGGCAATGATGCGGACGTTTACCTTCAGCGTTTTGGTGCTGCCCAGCCGTTCAAATTCGCCTTCCTGCAATACCCGCAGCAGTTTGGCCTGTAACTCCAGCGGCATCTCGCCGATTTCGTCCAGGAACAGCGTACCGCCATCTGCCAGCTCGAACCGACCTATCTTCTGCCCCGCAGCGCCGGTAAACGCGCCCTTCTCGTGGCCGAACAGTTCGCTTTCAATCAGCGTGGCCGGCAGGGCCGCGCAGTTGATTTTGACCAGCGGCCGGTTTTTGCGGCTGCTCAGGTTATGCACCGCCCGCGCCAGCAGCTCCTTGCCGGTACCCGACTCGCCCAGGATGAGTACCGAGGTCTGGGTCGGTGCTACCTGCTCCACCTTGCTCAGCACTTTCCGGAACAACTTGCTCTGCGTCACAATCTCCTCAAAGTTGCTGGTCTGCCGGATTTCCTCACGCAGGTAGTGGTTCTCGGCCTGGAGCTTGTTTTTCAACTCCTCCACCTCTTTCAGCGCTTTGGACAGGGCTTCGGTCCGTTCGGCTACGCGCTGCTCCAGCAGTTGATTGGCCTGTTGCAGCTCCTGCCGCAGGTTGCGCAGGGTCAGGTGCGTATTGATGCGCGACAGCACCTCCTGCAACTGAAACGGCTTGGTGATGTAATCCACCGCGCCCATGTTGAAGCCGTTGACCTTATCAATCGTCTCCGCCAGCGCCGTCATGAAAATAACGGGAATTTCTTTGGTGACGGGGTCGTGTTTCAGTCGGCGACAAGTCTCGAAACCATCCATGCCCGGCATCATCACATCGAGCAGCACCAGGTCCGGACGGGCGTATTTGATTTGTTCGATGGCGCTCTTGCCGTCGCGCTCCACCAGCACCTTGTAGCCGCTGTGGCTTAACGTTTCGAATAATATGCCAATGTTGTTCGGCGTGTCATCCACAATCAGAATGCTGGCCAGCGCCGGTTCGGTTTTCGTACTCATGGGGTTTCCAGACAGGATTTAAGGTACTCCCTGATTTTTTTCGTGTTAAATTCTTCCGACAGTTTTCGCAACTCCCGGACAAATTTCCGGTAGGCCGGTCCCTCCCGTTCCAATGCGTTGAGGGTATCCAGAATGCCCCGGATATCGCCAATCATGGCCAGGTCGTTCAGGGCTTCGATGGCACTGGCCGGGGGCAGGGTATCTTCCTGGACCGAATGCCCGTACCCGTCTCCGTCAAGGGCCGGTACCGTTGCCCGGCTAACCGGCGGGGCATAGCACCAGGTCAGATTCAGGTGTTCCCCAATTTTGTGCAGCAGTTCGCTCACCTCCACCGGTTTGGACACAAAGTCGTCGAAACCCGCCCGGAAGCTGCGTCGCTGGTTCTGCTCAAACACATTGGCCGACAGCGCGATGATTTTTACCGGGGCCAGCGCCGGGTCTTTGCGCATCTGCCGAATGGCCTCAAACCCGTTGACATGGGGCATCACCAAATCCATCAGCACCAGGTCGGGAGCCGATTGCCGGATTTGCTGCAGGGCCTCCTGTCCGTCGGCGGCTTCGGCCAGTGTAAAGCCCACCGACGCCAGCAAATCGGCCAGAACCAGGCGGTTTTCGGCTTTATCGTCCACAATGAGAATCGACCGGCGGTCGCCGGCATAGCCGGTAATGGTCTGTTCAGTTTTGCCGTTGGGCAGTGCCTGGATGGCCGTCATGGGCAGGCTAATCGAGAATGTACTGCCGGTTCCGGGCTTGCTGTCGACGGTAAGTGTGCCGCCCATCAGGGTCACCAGTTTGTCGGCAATGGCGAGGCCCAGCCCGATGCCTTCGACAAACTGCTTGGGTTGCCGAATCTGGTGGAACGGCAGAAAGATTTCGGCCAGCCGTTCGGGTGGAATGCCGATGCCCGTATCCGCTACCCGAAACTCCACCTGGTACAGTTCGGTACTGGTTTCGTGGCTGGTTACGGTGAACGAAATCTGCCCCTGTTCCGTGAATTTAACGGCATTGTTCAGCAGGTTGTTTAGTACCTGGATTAGTCGTTTTTCGTCGCCCAGCGCCATCGCCGGCAGGGTACCCTGCCGGCGGTAGGTGAACGCCAGCCCTTTTTCATCGGCCCTGGCCCGGAATACGTTGGCGATATTGGCCAGCGTGTCGGGCAGGCTGAACGCCGTTACCTGAATATCGAGCTTCTGCGCTTCGATTTTAGAAATATCCAGCACCTCGTTGATGAGCGTCAGCAGGTGTTCGCCACTTTTGCGGATGACATTCACTCCTTTTTGCTGGCTTTCGGTCAGCGACGGGTCGCGCTGCAAAATTTGCGCGAAGCCGAGAATGCCGTTCAGCGGGGTGCGCAGCTCATGGCTCATGCTGGCCAGAAACTCGCTTTTGGCCTGGTTGGCGGCCTCGGCAGCTTCTTTGGCGGCATTCAGCTTCACGGCCTGCTCCATCAGTTCTTCTTTCTGCCGCACCACCTGCGTGGTGCGGGCCCGCACCAGGTTTTCCAGCTTCTCCTTTTCGTCGACCAGCCGGCGGGTGTAGTATGTCACCAGGCCGTAGATGCCAAACCCCGCCAGCAGCACATACAGCCCGTAGGCCCAGCCGGTGCGGTACCAGGGCGGCAGGATGGTAAACGTAAAAGTACTCTCGCGGCTAAGCTGGCGGTACGGGTCGCGGGCCCGCACGTGAAAGGTATACTGACCGGGTGGCAGGTTGGTGTACTCCTTTTTGGTTTCACGCGTCCACTTCGACCAAACCGAATCATCGGGCATCAGGCCGTTGCCGTCCAGTTTGTACTGAAACTCATTGCCGCCCTCGCCCACATAACTCGTAGCGGCAAACCGAAACGCCAGCGTCCGGTAGCGGAAGGGCAGCTCGTACCGGCGGCTCTGACCAGCCGACGACTCACCCCCCACGTAGAGCAGCGAATCGACGGCGGGCAGGCGCACCTCCCGCACCAGCGCCGAAAACGCCGGGGGAGTGGCCATCCGGGTGCCGTCGTACCGGTACAACCCCTCGTCGTTCCCAATCCAGACAATGCCGTTATCTTCGGGGTACACGGCAAAGCCCCCGCGCTGAATAGGCATCAGGCTCAGCGTATCCCACTGCACCCGCCCGTTACGCAGGGGGCGGACAATGCCCAGCGGATTAGAAAACCAGAACGTATGCCGGCGGTCTTCTGCAAAATACGGGGAGCTGCGGTCAGGTGCGCGAAAGTCAAAGCCAGGGCGCACCGTTTCCACAAAGCGGTCGGCGGCCGGTTCGTAGCGGTACAGATGATTTTTAGACACGAAGAACGGGCCTTCGGAGGCTGGAAAAACATAATTCCAGTCGAGCTGCCGAACGCCCTGCGTCGGGCCATATTTCCGAACGGGGGCCGTGGTGCGCACGCCGTCAGAAAAATCAATGCGGTAATACCCCTCCAGGTGCGTACCGACCCAGACGGTATTCGTCGGGTATTCGACAATCGACCAGCACTCTCCCGTGATGGCCGGTATGCGGCCTATACTGCGCCAGCGGCCCTGCCTTTGCCGGAGCAACTCAAAGCCGTCGAACATGGCCACCATCAGCGCCGTCGAGTCAGCCTGAGGCCGGGTCAGGGCGTAGGCATTGCCGCCGGAAACGGGGATTACCTCCTGCACCTGCTGGTTCCCGACGCGGAAAATAACGCCCATGCCGCCCACCAGCAGGGCATCGCCCCAGGGCAACAGATCCCAGCAGGGGCGGTCGATGCCGGGTATCATCACAAAACTCCCCCGGCGTTTATCGAGGTAGTATAAGCCGATATTTGTAGCGATGTATAACAGCCCCTGGTGGCGGATTATTTTCCAGACGGTAGCTTTGACGTTCAGGCTGGCGTCGAACCGCGTTACCGGAATATTCACCTCCACTTTCGCCAGACCACTGCCCAGCCCTGCCCATAGCGTGTGCTGCCGGTCGACAAACAGGCAGTGAACCGTATTTTTCCGCAGCCCGGTCTGCTCGTCGATACGGTGCAGCAACTGCCCGTCGGCATTAACCAGGCACATTCCCCCGCGCAGGGTTGCGAGTGCGTAGCGGTACTGTCGCGAAATGGGGTCAGGCACTACAATGGCCGTATACACTTTGTTCTGCCGTAACCAGTCGTTCAGGCCGGTGGGAAACACGGTTATCCGTGCCGAACTCGTGCCCCCCCGCCGGCCCGGCAAAAACGGAGCATCGTAGAGGTAAAGTCCATCCTGAAACGTTACGACAAGCAGCCGCCCATCCGGATACGGCAGCATAGACTGAATGCGCAGATCGGCAAAGCGCTCTCCCTGCGGAACAAGAGCCAGGGCTTCCGTTTCGGGGGTGTTCCCGCTCAGCCGCAGCAGGCCCACGCCCTCTTCCCGCACAAACAGCGTATTATGTGCATAATGCGCCAGGTGGAAGGTTCCGCCGGTTTTCCAGACCCGCAGCGGCTCCCCCGGCCGGTAGCGGTAAATAGCCTTGAACGTGCAGAAATACACGCCGGTCGGGGTGCAGTACAACCGCCAGACCGTGGCAATGGGCCGCTCATCGGCGGGCAGTTGAGCGGCCAGCGACACAAACTCTTTCTGCCCCGCCTTCCCATTCTGTAGATACCCGAAATCGTTATGCGTACCGGCGTAAATAGTGCCGATGGAGTCGACCCCCAGCGACCGGACGGTAATACCGGGCACGGCAATCAGCCGCCAGTCGCTGCCGTCGTATTCCAGAATGCCGTTGTGGTTGCCGATGTACAGGATACCCCGGTGGTCCTGCGTCATGGCCCAGTTCTCGGGATGCGATTTATATTCCTTGGGGCTGTAGTTCTGGATGAACGGAATGCCGGTTTCCTGCCCATATGCCGGCCGGGCTACCCAAACACTCAGGAAGAGGAAGACGAGTACCCGGTTGTAGTGCTTCTTCATGTTAGTTGGCTCCGGAAGGGGACTGGCTGGACAGGCAGTTCTTGAGGTACTCGCGCATGGTTTTCATATCAAACTGCCCCGCCAGGCCCCGAACGGTCGACACAAACGTCGGGAAGCGCTCCGGATCCAAGGAGTTCAGCCGGTTAAGTACTCCCTGAATATCGCCGAGCAGCGCCGTCGAATACAATTCCTCGACCTGAGCGGCCGGTGGGCAAAGCACGTCCGTACCCGGTGACCCGGGTGCGGGTTTCCAGAGGGTATTTTCCGGGGATGCATACCCGTTGCCGGGCCGGGAGGTATACGTCCAGGTCAGCCCGAGGTGCTGCCGGATGCCGTCGAGCAGATGGTCGAGATGAACGGGTTTCGACAGAAAGGCATCGCAGCCCGCGTCGAGGCTCAGTTGTTCGCTGTTGTCGAGGATACTGGCCGACACGGCGATGATTTTGACATTGGTGGAGCGACGCAGCTTTTTGAGCTTCCGCACGGCTTCAAACCCGTTCAGGTAGGGCATCACCAGGTCCATCAGAATCAAATCCGGCCGGGTCTCCTGCGCCTTCGTGACCGCTTCGGCCCCGTTGCCGGCCTCGACGGTAGAGAACCCCAGCGAGTTGAGCAGGCTGGTCAGCACCGACCGGTTTTCCCAATGGTCGTCGGCAATCAGAATGGTACGCCGGAGGCCTTCGTAGCCGATGACGGTCCGGTGCAGCGCGGGAACCGACACAGACGGCACCAGTGACCGGACCGCCGGCAACGCCAGCCGCAGGGTAAACCGGCTGCCTTTGCCGGGCGTACTGGTTACGGTTAGCTCTCCGCCCAGCAGCCGGACCAGTTTGTCGGTGATAGTCAGGCCCAGGCCGGTGCCTTCCGCAAAATAGCCGGGGTCACGCACCTGCTGAAACGGCAGGAAAATAGCGTCCAGCTTATCGGCCGGAATGCCGATACCGGTATCGTCAATCTGAAACGAAATCCACTCCGGGGTATCGGCTTCGTACCCCACTTTCAACGTAATGCCTCCTTTTTCGGTAAACTTCACGGCATTGCCCAGCAGATTGAGCAGGATTTGCCGGAGCTTCCGCTCGTCGCCGAGCACCAGCGGGGGCAGTTCGGCCAAATGCTGGCAGAAGAAGCTCAGGTTCTTCTGCTCGGCCTTCACCCGAATCAGGTTCGAGATGTTCTGGAGCAGATCGGCCAGGCTGAACGGCTTCCGGTCTACCTCCAGTTTGCGGGCTTCAATCTTGGCTAAATCCAGCACATCGTTGATGAGCACCAGCAGGTTTTCGGCGCAGTTATGAATGATGTTGATGCCCTTTACCTGCTGCCCGGTCAGGGACTCATCCCGGCGGAACAACTGCGTGTACCCCAGAATGCCGTTCAGCGGGGTGCGCAGCTCATGGCTCATGTTGGCCAGAAACTCGCTCTTGGCCCGGTTGGCAGCTTCTGCGGCTTCTTTCGCCTGCTGCAACTCCTGCGTCCGCTCCACCACGGTCGTTTCCAGTTGCTCCTGCGTCTGACGGAGCCGATCTTCGGCCACCTTCCGCTGGATTTCGGCCCCGGACCGGGCGGCAAAAATCTTGAGGATGCAGGTATACTTCTGCTGGTTCAGCATGGGCCGCCGGTCGCAGATGGCGATGTGGCCAATCACCTCCCCGGCTTTGTCGTAAATGGGCACCCCCAGGTACGATTCAATACCGACATCCCTGGCAAAGTTCAGTTCGACATCGTAGGGATAATAGAAATCGCGGCCCTGCATCACAATACTACACGGCGTACCTTCCAAATCATACTCCACATTCTCCAGGATGGTGGTTGCTTCGGCGTAGGCCAGTGTGCGGACCCGCGTTTTCTCCACGTTGGCGCACTCGGTGACCAGCGCAAAGCGGACGTTCAGCGTGACGGTGATGTTACGAACCAGCGACTGAAAGAAGTCCATACCCGTGTCGCCGGCGGTGGCTTCGGAAATGAGCCGCAGCGTTTCGTCGAGCTGACTGCGTTCGGTAATGTCGCGGACAAAGCAGCAGAGGTATTCGTCACCCTCAAAAGCAATGAAATTCAGGCCGATTTCGCCCGGCAGTTCGGTGCCGTCCGGCCGGCGCAGATGGGATTCAAACCGGATGGTGCTGGTCTGCCTCAGTTCCTGCCACAGGTGGGTGTAACGTGCCGGTGTACAGTCGACGCAGAAGTCGGAAAAATGCAGCGTCGCGAATGCAGCCAGGGGATAGTCCAGCAGGTGCGCGGCTGCCCGGTTGGCACGGTACACCCGGCCGTTGCGGTCCAGCAGCAAAATAGCTTCCTGGGCGTTCTCGACGGTGAAATGCGACAACCGGAGTATTCGTGCGTGCGTGTTCTGTTCAGATAGCATACCGGAACCGGTAAAAGGGATTGCAACAGATATATCAAGATTCATTCCTGTTTTACGAACAGGCGCAGGAGCAGCTAAAAACGGCCTGTAGACAGTGATAACCCTTATTTTCGGACGGGTTACGCCGACGGCCGCCGACAAAAGACCGGCACAGGTCACGACATTTCGTGAGCACTACGAAATATCGTAATTTTTTCGGTTCACCACACGGGGTTTCAATCAGGAAAAAACCACGGTTTTGCCACTGGTAAGGCGTTTTTGGGAAAGATGGGCCGGCATGGCACAACGTTTGGCTTGTTGTGGGCAACAACCAAAACGGAATCAATCATGACCTTTCTTCATCGCCCCGCCGGAAAACTGACCGCAGGCGTCGCCGTAGTCATCCTGATTAACATCCTGATTGCGGTAAGCTGCCAGGCTCAGTCCGACGTACCTACGCGGCAAAAGCATTTCAACGTCGAGAAAGGCCTGGCCATTCAGGGCTACGACCCGGTGGCGTACTTCGTCAGCAACAAAGCCGTGAAGGGGCTGCCGCAGCACGCGCTGACCTACAAAAACATTACCTACCGCTTTGCCAGCCAGGCCAACCTGGACGCTTTTCAGAAATCACCCGACAAGTACGAACCCACCTACGGCGGCTGGTGTGCCTACGCCATGGGCGCTACCGGCGAGAAGGTGGAGATTGACCCGGAAACGTTTAAGATTAAAGACGGCAAACTCTACCTGTTCTACCACTCGACGTTCAACAACACGCTCCCAAAGTGGAACCGCGACGAAGCCAATCTGCAAAAGAAAGCCGACGTAAACTGGAGCAAAGCCGTTGCCAGCAAATAATTCAATTTCGGATTGGGGATTTGGGACGGTTCGCCGTTGGGATTGCGGATTTTGAGAGGGCATCACTTCGTTGGTTCTTCGTTGCGACTGACCAACCGGAAGTTTGCAAGTCTGAATACGACATCTAAATTACTGACTTAGAATAATCTTACAGGCGGATATTTTCCGCATAAACAACCTTCACCATGAAACTACAGGACGTATCGGCCGAGATTTTCGGGCAGTTAATCGGCATGACGGAGAAACTCACCAACGAGGAGTACACCCGGCCGCTGGAGTTGCTGTTTCACAATTCCATAGGCAAGCACATGCGGCACATCATCGAGTTTTACGACCTGGTGCTGAGCGGCCTGCACACCGGCCAGTTGAACTACGACCGGCGCAACCGCGATCTGGCGCTGGAAACCGACACCCAATCGGCCATTGCCAAACTCCGGGCGATGTCGGTGCTGGTAGAAGCCACTCCGCACGACCAGGTATTGACCATGGAAGCCTCGTACTCCCCCGATGCCGAAACGGACGTGTCGCTGTCGACCACCTTCTACCGGGAGTTGCTGTACAACATTGAGCACGCCATTCACCACATGGCCATTATCCGGATTGGCCTGGAAGCCGAGTTCTCACACCTCACGCTGCCGCCCAATTTCGGCGTCGCCTACTCAACCGTCCAGTACCAGAACCGCAAGGGGTAAGACAAAAATGATATAACCGCACCATTCACAACTGTTAACGTGATAGCAGCTTCTGGTGGGGAGCTGCTTTTTTGTTAGTCTCCTACCTGCCTTACTGCTCCACTGTATGGAACTCCACCTTACTCTACCGGTTCCTTATATATATACAGCACTTCGTTTAGAATTTTAGGTCTGATGTGTTTACTCAATCCGTTTTTAGTTACAATTTCAATTTTTTCATCCTCAAAAAGGCCTTCAACTATATCGTATACAGCCATAAAGTTTTCAAAGTTTTCCTTGTCAGGCTCAAAATCTATCAATATATCAATATCGCTTTTTCTCGACTGATTGTCATACAAATACGAGCCGAAAAGACCAATAGTAGAAACGCCAAATTTGGACAGTTCTGGTTTATACGCTCGCAGTGTTGATAATATATTTTCCTTTGTCGTCATTTGGCCGAAAAACACAAATAAATATTTTGAGAGTTTGTGTGAGAAAATTTACCTTCAACGGAGCAGGTATTGCCGATGGTGGGGAATTAGAATTCCGTCCGCCGGAACTGCTGCCCGGCATTTTGATAAAGTTAAATATTAAGAACTGAAGCTGGGCTTTATTCGTCGAGCCGCGAACCACAGCACAGCAGAATTACCGCTGCTGATTGTTATTCCGTCAAGCCCTGCTTGCACAAAACCCCATGTTGGTGGCAGCCCTTCACGTTTAAAGCTGCTCGGCAACGCAGTTTACCTTTTCAAGAACTGTTTTGCTTTAGTCAATTCAGACCTGTTTGAAGTTCCTTTGCCTGCAACATTCAACAATTGTTGGAAATAGAATTTACTTTTTTGCGTGTTACCGCTTTTTTGTGCTGCCAAACCTGCTCCATAAATTGCATTAAACCGGTTTGGATGTTTTTTTAAATCTGCCTCATAAGCTTCTAAAGCTTTCATTGGCATATTCAGTTGCAACAACATATCTCCAAATAATTCTCTTGCCGGAATAACTTCACCTGGTGTTACAGGATGTTTTTCGGTTTTATCTTCCATGTCTGCAGCAAGTTGCATAAGCTTTAGTGCTTTACTACTCTTTCCTTCTTTCAACCGTATCCATGCTTCAGAAGTTTTTATTTGTATGGCTACCTGATTGGCTTTATAAATGTCTTTTTGAGTCATTAAAGTATCATGAATACGGTTAAGGGCTTTTAGTTCATCATTTGCCGAAATGAGATTATTAGTATGAACAGAACCTACTAAACGGGTAAAGTGAACAATGGCTTCCTGCCATGGAAATTTCTTCCATGGAACAGCTGAAGTTACTTCAAGATTTGCAGCTTCCTGCCACATTTTATTTTCCAACACAAAACGGGATGGTATTGCAGCGAAAGCATAGGCAACCTTAAAATTCAATGGAGAAACTTCCTTTATTGTTTTTAAGTAATCCCATTGTTGTTTTGCAGAATCATTTTCACCTTTTTGCAGGTAGGCATAACTAAGATAATCCAATCCATGGAGTTCTTCATCCCAATGACCTTTGATACCTGCTGCCTGGGCATAGCATTGCGCAGATGATACAGAAACGCTATTTGAATGAATGCATTCATCCCATAGTCCTAGCCTTGTAAAAATATGTGATGGCATATGCAAAGCATGCGCTGATGAAGGAGCAACAGAAGCATATTTTCTTGCAGCAGGCAAACCAAGTTCCGCAAGTTCAGGATAATCGTAAGTATGTATGAGATAATGTGCAATTCCGGGATGATTGGGTTGTCCCGGATAAAGCGCATTTAAAATGTCGCCTGCTTTTTTTTGTTTTCTGAACGATTTATCCATTGGGTCAGCAGCGGCATTAAGTGATAAAGCATAAAAAACAGAAGCCTCTTTATCGTCAGGATAATTTTTGTAAACGGTTTCCATGCCTTTTTCAAAATTGAGGCAACGGGTTTTATGGTCAGTCTTTCCCCAATTTTTATAAAAAGCAGCAATCGCATTAATATAGGCAGCTTCTCTTTTTGATTTTTTTAGTGATTGGGCTATTTGGATTGCTTTCGCACCCTTTTGCAGTTCACTTTCTGTAGGCGGTGTCCAAAGCGGATGGAAATTAGACATGGCTACTCCCCAATAGGCAATTGCACAAGCGGGTTCTTTGTCAATCACTTTTGCGAAAGCTTTTTCTGCTTCATCATATTCAAACGAATGAAGCAACTTTACAGCAAGAGTAAAATCTTCCTTTACATTTTCGCCTGACGAAGTTTCAAATTCCATCGTTCCGAATTGCTTATCCAGAGCACCACATGAAATAACTTCTCCTCTTTTAAGTTTTATTTCATTGATTAACTCTTTTGAAGGACTTGCATCTTTTTGCTTGCAAGAATGAAGCAAAAGCAGCAAAATGAAAATTGGAAATAAGAATATCTTTTTCATTGAAAAGAGTTTAAGTACTTCTCGACACTTTAGTAAGTTTGCGTCTGGGTTGCCACCAACGGTTCTCAGCTATACGCAGGCAGGGATTTTTACCACTAAACTACCTACGAAGAACTGAACTTTAATTTTACTACTTTCCTGTCCAACGAAGCACAAAACCCCTGCTTGCGTATAGGTGATGTTACCGCCTAGTGCTTTTTTATTCAGGTTTATATGGTCCGAGAAATTTGTCTCCATTGAAATGCACTAAATGGTCAGGATTGTCGGCTATCCATACTTCTGTTTCCCAAGCAATATCTGTCATAAATTGCCTAAACTTTGGTCTATTCAAAAATGCTGTCACATAAACAATGTCAGCTTTGCAGTCCTTAGTAAGTTTTTGAAGTTGGATTAACCTAAGTTCACTTATCGGACCCGAGGAGTGAACTGCTTCAATCAAATAGAGCCAATTCTTTTTCTTTGAATAGGCAATTACATCTGGCAATTCTTCGTGTGAAATCTCAAAGAAATTCAGTTCTTCAAGTTTATCTTTTTCAAGATAAAGATATTTGTCAGATGTGTCTCCTACATAAAGCACTTCCGCACCGTGTCCATATCTTGGCAAAAAGTCTTCTATAATTGCTTTTTGTAAGTCGTTATGTTCTCCTGCCGAAAAAGTCAGTTCACCACCTGATGGAAGTGTAACATTAACTTTTGCGATTTCTCTTTCTCTTTTCAGTTTTTTTCTTAACGGCTCAATATTCTTTAATTTTTCAGACACCATTTTCTCCCAATCTTTTGAGCCATAATTTCTTATAAGTTCAGCGTAAGTTGGATTGATTGAGTAGCCACGTGTTGAATCGTTAGTCGCTGAATTTGGGCTTGATTGCAAGACTACTTCTGCAACTGTTAGTAGTTTTAGGTCTTTTCTCCGAATATCATCATAAGAGCCTGAACTAATATTTTCTCCAAAATGGTTGTTCACGTAAATGATAATATCTCTTGTTTTGAGAGCGTAACCACTATTCAAGTCTTTTGCCTTTTTGAAGTCTGCAATCTTTTTAATGTCGCCACTTGCTAAAAATGCAATTACCATTCTTTCCAATCTTCTTGGCGTGGCATCTAAAGGAATCCCAAAAGTGTCAAGGATGTAAAGCGTGGTATTTATCAGTTCCTGAACCTGTGGTGCTTTTTCGCTAAATGTTTTTGAATTATCGGGACTGATATACTGCTTCATTCTCAAATAATTTTAATTGTTCGTTTTCTGTGATTACATAATGATTTTCTACTTCGTCCATCAAGTATCTTTTGATATTTAAAGCCAAATGATAGGCAAAATTTGGTGCAACAGCGTTGCCAATTTGATTGTATTGATGAGTTTCTGTACCTGAAAACTCAAACCAATCGGGAAAACTTTGAAGTCTTGCAGCTTCACGAACCGTAATTCTGCGTCTGCGTCCGTCTTTTAATCTCACTCGGTGCATATCTCCCGTTGCACCTGCTAAATTCCTGCAAGTCAAAGTTCTTGCTGGTCTGTCTAAGTATAAATCTCTTGGGTTGATACATTTTGAGGCTTTTTCATAATTAGCAACGTATCTGTCCATAGATTCTGTGAAAAACTTAGAGTCTTCATTATATTGAAATGCAAGTTCTCCTAATGCTTGACCTGCTGTTACCTTTCGGTTTACCTTTCTTGGAAGATTGATTTTTTGCTTTGAGCCTATAACAATAACTCGTTCTCTGTTTTGTGGAACTTCATAGTTTACTGCGTTTAAAAGGGCATAATTTATGTAATAACCTAAACTTTCAAGTTCTTCAATCACTTCTTTTAAATACCATTTATTTTTGTAAAGCATTCCCCGAACATTTTCAAAAAGCAACACTTCTGGGTCAAGCTGTCTTATTGCTGACAGAAAAATCGGAAATCCGTCTCTTGAATCTTTTAAGCCAAGTTGTTTTCCGCCAACACTAAATGGTTGGCAAGGTGGGCCACCAATCACAATATCAGCTTTCGGGTAAATTGTTTCAACTGTTAACTTTTCATTGAAGCACTCTCCAATTAAGTTTTTGTTGTATGTATTGGTTGCTTGTTCGTCCATTTCATAGCCAATAGTTTTAAATCCATTAGCTTCAAAACCAAGGGAAAGTCCACCGCAACCTGCAAAAAGGTCAACCACTGTTTTATTCAAATCAGTGTCAATCCAAGGTTTCAGTTTTTTATTTATTTCTTCCCAATATTCCATTCTTCAAAGTTACGAATTTTTGTTGTGTTTACGGTTTCTTAGCATTGGCGGTAACTCGTAAATATGCGAAAGTTTTGTCGTACTTTTTGTATTTATTTGCACTTTGCCAAGAAAGCATAGTACTTCTGATGTCGTATTTATCCAAAAAGCCTACTCTGCCGAAAAATTATTTCAGAGGGTAAGTTACTCCTATTTCAGGTTCAACGAGTCAAAGAGGGCCTTAGCTCTGTGTAATTTTAGGTCGCTCATTTACGGATTACCACCTCAGTTTTGATGCTGTCCGTCCCTACGGTCGTTGTAGCCAAGTAACTACTGAACGAGCTTAATGTCTGTGTATCAGCCTGTTTAACACAAAATTGTATTAGCTGCTGTTTTCTTGTGTTATTCATTTGAAGTATCGTTTGACGCTATGTCAGCAACTAAATACAAACCAGCATAGGTGATTCCTTAATCTTTGGTCATCAAGAACAAGTTCACGAATAGCATCCGGAAGCTGGTCCCGCTGCCGTTGACATTCTGATCGTCCCATGCTCTCCTGCTCATGTTCGTCAACGGACGCCCGTACCGCTCTGATGGCGTAGGCAGCCGCACCCAGTTCATGAGCCGCCACGTGAGCTACCGCCACGGCTTGTCCCGCTGCCAGGGCGGCAAACCGGGCAGCATCAGGCATTCCCCTGGCCGCAGCATTGGCCGCAAAAGCTCCCTGGTGGGCTCTGGCATAGGAGCAAACCGCCTGTCACCGACTGGTTTTAGTCACCGCCACCTCAAAATCTGCAGGTGTCACGATTTGGGTTTTCTTGAAAGGGTTCAATACCAGCAAATCTTTGTCTCCCGTAACCAAATAGTCTGCTTTAGCCGTTTCAGCCAAATCAAGCAGGAAATTGTCTTTAGGGTCTCTGCTCAATTGATTTTTGTTGGCCGGTTGATAAATTTGCCCAACTGTCCGTAGAAACGTAAAGAGCTCCTCCACCTTTTGTGCGGGAAAATGCTTCCTAAGTTTTGGCCTCTCTGCCACTAGTTGCAGTTCCAGTAAGAGTTGCTCAGATAGTACAATGACAATTTGTTGAGCAGCAATCAGGTCTTTGATGGTTTGCAGCCGTTTACCAATCAGAAAGCTAATCCAGATGTTTTTGTCGAAAATGACCTTACTGCTTTTTCGACCGCTCATAAAGTTCTTGTCGTACAGCCTCCACTTCCTCGTCGATGAGTTCTTGGGAGAGTTCGTCGGTCCTAAACGATTGAAGAATTTGGGAAAGCCTGGTTCCAATCGCTTCTTTTTCCAACTCCCTGGTTAGCCGGATTTTTTGCGCGGTTGGGAGTTGCCTTACCAACTCCATAATCTGCCGGAATGTGAGTGATATGTTAAGGTCTGCTTTCATGATTGTTTACTTGCCCCAATATACAAAAACCAATGTAAGATTCAGTTGGTTTGACGCCGGCCAACAGGGCAGCGAGCCAAACCTCTTTCGTGAATATCCCGCCATTTCAGGATTGACAACGTATCACTCACCTACCCTACAACCCATTAACTAATCACTAATCAACCAATTAACCACTCAGCCATCCCCGGCATTGGATTTGAAAACAGCTTGGCACACCAAAAACAAAACGTCAACACCATATTTTCTACACTGCACAATGCCCATGCTTTGGCAGGGACCGGCACCGCGCAGGCTTGGCTACGGACCATCCTGCACGTGTACCTGCTGAGCCTCGCTGCGCTGCTGACGGGCTCTCACGCCTACGCCCAGCCGGACAATTTTCTCAACCTGAACGCCGATGGCGTGATTCTGGACGGCTACGACCCGGTTGCGTTCTTTACGGACAACAAACCGGTGAAAGGCAGCGCCGATATTCAAACCAAACACAAGGGCGCTATCTACTACTTTGCCTCCGCCGACCATAAAAAACTGTTCGAGAGTAACCCGGACAAGTACGAGCCGCAGTTCGGCGGGTACTGCGCCTACGCCGTGTCGCTGGGCCGCACGGCACCCATTGATGTGAACACGTTCAGCATCGTGAACGATCGGCTGGTGATTCAGCATAATCAGAAGGCGGTTAACGGCTGGAACAAAGACGTACAGGGCAACCTGGTGAAAGCCGATAAATACTGGCCGCTGGTGGTGAAGAACCACGGCAAACAGATTCGCACCGACGAAGAGGCCCAGTACCTGGAGAACGTCAACGGCGACGGTGTTATCCTGAGCGGCTATGACCCGGTGGCGTATTTCACCGACAACAAGCCGGTGATGGGCAGCCCCGACTACCAGTCGCGCTACGACGGCGCTACCTACTACTTTGCCTCCGCCGAGCACAAGAACCTGTTCGACGCCGAGCCGGCCAAATACCAGCCGCAATACGGCGGCTACTGCGCCTATGCCGTGAGCGTGAACAAGCTGCGGCCCATCGACCCGACCATCTTCCAGTTTGTCGACGGCCGTCTGCTGCTGCAACACACCAAAGAAGCCTACGACCTCTTCAACAAAGACACCGACGGCAACACCCGCAAAGCCGATACCAACTGGCCGGGTCTGGTCAAAAAGCGGGCCGGTAAGCAGAAAGGCTACGATGCCCCCGCCAAATAATCGTCACCACGAGCAGGGATTCCCGTGGATGTCCCTGCCCATAACCTTCCTCTTTTTAAACCATATCATACCATGAATGCATTCATCAAACTTGTTACGATTTCACTCATCGCCGGACTGTCGTTTTCGGCGCAGGCCCAGGTAGCAACCACCAAAGTGCTGACGCTGGATGCCGCCAAAAAGATTGCCGCTACCGCCCGTCAGTTCGCCGTTACCGCCAAAGCACCCGGCGGCTCCATCGCCATCGTAGATGCCGGCGGAGAACTGATTTACCTCGAACGGCTGGATAACACCTTTGCCGCATCGGCCCTGATTGCTTACGATAAGGCACATACGTCGGCGATGTTCAAAACGCCCTCGCGCAAACTGGAAGAGTCTATCGTCGGCGGCCGGACGCCCCTGATTACGGTGGGTTATACCATGCTCATTGGTGGCGTACCCATTACCCTCGACGGTGTGGTGGTGGGAGCCATCGGCGTCAGTGGCTCGGCCAGTGCGCAGCAGGATGAAGAAATTGCGCTGGCGGGTGCAAAGACCACGTTTAACCAGTAACCACCGGCGATGATGATGACCTTTTCTACACTACGAGACGTCCTCGTCCTGGTCAGCCTGGTGGCGACTTTTCGACCGGTGCTGTACGCGCAGGAATCGGTAGAGCTGGCGGTGGGTAAGCCGGATGCGGTGGTCAATCTGGCCACGCACGAGGGCACGAAGCTGGTCAACGGTACCTGGCGCTACAGCGATGTAAGGCTGACCGAGGTTGATTTCCGCGCACCCGGTGCCGACCTGAAGCCGTCGGGGCCTTCCATCAAAACGAACGACTACCTGCCGAAAGCGGGTGGCCTCCACTTCGATGATTCGCAATGGGAAGTGCTGGACCCCACCACCCTCGACCATCGGCGGTCGACCGGGCGGCTGGCGTTCAACTGGTACCGGATTAATGTGACCATTCCCGCCAGAATCGGTAGCTTCGACCCGACGGGTTCCACCGTTGTATTCGAGATTGTGCTGGACGATTACGCCGAGGTTTGGGTGAACGGGACACTGCCGAAAACCTACGGGCAGTCGGGCGGTACGGTCGTGAAGGGCTATAACGCCCGCAATCGGGTGGTAATTGGCCGTAACGTGCAGCCCGGTCAGCAGATTCAGTTGGCGGTGTTTGGGGTAAACGGGCCGTTGTCGGACCTGCCGGACAACTTTATCTGGATTCGCTCGGCCACGCTCGACTTCTACAAAACGCCACCCAAAAATCCGGCCTGGCAGAATCTGGGCGAAGTCGTGAGAGTGGACCCCGCGCTGGACCGGATTATCGCACCCGGCACCAAAGTGGAGAAGCTGGCCGGTGGCTTTCAGTTTCTGGAAGGGCCGGCCTGGAATCCGGAAGGCTTTCTGAACTTTAGTGACCCGAACGCCAACGTCATCTACGGCTACTCGCCCGACGGGAACGTCTTCATCTACCGCACCAAGAGCGGCTACACCGGTTTCGACATCGGGCAGTACTCACAACCCGGCTCCAACGGCCTGGCCTTCGACAAAGAAGGCCGGCTGACCATCTGTGAACACGGCAACCGGCGCGTCACCCGCATCGAGAAGAACGGTGTACTTACGGTGCTAGCCGACAATCACCAGGGCAAGCGGTTCAACAGCCCCAACGACCTGACCTACCGCTCCGACGGTGCGCTCTACTTCACCGACCCACCCTACGGCCTGCCGAAGTTCTTCGACGACCCGCGCAAAGAGCTGTCGTTCTCCGGTGTGTACTGCGTCATCAACGGACAGGTCAAGCTCGTCAGCACTGACCTGAAAGGCCCGAACGGACTGGCCTTCTCGCCGGACGAAAAATACCTGTACGTCGACAACTGGGACATTACCGACATCCGCACCACCAAAGTCATTATGCGGTATGAGGTAAAGTCGGATGGTTCACTGGTCAACGGCAAGGTTTTTTTCAACATGAACCAGGCTCCCGAAGAAGAAGCCCTCGACGGCCTGAAAGTCGATAATCAAGGCAACCTGTTTGTCTCCGGCCCCGGTGGCGTCTGGATTATTTCGCCCGCCGGCAAGCACCTGGGTACGCTGAAAAGCCCGGAGTTGCCTGCCAACTTCGCCTTCGGCGATGCCGACGGAAAAACGCTGTACCTGGCCGCCCGCACCGGTCTCTACCGAATTCGGCTAAGTAGTGGGGGAAAAACGGCGTTGTGAGCCGGCTTGAAGTTTGTCTGCGAATCATCCTAAAACCGCTCAAGTTTTCTGAACTGAGCGGTTTTTATGTTAGCGGGTTATGGGGTTGCTACATTACATTTGCAGCTGGGAGCAATCCCCAACCCATACGTATTACCCCTTTACCTGCTATGGCCCTCGACCCCGTCAAAACCCTTGACATCATTGAACTGATGGAGAATTACATTGAGCGCATTCGCCCGTCGCAATCAATCCGGGATCAACTCGACATTGGGTACCGGATCGACAATCAGAGCATTATTCTGTTCGAGATTCGCCCCAGTTTTATGAATCCTGCGGTAAAGCTGGAGCTGGACTACGCAAAGACAACGTTCGTGAAGAGCGAAAACAAATGGAAAGTATACTGGATGCGGGGCAATCTAAAGTGGACCCTCTATGAGCCTAAACCGAAAGTCAGCAACCTGAAGCGGTTTCTGGAGCTGGTCGACGAAGACAAATACCACTGCTTTAAAGGGTAGTTACGGCACCGTCACCACAACCTTCCCAACCGTCTTCCCCTGCTGAAACTGGCGGATGGCCTGGTGCATCTGGTCGAAGGGATAGACTTGGCCAACGTGCTGGGGCCTGAGTTGTAAGGCCTGTAACTCGCGTAACATACTGTGCAACAGATCCGTCTGCTCGTAGAGGTAGATGAGGTTGAACCCCATCAGCGATTTGTTCTGGGTGGGCAGCCGCAGCGGGTCTATCTGGGGGCGTTTCAGGTAGCGCCAGTACAATTGCAGGTAATTGGGTTTGTCGCCGTGGGTGGTAAAACTGGCATTGCCGTAAACTACCATGCGGCCCGTAGAGGCCATTGCCTTCCAGCCCTGCATCAGGATTTTGCCGCCGATGCACTCCATAATCAGCAGCAGCGGGCGCTCGCCCAGGGCCTGTTTCAGCTTGCCGTAGAAATCCTTATCCCGCACAATCACAGCATCATAGGCTTCTTCCTGCTGCAAAAACGCAACCTTACCGGCGCTGCCTACGGTCCCGATAGTGTAGGCATCGTATTTTTTGCAGATGCGGTTGGCCAGAATGCCCACCCCCCCGGCTGCGCTGTGAATCAGCACCGTCATGCCGCGTTGCAGATTGCCCAGTTCCGTGAGGGCATAATAGGCGGTGAGCCCCTGCACCAGAAAACCGGCCCCTTCTTCAAAACTCCAGTCGGCCGGCAGCGGCACCACGTAGCGATGGTGGATGTTAAGGTGCGACACATACCCGCCAAAGCGGGTCGCCCCCATTACGCGGTCGCCGGGCTTAAGGTCCTGCACGGCTTCGCCCACAGCCAGCACCTCGCCCGCAAACTCCAGCCCCGGTATAAATGCCCCTTTCGGGGTGGCGCTGTACAGGCCCTGCATAGCAAAGATGTCGGCAAAATTCAGGCCGATGGCTTTTACCTGCACACATACTTCGTCGGCTCCGGGCTGGGGCAAGGTGTCGGGCTGGCGGGTTAAGTCGTTGATGGAGCCCGCTTTGGGCATTCGGTATACCTGTCGTTCTACCATAGGCTGTCTGATGTCGGCTCGTTCCTGTTACGCCGGCCGGTGTTGACCCGGTCTACCGATCAGGGGGCGGCAATGCAACCGGCCTGCGCTCTTCAGGATTTTAGTTTCTCCCGGAAAAAGTCGACGGTCCGTTTCCAGGCCAGTTCGGCAGCCGCCTTGTCGTACCGGGGCGTGGTATCGTTATGGAAGCCGTGGTTGGTATCCGGATACATATGCATCGTGTATTCTTTGTTGCTGGCCTTCAGGGCGGCTTCGTACGCCGGCCAGCCTTCGTTCACCCGCGTATCCAGGGCGGCATAGTGCACCAGCAGCGGGGCCTTTATGCTGGGCACATCCCCCGCAGCGGGCTGACCGCCGTAGAACGGCACCGAAGCCGCTAAGCCCGGCAGGCGTACGGCCATCATGTTGGCAATCCACCCGCCAAAGCAGAACCCGACCACCCCAATTTTGCCGTTAACGGCCTTACTGGCCTTCAGATAGTCGTAGGCGGCAATAAAGTCTTCCAGCATTTCATCGCGGTTCCGTTTGCTTTGCAGTTCCCGTCCGGCATCGTCCGTACCCGGATACCCGCCCAGGGGACTCAAGGCATCCGGCGCAATCGACACAAAGCCGGCCAGGGCTGCCCGGCGGGCCACATCGGCAATGTGGGGGTTCAGACCCCGGTTTTCGTGGACGACGACAATGCCGCCCAGGGGCTTTTGGGCGTCGGCGGGCATCGACAGCAGGGCTTTGATGGTGCCGCCCCCCTTGGGCGAGGGATATGTAACGTAGTCTGATTTTAAACGCGGATCATCAGCCTTCACCTGAATGGCACCCTGGTAATCCGGCATCAAAAAACTCATCAGCGACGCTACCGTAATACCGCCGGCGGCATAGGCCGACAGGCGCTGCGCAAACTCCCGCCGGTCGATGCGGTTGTGGGCATAATCGTCGTACAGGTCAAACACTTCCTGTTTAATATCTTCTTTTCTGATTTCGCTCATGGCTGTGTGTTTATGGTTGTTCCGGGGTTCGGTAATCATACGCTATTGCAAAGGCATTGCTTGCCCTGAATATACTGATTTGTTGCTGACGCCGGTTTTGCTGTTGCGGTTCGTAGTCGCAGAGACTACTGAAGTTACCGGAAAGAAAGGTTTATACGTTGCCAGATAAATTGCATAGGACTGAGCCAGGTACACAAACTGGATTTTCCGCCTGAATTTATTGATTTTCAACGGAGAAAACCGATACATTCGGCATAACAACTCCGCCATTCTTCGATGAAAGCAGCCTTTCGCTCAACCTACGGTTCTCCCGATGTGTTACAGATCAGGGAGACAGACAAACCGATACCCGGCGACAACGATGTACTGATCCGGGTTGTTGCCGCCACCGTCAACCGCACCGATTGTGGCATTCTGTGGGGAAAGCCATTCATTATCCGGTTTTTTACCGGCCTCTTCACCCCTGCATTGTCGATTACCGGCACCGACTTTGCCGGTCAGATTGAAGCCGTCGGCAAGAACGTAACGGCATTCAAGGTGGGGGACCGGGTGTGGGGTTTCCAGGATAACGGCTTAGCGTCTCATGCCCAATACATGACGCTGGCCGCCGATAAGGCAATAACCACCATACCCGACCAGTTTACGTATGAGCAGGCGGCCGCCAGTCCGGAAGGTGCCCACTATGCCTATAACTTTATCAATAAAGTGGATCTCAAACCCGGACAACGCGTACTGGTCAATGGGGCGACGGGTGCCATTGGTTCGGCGGCTGTTCAACTCTTGAAATATTTCGGGGCGGAGGTCACGGCCGTCTGTAACACCAAAAACCTTGCGCTGGTAAAATCATTGGGTGCTGATCGGGTGATCGATTATATGACGGAGGATTTCACCAAAGACAGGCAGCAGTATCATTTTGTTTTCGATACCGTCGGTAAAAGTTCCTTTGGGCAGTGTAAGCCCTTGTTGCTGCCCGGTGGCATTTACAGTTCATCGGAACTCGGCCCCAACTGGGAGAATATTTATTTACCCCTCACTACGGCTCTGGCGGGGCAGCTACCCGGCCGGCAAGGCACCAAAAAAGTGCTGTTCCCAATCCCGTCCGATATAAAGCGGAGTCTTACGCTGCTCAACCGGTTGATGGAACAGAAACAGTTCAAACCAGTAATTGATCGAACCTATCCGCTGGAGGACATAGCCGAGGCCTACCGCTTTGTAGCGAGTGGCCAAAAGACGGGTAATGTCGTCATCCGCATGTAGGTGCTTGTGCCCGCACCAAAAACGCGCTGAATCAGTAATCTATCTATCCGGAAAACCTATTGGATGCCGATATGTTATATACGTCAGAAAAATGCATCTGCATCTATTAACGTAAACAGGTAAAGTCATGCCAAGAGGAGACAAATCGGCGTATACCGACAAACAGAAGCGGCAGGCCGAACACATTGAAGAGGGCTACGAGAAGCAGGGCGTAGCCGAAGAGGAAGCGGAGCGCCGGGCCTGGGCTACGGTGAACAAAACATCGGGTGGTGGCAAAAAGAGCGGTTCCGGGCGAGGTAAAGCCGAAAACCGGGAACCGGCGAAGGCCGGAGGTAAAAAAGGCGGGGCGGCTTCAGCCGCCCGTACACCAGAACAACGCTCGGCATCGGCTAAGAAAGCCGCCGAAACACGCAAGCGCAACGCAGCGTCTAAGGCAAAATAACGAACGGGGTCGGAAACGAAACGTACCGATGTTTTGTCGCACCCCCGCTCGTCCGCATTTGCAATGCGAGACGGGCGGGGGTGCGAGCATCCGCCTTCTTTTTAATAAAACGTCGGAATAGGGTTCAGCTTCGTGTTGTTGCGCTGGTGCCAGTAGGGATAGATGGGCGGTTCTTCGCTGGCGGCATCCAGTTTTTTGATCTGGTCGGTGGTCAGGTTCCAGCCGACAGCCTCCAGGTTCTGCTGAAGCTGCTCTTCGTTGCGGGCGCCAATGATGATGCTGGAGACCGTGGGCCGCTGCAATACCCAGTTGAGGGCGACCTGCGCGATGGACTTACCCGTTTCGGCGGCAATCTCCTCCAGGGCATCGGTAATCTGGTAAAACGTCTCTTCGGCAACCACCTTCTGCGGCACCGGACTGCCGCCTTCCACCACCCGGCCTTCCGTCGGAGCGGGCTTGTTGCGGCCATATTTGCCGCCTAACCGGCCACCGGCCAGCGGGCTCCAGACGAGTGCACCTACACCCTGGTCGATACCCAGCGGCATCAGTTCCCATTCGTAATCCCGATTCACCAGCGAATAGTACACCTGATGCGCCACGTACCGGTGCCAGCCATACCGCTCCGAAACCGCCAGCGACTTCATCAGGTGCCAGCCCGAAAAGTTGGAGCAGGCAATGTAGCGCACTTTGCCGCTCTGCACCAGATCATCCAGCGCCCGCAGGGTTTCTTCTACGGGCGTAACCCCATCGAAGCCGTGCATGTGGTAGATGTCGATGTAATCGGTGTTGAGCCGTTTCAGACTGCTTTCGCATTGCCGGAAGAGCCGGTAGCGCGAGGAGCCCATGCTGTTTGGGCCGTGGCCAAACGGGAAGGTAGCTTTGGTGGAGATCAGTACCCGATCGCGCAGACCGGTAAGGGCTTTCCCCAGAATCTCCTCCGACAGGCCCTGTGAGTACACATCGGCCGTGTCGAACAGGTTGACGCCGGCATCCAGGCATTGGTTAACCAGCCGGGTGGCCTCTTCTACCTGGGTGCTGCCCCAGGCTTTAAAAAAATCGTTGCCGCCCCCGAACGTGGCGGTTCCAAAACTAAGCACCGGCACCTGCAGGCCCGATGCTCCCAGTTGTCTGTATTCCATAGCGGCCGCAAGCTACGCAGCCGGCCATCCATAATCAACTGCCCTGAGCATACGGTATTGTCCGCTACAAACTTACTTTAGCTGGTGCAGGCTGTATTGCCGCCCCCGGTTGCTTTACCGCCACCACCGTAATAATCGCCGACAACAGCAGCGAGCCGGCCATGAACATGTACGACGCGCCGAAGCCGCCGGTGGTGCCGTTCAGGTAGCCCACAATGTACGCACCTACAAATGAACCTAACGCCCCGAAACTGTTGATTAGCGCCATCGCGCCACCGGCTACATTCTTCGGCAGGATCTCCGGGATGATGGCGAAGAAGGGGCCGTAGGGTGCGTACATGGCGCCACCGGCAATGATCAGCAGCACAAAAGACAACCAGAAATTCTGGGTACCCAGCAGATAGGAGCCGTAGAAGGCGACGGCCCCGATCAGCAGAAACGGCCAGACAAAGGCTTTGCGGTTCAGGGTCTTGTCGGAGAAATACGAGGCACTCAGCATGCCGATGATCGCCAGCACATAGGGCACCGCCGAGAGCCAGCCGGTTTTGACGATATTCATGTTCGGCGCGGCATTCAGGATGGACGGCAGCCACATCACAAAGCCGTAGACGCCAATGCTCCAGAGGGCGTATTGCAGGCTGAGCAGCATCACAATGCGGGATTTAAACGCTTCGGCATAATTCTTCACCGGCTTTATGCCCTGCTGCTCCTGCTGGAGTCTGGCTTCCAGCGCCTGCTTTTCCGAATTGCTCAGCCAGGGGGCGTCTTTGGGTTTGTCCTGCACCAGCCGCCACCAGAAAAACGCCCAGATAATGGCCGGTAGCCCTTCCCAGATAAACATCCACCGCCAGCCTACGGCATTGATCAGGTAGCCCGACAGCACCGACATCCACAGGATGGTGGCCGGATTGCCCAGAATCAGAAATGTATTGGCCCGCGAGCGCTCGGCTTTAGTGAACCACCGGCTCAGAAACAGCAGCATGGCCGGCATGACGGCACTCTCCACCACCCCCAGCATAAACCGAATGACGATCAGGGCGTTGATGTTACTGATAATACCGGTGGCCATCGCCAGACCACCCCACAGGATCAGCGACCAGAAAATAAGCGTTCGGGCGCTGCGCTTCTCGGCGTAGATGGCACCGGGCACCTGAAAAAAGAAGTAGCCCAGAAAAAACAGGGAGCCCAGCAGCGACGACATGGACGGGGTAATGCCCAGGTCTTCGGCCATGCCGCCGGCGGCACCAAAGCCAAAATTGGCCCGGTCCAGATAAGCCAGGCTATAGGTAATAAACGCAATCGGGATCAGGCGGTACCAGCGGGCTCTGGCCAGGGTTGTTTCCGGATTTGTTGGCATCAGGGTAGGGAGTTACACTGCTGCTAAAACCAACAATCATGGCTCTTTTACTCTGTGCGGGTCAGATTATAAGCCGTTTGGCTTTGTCTGTAGTTACTGACATATGCAAACATCCCTGCTCTATTCACTACTTGCTTTACTGCCCCTGCTGGTGCTGATTGTGCTCTCCCTCTGGCGCAGCCTGACGCTGGCGGTGAGCGTCAGCTTTATCGTCACCGCAGTCCTGTTCTTTGTGTGGCAGGCCCCGGTGGCTTATTTTCTGGCCTCGCTGATTACCGCCCTGCTCTCGTCGCTGACGATTCTGATGATTGTGTTCGGCGCCATGTTTTTGTACCGCGTGATGGATGGTACCGGGTATATCCGCGACATCAGCGCGTCGATGCAGCAGATTCACCCGGCCAAAGAGATCAGCTTTTTCCTGGTGGCTATTGGCCTGACCGCCTTTTTTGAGGGTGTAGCGGGCTTTGGTACCCCCGGCACCATTGTGCCGCTGCTGCTGATGGCTCTGGGGTTCGATGCAGTGCTGGCCCTGTCGGCCGTGCTGCTGCTGAACAGCCTGGTGGGTATAGCCGGCGCGGTGGGTACGCCCGTACTGACCGGCTTTCAGTTGCCGCTCGACTTGCCGCCGGCTATGGTATCAGCCATTTACCGCTACGCATCCATCATTATTTCCGTAGCCGGCCTGGTGCTGCTGCTGTTCATTCTCCGGCTCTTCCGGCAACAAACCGGCGATCTCGGGTACCCGAAACAGATTTTTCTGATGTACGCCTTCTTTGTGGGTCCGCTGATCCTGTTTTCGTTCTTCGCCGGGGAGTTCAGCATTATTCTGGCGGCCGTTTCCATGCTGATCCTGTCGGCCCTGGTTCTGAAACAGGGCAAACAGCCAATTCCTGTAAAACCCTGGATACCCTACCTGGCGCTTATTGCCCTGCTGTTGCTGCCGAAACTGCTCCCCCCCCTGGATGAACTCATCAACTGGGAGTGGGAACTGCATAACCTGCTGTCGACCAGCATCGACGCTACCTTTAAGCCGCTGGTGGTGCCGCTGATTCCGTTTGTGGTGGTCGGGCTGGGCGTGATGTGGTCCAGGCGCAGCCGCGAGTTTTACCTGAACACCATCCTGAAGAAAACAGGCTCGGTCTTTATCATCCTCTACCCGGCCATTGCCATCTCCCAGCTTATGGTCAACTCCGGCACCGACCGGCCTTCGATGGTCGACTACCTGTCGGGGATGTTACAGCAAACCGGTTCCCTGTATGTGTTGTTTGCGCCCCTGCTGGGCATTGTTGGGGCCTTTATCACCGGCAGTACCACCGTCTCCAACCTGGTTTTCGGGGCAGCCCAGCTCCAGACCGCCCAAAACCTGGGGCTGGATGCGTCGCTGATCCTGTCGCTGCAACTCTGCGGGGGCTCGCTGGGCAACGGCATCTGCCTGTTCAACATCATTGCCGCAGCCACGGTCGCCAACGTCAGCGACTATAAGCAGATCCTGAAAAACAACCTGTTCCCGGCGGTTGCGGCCGGCCTGGTTGCCGGTCTGTGCGGCTGGCTGTGGCTGCAGACCTGACGGATACCGCCAAAGTAGGGTTCTGTAACAAAGTCAGGCACCCGGAGTTAACCGCTTAGCATTTATACAAGAGTCTTTATGGCAGTTATTGGCGAATTAATAAAACGGGCAATTGATGTATATGGCCTGCTCACCTCCGATCCTGATCCGGCCACGGCCCAGCGTGAGGTGTTACAGCAGCTACTAACCAAAGCGAAACTAACCGCTTTCGGCAAAAAACATACGTTCGGCAAAATCCTGGACAGCGCTGATCCAGTGCAGGCCTTTCAGCAGGAAGTGCCGGTACACGATTACGATACCCTCTACAAAAACTGGTGGCACTACCTGCTGGAAGGGCATCAGAACGTAACCTGGCCGGGTGGTCAGAACTACTTTGCCCTCAGCAGCGGCACCACCAGCCATAGCAAATACATCCCCGTCACGGATGATATGCTGGACGCCATCCGCCGGTCGGGTATCCAGCAGGTGATGAGTCTGAAAAACTTCGACCTGCCATCCGATTTCTTCACCAAACAGATCATGATGCTGGGCAGCAGCGTGAGCCTGATCGAAAAAGATGACCACCAGGAAGGCGAGATCAGCGGTATCAGCGCGGCCAACCTGCCGGCCTGGTTCCGGGGGTTCTATAAACCGGGGGTTGAGATTGCTTCCATTCAGGACTGGGATGAGCGGGTTCACCGCATTGCGCAGGAGGCCCCCACCTGGGACATCGGCAGCCTCAGCGGCATTCCGTCGTGGATTGAAATGATGCTGAAAGAAGTCATCGCCTACAACAAGCTGGATACCATTCACGACATCTGGCCGAACCTGCAGGTGTACACCTCCGGCGGGGTGGCGTTTGAGCCTTACCGCAAAAGCTTCGAAAAGCTGCTGGCCCGGCCGCTGACGTACATTGACACCTACCTGACCTCCGAAGGTTACCTGGCGACGCAGAAACGACCGGATACTACGTCGATGGCGCTGATCGTCGACAACGGCATTTTCTTTGAGTTTGTGCCATTTACCGAGGAGAACATGGATGAGGAAGGCCGGGTGAAGCCGGCTGCTAAAGTCCTCTCGCTACAGGATGCGGAAGAGAATGTCGACTATGTCCTGCTGATCTCTACCGTATCGGGTGCCTGGCGGTACATGATCGGCGATACGGTTATGCTTACCGACAAAACCCGCGCCGAAATAAAGATCACCGGCCGCACCAAACACTTCCTGAACGTGGTGGGCGAGCAGTTGCCGGTGCATCAGATGAATAAAGCGATGGAGACCATGCAGCGGCAGTTCGATATGGAAATCAAAGAGTTTGTGGTGGCGGCTATCCGCAAAAACGGCGAGTATATCAACAAATGGGTGATCGGCTCCGACAAGGCCGTTAACAACGAACAGTTTGCGGCCGCGCTGGATGCTGAGTTGTGTGAAAACAATAAGAACTACAAAGTAGCCCGGACCAAATCGCTCCAGGGAGTAGAAGCCGCGGTAATTCCGGTAGAGAAATTCTACCGCTGGAGCGAGGAATACAAAAAGCTGGGCGGTCAGACCAAGATACCCCGCGTCATGAAGGAAGAGGACTTCCTGGAGTTTGAGGGTTTTGTGGCAACGGTAGCCGGATAAGGCTGTAGCTAAATCTGACACAACACCCACAGGCAATAGATTAGTCGATTTTGGTGTCGTGCGGAACGTCTTCACCACTCCAGACCCGCTGAGCGCTCCACTTTACCGGCGCAGCGGTCCAGAACGGGTCGGAGGGCGGCAGGCCCAGCGGCAGAAAAATGACCGTAGCCAGGTACATACTGCCCTGGTTGTTATATACGTCGGCAATATCGGGCTGTTCTCCGTACAGCCCGATGGTGAGCCAGCCGTTGCGGTAGGTAGTTGGGCTTTCCAGGGTTTTTCGGAGAACGGCCGTTAGGGCTCCGCGTACCTGCACCGGCTGGAGTTGCTCCGGCAGCGCTTTCCGCCAGGCCATATCGGCCAGGTGGTGGAAAGCCGCGCCCCGGTATACCAGCGACCGGCCCGTGGCCGGAAACGACCCATCGGCCCCAATCAGCCGCTCCTGAATGATGGCGTACCGCTGGTTGCGTTTCCGGATGTCGGCAATCATGCGGGTATAGGCGTTGGTCTTTTTGCCGATTACGTCGACAATAGCCGCCAGGTACGGGTGAATGACGTAGCTGTTGTAGTAATCGAAGGCGTAATGCACACCGTCGGTATACATGCCGTCGCCGACATACCACTGCTCCAGTTGCTGAAGGGCATAATCGATCCGCATAGGATCCCATTCGAAGCCGTATTTGGCAAAGAACGCTTCGATCATGGCCGGAAACAGCAGCCAGTTGGAAAAGGCCGGTCTGACCCGCCGGGTCTGTTTCAGCGCGTTAATAAACCGCGTCTGATCTGTTGGGCTCAGGTGTTCCCACAGCCAGGGAGCCCGTACCATAGCCAGTGCCAGAAACGACGCATCAACAAGCTGCTGCCCACCCAGGTCGAAGCGCATATAATCGTTTTTGGTCGAGTCAAGTGCATTCGCTACCCCTTGTAACGCCCATTGCCGGTACTGATTCCGCAAGGCAACTTCGTCGGCATCGCCCCCGTCCAGTTGCAGCCAGGGGGCAATGCCGCTGAGTACCCGGCCCAACACTTCCAGGTATTGCACCTGTAGCCGTTGCTCCCGGTTATCAGTCCGGATAGAAACCACCTTCGGCATGACAATTCGCAGGCTGTCGTGGGCCAGACTGGAAAGGACCGGCCGGCTCATTTTATCCATTTCACGCAACCAGAACCGGCGATCACCCACCGTTGTACCGGCAGGATGCGCCGTTCTGGTTGCTTTTCGTTGGGCCAAACAGCCATTCGCTCCAAAGACAACGAACAGACTGAACCATACTACCAGATTACCGGGAAACTTCATGGCTGATTACGGGCTTATTGTCGGACGTACCAATGTCACCGCTTTCTGCCTGCCAGGGCTGGTGCAGCGCTGACGGCAGAAAGCGGTGCCGGTAAATGTAACCAAAAATCAGCGTTCCCCGACACGCCACCTCCGGCGTATCCGGCCCGGCCGGTTTATACGGCATTGACCGGCAATACATCGTTCAGACAGATACACAGGCAAACGTCTTTCGGTGTAATCTTAAACTGATTGTCTACCTCATTGGCTATCAGCTCACAAAGCCGGTCAATAGAGCCGGATACCAGGTGCTTTGTGCCGATCTCAACCCTGAAGCCATTTTCCGTGTAGGTAATGTAAAGGTTATATCGCTGTTCCATATACGAAGGGTTTATGGTAAGGGTTCATAAATTTACCTTTTCGTATAAAAGTAAACAACAAGTTAAAAAAATATTTTAACAATAACACGGCTGGATGCGATCAGCCAATTACTCGTGCCTCAGAACATGCTCGGGTTTTCGCTGTCGGCAAAGCGCGGCCTAAGGGCACCCGCCTGGATTCTTCGTAGGCGGTCCGCTTATCGATCAGGCCGTGCTCGCCGAACCAGCGTCGTTACCTATATGCCATTTACCGATGAAGGCTGTCTGATCCCCCGCCTGCTTGAGGTATTGCGGAAAGTAGGTAAGCGTGGGCGGCTCCGGCGCTACGTTATCTACCACGGTGTGCTGGTGCGAGTACAGCCCCGTCAGGATGCTGGCCCGACTGGGCGAGCAGAGGGCCGTAGTCAAAATGGCTTCGGGACAATGCGCACCCCCGCGCCGGATGCGCGGGGGGCACGGTGGGTTTCATGCAGCTCATGACATCGTACCGGTGGTTTTCGGACAGAATAAAAATAACGTTGCGGGGTTTTGCCGCCCCGGAATTTTGGGCAGGGGTTTCGGTGCCGACGGGTTCGATTGCGCCCGGAGCATGGCCGGCAGCAGCAGAAAACAAAGTAAGCAATAATAATGAATCATAAACGGGTAAACAGGTTAGAGGCAATCATCTTTACTTGCCGTTATATGCCGCTCCACTACCTCCTTCAGGATAGGTATGGCCTTGTCAATGGTTAATCCGTACTGTGCGCTGAGGGCCTGTAGCAGCGACTCCGTTAAGTGATACCTTGCTATTGACGCCCAGCTTGCCAGCGTAAACACTTTTGCCGATTCAGTCATTACATCATCATACGTCACAAAATCATACGTGGTCTGCGTCACCGGAACAGGGTTTCCCAGAATAGGCTGCATGGCTTTTTTCTTCTCATGTTCAAGTTTGGCTAAGCGCAGCAAGTCGTCCTGGAGGTCGGGATTGTGGTATATATCCTCCACCAACAGTTGGTGGGTGGTGAGCAGGTTCTCGACGATTTCCGGCTTCGACAAATCCCAGTGTCGCCAGTTGTCGGGCGCTTCCAGGTGCATGGCGTGACGCCGTTGGTAATAGGCTTTGAATAAATGCAGCAGCAACAAATACGGCTTGTCGTACGAACCCTCAGGCAGTTCATCAGGTAGTTCAGGAACTATGGTTTCCCAGCGGAAATCAGGTTCCGACCAGCGGTTTTTTAGAAGCATACAAAAGGGGTCCGTTCCTGCTAATGAGCAGTCGGCAATGGCCTGCTCCACAGCGCCGGCATCCTGTTTGGTTTGAATCACCACAAGATACAGCTCATAAAACAGATCCCTTTTTTCTTCTTCCTGTAGTCGATGTAAACGCCCAAGCAGGTCGTCTGCCGGGAGCACTCCCTGCCCAAACTGGCAGAGTGCTATTTCCTCCTCTAGTTTCATGGCTGCTGTTGGTTACCAGGAGCGTAGTACCGCACAGGGGCCGCGGCATTACTTTCCGGATTTGTGTTCGATCAACGCTACGATGTCCCGGCGATTTTTGGCTACGGCAAAATCCAGGGGCGTTTTACCCTCGTTCGACCGAAGGCTTAGATCCGCATTGGCCTCCAGCAATACCCTGGCTACGTCAACATTATTCTGCCAGATGGCATCGTGCAGGGCGGTATACCCATTATACGGCCCCTGCTTGTTGATGTCGATATTGTACTGGATCAGGAGTTTAGCCGCTTCGGTCCGCCCGGCATAGGCAGCCGCGTGCAAGGCGGTAGCTTTCATGCCCGGATCAACAGCCCGGACATCGGCACCCGCTTCCAGCAGGAGCCTGACAATGTCGGTATAGCCTTTATAAGCGGCCATGACCAGCGGGGCATCCTGGTTGGCATCCAGTTCGTTTACATCGGCCCCGTCCTGAATCAGTTGCCGGACGAGCGCAGGATTATTTTTATTGATAGCATTCATCAAGGCGGTCATAGTGGTCTATGGGTTGTGTGACGCCCTAAATTACAACCTAATTACAATTTATAGGCAACCAGTCAGCGGCAAGGTATCAGCCGGCTACCGGTTTCACGACAACGGCTGCGGGGGTGGCGCTCCCGCCGGCCGGGAGTTGTCCTGCGGCAGGGGAACAAACTGGGTATTATCGTGGGGCGGCAACTGAATACGGCCGGCCTGCCAGTCGGCTTTGGCCTGCTCAATGCGCTCCGGACGGGACGAGACAAAGTTCCACCAGATATAGCGTTCGCCCAGCGGCTCTCCGCCCAGCAGCATCAGCGTACTGGGTTCGCGGGCCAGAATAAGCGGGTCGGTGCCGGTGGTGAATACCAGCAACTGCCCTGCCGTGTACGTACGTCCGCTGACGTCTACACTACCTTTGGCGACGTAAATACCCCGCTCCGGATAGCCCGGCGGCAGGCCAAAACGGGCGCCGGGCTGCAACACCACATGCAGGTAGAACAGGGGCGAATGGGTTTTGACCTCGTTGCGCAGGCCAAAGGCGCTACCGGCAATCAGCCGCATCCAGACGCCGGGTTCGGTAACGATCGGCAGCTCCTGGGGCTGGTAGTTGTCAAACGCCGGGGCGCTTTCTTCGTCGGCTTCGGGCAGGGCCACCCAGGTCTGGATCATCTCCAGCGTACCGCCCGCCAGCGCGGCCGGGTCTTCAAACCGTTCGGAGTGGGCAATGCCGCGCCCGGCGGTCATCCAATTGACCTCACCGGGCCGGATAACCTGCTCCACGCCCAGGCTATCGCGGTGCGTCACCTGCCCACCGAAAAGGTAGCTTACCGTCGACAAGCCGATGTGCGGATGCGGCAGCACGTCCATGGCCGGCAGCTGCTCCGGGACAACGGTAACCGGGCCGGCATGATCCATGAAGATAAACGGCCCCACCATGCGCCGTAACCGGAACGGCAAAATGCGCCGTACACTAAACCCGTTGCTGATGGATGCCTGACGGGCTTCAATAACAATATCCAGCATGTGTAGAAGTTGACTTACCGGGCGGAAAGATAAAGATTTTACCGATCTATGCAGCCGTTGATGGATTCCCCCTACAGAGCATCCCCACAAACCAACGGTATACCGGAGCTACAAACCGCTGGATCCTTCCGGAGCAACAAGTATCACGCTTGCTGTGCATACGCGTTTTTGCTCCGGAAGGATCCAGCGGTTTGTAGAACAGCCTTCGCCCCACTATCCACTGCCCCGGAGGGGCCAGCCTACCACCAGGTACTTTAATGCACTTCGGCCAGCTCCGTTTTGCTGAATTCTTCGCTGATGCGCTTCTGCAACTCAGACGGCACCGGCGAGTATTCGGCAAACTGGCTGCGGACTTTAGCTTTTCCCTGACTCAGGTTGCGCAGCGCCGGCAGCAGTACATCCAGTTCGGCCAGGGGGGTTCTGGCCCGAATCACCTGATTGTTCCCCTCACTGTCGATGTTGAGTATCATGCTGCGATGCGTCTGGAGTTCGGTCATCGCATCGCCCATCAGGCCGGCCGGCACCAGTACTTCAATATCATGCACCGGCTCCAGCAACTGGGGTTCGGCCTGGAGAAAGGCCTCCCGGAACGCCATCATGCCCGCAATCTTGAAGGAAATATCGTTGCTGTCGACGGGGTGCATCTTGCCGTCGTATACACTCACCCGTACGTCGCGTACGTAGGAGCCCGTCAGCGGTCCCTGGGCCATTTTTTCCATGATGCCTTTCATGATGGACGGCAGAAACCGGGCGTCGATGACCCCACCCACAATGCAGTTGTTAAACACCAGTTTGCCGCCCCAGGGCAAATCCACCGTTTCGGTTTCGCGCACGGGGTAGTCTTTCAAGGGCGGCATACCCTCATAATATGGTTCCACTTTAATGAAGACCTCACCAAACTGCCCGGCCCCCCCCGACTGTTTTTTATGGCGGTACGACGACAGCGCCGGCCGCTGAATGGTTTCGCGGTACGGAATCCGGACCTTCTGGTACTCCACGGGTATTTTATACAGGTTTTCCAGCTTCCATTTGGTTACGGTGAGGTGCAAATCGCCCTGCCCTTCCAGAATTACCTGTTTCACCTCCTGGTTGTATTCGACGTTCAGCGTGGGGTCTTCCAGGTGAATTTCGTTCAGCACCTCGCTGAGTTTTTCATCATCCTGCTTGTTTCTGGCTACAATGGCGGTGCGCGTTTTGGCCGGCGGGAACTGAATGGGCCGGATGTTGCCGGTAGCCCCTTTGCCGTTCAGGGTATGGCCGGTCGCCGTATTCTTTAGTTTCACGGTGCAGCCGATATCGCCCGCCTTGAGCCGGTCAATGGGGTTGCGGTTTCTGCCGTCGACGATAAATAGCTGGCTGATGCGTTCGGCCGTAGCCGTTTTTTCGTTCTGCAGGTCCATGCCAACGGACACTTCACCCGATATGACCTTAAAGAACGACAATCGCCCGAGCCGGGGTTCAACCAGCGTTTTGAAGATAAACAGGCGGGTGGGGCCGGCGGGGTCGTACGGCACTTCCTGACCCTCTTCGGTGAGTTCGCCCGCCGTATCCACGGCCGAGGGGGCCACGTTGTCGATAAAGCCCATCATGCGGCCGGTTCCTATATCTTTTTTGGCCGACAGGCAAAATACCGGAAAGACCTGGTGTTTCATCATGCCTATTTTCAAGCCCTCCCGCAGCTCGTCTTCGTCCAGGCTGCCTTTCTCGAAATACTGCTCCATCAGGGCTTCGTCGTTCTCGGCGGCTTTCTCCACGAGTTCGTTATGGAGCTGGTCGGCGCGTTCTTTTTCGCTGTCGGGAATGGGGAGCTTCTGGGGTTTGCCCCCCGTCTCCGGAAATTTGTACATTACCATTTTCAGGAGGTCAATGATGCAGTTGAAGCCCGTGCCGGCGTTGAGCGGATACTGCATGATGGTCACCGCCGGCCCGAAAAAGGCTTTGGCCTCGTCGATGGTCTGGGTATAGTTTGCTTTGTCGTGGTCGAGCTGGTTGACGGCCAGAATGGTGGGTTTATTGTACCGGTCTACGTAATCCCAAAGCAGTTCGGTACCGACCTCTACACCGTTCTGGGCGTTGAGCAGAATGACGGCGGTATCGCAGACGGTGATGGAGGTAATCACCTCACCAATGAAATCGTCCAGGCCGGGGGTATCAATAATGTTGATTTTGTAGTCGCGCCATTCCGTATGCAGGGAAGTTGCGTATACGGAGCTGCCGCGTTCGTGTTCTACTTCGTGGTAGTCGGAGATGGTGTTTCGTTCTTCTACCGTGCCGCGTCTGGTAAGGAGACCTGCTTCGTAAAGCATGGTCTCAGCAAGGGTGGTTTTGCCGCTTTTGGCGGGGCCGATCAGGACCACGTTTTTGATGTGTTTTTCGTCGTACGCTTTCATAAGATCCCGTGTGCTGAAAATGACAAATTGCTTAACCAACAGGGCGGGAGCAGACCGACTACCGATACCACCACCCGGCTGTCACTTCAGTAAGGTAGATCATTTTTAAAAAATTGCGAAGCGGAAAGGTGCAATTTTATCTAATGAAAGTTCAAAGGATTGAAGAGAAAAAGGGGAAGGGAGTGGTAATGATTATTTACGAAAACTTCGGGGTGCCCGAATCCGTTTAGTAACACAACAACAGATTAATACAGGTTCAGCAATCAGTTATCGCACCATCTCCGGTTATTTATCGTAAACAAGCAGGTTGGTCAGACTGACATCCTACATCCAAAACTGTATATCAATGGAAAGAGAGCCTATAATTACCTCGCCGGCCCGGCTAAAGCAACTGGAGTATCTGGCCCGGCTGATGGACGCTCAGTTTCGGATTCCGGGTACCAACATCCGGTTCGGACTGGATGCCCTGATTGGTCTGATCCCCGGTGCCGGTGACCTGTCGACCTTTGCCGTGTCGGGTTTTATGGTATCCATCATGGCCCGCAACGGAGCCAGCGGCTTTGTGCTGGCCCGGATGGTGCTGAATATTGTAATCGATGCCCTGCTGGGATCGGTCCCCATCATCGGCGATATTTTTGATGTTGCCTTTAAGGCAAACCTGCGGAACATGCGCCTGATGCGGGAGCATTATGTTGAAGGCCGGCACCGGGGTGGTGCCTGGAAGATTATTGTCCCGGTCTTGCTGCTGTTGCTGCTGTTTATCGGTCTGCTGATCTGGGGCATTTACAGCCTGATCATAGCGGCCTGGCCGTCGTAAACGCCCGTTCCGGCAGAAAACCCAAAGCCGCTTTCGGTGGACAGACGCGCTACAAACCGTTCAGCTCGGCCACAGTGAAGGCTTTCTGCCTGTCTTTCAGCCGCTGGCGTACGGCAGCTACTTCCTCCGTGCTGATCCGGTCGGCATTGTTCCGCCAGGATCGCCGGATAAAGCTGAGCAATTGGGCAATGTCTTCGTTGGCTAGTTCTTTGTTGTAGCCGATGCCGGGCATATCGCCGTTGATCTCCGGCGCTTTATACACATGGCCGTTTACGTCGACGGGACCGGTGAGGCCAAACAGCACAATCGCAATCAGTTTATCTTTATCGCCGGTTACCCACTGCGACTGGTTCAGCGGGGGTGCCAGCGCTTTAATGCCGTTGCCGTCGGCCCCATGGCAGGTCTGGCAGGAGGAGCTGAACAGAGCCGCGCCTTTCGGGAAGGCACGGGTCAGCGCCTGCGGGTCGCGGTTGCCTCTGGCGTTACGCGAGCCGGTAATGACCCGGTTCAACTGGCTATGGATGGCCATTGTGGTGTTGGGCAGTTCGGCCGTCAGTTTCTGCTGAAAAGCCTCTTCCCGCCCTTCCAGCGTACTCACGATAGCCCCGGCCACAAACCGGTTGTCGGCGTAGGTCCGGGCCAGGTTCAGGACCAGCCTATCGGCAGTTGCCGGCTGAACCGCACGGAGGGCCTGAGCGGCAAAAGCCGCGTAGGGGGCGGCCAGGGTATCCGACTGCGCCACCAGCTGCTCCAGTACCGGCAGGTAAGCGGCATAGGTAGTCTGGTTCAGCAGAGCCGGCAGCAGACTCAGGGCCTGCATCCGTAGCGGCCAGGCCGGCTGCCGGGCAAAGACCACTACATCGTCGGTGGTCAGCGCACCCAGCCCTTCCAGCGTCCAGAATGCATGGAGGGCCGGCAGCAGGTTATGGGTTTCGTTCGTTAACCGCCGTAATGCCGGGATGACCTGGGTGAATTTGCCGTCGACGAGTTGCTGCTGGGCCATATCGCGTACCCAGCCGTTCGGATGGCTGAGCAGGCTGACCAGGGCTTCGGGCTGGTCGGGCAGCGTCACCCGGCGGAGGGTTTTGTTTTTCGGCACTACCTTGTAGATCCGGCCGCAGGCTAACGGCAGTGTCAGGTCCCGGCGGGCAATTTCGCCTTTCAGATACGTGGTCAGGTAGGTCTTGTGCTGGATGATGCCCCGGTACATATCAACTACGTACAGCGCCCCGTCGGGACCATTGTACAAACTGACCGGCCGGAACCGTTCATCCCGGCTGCTCAGAAACTCGCGGCCTTGGTAGGCCTGCTTTCCCTGGGTGACATAGCCCCGCTCGTCCAGGATGTTGCGCTTGATAAGATTGGCCGAAGGCTCTGCCACAAAAACATTACCGGTATAGCTGCTGCCGAACAGCTCACCCCGGTACACCACCGGACCGCAGGCGGCCGTAAAGGTGGTCAGGCGAAGGCTGTCGTCGAGTACACCCTGCATATACCCCCGGTTGACGCCCGGCGTCGGCCGGGCCGGGTACACCCGGTTATCGGTAACAATGCGTTCGCTGAAGCCAGGTACACCCCGCTGGTTTTTGTTGGTAGCCCCTACGCCCGGCATAAAATAGTCGCCGAGCAGATTGATGGAGTTGTCGTTGTAATACAGCCGGCCGACGTTATCCTGGCTGATACCCCACTGGCCCCGGTTGTGCGTTTTCTCAATTAGCCAGGTATCGCCTTTCCGGCGGTAGCGTTTGGTGGCGTTGGCGCTGTAAATCCAGTTGTCCATCGCCCGCAGCAGTCCGTTCGGCTGGTGCTCTACATTACCGCCTTCGGTGTATTTCGGGTCGACAAGGGTGCGTCGGCCGGGTTTATCGTTCCGGATTTCATAATACCACAGGTTGGGTGGTTCCGCCACCAGAATACCGTCTTCGATCAGGCAGATGGCCCGAGGCAGCACCAGCGAGTCCAGAAAGACAGTCCGGTTGTCGGCCACCCCATCGCCGTTTGTATCCGTCAGGATTACTATTTTGCCGGTCGGGCGTTCTTCGCCGGTAGCCAGTGTATCGGGCATATAGCCCTGCATCTCGACTACCCACAGGCGGCCTTTGCTGTCGAAGGAGAGTGCGACGGGAGTATTCACCAGGGGTTCGGCGGCCACGAGTTGTACGGCAAACCCGTCTTCCACCTGCATGTAACGCATTGATTCGGCAGCCGGAATAACAGGCGAATGATCCCGATCCATGCGGACATCGACAGGCTGCCCCGCTCCTTCCTGAGCCGTTACTTTCGGGAAACTCCCCTTTGGTTTGTTGGTTTGGCAGTGAAAGAGAACCGCCGTCAGCAATACAGTGATAACCGGATAAAGCAATTTCTTCATAGGTGGCGTTGGCACGTATCAAAACCGGAACAGTTGGTCAGGCCCGTTTATCAAAAAAGTACAACGTCCGGAAAATATAACTGTCCTTCGCCATGAATAGTTAAAATTAACCATAAAATCTGCCGGTGAATCCATAACCTACCATCTTACATAAATACCGGCATTGCAGGACCGCGCAAAGGGAACGTTTTCGGCGGCTGCGGCTCCCAGTATGCTGGCCTTTTTGCCGGGCCGTTCGGGAAATAGTTCCAGGGAAGCCTTGGCGCCCACGCCCAGATACATCTGTTCGTCAAGGTAGGTAGCGGAGTAGCGATACGGTTCGGGATCGGTAACCCCACCCTTGCGGACAGGTACCCGAAAGTCCAGCCGATAAGTTGACAATACGAGTTGATAAGCCGTCAGGCCGCTGACAACGGCACGGACAACGAGTTGGACAACAGGATGGAGCGACGGGAGTAATCGAGTAGCCCTTCCTGCTTTAGTTCGCCGAACAGTTGGGTCACGGTCTGACGGGTGCTGCGAATCAGCAGGGCAATGTCCTGGTGGGTCAGGTAGTTCTTCAGCACAACGGCTTCGTTTTCCGATTTGCCCTCGCGCTTGGCCCACTCGCGCAGGAAGAGAATAAACCGGTTCCGAACGTCCTTGCCCATCAGGTTGGCATAGCGGTTTTCCAGTCGCCGGAAGCGCTGCCCCACCAGCTTCGTATATTGCAGCGCCAGCAGAGGGTTCTGCCGGATAACCCGCTCAAAATCGGCGGTCCGAAAACTACAGCAGGTAACATAGTCGGTGAGGACGACCGCGTATTCATTCGGGTTCTGGTAGTCCAGCGTTACCTGCCCGAATGCATCGCCCTGGTGCAGCAGTTCTTTGACGGTTTCGGTGCCGTCTTCGTCGAGGTCCACGATTTTGATGGTGCCGTGAATCAGAAAAAAGATGCGGTCTTCTTCTTCCGAAAAATAAAGCATTTCGTTCCTCCTGGCCGTCCGGAACGACGTGATGGCACAAATGGTCCGCAGTTCTTCCGGCGTCAGAACGGCAAATAAGGGATGGTTGCGCAGGTACCAGTATTTTGCTTCCGCTGTCATGGTTGTGGTCTTTAAGGGGTTTCTGTTAGCGGGCGTATGACTTGCCCCGTCGTCAAGCTGTAGTCAAATAGTCTGCCAGTCCAGCCATACCTGCTGGTTACTTTGGCGCTGAAACGCCGTTTCTGGGCCGAATTCGGCATAAACGGCGTTGATCAACAGAAAGCCAGGGCGCCGACCCGCATCCGGAGCCGGAGATTGGCTCCTGAAATAGCGAGACGGTCACGACATTTCGTGATACCCGACTGGGCGTCCCGTATACCTATAAACGTCGAGAGTTGTGCAAATCCCTGCTTAGCAGCCTGTTTTGCGGGATTTGAACAACCATTCCCTACATTGGCATCACTTTCGCAAACACCCAGTCAAAACCATTCTCTTTTTACACGCTGCCATGAAAGATTCAGCCAGACAACGATTAAAAAATCAGGTTGCCATCGTCACCGGGGCCAGTTCGGGCATCGGCGCGGGCGTGGCCAAAGCCTTAGCCGCCGACGGGGCTGCCGTGGTCGTCAACTACTCCAGCAGTTCGGCCGGGGCCGAAAAAGTAGTCCAGGAAATTAAGGATGATGGCGGCTGCGCCATGGCCATCAAAGCCGACGTCAGCCAGGAAGACCAGGTACAGCGTATGTTTAGCCAGGTGAAGGACCAGTTTGGTACCTTTCACATTCTGGTGAATAATGCCGGCCTGCAAAAAGACGCTGCGTTTGTCGACATGACGCTGGACCAGTGGCAGTACGTATTGGGCGTCAACCTGACGGGGCAGTTTCTCTGCGCCCGCGAAGCCGCCCGCGAATTCATCCGCCGGGGTGTGCAACCTGAAATCTCCACCGCGGCCGGGAAGATTATCTGCATGAGTTCGGTGCATGAGCTAATTCCCTGGGCGGGTCACGCCAACTATGCGGCCTCGAAAGGCGGGGTGATGCTCCTGATGAAAACCATTGCCCAGGAACTGGCCGGCTACAAAATCCGGGTCAACAGCATCGGTCCCGGTGCCATCAAAACCCCCATCAACCACGAAGCCTGGGAAACCGAAGAAGCCGCGAACCAGCTGCTGACCCTGATTCCCTACAACCGCATCGGCGAACCCCGCGACATCGGCGAAGCAGCCGCCTGGCTGGCTTCCGACGAATCCGATTACGTCCACGGCATCACGCTTTTTGTCGATGGTGGCATGACGCTGTTTCCCGGTTTCAGAGCGAACGGCTAATGGTTCCGTTTGAGGTTTAAGGTTTAACGTTTAACGTTTTTCCTTTCTAACCTCAAACGTCAAACCTTAAACCTCAAACGACCAAATGACAACAGAACATACCCGTTTACAGGAGACGAAGGAAGGCAAGGCGCACTGGCGCTACATTGGGCCTTACCTGACCGACCGGCAGTGGGGCACGGTGCGCGAAGATTACAGCCCCTACGGCAATGCCTGGGAGTTTGTCTCGCACGATATGGCCCGCAGCAAAGCCTACCGCTGGGGTGAAGAAGGCATAGCCGGCATTAGCGACGACCAGCAGCGGCTCTGTTTCGCCCTGGCGTTCTGGAACGGCCACGACCCCATTCTGAAAGAGCGGCTGTTTGGCCTGACCGGTAACGAAGGCAACCATGCCGAGGATGTGAAGGAGCATTACTACTACCTGGATAGTACGCCGACGCATTCGTACATGAAGATGCTCTACAAATACCCGCAGGCCGCTTTTCCGTATGCCTGGCTGGTGGACGAAAACCGGCGACGCAGCAAGCAGGACCCGGAGTTTGAACTCATCGATACGGGCGTTTTCGACGAGAACCGCTACTTCGACATCTTCATCGAATACGCTAAAGTCAATACGCACGACATCCTGATTCAGGTGACGGCGCATAACCGGGGTTCCGAAGATGCTCCGCTGCATATTCTCCCGCAAGTCTGGTTCCGTAACACCTGGGCGTGGGGCTACAATGCCTACCGCCCCAGCCTGAACGCCGGCGACGATGGTTCCGTTGATATTCACCACCGCGACATGGGCACCTTTACCCTGTACGCCGGCCAGCAGCCTACGTTCCTGTTCTGCGATAACGAAACCAACAGCCGGCGACTGTACGGTGTTCCCGGAACGTCACCGTACCCGAAAGATGCCATCAACGACTACCTGGTGCAGGGAAACAAACAAGCCCCTAATCCAACGCATACCGGTACGAAGGCCGCGGCCCATTATCCGGTAACGGTACCGGCCGGGCAGTCGGTGACGGTTAAGCTGCGACTGGCTAAACCCGGATTGATCGCCCCCTTCGACCAGTTTGATGCGGTATTCCGGCAGCGGGCTCACGAGGCCGACGAGTTCTACCGCAATCTTCAGCAGGACATTCCGTCTGAGGATGCCCGGCGGGTGCAGCGGCAGGCGTTTGCCGGTATGCTGTGGAGCAAGCAGTTCTACTATTTCGATATTCCGCAATGGCTCAACGGGGACCCGGCGCAGCCCGCACCACCCCCGGAACGGAAGCACGGCCGCAACAATGCCTGGTTCCACCTCAACAATGCCGATGTTATCTCGATGCCCGATAAGTGGGAATACCCCTGGTACGCGGCCTGGGACCTGGCGTTCCACTGCCTCCCGCTGGCGCTGGTGGATGCCGAATTTGCCAAGCATCAGTTGCTGCTGCTCACCAAAGAATGGTACATGCACCCCAACGGCCAGTTACCGGCCTACGAATGGCAGTTTAGCGACGTCAATCCGCCGGTACACGCCTGGGCAACCTGGCGGGTCTACAAAATAGACCAGAAGCAGAACGGTGGTCAGGGCGACGTGCGGTTCCTCGAAGAAGTGTACCACAAACTGCTGCTCAACTTTACCTGGTGGGTCAATCAGAAAGACAAAAACGGCCTGAATATCTTCCAGGGCGGTTTTCTGGGTCTCGATAACATTGGCGTGTTCGACCGGAGCGCCGAACTGCCGACGGGCGGTTTTATCGAACAGGCCGACGGCACCAGTTGGATGGCCATGTACTCACTCAACCTGATGCGGATTGCGCTGGAGCTGTCCAAAACCAATCCGACGTATCAGGGCATTGCCACCAAGTTCTTCGAGCACTTCCTGTACATCGCCGGGGCCATGTCCAATGTCGGTAACCAGGGTATCAATCTCTGGGACGATGAAGATGAATTTTTCTACGACGTGCTGCATACGCCCAACAACGAGCGCATCAAGCTGAAAGTCCGCTCGATGGTTGGTCTGATTCCGCTGTTTGCTGTGGAGGTGCTGGACGACGAAATCCTGCAGGCGCAGCCCGAGTTTGCCAACCGGCTGCGGTGGTTCCTGGAGAACCGGCCCGAACTGGCGAGTCTGGTCTCGCGCTGGCAGGAGCCGGGCAAAGGCGAGCGCCACCTGCTCTCGCTGCTGCGCGGCCACCGCATGAAGAAACTGCTCAAACGCATGCTCGACGAAACCGAGTTTCTGTCGGCGTACGGCATCCGGGCGCTCTCACGCTACCACCACGACCATCCGTACGAGTTCTGGGCCAACGGCAACAAGTTTACCGTTACCTATCAGCCGGGCGAATCGGATTCGGGGCTGTTCGGGGGCAACTCCAACTGGCGCGGCCCCATCTGGTTCCCGGTCAATTACCTGCTCATCGAATCCCTGCAGCGGTTCCACCATTACTACGGGGACGATTTCAAGGTAGAGTACCCCACCGGCTCCGGCCAGTACGCTACGCTCAACGAGATTGCGCAGGCCCTGGCGAATCGGCTGGCGGGTATCTTCCTGACCAGCGAAGACGGTCGGCGACCCGTGTTCGGACACAACGAAAAGCTCCAGAACGACCCGCACTTCCGCGATTACCTCTGGTTTTACGAATACTTCCACGGCGACAACGGCCGCGGAGTAGGCGCATCGCACCAGACGGGCTGGACCGGCCTCATTGCGAAACTGATTCACCCGCGCCGAACCCAGGCTATTCCGCAGGAAGTTCCGGTCAACGGGTCTGCCAAAGCCACTCAGCCTGTATTGTCATGAAACTATCGTTCGACCAAACCATCACCCGGCAATCTGGTGAGGCATCCCGGCGCGAATGGCTGGAGACCAACGGCCTCGGCGGCTGGGCCGGCTCGACCCTGAGCGGGACGCATACCCGCCGGTACCACGGCCTGCTGGTGGCGGCTACCAATCCGCCCGTGGGGCGGCAGGTGCTGCTGTCCAAGCTGGACGAAACCCTGCGCATCAACGGCGAGACTTACGAACTGGGCACCAACCAGTATCCCGGCGCCGTGTACCCGCAGGGCTACCTGCATCTCATGCAGTTCCGCAAAACGCTGTTCCCGGAGTTCGTGTACCAGGCCGGTGGCGTAACCCTGCGCAAAACCATCGCGGCCGTCAACGGCGAAAATACCACCCTGGTCACCTACGAAGTTTTGGAAGCGCCGTCACCGTTCTCCCTCGAATGGCTGCCGCTGGTGGCGGGCCGGGATTACCACAGTATGATGCACGTCAACGGCGATGTACAGATGGGTAACCTGATTGGCGACGGGGTGCTGCACATCCAGCCCTACGCAGATTCGGCCAACCTGTTTATCTCGATACCGGGCGCGGCTTTCCACGAACAGGCCGACTGGTACTATAACCTGGAGTATGCGATAGAGCAGTATCGCGGACTGGATTTTAGGGAAGATTTGTTCTCGCCCGGCCGGTTCTCGCTGGAACTGCGCGAAGGAGATAAGGTGGGTATCATCGTCTCGACCGAATCTCCGCTGGGCCGCAACGCCTTTGCGTTGCTGGACAAGGAACGCCGTCGCCGGGAGATGCTGCTCGACAATCAGCCGGTGAAAAACGACTGGATAACGACGCTCACACTAGCCGCCGACCAGTTTGTGGTGAAGCGGGGCGATAACCTCAAGACCATCATTGCCGGTTACCACTGGTTTTCGGACTGGGGTCGCGATACGATGATTGCGCTGCCGGGTATCTGCCTGACCACGGGCCGGTTCGATGATGCAAAGAATATTCTGAGAGCCTTTGCGCAATCGGTGAGTGAGGGCATGCTCCCCAACCGATTTCCCGACTACGGCGAAGCACCGGAATACAACACCATCGACGCAACGCTCTGGTTTTTTGTGGCCATATACCAGTACCGGCAGTTTACGCACGATGGGGTGTTTGTCCGCGACGAAATGCTGCCCGTGCTGCACGATATGCTGGACTGGCACTTCCGGGGTACCCGCTACCAGATTCACGTCGACACCGACGGGTTGCTCTACGGGGGCGTACCGGGTCAGCAGCTTACCTGGATGGATGCCCGCGTTGGTGATTGGGTGGTGACACCCCGCCAGGGCAAGGCCGTGGAGGTAAACGCGCTCTGGTATAATGCGCTCCGCATTTTCGCCGAACTGGCCCGCGACTTCGGGCAGGGCGAACTGGCCCTGCAAATGGCGCTGAAAGCCGACCTGGCAATAGAATCTTTCAACCGGCAGTTCTGGAATCCGGAGAAAAGCTGTTTGTATGATTACATCGACGGTGACTACCGCAACGACAACATCCGGCCGAACCAGTTACTGGCTATCAGTCTGCCGTTCCCGCTGCTGACGATGGATAAGGCCCGGAAGGTGCTGCAAGTCGTAGAGAAAACGCTGTACACGCCCGTTGGCCTGCGTAGCCTCTCGCCCGACCATGTGGAGTACAAGCCGGTGTACGGGGGCGACCAATGGCACCGCGACGGCGCGTACCACCAGGGTACCGTCTGGAGCTGGTGGCTGGGACCCTACATCGATGCGCTGGTTAACGTCAAAGGTCGTCAGATGGGCACCAGGCAGGCTCGTCAGGTACTCGATAACCTGGCGTATCATCTGAACGAAGCAGGCATTGGCACCATCTCCGAAATCTTCGACGGTGCCGCTCCGCATAGCCCACGCGGCTGTATTGCCCAGGCCTGGGGGGTGGGTGAACTGCTGCGGGTGATTCGGGTGCATCAGTTGTTTGATAGTCCGGTAGCCGAAACGCTACAACCGGTACAGCCATGAATACGCTGAGGTCGCTGCACTGGCCCGAATACCTGATGGAGGCCGCCGGACTGGGCATCTTTATGGTGTCGGCGGGCACGTTCGGCACCCTGCTCGAATACCCGCCCTCGCCGGTGCGTCAGGCGTTGCCGAACGGCTTTCTGCGGCTGGTGCTGATGGGCATGTTCATGGGGCTGACGGCGATCGGCATCTTCTATTCGCCCTGGGGCAAACGGTCGGGGGCACACATCAACCCGGCCGTTACCCTGACGTTCTACCGGCTGGGGAAAGTGAAACGAACCGATGCGGTCTTCTACATGATTTTCCAATGCTTCGGTGGTTTGGCGGGTGTGCTGCTGGTGAAAGTCCTGCTGGGCCATGCCTTTACGGATATGCCGGTACGCTACGTGGTGACGGTGCCGCAACAGGGAAATATCCGGGCGTTTGGGGTAGAGATACTCATTGCCTTCTGCATGATGACGATGGTGCTGCACACCACCAATCGGCCTCGCTGGGCACGGTACACCAGCATTATTGCCGGCAGTATGGTCTGGCTGTACGTCGTCACCACCGGCCCTGTCTCCGGCTTCGGCATGAACCCGGCCCGGACGCTGGCTTCGGCCGTGCCGGCAAACGTCTGGACCGCCTTCTGGATTTACCTGCTGGCCCCGGTAACGGGGATGCTGACGGCGGCCGACGTGTACCGGCGCATGAACCGGGTGCCAACCGTGAAGTGCGCCAAGATGCACCACCACAACAATCAGCCCTGTATTTTCAACTGCGGCTACGCCCAGCACGAGCCGACCGCTGTTCAGGATTTGCAATAGCCGGGCGCCCCCGTCTGAACAGCAGTATAGCCTTATGCAAAACTGAACCATAGCTGAACAGCCAAGCGCCCCAAGCCTGAAAGGCTTGACTATGGATAACCCCGACTGTAGGTCGGGGCCAGCGGAACCCGGATACTGTCTGCCAACCCTGAAAGGGTTGAACCAACCAGTCCAAAGTCAACCCTTTCAGGGTTGGGGATTCTGGCACAGGTGTCCATCCCCGGCTACAAGCCAGGGTTATCCACAGTCAAGCCCTTCGGGCTTAGTAGGAACTGATAGAGGGTCGATACATGCTGGCTAAGTGCTTAAGACCAAGTACAAGTAGAAGCTAACGCCAATTAATCGGTGAACATAACCCTGCCTTACAATACCCCTGCAAAACCGGGGTAAGGGAGGGCCTTGCCCAAAACGAACGGCATTACCACGAACCAAAAACGATTCTGTTATGAAAGTTACAACGCCCAATCATTTCGACGTCATCATCATCGGCACCGGAGCCGGTGGCGGCACGCTGGCCTACAAACTGGCACCTTCCGGCCTGCGCATCCTCATTCTGGAGCGGGGCGATTTTATCCCCAAAGAAAAAGAGAACTGGGACCCCATCGAGGTCTTCACCAAAGGCCGCTACCGGACCACCGAGCAGTGGTACGACCAGAACGACAAACCCTTCAGCCCCTTCACGCACTACTGCGTCGGCGGCAACACCAAGCTGTACGGCTCGGCCCTGTTCCGGCTGCGGGAGACCGATTTTCAGGAGACCAGACATTATGGCGGTATCTCGCCGGCCTGGCCCATCCGCTATCAGGACCTGGAGCCGTATTATACCGAAGCTGAAAAGCTATACAGCGTTCACGGCCAGCGGGGCGTTGACCCGACCGAACCGTCTGCGAGTGCGCCGTATCCCTACGGCCCCATCGTTCACGAACCCCGCATGAAGGAGCTGTACGAGGACATTCAGCGCCTGGGCTTTCGGCCGTTCCCGCTGCCTATTGGCGTGCGGCTGGCCGACAACAAACCGTACCCGCAGGCTCCCGTTCACCTGAGCAACTTCGACGGCTTTCCGGACCTGACGGAAGCCAAAGCCGATGCACACGTGGTGGCCCTGAACCCCGCGCTGGCCTATCCGAACGTGACGCTGCTGACCAACGCCCTGGTCGAAAAACTCGAAACCGATGTGTCGGGTAAGCGGGTGAACCGAGTGGTGGCTAAGCGCAACGGGCAGTTGGAAAGCTATTCGGCTAATGTGGTGGTGGTGGCCTGTGGGGCAGTCAATTCCGCGGCCCTGCTGCTGAAGTCGGCCAACGAAAAGCACCCGAACGGTCTGGCCAACAGCTCCGACCAGGTCGGCCGCAACTACATGAAGCACCTCAACGGGACCATTGTCGCCATTTCCGACACGCCCAACAATTCAGTGTTTCAGAAGTCTTTTGGTATCGCCGATTTTTATCACAACGCCCCCGACTCCCCGTATCCGCTGGGTGCCATTCAACTGATGGGCAAAACCGACCCGGATACACTGCTTGACGAAGCCAAAGATGCCTTGCCAAATGTGCCATTGGAGTATCTCTCGACGCATTCCATCGATTTCTGGCTGACATCGGAAGACCTGCCCTCGCCGGATAACCGGGTAACGGTTCGCCCGGACGGAAGTATACGCACCAGCTACACACCGAATAATACGGAGGCTTACGACCGGCTGAAGGATAAACTGCTGACCATTCTGCGGCAGGTGGGCATGACCCACTACATGGTCAAAGACGATGTGTACGTCGGCTACGACCTGGGTATTTCGGGTGTGTCGCACCAGGCGGGTACCTGCCGGTTCGGCATCGACCCAAAAACATCCGTGCTGGACATCAACTGCAAAGCCCACGACCTCGATAACCTGTACGTGGTCGACAGCAGCTTCTTTGTCTCATCAGGCGCGTTCAATCCGTCGCTGACGATTATTGCCAACGCCCTGCGGGTCGGTGACCACCTGCTCGGTCAATTGAAAGCCGAGGAGGCTGTGCCGGAGCCAACCGAAGTTATCGCGTAAGCTGGTTATGGAAGAGCTTGTAAAACTGATTACCATGTACCTGGCCTGGTTTATTGAGGCCGTGGCCGCTGTCATTATCGGCACGGCGGCTGTCCGGGCGGTGGTCAGCTACAGCCGTCAGCAACTGACCCGCGAAGCCATCCGGCTGGCGTTCGGTAGCTCACTGGCCCTGGCGCTGGAGTTTCTGCTGGCCGCCGATATTCTGGAAACGGCCGTGGCACCCACCTGGAACGACATCGGTCAACTGGCGGCCATCGCCGTACTGCGAACCGCGCTGAACTACTTCCTCGAACGCGAACTGCGGCATGTCGACAAACGCGATGCTGCCGTGGCCGAACTATCCTGACACGATACCATCATGAAAAGCAAGATTTACAACCGTTACGGTATGCTGGGGCTGGAGGCTTTTCTGGCCGTGCTGATTAGCCTGTCGCTGGCTGCGCAGCCCGTCCGGAAAGTAGGACCGGTGGGCATTATCGTCTCCGACATGAACCAGGCCCTGGCGTTTTACACCAGTGTGCTGCCCTTCGAGAAAGTCTCCGATACTGAAATGTACGGGACGGAGTACGAAAAGCTGACCGGGGTATTTGGCGTACGACTGCGGGTGGTCCGGCTGAAACTGGGTGAGGAGCAAATCGACCTGGTCGATTACCTGACACCGGGCGGACGGCCCAACCCGCCGGATACCCGCAGCAACGACCTGTGGTTTCAGCACCTGGCGCTGGTCGTCAGCGATATGGACAAAGCCTATGCTCATCTGCGGCAGCATAACGTCCAGCACGTATCGACCGGGCCGCAGACCATTCCGGCTTCCAACCAGGCAGCAGCGGGCGTACGGGCCTTTTACTTCCGCGATCCCGATGGCCATAACCTGGAGCTGATTTACTTCCCGCCCGGCAAAGGAGACCCCCGCTGGCAGCAGGTACACAACCGCTTATTCCTCGGCATCGACCATACCGCCATCGCCGTGTCGAATACCGCCAACAGCCTGAAATTTTACCAGGATTTGCTGGGATTCGCCGTAAAAGGCGAAAGCCATAACGTGGGTACCGAGCAGGCGCACCTCAACAACGTGCCGGATGCCGAACTCCACATCTCCGGACTGCGCTCCGGTGCGGGACCGGGCATAGAGTTTCTGAAATACATCCAGCCCCGCACCGGCCGGCCGTACCCCGCCGATGCCCGCGCCGACGACCTCTTCCACTGGTACACGACCGTGGTAGTCGATAATGCCGGACAGGCGCTGAGCCGACTTCGCAACGCTGGTTATGCCGTGCTGTCGGCCGAACCGGTGGCCATTCCGAACCGAGCGCTGGGAGTTACCAAGGGCTTTCTGGCCCGTGACCCCGACGGACACGCGCTGCTGATTACCGAACAGGACCAACCACTTACTACACAAAAGACCTATTAACACATCCGTTTCAACCATGAAAAAGATTGTCATTATCACCGGAGCTGCAGGAAATCTGGGCCGGGCTGCGGTAGAGAAATTTATTGACGCAGGGTATTACGTCATCGCTACCGTTGAGCCCAACAGCAAGGCGGCTCCGCTGGAAAACCGGCTGCGGCTGGAAACCCATACCGTAGACGTAACCAGTGAGGCCGACGTGGAGCAGTTTGTCCGGAAAATAGCGGCATACACCGACAGCACCATCGAAGCCTCGGTGATGCTGGTGGGTGGATTTGCCGCCGGGAGTATTGAGCAGACCGGGCAGGAGCAATTGCAGAAGATGATTCAACTAAATTTTGAATCGGCCTATTTTATGGCCCGGCAGGTGTACCAGCAGATGCTGAAGCAGGACAATGGCGGGCAGCTAATCTTCATCGGTGCCCGTCCGGCACTGGAATCGCAGGAAGGAAAGGATTATATGGCGTATGCCTTGTCGAAGTCGCTGCTGTTCAAACTGGCCGAACTGCTGAACGCCGAGGGTAAAAAAAAGCACATTTTCTCGTCGGTGCTGGTGCCCAGCACGATTGATACGCCCCGCAACCGGCAGTCGAATCCGGACGCTGATTTCCGCACCTGGGTCAGGCCCGAAGAGGTGGCCGAATCCATGGCGTTTGTCTGCTCACCGGCCGGCCGCAAAATTCAGGATGTGGTGCTGAAAGTCTACGGGGCCGCCTAAACCATTAAACCACCAACACCATGTACCCGGTTATTCTCACCGCCGTGTCCCGCGCCACCGTCGAAACGGTCGCAACGGCGGGTCTATCCCTGGCGGGTATCTATCTGCTGCTGGGGCTGCTGTTCTACGTCGCGTTTGTGACGCGGGGTGTGGCCCGCGTCGATGATGCGGTGGCGGGTTCGCCCAAAGCGTTTTACCTGCTGATTCTGCCCGGCACCCTGGCGTTCTGGCCGGTATTGCTGCGGAGGTGGTTACAGGCAAATTCATCCGAACGCCATGATTAGTCAGCTACGCAAACGACACGTCGCCGTCTGGACCACGCTGGCCATTGCGCTGCCCGTTGGCTTTCTGACCGCCTACCAGCGTATACCGGCAACCGTCAGCGACCAATCACTCCCCGACAGCCAGCCGTCAGCCCTGCCCGAAGTAGTGGCTATGGCCGAGACGCCGGCATTACAACTGGTACGCAGAGCTAACGCTTCCGACGGTCAGCAACTGGAGGTCATTGTCCGGCAACCGCTGACGACGGCCTCGGCGCTGGTGTACTGGTCGGATGGGCCGATAGGCAATGAAGCGGCCGGGAAGACCCTGCTGGGTAGGCTCGGACCGCGGGGTACCTACCGCTTTGCCGTACCCGATGCGTCTGCCGATGAGCCGGCCTGGACCATTTCCCTGTACGATGGCATTAAAAGCAGACCCATTGACACCATACTCCTGAAACCATGAGCGTAAATTATCAACCCGTTCTCTGGAACGTCCAGAAAAAGCGCTACGATGGGGCCATGCTGGTTTTCATGGGCCTGTATGTCCTGCTGTTCAGCGTCCTGACGGTACTGGTCAACCCTGATTTTACGGCCGAAACGCTTATCATCCGGATGGCGGGCAGCCTGGCGCTGGTGCTGCTGCATATCATTCTGGCCATTGGTCCGCTGGCCCGGCTCAACAGGCGGTTTCTGCTGCTGCTCTACAACCGGCGGCACCTGGGCGTTACCATGTTTGTGCTGGCGGCTATACACGGCGTCTTTGCCATCGTGCAGTTCCATTCCAACAGTGATACCAATCCCCTGGTGTCGGTGTTTACGTCGAATGTGCATTACGATTCGTTCGTGCGCTTTCCGTTTCAGGTGCTGGGTTTCTTTTCGCTCATTATCCTGTTTCTGATGGCCGCGTCGAGCCACGACTTCTGGCTGCATAACCTGAGGCCGAAAGTTTGGAAAACCCTGCACATGGGCGTGTATGCCGTTTACACCATGATTGTGCTGCACGTGATGCTGGGCGTGATTCAGTTGGAGTCGTCGCCCTGGCTGGTGAGTCTGCTGGGCGTGGGCATGGTGACGCTGATTGCCCTCCACCTGGCGGCCGGCTGGAAAGAGGTAGGCACCGATGTACGCAAACGCCGGGCCAGTGCCGATGGCTATGTATTTGTCGCGGAGATCGACGACATCCGGAACAACCGCGCCAAAGTAATTACGGTTGATGGAGAAAGCATCGCCGTGTTTAAGTACGACAACAAATTATCGGCGGTATCCAATGTCTGCAAGCACCAGAACGGGCCGCTGGGCGAAGGTAAAATCATCGACGGCTGCATTACCTGCCCCTGGCATGGCTACCAGTACCGCCCCGAAGATGGCTGCTCACCCCCGCCGTTCAAGGAGAAAGTGGCGACCTACGACCTCAAACTGGTTGGCCGGCAGGTATGGGTCAACCCCGCGCCCTACCCCGACGGTACCGCCCGGCTGCCGGTGTCGATAACCGAAAAGGCCGCTACCCGATAAACCACCCGTTCAACATCATTGATCCTCATGAATAAATCATCCATGGAGCCCGACGACGAGTTCTACGTCGGCTATTTTCCGATTGCGCCCGGGCGTTACCTGCGATTCAGCAAACGGCTGGCCGGGCTGCTGCTGGTTGGGGTGCTCTTTCTGCCGGCGGTGCTGGTGCTGGAGCAAAAACGCTTCGCCACCTCTACGTACGAATACGGCAACCTGACCGAACTGGAAGGCATCATTACGCCCCTGCCCGTGCCGACGCTGAAATGGGTTGCGGGTAATGATGCAAACGGCAAGCCCATATACCAGTCGGCCCTGCTGGTCAATAACCTGAAATTTGGTGCCGACCCGGTGGTAGCCTCCTTTGCCGAAAAGCTGGGCCGGCCGCTGGCGCAAACCGTGGTGAAAATACGCGGCACGCTCATTTACCACGACGGCATTACGGTGCTGGAACTAACAGAAGGAGAAAAGGCCCTGCTGGGCGTGAACGAAGCGAAAACCAGCGATAATGCCAGAACCGTTCAGCCCGTGCCGGCTGATTTTGGCGAAGTGACCCTGCGCGGGGAGATTGTCGACCCGAAATGTTATTTCGGTGCCATGAAGCCCGGCCAGTCCAAGCCGCACCGTTCCTGCGCCATCCGGTGTATTTCGGGCGGCATTCCGCCGGTACTGGCCGAGCAGACCGCCGAAGGCTCTACCCGCTATTACCTGCTGACGGACGAGAACGGCAACGCCATCCACCGCGAGGTGCTGGATTATGTTGCCGAGCCCGTTCAGCTCAAAGGCCGGCTTACCCGGCGCGACGACTGGTATGTGCTAAGCTTCAACCCCGCCACCGGCATCGAACGACTGTCAGAATAGACCATGCAATTGGGTTTAGGTTAGTTAAGGAGTGTGATCTGATATTGTCATGCCGCCGGCTGGTGGCATGACATATTGTTTTTGGCTGAGCTCCGATTTAAGTTCGGTCAGTTCGCCCAGCAACTGCGTTCTGGTGACCCGATACGCCGGTTGCAGCCTACGGGCAATCCGGACAATTTCCTGATTGAAGGTGTCGATTTCGGTTTTTCGCCCCTGCCGGATGTCCTGTAACGTCGAGATAAGCTGACCGTCGGACGCCCGGCTAATCTGTAGCAGGTTATCGACCACCGCCCGGCTTTCCAGCCGGATGCCGGATGCCTGGGCAACCGCCACGCACTCGTCAATAATTTCTGTCGCCAGCGCCAGCGCACGCTCTTCCCGGTGAAACACACCATTATCCGTCTCCAGCAAGGGGCAAACAGAATTGAACACACTGTTGATGATGGTTTTCTGCCAGACAACCGGCTGAATATCCGCCACCGCCCGAAACGGAAACGTGGCGGTATGTAGCTGCTCCACTACGGTGTGAAGCCCCCCCGCCTGCCCCTGCACCAGGCCGATGGGCGAAGCAGCCACGGGCCGGAATCGCACCTGCTCGTCAGACACCGGCTGGCTGGTCGCGAAAAGAACGCACCGATAGATGTCGGCATTATGTGCTTCCATAAAGGCCCGCTCGACACCCAGGCCATTTTGCAGGATGACAATGGGTGAGTCGTTGCCCTTTTCGTTAAGCGCCAGCGCTACCGTCGGATTGGCGTATGATTTGGTGGCGATGACGATAAGCCCATCCAACCGCCCGACCGCCCGCAGGCTGGTGACGGGCAACGTGGCCTCCAGCCGTGTTTCTTCGGCGGTTTCCAGCCGGATGGTTTCCGGGCGGGCCGGCAGATCGTCCCGGCTGCCGCGCAGCATAACGACCTGTCTGCCTGCTGTAATCAGGGATACGGCCAGTGCCCGGCCAATGGCTCCGTTGCCTACGATATAGACGGTGTTCATCGGCCAGGCAGTTCATCCGTAAAATGTTCGGTACGCTTCGGTTGCGCAAACTTTTCCGCATTGTAGGCGCTGGAACGGCCCTTCGGTATGGACAGGCTGTTCCAGTTTTCACCACAGACCATTTTGCCGATAAAAACGATCTGCCCAACGTGGTACGGATAATGCGCTAATTGCCGGTTAATGGCTTCCAGGACGGAGTGCCCCATATTCCGGATAAATATTTCCCGTTGCAGGTCGTCATCCTGCAGCGAGTCCAGCGCCTGGCACAAGCAGGCCCAGCCCTCGTTCCAGCGGGCCATCAGGTCAGTTCGGGTGTGAATGTCGTTTTCAAATTCAGCATCCCGGTTTCGCCATTCCTTCTCGCCATCGGTTGTCAGGAACTCTGTCCAGCGAGACAGCATATTGCCCCAAAGGTGTTTCACGATGGTGGCAATACTGTTACTCTCGGCGCTGGCCTGCCAGAACAGGGCCTCATCCGGCACCTGGCTCATGGTCTGTTCGCCCAGCAATTTGTAATAGGCAAACTGCTTTCTGGCACTGGAGAGGTAACCGGTGGTCGGGGCTTCGTTCGGAGATGGAGACATGGTTTTGTTTAGACGTTGGATTTTAGACGTTGGACGTTAGACATAAAATATCAGAATAAAACTGTAAAGCCATATACAATTTAATGTCTATAGTCTAACGTCCAGCATCCAACGTCTTCTAAACGTCCAGCACTGTATTCCAGCCATACATATCGGCTTCGTAGCCGGTCCGGATCTGGGTCAGGCGCTGTTTTAACCGGAACCACAGGCTGTTGTCGGAGTAGGGCGGCAACGGATAATCCTGCCCGTGAACCTGGATGAGTTCGATGGGGCTGACCACGGCAGCAGTACCCACGCCGAACGCTTCCTGCAACAGACCCTGCTCCGCGCCGGCAATCAGTTCTTTGTAGCTGATCTTCCGCTGCTGTACTTTCACGCCCATATCCCTGGCCAACCGAATAAGCGAATCGCGGGTGATACCATCCAGAATGGTGCCGGTCAGCGAAGGGGTAATCAGCACCTCATCAATGACAAACATGGCGTTCATGGTACCGGATTCTTCGATGAACTCATGCTGCCGGCTGTCGGTCCACAATAAATTATCGAAGCCTTCCCGGTTTGCTTTCTGGGTGGGATAGAAGGCAGCGGCATAGTTGCCCGCACACTTGGCAAAACCCGGACCACCTTCGGCCGCCCGGATGAATTCGGTCTCTACTTTCACCCGCACCGGTTTCTGGTAATAATCGCCGACCGGCCCTGTAAAAATAACGAACTGATACGTATCCGATACCCGCACGCGGAACCCTTCGCCCGTGGCAAACACAAACGGCCGGATGTACAGGGAACCTTCATTCAGGTCGGGTACGTAGTCGGCGTCGACCGCTACCAGTTCCCGAATGGCCTGGTCGAAGTACGAAAACGGCATCTGGGGCATGCTCATTCGCTCCAGCGTCTTATTGAGCCGTTCGTGGTGTTTGTCAATCCGGAAGACCGAGATGTTTCCGTCTTTCATCCGAAAGGCTTTCATGCCCTCAAAAATGCTTTGCCCATAATGCAGCGCCAGGTTCGTGGGGGATAGCATCAGTGGGCCAAACGGTACAATTGCCTGCTCCTGCCATTGGCCATCCCGGTATACTCCCATAAGCATATGGGCCGACACCTCGCTGCCGAAAGCCGCACCGGTGTTGGTTGGTTTGTGGTCTATTACCTTAGTTGGAGTCTGTTCTGTCGTCGTCATGGCCTTGTTGGTTGGTATACCGCAAAGCAAACCATTTACCACCGACAAATACAGCAGCAGTTTTGTGAATTTGGAGCAATACAGTTTTGCCGCTCTGCCGCCCGTCTCGCGATGCAGTCGCGGACGAGCGGAGATAGGCGATTCCGACAACAAAACTAGTTGCTTACTTTTAGCAGTCTCAGTTGTTTTCGCTGATTGCTTTGTTGGGCCTCAATGACGTATACACCGGGGCTGTAGCTCTCCCCAAGGGTCAGCGTCTGATTGGGTGACACGTTCGGGTGTTGTTCGATCAGTCGTCCCTGCAAATCGCTCATCCGTACATAAACCGGCTCCGTAGTTCCGCCCTCTATCCGGATGGTAAACGCGCCGGCAGTGGGGTTGGGCAGTGCGGTCAGATTGAGTTCGATGGCCTCTTCAGACAAGGTAGCCACCCGGGCCTTGGACTTGCCTTTGCCCTTAGCCTCCAGCGGACAGACCAGATTGTTGTACTTGTCCAGGGTGGTGGCCAGCTTCAGCATGGTGTCCCTGTTCCCGCTGCTGAGGGCAGCATTCACAAGCGTTATGATTTGCGCCTGGGTTATGGGGTAATCAACGTCGCCATGGTAGGCATTGAGCAGGGCCGTTGTGCCTGCCCGGAGTAAGATGAGGGCTGCGTCGGCGAGGCTGGAACCACCATTGCCCTGTAGGGCCTGTAAAAGCGTTGTGTTGTCAAGTCCAAAGGCATCAGGGACATCAAACACACTTTCCAATGTTTGTGCAGGGGAGTAGTTCGTGGTTGCCCAGGCAGTTGGGTTGTTCTTCCAGTACCCAGGACTACAACCTTCGTTCCCGATAACTTCACAACGCAGATAGACGGCGATGCTACCGCTGCAGGTGCCGCCTTTCGCAATGAGCAGCTTGTAATTCCCCTCCGACAACCCTATAAAGGTGGGATTACCGGCAATGAGGGTGCCGTTCTCCTGCAAGACAAAGCTGCCCCCGACGTCTTTCACCAGCGTGTACTGATAGGGTGCCGTAATACCGGTTGCGTTGATGGAGAAAGACCCGTCTTTGCCCCCGCAGGTGGGCTGCTTCAGGCTGCTTGTTGTCAAAGAAAGCTCCGCTTGCGTCAGTGTTACGGCGATGCTACCGCTGCAGGTGCCGCCTTTCGCAATGAGCAGCTTGTAATTCCCCTCCGACAACCCTATAAAGGTGGGATTACCGGCAATGAGGGTGCCGTTCTCCTGCAAGACAAAGCTGCCCCCG
>NZ_BAABHB010000013.1:0-12612 GCF_039541875.1 Nibrella viscosa | reverse complement strand
CGACGTCTTTCACCAGCGTGTACTGATAGGGTGCTGTAATACCGGTTGCGTTAATGGAGAAAGACCCGTCTTTGCCCCCGCAGGTGGGCTGCTTCAGGCTATTTATTGTCAGGGTAAGGTCACACTGAACCTGTGTGTTAACAAACGAGAAGAGGGCAAGTATACCCGTAAACAGGACAGCAAAGAAGTACCGCTGCCGAAGGCATTGATAAATGTTTATCCGTACAGATACTTTCATAAAATTACTGATAAAAAGGTGGAGGGTAAATTCAATTGCTTTTCTCAACCAGCGATTAAGTTCGCGAATGGAGACAGACCTGAATCGGACTATATACTATGCAGGATAAAGCGGTAAACAACCGCCCACGTAGGCAACCCGTGGAAGGAGACTATGGAGTCAAGTCCAGAATAAGCGTTGAAATAAATTATGAACAAATCTACTATTATCCCACAAACGAGAGGTATCCGGAAGCGTGATTTTTATTATCCGGTAACAGGCAAGTCACTAAAAGTCAAATAGCTATTCTTAGGAAGCAATAATACTACCCATATTTCAGACTTCAGCGCCCAGGCACTGGCCTTTGCTCATTTTGCAGTAGACATCGGGCAACCAAAGTGAATTTCGCTGACTATTTTTAGTGATTTATAAAACTTTTAGGAACTACTGCTCGTCCGGGGTACGAGCGGGCGAATTTTTTAAACCAACGGAAAGTATCGTTCCTTCAAAACTTTCAAATGGTGAATCGGATGGCCGGTTATGACAAAACCCAGCGCCAGCACGGATAGCTTTTTGTTGAAACAAATGCCTTCCCGATGGAGCATCTCGTCGGTGAAATTTCGGTAGAGCGCCAGGCTGGATGCACGCACGGTAGAAAACTCCTCCAGCAGATCGGAGATGGTGCGTTCGCCAGCAGTGGTATACTGCGCAAAGCTTTCTTCGTCGAAGCCGGGCAGGGGTGTCTGGTCGTTACGGGCGAAGCGCAGGGCCCGGTACGACAGAATTCGTTCGGTATCAATGCAGTGTTGCAGTATGTCCTTAACGGTCCATTTGCCGGGGGCATATACCCGGTCGCCCACAGCTTCGAGCTGGGCTTGCAGGGGTCCGGCAAAGAGCGATGCGTTTTGGGCCAGGGCATCCCGGACGGGCAGATCGTCGACCAGGTTGATGTAGCGGTCGAAGAACTCAGGCATGGGGTGGATATCCGATTTTTTCATGGCAGGAACGGTGGGTTGTATACGGTTTAGCAAATATAGCTGGTTGACTGACGGATCTGTCTTACAATAATAGCTGTAATTTTGGAAACAGTACAGATACAGTTTTCGATAATGAGATGCGTACAGATCCGATAACCCAACGAAAGCCGGCCGGCAAACCGGAACACCTTTATCTGCAGCTCGCCCGGAACATTGAGCAGCAAATCCGGGATGAAGTCCTGCGGGTGGGCGACAAACTGCCTTCCATCCGGACGGTCTGCCGCGAGCAGGGCATCAGCATGAGTACCGCCACCCAGGCGTATTACGAACTCGAAAGCCGGTCGCTGATCGAATCACGGCCGCAATCGGGGTACTATGTCAGCCGCTCGCCACGCCGGCAACTGCCCGTGCCGCAGACAAGCCGACCGGCCGAAAAAGAATATCAGGAAAGCCAGGAAGACCTGATTCAGAATGTCTATGCCGAGTTGCACCGGAGCAATACCATACCCCTGTCTTTGGGTGTACCGGCCGACGATTTACTACCCATTGCGAAACTCAACAAGGCAATGGTGCAGGCCATGCGCAAGCTGCCCGCCGGCGGCACCCAATACGAAGAAATTCAGGGTAACGAAAAACTCCGCCGGCAGATTGCCCACTGGTCATTTACCTGGCAGGGGCACTTGTCCGACAAAGATATTGTCACCACGGCCGGCTCCATGAATGCCCTGTCGTACTGCCTGATGGCGGTAACCCGACGCGGAGATACCATTGCCGTGGAAAGTCCGGTGTATTTCGGGATACTGCAATTGGCCAGAAGCCTGGGACTGCACGTGCTGGAACTACCCACCCACCCGCAAACCGGCATTGAGTTGGACGCGCTGAAGAATGCCTTGCCGACGCTGACCGCTTGTGTGCTGGTCAGTAACTTCAACAACCCACTGGGCAGTTGTATGCCCGACGAACACAAACGGGAGGTGGTCCGGTTACTGGAGCATCACAACATTCCGTTGATTGAAGATGATTTGTACGGCGATGTGTATTTCGGCCAAAACCGCCCGAAATCCTGTAAAACCTACGACAAAGCCGGGCTGGTGCTGTGGTGCGGCTCGGTATCCAAAACGCTGGCTCCCGGCTACCGCGTGGGCTGGACGGCCCCCGGCCGGTTTACGGAGCAAATTACCCGGCTGAAAATGTTACACTCAGTTTCGTCCACGACACTTACCCAGGAAGTGGTCGCCAACTTTCTGGCCAACGGCCGGTACGAAAACCACCTGCGCAAGTTGCGCCGGACGCTGCACACCAACAGTCTGCAATACAGCCGCGCCATCGCCGATTACTTTCCGGAAGGCACCCGCATCAGTCAGCCTCAGGGCGGGTTTGTGTTGTGGGTCGAGCTGGCCAAAACCATCAGCACCGTGGAGTTGTACAAACGAGCCATGCGGCACGGCATCAGCCTGGCTCCCGGCCGCATGTTTACCCTGCAAAATCAGTTCGACAACTCCATGCGCCTGAGTTACGGCCTGCCCTGGAGCCACCAAATCGACCAGGCGCTGAAAACGGTGGGTATGCTGGCGAAAAACATTTACCTGGGACGGTAAGGCATAAACATCGACTCAACTCTTGCAAAATTGAACTAAGTATGCCATATTACCATTATAGTAATGAAATAATGCATCCTATAGCTATGGCATACGCAGCACTTCCGCCCCATTCCGCCGTTTATGCGCCGTATACGGTCATTGATAAATCACGCGAGGGCGTTTTGCGGTCCGAAGCCGATCAGGTAGCTTCTTTGGCTGGGTTAACCGATATTGAACTCGCCCGGTGCCTGAACATGTCAGTACGCAATCTGCACCGGCTTAAGCCCCACGAGCGCCTATCCCGTGACGCGTCGGAACGGCTCCTGCTACTAACTAATCTGCTGCGGCATGGACTCGATGTGTTCGACGACGATAAGGAGACGCTGGCCGACTGGCTGCGTTCACCCATCCGGGAACTCAACAACCAGTCACCCATTCAATTGCTTGACACGACCACCGGTTTCGGACTTGTGGATGACGTGCTGGGCCGTATCGAACACGGTATTGTCGGCTAAGAAGATATGCTGACTGTTTACCGAACCGTAAAGGCGAAATACAGAAACGAACCACTATCGACGGAGGGTGCCCGGTTGTTTGGCAGCCGCTGGAACCCCAAAAGCTTTCCCCTGCTATACACGACATCGTCGCCGGCGCTGGCTCTGGTAGAGTTGCTGGTACATCAGCCCCGTGTCCGCTACGAAAAATTGCCAAACCTATCGCTGGTCACGCTGGCAGTCCCTGATAGCGTAATTATCTATTCGCCAGAGCAACTGCCCGACTATTGGAATGTAGAAAGCTACGAACGCACCCAATGGATATTACGTGACTGGCTGACCCAACCCGCAACGTTGGCAGCCGCCGTGCCGTCGGTGGTCGTGCCGATGTCGTACAATTACCTGATTCACCCTGCCCATCCGGACTTTAGCCGGATTCAAATTATCAAAGCAGAACCATTCCCCATCGAACGTCGGCTAGGGCAGGATGAAGACAGACCTGCGGAAAATACATAATTGGCTATGCCAAAGCGATATCTATATTAACTTCCGTGCGGAGATTCGGCTGATTGATGGCGGTACACCTTTCATGCGCATTATATAGGGTAAATAATAAATTTTTATTGATAATCAATAAAAATTTAGTACGTTTACGGCAGATCTTTAATTGGCCAAGTCATATGAAACGGATGTCAATAGTGTTTCTTCAGGCAGTAATCGTGCTAATCGGCATTGTAGCGCTTGCCATGTTGATTCGGTTTCCCTTAACTGAGGGAAGAGCCACAAACTTAGATTTGGTTAGCATTTACGCTGACCCGTTTATCTTGTATGGATACGCAACATCGATTGCTTTTTTTATCGCCCTTTACAAGGCGTTTAAATTTTTAGGATACATCGGAAAAAATAAAGTATTCTCAGCAGACTCTGTTAAGGCGTTAAGGGATATAAAGTATTGTGCTATTGTACTCACTATTTTGATTGTGACGGCAGGACTATACATAAGGGTAGCACACCACAAAGATGACGACCCTGCGGGTTTTCTGGCTGTTTGCATCGTGACTACTTTTGCCTCTATCGTCGTTGCAACTGCTGCGGCAATCTTTGAAAAATTATTGCAAAATGCCGTAGATATGAAATCTGAAAACGACTTAACCATTTAAGCTATGCCAATTACAGTAAACTTAGACGTGATGATGGCAAAGCGAAAAATTTCTCTGAATGAACTTTCCGACAGAGTTGATTTGACATTATCTAACCTTTCTATTTTAAAGACAGGAAAGGCTAAAGCCATTCGTTTTAGCACTTTAGACGCAATTTGTAAAGCATTAGACTGCCAACCAGGTGATATTCTGGAATATGTCGATGACGAAAAAAGAACACCTCACCACTGAACAGGCCCTGGAAGCCGCTATCGAGAAACAGCTGACCGGTACTACCCGCCAGGAACTAAACGAGCCGGAAAGCTCCAGGCTGAAAGACCTGGGCAGCCCCGGGCCGTGAATAAACCCACGGCCCGGGCTGCGAAATCAATACATCATCAGGGTGTCAGGTACAGCATCTTGCCTACAACCTGTTTCGCGTTGTACTGGATACGGTAGTAGTAGATTCCCGCCGGGCGCCGGCCGGCATCCCAGGTAGCGTCATGCTCTCCGGCGGGCTGTTGCCCCTGCACCATTTCGTCTACCTGATGACCGATCTGATCATGGATGGTGATCCGGACAAAAGCCGGGTCGTTCAGCAGATACCGGATGGTGGTTAGGCCCGAAAACGGATTCGGATAGTTCTGGTGCAACATGCGCATCGTTTCCTTGCCTACGGGAGAAATCTCAGACAACGACAATACGCCATTCATTGGCAGCGAGGCCTCACTCATACTTGTATTGCCGTTGCCATCGGTAGCCGTACAGCGCAACACCACTACACTTCCCTTGACTGAGGTCAGGTTACCATTCGCGTCGAAACCGAACAGGAATTTATTCTTCTCGTACTTGGCATCAATCACCTGCCCACCGTTTACCCTTACCCCACCATCCGCCACAATCTTGGCCCAGAAGGCCGCTGCATCCGGAGCCTGCACACTCACCGAGTTTTTATCCGTATCGATGTCCAGACTGTACGAATTCTTTTTGTTTTTCAACGACACGGAAGGGTTGGTCAGATTCGGAATCCGAATCACGGAACTGCTGGAGGCAATCACGGTACACACATCGGAGGAGGAGCAGGAAACCGTATACAGGTTATTTTTACCGGTGGGCAGCAGGGCGGCTTGTACCAGTGGACCATTGGTGTCCTGTACCTTCACGGTGATGGTCGTTTCGGCTGACGCTCCGCATTGATCCACCACTTTGAGTTTGACGGTATGAACACCCGTGGCGAAGGTCACCTGAGTTGTTGCCGACGAAGTGGGTCCGGCGATGATAGTGTTATTTTCGTACCAGGTGTAGGTTAGGGCACCGCCTTCAGGATCGCTGCTACCGGAAGCATTCAGGGTCACCTGCGTACCCGATGGCCCCTGGCATTCTTCGGTTACATTGCCGGCCGAGGCAACCGGGGGCTGGTTGGGACTGATTATTTCCAGCGTAACGGTAACGGGATCAGACGCATTGCCCTTCGAATCCTGCATGCGGTACTGAAACGAATCAGTACCGGTAAAGCCGGCATTGGGTGTATAGGTGAATGAGCCGTTGGGAAAGGCCGTCAGCGTGCCATGATCCACGTCGTCCACCAACGTGGTGGCCGAAATGGCGTCTCCGTCCGCATCATAGTCATTCATCAGGAACCCACTCGCCACAATAGTCAACGGCGTATTTTTCACCACTCCGAAAACATCATTCGTACCCACCGGAGCTCTGTTGCCTTCGTATACGGTAATCATAACCGTAACGGGATCAGATGCATTGCCCTTCGAATCCTGCATGCGGTACTGGAACGAATCGGTACCGGTAAAGCCGGGAGTGGGTGTATAGGTGAATGAGCCGTTGGGAAAGGCCGTCAGCGTGCCATGATCCACATCGTCCACTAACGTGGTGGCCGAAATGGCATCGCCGTCCTGATCAATGTCATTCATAAGAAAGCCGGGTGCTGCAATTGAAAGACTGACATTGGCCAATGCCCCATATTGATCTTCATTTCCTATGGGCTTCCTGTTAAAAGCCTCCTCCACTATAATGGTCACGGTTATGGGATCAGAGCTATTGGCAGAAGCATCCTGCATGCGGTACTGGAACGAATCGGTACCTACAAAGCCGGGACTGGGCGTATAGGTGAAAGACCCGTTGGGAAAGGCCGTCAGCGTGCCATGATCCACATCGTCCACTAATGTGGTGGCCGATAGTGCTTCCCCATTCTGATCAATGTCATTCATCAGAAAGCCGGGAGCCGCTATGGATAAAGTAATTCCTTTCGATGTTCTGTAGGTATCCGGAAACCCTATCGGCAACACGCCCGGACCAATTACTACCAGCGTAACCGTAATGGGATCGGATGCATTGCCCTTCGAATCCTGCATGCGGTACTGGAACGAATCGGTACCGGTAAAGCCGGCACTGGGTGTATAGGTGAATGAGCCGTTGGGAAAGGCCGTCAGCGTGCCATGATCCACGTCGTCCACTAACGTGGTGGCCGAAATGGCGTCTCCGTCCGGATCAACGTCATTGACCAGAAAACCAGGGGCAGCGACGGTTCGAGTTGTATTTTGTATTACCCCGAATATATCATTTGTCCCTAAGGGAGCTCTGTTTCCCACAAATACATGGATCGTAACGGTAATGGGATCGGATGAATTGCCCTTCGAATCCTGCATGCGGTACTGGAACGAATCAGGACCGGTATAGCCCGGGCTGGGTGTGTAGGTGAACGAGCCGTTGGGAAAGGCCGTCAGCGTGCCATGATCCACGTCGTCCACTAACGTGGTGGCCGAAATAACGTCACCGTCCTGATCCAGATCATTGGCTAAAAAACCGGGGGCAGCGATCACTAAGACAGTGCCTTTCAACGCACCGAAAATATCATTGGATCCGACCGGGGTGCGATTGCTCCTTTCACGCACCTCAATGGTCACGGTTATCGGTTCAGAAGCATGGTTAGAAGCATCCTTCATACGATACTGGAAGGAGTCGGTACCCACAAAGCCGGGAGTGGGTGTATAGGTGAATGAGCCGTTGGGAAAGGCCGTCAGCGTGCCATGATCCACATCGTCCACTAATGTGGTGGCTGTTAATGCCTCCCCTTCCAGATCGATATCGTTGATCAGAAAACCGGGCGCGGCTATGGATAATGTTTTGTCAGTCGCCGTAACATACTGGTCCTGAATGCCAACAGGAGTATCATTACAGGCAATGACACTCATTATCCGCGCTTTCTGATTCGATCGTTGTTCAACAGGCAATGAACCAACCCGGGATTCCGGCTTCGATTCCTTAGGAAAAGGAACAGGTTCATTTTTTCGCAGCAAACGGGTTTGTTTTTCCTGAGAAAATTTCTGAATGTACGGAGGCCGGTCCGATAGGGTCTGGACCGGTCCTGTAATAGGGGACGGACTACTCAGGATTGGTTGCGTATAATTCGTCGGGGCTACCTTTTGGGTGTTTACTTCCGCTTTTACGGGTAGTTTTTCCTGCGCAATACCGATGGCGGGAAGGACAGTCATCAGCAGCCAACATGCTAATGAAGCCCGATGGGACACTGCAATGTATAGTCTTTTCATACGGTAAGGTGAAGATGAGTGAAGAGCTATGTTTAGAACATAATGTGAATTTAATTTTTTTTAGAATGATTTTAATTATTATAGGAAATATTTTCAGCGCAAACGTATTAAAGTTTCTGAATTACAGCTATCCGTTCCCCATCAGGAAGACCATATGTCGCGTAGCCAGGTCGATGAAATCATTCAAAATAGTGACTTGACTACACCCCAGAGGTGGCTTGCTAATTTCTTAATTCATATATTGGCTTCCTGATTTTCCTCTTAGAATTATACTATACTGTGCCGTTACAACCGATTCACTATTCCCGTCGGTTGCTACTGGAAAGATATTCGCGAGACAACCGTGAATGTGAGGCTGGCGCTGGAACGGGCGTTCCGGGGTATTGAGCAGGCCAACCAGGAATACCTCTACGGCATTTTCGGCAATGCCCAGTGGAGCAGCAAAAACATGCTCTCCGGCCACTCAGAAAACGGCAACGGCCGCCCTGACGGAACTTTTTCCGGTGCTTAAAACCGACGGGACGCCTGTTGTAATAGAGCGCATCGTGACCAACATCGATCAGATTGTTGAGATAGTCCGTTGGTAACACTACCTGTAATACGAAATGTGTTACCAGCAGTATTACTTTTTCAAATAAACGAGGGATTTGCTGGACCGCCCTTATTAAGTTTACCGTTTAAAAAATTCCGGCTCAAAGGTATTCCCAATTCTTGTTCAGCATTATCTGTTCATTACCTTTGAAATTTAACCCTTACTGAGAACACCCCTGGTACCTCAATGAAGATTGGCTACGCCCGTGTTTCAACCACTGACCAGAACTTAGACTTACAGGTTTGGCCGAATTTGAGCGGGATCTTATCCGCGAACGAACGATGACGGGTTTGGTGGCGGCTAAGCTGAAAGGCCGTACCGGTGGCAAGCCCAAAGACCTAAACGAAGACGCCAGGAAGCAAGCCCGTTTCTCAATAAACATTACCTACTCTTTTCATGAACCAACAAGTCCATAATAAACTCGTCTCTTTTATCTGGTCAATTGCCGATGACTGCCTGCGCGACGTATATGTACGAGGGAAATACCGCGACGTGATTCTGCCTATGGTGGTGCTGCGCCGGCTGGACACTCTGCTTGAACCAACCAAAGACGCCGTGATGGAGGAAGTCAGGTTCCAGCGGGAAGAAGCGCAGTTTACCGAATTAGACGAGAACGGCTTGCGCGAAGCGTCGGGCTATGTCTTTTACAATACCAGCGACTGGACCCTTCAGCGCCTGCGCGATACGGCTACCAATAATCAACAATTACTGGAGGCAAATTTTAAAGCGTACCTGGACGGTTTTAGCCAGAACGTCAAAGAAATCATTGACAAGTTTAAGCTCCGAAGCCAGATCAGGCACATGGCCAGTAAGGATGTGCTGCTGAATGTGCTGGAGAAATTCACGTCGCCCTATATCAACCTCACTCCTTTTGAAAAGCTTGATCCGGAAGGTCGCCGACTACCGGCCCTTTCTAACCTGGGCATGGGCTATGTCTTTGAAGAACTGATCCGGAAGTTCAACGAAGAAAACAACGAAGAGGCCGGTGAGCACTTTACGCCCCGTGAAGTAATTGACCTGATGACGCACCTGATCTTTGAACCCATCAAAGACCGGATTCCGCCGGTTATGACGATCTATGATCCGGCCTGCGGATCGGGTGGGATGCTGACCGAAGCACAGAACTTTATCATCGATGAAATGGGGCTGATACGCGCCAGCGGAGATGTGTACCTCTACGGCAAGGAGATTAACGACGAAACCTACGCCATCTGTAAATCCGATATGATGATTAAGGGCAATAACCCCGAAAACATCAAAAACGGCTCTACCCTATCGACGGATGAATTCTCCAGCATGAAGTTCGACTTTATGCTCTCGAATCCACCCTACGGTAAGTCGTGGGCTAGTGAGGTCAAGTACATCAAGGACGGCAACGAAGTAATAGACCCTCGTTTCCGGATCAGGCTGAAGAACTACTGGGGTATCGAAGAAGAAGTGGATGCTACACCCCGCTCCTCCGACGGGCAATTGCTCTTTCTGATGGAGATGGTCGATAAGATGAAGCCGATGAAGGCCAGCCCTATCGGGTCGCGCATTGCGTCGGTGCATAACGGCTCCAGCCTGTTTACGGGCGATGCCGGGGGCGGTGAAAGCAACATCCGGCGGTACATCATCGAAAACGACTGGCTGGAAGCCATTATTCAGTTGCCCAACAACCTGTTTTACAACACGGGAATTACCACCTATATCTGGCTGCTGAGCAACAACAAAGCCCCCGACCGGAAAGGCAAGGTGCAATTGATTGATGCCGGACAGCTTTACCGCAAGCTCCGGAAAAACCTGGGGGCCAAAAACTGCGAGTTTGCGCCCGAGCATATTACCGAGATTATGCAGGTGTACCGCGACATGGCCGTAGTAGACCGCGAAGGCGACGAGGGACTGGCCAGCAAGGTGTTCCGGAATCAGGACTTCGGGTATTACAAAGCGACCATTGAACGGCCCAAACGGCTGAAGGCACAGTTTACCGCCGAACGCATTGCCGAACTGCGGTTCGACAGCAAGCTCCGCGAACCGATGGTATGGGCCTGGGAAACCTATGGCGACCGGGTATATACCGAACTGGACAGCCTGGCGAAAACGCTGGTGGAGTGGTGCGAAAAGCAGGAGCTGAACCTATCCAGAAAGCAGCAGGATGCCCTGCTGAACGCCGATACCTGGCTGAAACAACAAAACCTGCTGCACCTGGCCGAGAAGCTGATGGCGGCTATCGGCACCGACGAGTACACCAACTTCAACCGCTTTGCACTGGCCGTAGAAATGGAGCTAAAAGCGCGTGGGGTGAAGCTCTCGGCCTCCGAAAAAAAACAGATTCTGGATGCGGTAAGCTGGTATGATGCCGACGCCGAACGGGTAATAAAAGGCACGGTGAAGCTGAAAGGCGATAAGCTCGACCAACTGCTGCACCGCCTGGGCTGCGACCCCAGCCAGTTGGCCGACTTCGGCTATTTTGCCACCGGCAAGCCCGACGAGTACCTGGAGTACGAAACCGAGTCAGACCTGCGCGATACGGAGAACGTGCCGGTGGGCGAAACCACGCTCGACGAAACCATCCACGGCTATTTCCTGCGGGAAGTAAAGCCGCATGTGCCGGAAGCCTGGATCAACCTGGAGCAGACCAGGATTGGCTACGAAATCAGCTTCAACAAATACTTCTACCGCCATAAGCCCCTGCGGACGCTGGAAGAAGTGAGCGCCGATATTCTGCAACTGGAAGAAGAAAGCGAAGGCCTTATCCGAAATCTTCTGGCATTTAGTCAATAGCCCCATAAACGTCCGGTCACGTAAACCCCGAAAGGGGCCGCCGTTGCGGAGGTGACACGAATATAAAACCAATACAAACGTTCCGGTGAACCCCGAAGGGGTGATACGATTATAGAATATACCAAGATTTATACCATTAGACAAACCCCGAAGGGGTGAAATGATTATTGAACAGCCCACGTCTGTACCGTTAGGCAAACCCCGAACCGGGCCGCCGTCGCGGGGGTGACATAGTTTCAACTTATAATCGTGTCACCCCTTCGGGGTTCACCGGGAATGCACGTAATTGGCCTGTTTCTATAATCCTGCCATCCCTTCGGGATTAATTCGCCACCATTCATTACTATTGTACTACCGACCCTATCAACCATGATCGATACCGATAACGTAACCCAGAACCCTACCGCAACCCTCCCCCGCTACCCGGCCTACAAAGATTCGGGTGTGGAATGGCTGGGCGAGATTCCAGAGCATTGGGAGGTAAGGCGAATTAAATATCTATTTAAAGAGAAGAATATTCGCTCAAAGACAGGTATAGGGAAATTATTATCACTTAGCAAGTATCATGGAATTATTCCACGCTCCGAGATTACTGACAAGGTAGAGTCAGCGAACAGCTTAGTAAATTACAAACTTTGCTCAGAAGGTGATTTAGTGCTTAATAAGCTTCAAGCGTGGAATGGAATGTTAGATATTTCAAAATATGAGGGCTTAGTAAGTCCGGATTATTCTGTTTATGAAAGTACCATTTTGAATATTGATAAAAGGTATTTCAAATACCTCTTTAAGACGCCATTATACGTTGCTGAGTTTTCTAAAAGCTCAAGCGGAATTGGAGATGGATTCTTTAGATTGTACACAAATGTCTTCTTCAATATCTTCTCCATCCTTCCTCCCCTCTCTGAACAAACCCGTATTGCAGAATTTTTAGACCGCAAAACCGCCGACATCGACAAAGCCATTGCCCAGAAAGAACGGCTGATCGAATTGTTGCAGGAACGGCGGCAGGTAATGATTCATCAGGCCGTCACACGAGGCCTAAACCCGAACGTGCCGATGAAGGACAGCGGTATAGAATGGATTGGCGAGATACCGGCGCATTGGGCGGTGAAGCGCGTCAAAAATATTTTCCGCTTAATAGTAGACCCGGCTCCAAATGTCTTAGCCCCCTAAATAGCTGGACATAGATTCTACAAAGTATCACTTTTAACTTTGTAGCAATCATGAGCAAAAAACGAAAAACCTGGACCGCCGACGAGAAGCTGGCTATCCTTCAGGAAGCTG
>NZ_BAABHB010000012.1:7584-214308 GCF_039541875.1 Nibrella viscosa | reverse complement strand
GCCTGCCATCAGGCGTTGAATCGCTTCCTGACGGAAGCTGGCATAATCAAAGTCTTTTTTCCCCTTTCCCATTTTGTTGTCAAGTTAAGACATTCTTACTTGACACACTTTACTGAACACTCTCCTTCTTCTTCCGTTTTTTCTTCGCATGCTCGTTATCTTCCTGCCAGCGCTTCTGCGTAGTTTCGGTGCGATCGAGTTCTTCAGATTCGGCGAAGGCTTTCTGTGGGTCAAACACGCGGACTTTGTAACTTTGACCTGATAAAGATGAAATTAATCTAAACTATTTGTCAGATTAATATTTGACTAATACAGCTAATGAAACTCGTTAATTGTTTATTGATTCCTGAAGCTTTACTAGATTCCCTTTTATTGAAAGAGCGTGATTATAGCTATCAAATGGAATCAAAAAACTCATTCTTACTAAGAATACCGGTGTCTCCTTTTTAGGTTCTCCTACATCATAGCAATCATCTCTTCCTTCACATACAAATACTACATATGATTTCCCTTGTTCGTATCTGGTTTTTAACTTAACCATGGCAAGGTTAATAGTTGCAACTCGTTTATCCGCGTATACAAGTATCAAATTAGTATCATCCAAATCAACTTTGGTAATTCTACTTGATGCACGGCAGAAGTTTTTAAACTGGTAATTTAAAGCTTTAAGAACCTGTTCAATATCATGGTCTTTATTACCAAGATTACTAAAAAAAGTGGTCGACAAGATTAACAAATAAGATAAAATGGTAGTCATAATGTAAAAGGTCTATTAAAGATTTTCAAAACTATACAAATTACAAGCTTATGATCTAAGCAAAGAAGCCTTTATAGAGGAGAGCGTTATTCTGTAATATTTTCTATCAACCGAGCGGCTACGAGGCTATTGTTACGACGGTTGTTGAGTTACAGCTTTATTCACTCCTCTATAAAAGTTCTCAAGCACATATATTATCAATTAAAACGTTCTACTTTCTTGACTTATCTCGAACACTTAGCAATTTAAAAGCACTTATTTATACACTCTGAGAGTATCTTAGTATCAACTGTATTCTACCACTTCACATGGCTTTGTTGCATGGCTCAAATTAATAAGCTTACCAGGCGTAGTTAGCGTTTTGTCGCATAGCGACATCATAGTTGTAGGCAAATTGCTTTGAAATGCACCAAGCGTGCCGTAGGTATGCTACCTAAATAGGCTTGTTTGTGTCGTACCTACGGCACGCTGAACACTGTCTGGCCACTTGAATGCTACAAACATAATGTCGCTACACGACTAGTGAACCTACCAAATGGGCCATACAACAAAGCCACTTCACATTAATCTTGTTAATACTTTCCTTAAACTTAGCCAATTACATACCAATATATAAGCCCAATTTTAATTGGACCATGGCTAGCGTAAACTTCTTCACACTTTCTAACAAATTCTTCCTTCGCTTGCTCTGAATTAGATGATAACAATTTCATGTATTGGTGATGCATAAAGCCATCTGCTCCTTCTATAACGGCGGTTAAATTATAATTTTTCATAGTATTTAATTTTTTCTACAAAGTTCAGGCCATATCTTTTCTTTGTCAAGAGCTTTTTGTGGATTTAAGTTCTGGGAAAAAAAACTTCTTACTTTGATTGGAAGTTTCTAACTAGTGTTGCTTAAAGAGTATTATGGCGACTTTCTGTGCTTTTGTCATTAAACTCTTTATACGATGACCAAGCACCGAATCTGCCTCTTACCCACTGAACGGGCTGAACTACTGGCCAAAGTACAAAAAGGGAAAGCTTCGGCCAAAGCCATCCAAAAAGCTCAGGTCTTGCTGGCCAGTGATGAAGCGGTTGAACGGCAAAGTCAGACCCACATTGCCCTGACTTACCATCTCTCTACCCGCAGCATCGAGCGGATTCGTAAAGACTTTTGTGAGCGGGGTATGGCTGTGTTTCAGCCGAAGCCTCGCCAACCCCGCTCCGACAAAAAACTTACTGGTGAAGTGGAGGCCCATGTGGTGGCCATTGCCTGTAGTGAACCGCCGGCGGGCGAAAGCCGCTGGAAATTGCAAGCCATCGCCGATCGGCTCGTGGCGTTACAGGTGGTGGATTCGCTCTCGCACACCAGTGTGGCTACTGTGCTAAAAAAAATGAGTTGAAGCCCTGGCGGGTGAAAGCTTGGACGGTCGGCCGCAGCCGTAATTCCACCCCAGCAGAATGCCGAGTTTGTCTATCGTATGGAACAAGTATTAGCCGTCTATGAGCGTCCTTATGAGCAGCAGTATCCAGTAGTGTGTCTGGATGAGTCGCCCAAACAGTTTCTGGAAGTAGTCGAATACCGGGCCGCTGATGGTACTCGCCTACAGGATTCAGAATATATCCGCCATGGCGTAGGCGAGGTATATATGGCTTTTGAGCCTTTGGCGGGTAAGCGTTATGTGTCCATCCAAGACGACCATACCGCCCGCACCTGGGTAGGTGTGATCGCTACTTTACTGGATGGCCCTTACCGCAACTGCACCAGAATGACACTGGTAGGTGATAATTTGAGTGCTCATAAGCCTAGCGCTTTTTACGCGAACTTTACAGCCGAAAAGGCCAAAGCGTATCTGGATCGGCTAGAATTTGTCTACACGCCAAAGCATGGCAGTTGGCTGGACATGGCCGAGATAGAGTTGTCCATCTTACAGCGGGACTGCCTGAGTCGCCCAATGGCTACTAAAGAGAGGCTAATCAGCGAAGTGGCGGCTTGGCAGGAGCGCCGGAATCAACAGCAAGCGAAGGCCAACTGGCAGTTTACCACCAAGGATGCCCGAGTTAAGCTACATAAGCTATACCCGACTATTTAACCTTTAAGCAACACTAGTTTAGATGCCTCCTCCAGCAGCTTTAGTTATTCATCGAAGACCTACACTATATCAGCTAAATTGTAAAAACATGTTTTTCGACTCTTCAAATTGCACTTGCTCGTTCGCGATTGTATCGCTAATGAGTATATAGCATAGTGCTGTAAAGGCTTACTGCTTCTTCTTCCGTTTTTTCTTTGCCTGCTCGTCATCTTCCTGCCGGCGCTTCTGCATGGTTTCGGTGCGGTCGAGTTCTTCGGATTCGGCGAAGGCTTTCCAGTCGAATTTCTCGTCGAAGGGGTCGAGGGCTTTCTGGGGGTCAAACACGCGGGCGTCGACGGGTACGGCGTGGTAGGGGTTAAAGTCGGGTTGGTCGGTGAAGAGGTCGGCGAGGTCGGTAGCTCCGGCATCGTACTGGTTCTGGTAGGGCATACCCAGAATGTGCCAGAACGTTTTGAACACGCTGCCGAAGCTGTAATGCCCATGCCCCACGTAGTTCTTTTTGACGTAGGGCGAAATCACCAGCAGCGGGCTCCGGTGCGCATCAATATGGTCTACGCCCCCCTGCGGGTCGTCTTCCAGCACCACAATAACCATGTTCTTCCAGTAGGGGGTCTGGGACAGAAACTCGATGGCGCGGCCCAGTGCCAGGTCATTATCCGACATATAGCTTTCCGTAAACGGGAACCCAGCTTTGGGGCGTTCGCGGGTGCCGTGGTCGTTGGGCAGCATCAGCGTAATCAGGGACGGCAGCGTTTTGCCCGGACCCGTCCACCGTTCGTTGAATTCTTTGATAAACATATCCGTCCGGAACTGGTCGGGTACCGCCATGTTGTAGGTCGGAAAGATGCGCGACGACCGGTCGTACAGCGGAGCGGGCAGGGGGTAATTGATGGTGTACTTTTCGCCGATGTACTTCATGGTGCTGTCGCTGTAGGCCCCCGCCATCTCTACGCCAAAACCGAAGTTGAAGAACGCCTTGCCGTGCCGCTCCAGGTGCTCCCACATGGAGCCGGCTTCGTTGTAATCTTCCGGGTAAATGGAACCGGCCGAGCCATAGAACGCCAGGTTACCGGGCGCATTGGAGCTATCCCGCATATTGCGCCGACCGCCGTAGGCGGCTGCGGTGCCGGTTTCGACCCATTCGTTGGGGTAGGTGTTCACCATCCAGCGGTGCCCGTCGGCCGAAACGTCGGCGTCGCAGTAGAAGTTGTCCGACATGGCAAACCGCTGTGCCAGCGCCAGGTGGTTGGGCATCACCGTGACTTTACTGACCGACCGGGCCTTGTCGCGGCTGGTAAAGGAAGCATCGCGGCCGTAGCGGGCCAGCGCCGGATCACCCTGCCCACCGCTTACCTGCCCGAATATCTCGTCGTAGGTGCGGTTCTCCTTGGCGATAAAAACAATGTGTTTGATGGGCGATTCTTTGTGCCGGGGGTACAGCGGAATCGGATTGGTATGGCGACCAGTGGGAACGGGTGAGAAACGGAAGTTATTATCCACCACCTGCCGGGTTTCGGCAGCCAGTTGGGCATCGGCGGGAATGTCGATGACGGAGACGGTTCCTTTCATCAGGCCGCCGATGTAGCTGCCTTCCGGTCCTATCTGAAAGTTTTTGCCGCCGTTGGGACCGCTACCGAAACCTTTGGCGTTGGCGACAATCAGCTTTTTGCCGTCCAGGCTCACCTTCAGCTTCGACGGAAACCAGCCGGTCGGGATGTGGCCGATCACCTGCATGGTTGGTACGTCAATCACCCCCACGGCATTGATACCCGCTTCGGCCACATAGAGCCGCTTACCGTCCGGCGAGAGCGCCACCCCGAACGGAATAACCCCCCGCCACTTACCCAGCCGGGGGTCGGACGAAAGCGGAATGTTGCGCACCACCGTGTCTTTTTTGATGTCGATGACGGAAATGCAGTCGTTGTTGCCGTTGCTGACAAAGACGTACTGGTCAGTTGCCACCACCGAGTTCGGGCTGGAGCCGCCAATGGCCGGAAAGTCTTCGATTAGCTGCCCCACCAGGAAGCCGGTCTTGATTTTCGCCCGAACCTGCGGCCGACTGCCCAGCGTAATACGCCAGACCGAAAACGCTTCGGGCGCGTTGGGGTCCCCCAGCGCCGGAATACCTTTCTCGGGTACGCCTTCCTTCATTTCTTTGGAGCCGTATTTGGAGGCCGGGTAGTCGTGGGCGGTTTCCTTCAGATTCTTGCGGTCGAGGTCGGTGAAGGGCTTGTACTCGAATACGCCCACATTGGCCACGTAGGCCGTTTGCTCATCGGGCGATAACGTGATGCCGAATGGGTAGCGGCCGGTGGGTACGTTATGCAGGATTTTCCGGCCGGCTACGTCGATGACCAGCATCCGGAAGCCAATCTGATCGACGGCGTACAGCGTCCGGCCGTCGCGGCTCAGCACCATATCGCCGATGTAGCCATGTGAGTAGTCGGTGCCGCCGTTCTTTACGGCGCAGTTGATGGTTCCGGTGCGTTTGCCGGTCGTCAGATCGAAGGCAAAGATCTTGTTGGTTTCGCCACCGGCCACGTACACGGTTTTGTTGTCCGGCGTAATGGCCAGCCCCATAAAGCAGGCTTCCAGAATCCCTTTGTCGTTTTTGGCCCCCTCAGGCACCTGCCGCACCTGCGGATTGGCGGCCAGAATAGACCGGATAATGGAGATGGAAAACGGCGAGATGCCGGAATTGGCGGTTACCACAGTCTGACCATCAGGACTGATGGCTAATCCATAGGGGTGTGGAGCCGTGGTAATTTGCTGCCCTCTTGGGGTGATGAACCGGCCGTTGGGCAGTACGGTGCGGCCACTTTTATCGATTTTGGTGTATTCGCTGGCAGCCGGGGCTGAAATGAGGAAGCTCGGCTGCGCCTGTAGGGAGAAGCCTGACGTGAAAAGAAAGGAGTACAGGAAGAGCTTTTTCATAGTGGGTGGAGTAATGGGTAGTGGCGGTAGTACGCGCAAAGAAAACAAGCAGGCTCGTGCCTGTAAAGCGGCACGCGCAAATTTCACAAAAAAAGAAAGCCCGGCCATTGTAGTGACCGGGCTATTTTGGGTTGAAGTCTATAGTTGGCTGACGTCCTTTTAATACCGGGTTCCTTTCAACCGCCGGGCGGCCTCGTACAAACTTCGGACTTCAACCTACAAAGTTCAAACTCACTTAATCGGAACGGCAATCATGGTTTTGTCCCAGGCGATGGTCAACTGATTGTCGGTTGGGGTGATCACCAGCTTTTCGGCTACGTCGTTGGTTGTTTTAGCCGGAACCTTCACGCTGGCAACATCTTTGCTTTTGTGTTTCTCGTAGTCATACGCCCCCCACTGACCCAGTTGGCCGTTCAGGATAACGGTCCATTCTTTCTCGTCGGGAATAGTGAACAGCGTGTAGCTGCCTGCTTTAACCGGTTTGCCGCCGAAGTTTACGTCTTTGGCAAAGGTGATTTCGGTAGCTTCGTTGGCACCAGTACGCCATACTTTACCGTATTTTTCGAGGCTGGTAGAGCCTTCGGGACCAAAGATCACCCGTCCTCGTTTTGACGGTTGGCCGTACTTCACTTTAATGTTCTTGCTGGGGCTTTCCGCCGTTACCGCCGGGCTTGGCTTGTTACCCTGGGCATAGACAAACGAAACGGTGAGGAAAAGAGCGACCAGGATTGCACTCAGTTTTTTCATGTTACGTGTTTGATTAATGGTTACGTGGCAATTAGACACGCAAAGTAAACGATAATTTTTTGGGTGAGGTATACTTTTATGGCGCAAAAAAAGTATTTTTACCGGCATTGGTATGCATGCATACCTTTTGCAAAAAAGACCACATCGTATGACGACTCCTTATTTCAGCAAGCGGAACCTTCGGTTTTTATTGTTCGAAGTGTTCAATGCCGGGCAACTGACCCACTATCCGTATTTTGAAGCGCACGACCGCGAAACCTTTAATCTGGTGCTGGAATCGGCCGCGCAGATAGCCGATACGCTGATGCACCCGTACCTACGGGATATTGATAAGAACCAGCCCGAACTAAAGGATGGCAAGGTTACCGTTCACCCCAAAATCCGGGAATACCTCACGGCCATGGGCGAAGCGGGCCTCATCGGTGCCGGTTTCTCGTTTGAACACGGTGGGCAGCAACTGCCTGAACTGATCAATGCCTCCGTCAGCTTTATCCTGATGGCCGCTAATAATGGCATGATGTATATCGGCCTGACCTCGGGCGCGGCCCACCTGATCGCGTCATTCGGCACACCGGAGCTGCAGGAGACCTACGTACCGAATATGCTGTCCGGCAAATGGCAGGGGACGATGGCGCTGACCGAACCACAGGCCGGTAGCTCCTTATCGGATGTGATGACCACCGCCGTTCCACAGCCGGATGGCTCGTATAAAATCAAAGGCCAGAAGGTATTTATCTCCGCCGGTGACCACGATGCCTCCGACAACATCATTCACCTGATGCTGGCCCGCATCGAAGGCGCTCCCAAAGGCACCAAGGGTATTTCGCTGTTTGTGGTGCCCAAATACCGGCCCGACGGCAATGGCGGCTTCACCGACAACGACGTCACCTCGACCGGCGTCTACCACAAGATGGGACAGAAGGGCGTACCGGCCATGCACCTGACGATGGGCGAGCGCGACGACTGCATCGGGTGGCTGGTTGGTCAGCCGCATCAGGGTCTGCCGTATATGTTCCAGATGATGAACGAAGCCCGGATCGGCGTGGGAATGACGGCGGCTGCCATTGCCACGGCGGCTTACTATGCCGCGCTGCAATACGCGAAGGAACGGCCGCAAAGCCGCCGGCTAAACGAAAAGAACCTGCTGGATGCTCCCCAGACGCCGATTATCAACCACCCCGACGTGCGCCGGATGCTGCTGTTCCAGAAGGCGGTGGTGGAAGGGTCGCTCTCTATCTTATTGGAGTGTTCGCGGTTGTCAGACCTGATTCACGTAACAGAAGGCGAAGAGCGGGAAACTTACCAATTGCTCCTTGACCTGCTGACGCCGATTGCCAAAACGTATCCGTCGGAGATGGGTGTGCAGTCGGTCAGCCAAAGTATGCAGACGCTCGGCGGCTATGGTTATACCGAAGATTTTCCGATTGAGCAGCTCTACCGCGACATCCGCATTACGCCGATTTACGAAGGCACTACGGGCATTCAGGCGCAGGACCTGCTGGGCCGGAAGGTGACCATGAAAGGCGGGAAGGCTACCCAACTGCTCTTCGCCGAAATCCGCAGGATCATTGCCGAAGCCTCCACCCACGACGACCTGAAGCCCTACGCCGATAGGCTCGAAGGGGAGTTAAAGCGCATCCATGACGTAACGATGAGCCTGCTGCCGTTTGCCGGTCAAGGCGATTACGAGCGCTTCCTGGCCGATGCCACGCTGTACCTGGAGCTGTACAGCATTGTCACCATTGCCTGGCAGTGGCTGAAGCAGGCCGTTGTAGCTAAGCAGGCGCTACTGACCCAAAACCCACAGGGCGACGAACTGGCTTTCTACGAAGGTAAGTTGCACACCATGAAGTACTTTTTCCACTACGAAGTGCCCAAAACCCTCGGCCTAGCCAAACGCCTGCAAGACACCGAAGTGCTGACGATCGTGTCGGAAAAAGAGCTTGCCCTTTAGGAGTTAAGAATTAAGAGTTAAGAGTTGTTGGGAGACCGGTAACTCTTAACTCTTCACTCTTAATTCTTAACTTTGCCCCCATGCCGCTGATTCAGCCGTCAAGCTACCGGCCGCCTGCCCGTCTCTGGAACGGCCACCTGCAAACCATCGTCCCGTCGCTGTTCCGGCGCGTAACGGTCAGCTACCTGCGCGAGCGCATTGACACCCCCGATGATGATTTTCTGGATTTGGATTGGGCGCATGCTTTTGAGCAAGGGGCAGGGGGCTTGGGTCGTGGGGTCGATGGGGACAGCGGAGGAAATGCGGAGCCAGGTGTAAACGAGATTATAACGACAGGCGGTAGCCTTTTACCCCAAGCCCCACGCCCCAAGCCCCCTGCGCAAAAGCCCCTTGCTATTCTTTCCCACGGCCTCGAAGGCGATTCCAGCCGGCCGTATGTGGCAGGAATGGTCCGGCATCTGACGGAGCATGGGTTCGATTGCCTGGCCTGGAATTTCCGGTCATGCAGCGGGGAGATGAACCGGCAACTGCGGTTTTACCATAGCGGGGCTACCGAAGACCTCGACCATGTAGTACAGTATGCCATCGAGAAAGGGTACACCAATATTTCGCTGATCGGCTATAGCCTGGGCGGTAACCTTACGCTGAAGTACGTAGGGGAGCGGGGGCATGATTTGCCGGCTGAAGTTAAAAAAGCCGTGGCGTTTTCGGTGCCGATGGATCTGGCAGCCAGCAGTGTGATGATCGACCGGGGCTTCTCCCGCGTGTACCTCAGGCGCTTCCTCCGACACCTGCAGGAGAAGGTCGTAGGCAAAGAAAAATTGTTTCCCGAAAAAATATCTTCCAAAGACTACCGCCGGGTTCGTACTTTTGCGGACTTCGACGATCGGTATACGGCACCTCTGCACGGGTTCCGCGACGCGCAGGATTACTATCAGCAAAACAGTTCTATCCGGTTTTTGCGGAGTATTGCCATACCGACCCTCATCATCAACGCTAAAAACGATCCGTTACTGGCTCCGGAATGTTATCCGGAGGACCTCGCCCGGGAACTACCGAACGTATATATGGAGTTTCCTGAGCAGGGTGGCCACTGCGGCTTTCCGTCCAGCGACCCCATCAACGGCGTGTACTGGTCGGAGCAGCGGGCTTTGGCCTTTTTGACCAGTTAAGCACATCTTCAACAAACGATAGAAGATCTTCTGAAAAATGATTAGTGACGCGGCTTTTGTTGAATTGGAAACTTACGCTTTATGTTAACCAAACCACTGGAACAAACGTATTTCGTCATCGACTTTGACAGTACGTTTACCAAAGTTGAAGCCCTCGATGTGCTGGGCGAAATTTCTCTGGCGGCCCGCCCCGACCGGAACGACATTCTGGCCCAGATCAAGGCCATTACCGACCGCGGCATGGCGGGCGAAATCTCCGTGGCCGAATCGCTCCGGCTGCGGCTGAAACTGCTCAACGCCCACCGCGACCACCTTCCCGCGCTGATTGAAACCCTGACCGGCAAAGTATCCGATTCCTTCCAGCGCAACCGGGTGTTCCTGACCGATCATGCCGATCAGATTTACGTAATATCCAGCGGCTTCAAAGAATTCATAGTGCCTATTGTTACACCTCTGGGCATTAAAGAAGACCATGTTTTTGCCAATACCTTCGAATTTGACGAAGCGGGTAACATCATCGGCTGTGATTGTACCAATCCGCTGTCGATGGACAAGGGGAAAGTGCAGCTCATCCGCGACCTGAACCTCGATGGTGACGTGTACGTTATTGGAGACGGCTACACCGATTACGAAATTAAAGAAGCTGGTCTGGCCAACCGGTTCTATGCGTTTACCGAAAACGTTATGCGTCCAACCGTGATTGAAAAAGCAGATCATATTGCCCCCTCGCTCGATGAGTTTCTGTACCATAATAAACTGAGCCGGAGCCAGTCGTACCCCAAAAGCCGCATTAAAGTGCTGCTGCTGGAGAATGTTCATCCGGTGGCGGTGAATCTGTTCGAGCAGGAGGGCTTTAAGGTAGAGATCCGAAAGGGAGCGCTGGATGAGGATGAACTCATCGAAGCCATCCGTGATGTCTCTATTCTGGGTATCCGTTCCAAAACGCAGGTTACCCGCCGGGTGCTGGAAAACGCCAACAAACTGATGACCATTGGTGCGTTCTGCATCGGTACCAACCAGATTGATCTGAAGACTTGTATGGAGCGTGGTATTGCCGTGTTCAATGCGCCGTACAGCAATACCCGGTCGGTGGTCGAACTGGCCATTGGGGAAATCATCATGCTCATCCGGAATATCGTGCCGAAGAGCAACCAGATGCACCAGGGCGTATGGGATAAGTCGGCCAGGAACAGCTTTGAAGTGCGCGGTAAGAAACTGGGCCTGATTGGCTACGGTAACATCGGTACGCAATTATCGGTGGTAGCCGAAGCGCTGGGTATGGAAGTGTACTTCTACGATGTAGTGGACAAACTCGCGCTGGGTAATGCCCGCAAGTGCAAATCGCTGGATGAACTGCTGGCCATTGCCGACATCATCAGCATGCACGTCGACGGCCGTCCCGCTAACAAAAACCTGATTGGTAAGCGCGAGTTCGACCTGATGAAAAACGGGGTGCTGTTTCTGAATCTCGCCCGTGGGCATGTAGTGGATGTACCGGCGCTGGTAGCGGCCCTGACAAGTGGTAAAGTAGCCGGTGCGGGCCTTGATGTATTTCCGCACGAGCCGAAGACCAATCAGGAAGAGTTTGTGAGTGAACTGCGCGGTTTCCCGAACGTAATTCTGACCCCCCATATTGGTGGCAGTACCGAAGAGGCTCAGGAGAATATCGGCAACTTTGTACCGGGCAAACTGCTGGAGTACATCAACAACGGCAGCACCTACGGTAGCGTTAACTTCCCCGAACTGCAACTGCCGCTGCTGAAAGACTCACATCGCCTGCTGCATATTCACGCCAACGTGCCGGGTATCATGGGCCGGATCAACCAGATCTTTGCCAAGCACGACATTAATATTCAGGGCCAGTATCTGAAAACTACCGAGAGTATCGGTTATGTGATTACCGACATCGCCAAAAACTACTCCGAAGAAGTAGTGGAGGAACTGAAGCGGATCGAGCATACGATTAAGTTCAGGCTGTTGTACTGAGGACAAATGAACTATCAGCATATCATAACCATAGAGTCCGGCAAGCGTGGCGGCAAACCCTGTATTCGCGGGATGCGAATTACGGTTGGTGATGTGTTGGCCTGGCTGGCGTCGGGAATGACCTTTGAGCAAATCCTGGATGACTTCCCGGAACTGAGCCGGGAAGACATCCAGGCTTGTCCGGCATTTGTCGCCGATAAAGAAAACGGTGTCCGACGGGCTTTATGAAAATTCTATTGGATCAGAACATTTCCCACCGCGTAGTCAGGAAAATCAGAGCGCATTTTGAGGAGGTAGCGAGTGTCAAACAAAACTTCTTAATCAATAAGCTTGATAAATAAGTTTGGGAGTTTGCTCGTCAGAAAGGGTTTGCTGTTGGTACGTTCGACGAAGATTTTTACAACCTTAACGTTCTCTACGGTCCTCCTCCGTTGGTAATCTGGCTGCGTACGGGAAATCTGACTAATGATGAAGTAGCTGAACTTCTGATTAATCATAAGCCTTCTATTAAGGCATTTTTATTCGGGGAGCTAGATGCCCCTAGAGGCTGTCTTGAGATATACAATTTGCCAGCATGAAACAAACTTACTTTACTCCCGGCCCGGCCGAGTTGTATCCGACGTTTTACCAGCACCTGCAAACGGCGCTGGATGAGCAGATTGGGTCTATTTCGCACCGGAGCCAGCGTTTCCGCGATATATACCGCTTCACCGACGAACAACTCCGGGCCATGCTCAACATCCCGGCCTCGCACGCGATTCTGTTTACCGGCTCGGCTTCCGAAGTCTGGGAGCGACTCCTGCTGAACTGCGTGGAGCACGAAAGCTTTCACCTGGTCAACGGCTCGTTCTCGCGCAAGTTTTATGATTACGCCAAAGCCCTGCACAAGTACGCACATATTGCCGAAAAACCGTTTGGCGAAGGGTTCGACTATGCCGACGCAGAGGTGCCGGAATATGCTGAACTGGTGTGTGTGACGCATAACGAAACATCGTCGGGCGTACAGATGCGAACCCCGGAAATTCATAAGCTGAAGCGGAAATACAGCAAGAAGCTGTTTGCGGTCGATATGGTATCGTCGGCACCGTATCCCGATCTGGATTTCAGCGTGATTGATTCCGCCTTCTTCTCGGTGCAGAAAGCCTTTGGAATGCCCGCCGGCCTGGGCGTCTGGATTGTGAACGACAAATGCCTGGAGAAGGCCGAACGGCTGCAGCGGTACGAAGGCAGCGTTATCGGGGCCCACCATACGCTGCCGGCACTCTGGAAAAATTACCAGACGTTTGAAACACCCGCTACGCCCAATGTGCTGGGCATCTGCCTGCTGGGTAAGATTGCGGAAGACATGAACACCATCGGTATTGACACCCTCCGGCGGCAGACGGAAGAAAAAGCCCGGATGCTGTACAAGTTTCTGGAGAGCAGTGATTTGTATGAGCCGTTTGTGAAAGAGGAGCGGCACCGGTCGCAAACTGTCATTGTGGCGAAAACGAACAAACCCTCCGCCGAGGTAATCAGCGCTGTAAAGCAGGCGGGTATGGTGGTCGGCAGCGGCTATGGCAAGTTCAAAGAGTCGCAGATACGGATCGCCAACTTTCCGGCTACCTCTGCCGGGCAGATCGGTGTGCTGATTGATGAATTAAAAAAAATCGGGTAATCGGCAGGGACATAAAGCCAGGGCGGGGGGGATCAACATGCTGTTGATCCCCTCCGCCTTTTGGCTGTTTCGGGAGTAATAGGCTAAAAGTCTATAAACTTTATGGGTTGCCCTGAGTTACGTTACTGAAAGAAAAGAGTATGTTTTATTTATCCAACTTAACGACTATGAGACGATTACTAATCATGCCGGCACTGCTGGCGTTGCTCTCGACAGCGTCGTATGCACAGACAACGAATGACACCCTGCGAACCAACGAAAATCGACCCGTTATTGACGAGCGCACGAAACAGGATGTTCGTCAGGGTGTAAATCGGGCAGAACAAAATGCCAAAGAAGCTGCGAGGGATGTAAAGCAGGGGGTATCGAATGCCGCCCAGGACGTGAAAGAAGGCACAAAAAATACGGTAGATGATGTAAAGGATGCTACGCGGAATACCGTGCAGGATGTAAAGGAGGCTACTAAAAATACGGTGCAGGATGTGAAACAGGGTGTGTCTAATGCGACACAAGAGGTCAAAGAAACGGCGCAGGAGGTAAGCCAGGATGTGCGCCAGGAAGTACGGGAGCTTCGTCGGAATGAGCTGTCGTGGTTTCAGCCGGGTAGCATTTTTATCGGTGCGTCGCTGGGTTTTGGCCTCGGACGGGGCAGCGGTACCTATCTGAACTTTCACCCGCGAGTCGGCTATTTCTTCCTGCCGGGCGTAATGGCGGGTCTGCGGTATGGATTCGAGAACCGGCTAAGTACCAGTTACCGGGCCAATCAGTTCGGTGGCTTTGTCCGGTATTATCCGCTGAGAGGCCGGTTCAGCGCTTTTGGGGGTGTCGGGTATAATGTTGGCCAGGAATATGCCAGTAATGTAGGCGACGCTTCCCGCGCCCGTTTTAATAGCATAAATCTGGAGTTGGGTGCCATGTTCCGGCTCTTGCCCAACTTAGGTGGGGAGATCTCGCTGGAGAACAACTACTACGACCAGGCAAATCCGCTGGCAGGCCGTAACCGGGGCGGTCGTTTCCGCTTAGGCTTCAATTATTATTTCAGCCGGGCTAATCCGTAAAGGCTTTTTGACCAACAAAAAATGCCGGACTGCAACTCAGCCGGCATTTTTTGTTTTCAGTCACAGGTTTAGTTAACGCGTGTGCCGGGTGAGCATACCAACCACCACCCCGGCGACCAGCGCCGGCATAATCGACATAAATATAACCTGCGGCAAGCGTAAGGAGTCGCCCGAGGGCATTACCAGATTATCCTGTAACAGGCCGGTTGAACTACCGATAAATTACAGGATCGTGTTGAGGATGGCGGCAACAAAGCCGGCCAGCGGAGCCACCCATAAAATCTTTCGGGGCTGAATAGAAGTAGTCGACGTTTGCATATAGTGTAGAGCAGGATTTAAAGAATATGTATATACAAATAATGTAACTACAGGAGAATTATTCAGAATTTTTATCCGGTCAAGTAAACCGGCAAAAATATTTTTTGTTGCTTATGTAAGTCTTTTAAAATGAGTTTGTTATCACCACTTCGGTCTTTTGGTAAAGGGATTTATAAAGGGCAGTTTGGTGTTATTCTATAGGAGCGGTGTGCTGGTGGTTTGCGCGTTGTCGACCCGTTTCCTTCATCAATTATGATCATTGAAACTTCCGATTCTTCACCCTCCTCTTCTGGTATTACGCCCGCTCCGCTGCTGCGGTCGGCGCGGCTCTGGATGCCGAAGCGCGTGGTGTTTACGCCCGATGCGCTCAATGAACCGTTTGGCCGGCAGATCTACGAGCGGGTCTCGGCGCTGGATCTGCCCATTGAGGTAATGAAAAACAACCGCATCACCGGCCTGCGCGGAGCCGATGAGCGGGAGACCTACCGCATTGCCAAAAACACCCTCGCCGTGGTGAGTGCCCCGCCGAGTGCCTTCCGGCTGCAACCCATTCCGCCCTCCGCCGACTGGCAGATGAACCTGGCCGAAGGCTGCCCGGCCCACTGCCAGTATTGCTACCTGGCGGGTAGTTTGCAGGGACCGCCTGTTGTCCGGGCCTACGCCAATTTGCCGAAGATGCTGGAAGCTACCGCCGGCTATGAGCAGCCGGGTAAACTAACCACATTTGAGGTAAGCTGTTATACCGACGTCATCGGCATTGAACACCTCACCGGTAGCCTGGCCGAATGTATTCGGTACTTCGGTAGGCGGGAGCAGGCTCAGTTGCGGTTCGTGACTAAGTACGATCAGGTAGATTCGCTGCTGGATCTGCCGCACCACTGCCAGACCCGTGCCCGCGTCAGCCTCAACGCCGAAGCCGTGGCCCGGCGGCTCGAAGGTGGTACTGCATCCGTAGAGGCTCGGTTGCAGGCCCTGCGCAAGCTGGCTTTACCCCGCGAAGCTGGTGGCGGTGGTTACCCCATTGGCGTGGTGCTGGCCCCCATTATGCCTATTCCCGACTGGCAGGAACACTACACTCACCTGCTCGACCGGCTGGCCGATACGCTGGATTTTTCCTGCGACCTCAACGCCGAGTTTATCAGCCATCGCTTTACGCCCGGCTCCAAAGATGTGCTGTTGCAGTGGTACCCGAATACGTCGCTGGAAATGGACAAGGCCGGCCGTGCCGAAAAGCGCAATAAGTTTGGCGGCACCAAGTACGTCTACAAACCAGCCGATATGCAGACACTGAAGCAGTTCTTCTTCCGCGAGTGGCAGCAGCGCTTTCCCAGCGCTCCCATTCTTTACTGGACCTGATTCTAGGGAGCCGCTTAACGGGCGGCTCTTTTGGATTTGCCTCATTGGCTTATCCGCTATCCTGCTAACTTTATCGAACATTCCGCTTGACAGGCGGTTTTATGTATGAATAAACCAACGTTATGGACATGGCTGTTAACCTTCTATCGTATCTCGAAGAGCAGTTTACGCCTTCGGTTGTTGACCAGCTCAGCAGTCATTTAAACGAAACTCCCAATAACACCCGAAAAGCAGTAGCAGGCGTTCTGCCGGCGGTACTGGGCGGTATGGCGCAGCGCGTACAGGAATCGGGCGGTGCCTCCGATATAGTTGATCTGCTCAAAGACGGCAATTACGGCAATACACCCCTCGATATATCGCAGGTTATGGGCTCCCGTGGGGACGAACAGGCCGCAGCCGCCACGGGCAGTAGCCTGCTCGACCGGATATTTGGGGACAATACCGACGAAGTAGCCGGGGCTATTGCCCTGCACAGTGGCGTTCAGCGACCGTCGGCCTTGACCCTGATGGGACTGGCCGGCTCGGTGCTCATGGGTATTCTGGGTCGGCAGGCGCAGGATAAAGGCTTATCAGCCACTAATCTGACGACGCTGCTGGCCGGTCAGGCCAATTATATCCGCGCGAGTATCCCAACAGGGCTGGCTTCCTTATCCAGCGTGCTGAATCTGGATAAAATGCGTACGGAAGATGGCGAAAGCATTCAGGGCACCACTACGATGACGAGTACGCCGGTTAGTCCGGATATACCGCTGAGTACCCATGTAGAGCGTCGGCGCGAAAACATAGCCTGGCTACGTTGGGTGCTTTACGTGGTTGCCGCCATCGTTTTGTTTTTTATTGTCCAGAAATGCCGACAGAATCAGACGGGTACAGACGGAGTTTATACCGATACTACATCACGCGCAGAGCCGGATCGGGTAGAGGATACCTCCCCATCGACCCGGCAAAATATCGACGACGCCCAGGGCTCCACCCGCGATACCGCAGCCGGTCCGTTCGATCGGCGGTAAGTATTCCGGTAGGCTTTAGGCACCGGATGGCAGACATTGGACAAAAGTCAAAGTCCAGCGTTTACTATCTAACGTCCGGCGTCCAGACTTTAGGTTGAACTGTTAAGCGCTGTCGACCTGAACAAAGCAGTCTTCTTCGGAGGGCTGCTTTTGTTTTTGCCGATAACCGACCAAAATTTCGTTAATTTGTTCCTCCTTTTGTCCATTGTCAATGTTTGTAGAAGCGATTGAACGCGTTGACCTGTTTACCCGGCCGATTCACTCGATTATCCGGATGTATGGTCACAGCGAAATCCTGCCCGGTAGCGCTACGCTGTTTTTTGTGAATGAGCAGGCCTGCGCCGTTACCTGTAAGCACGTAGCCGACCTTATCTCCACCGCCGAGGATATTTACAGGCACCACCGGAATTTTCTGGCTGAGCGCCATCCCTTTCAACGCCATAAAAACTACGGGCAGCACCTGCAGCGTCTGGAGGAAAAATACCAGTTTCGGGCAGAAACGATGATTCGCATCCGGAACAACTTCCTGAACTGCGTCGACCAGTTTACCGAGTTGCGGATTGATGCCCACCCGACGCAGGACCTGGCCCTTTTACAGTTCAAAGGGTATAACCGTATTCTGTACCGGTCCTATGCCACCTTCCTGCGCGACAGCAGCCGCATCAAATCCGGGCGGAGTTTGTGCCGCCTGGGCTATCCGTTCCCCGAGTTTACCAATTACCGCTACAACAAAGATACCGACGATATTGAGTGGACCAATGAGGGCCGTGTTCACTCGCCCCGTTTTCCCATCGACGGCATTGTGACCCGGCTGATGAGCGATAACGCCCGCAACGGCGAGATCACCGGCATTGAACTGAGTACCCCCGGTTTGCGGGGTCAAAGCGGTGCCCCCTTGTTCGACGTCAACGGCACCGTGTATGGTATGCAGAGTGCCACCCGGCATTTGCACCTGGGCTTTGATATTGAAGACCGGGACGTGATTGTCAACGGCCGTAAAACGAGGGTTTCCAATTATCCATTTCTCAATGTCGGGCAATGCGTTCACGTGGATGTGATTAAGCAGTTTTTGCAGGAGAAGGGGGTCAGGTATTACGAGGAGTAAGGGGAGATGGGAGGAAAGGAGTAGGGGATAGTTTGGTTTTTAGGGGTGTTTTCGCGATTTTCGTTGTGATTTTGATTTGTGTGTATGACCGTAACGAATACTTCCCGGCAGGCGGAACTGACTGAATCAGCCATTGCATTGCTCAGGCGTTTAATAGCAACACCCTCCTTCAGTCGCGAGGAGGATCAGACCGCCCGGCTGATCGAGGCTTTTTTTCAGGAGCAACAGATTCCCCTCCGGCGAACGAAAAACAACATCTGGGCCTTCAACCATTACTTCGACCCGGCCAAACCGACCCTGCTGCTCAATTCGCACCACGATACCGTAAAGCCCAACAAATCCTGGACGCTGAACCCCTTTGAGCCGCTGGAGCGTGACGGCAAACTGTTTGGCCTCGGCAGCAACGATGCCGGCGGTTGTCTGGTTTCCCTGCTGGCTACCTTCTGCTACTTCTACGACCGGACCGATATGGCCTACAACATCGTGATGGCGGCCACGGCGGAGGAGGAAATCTCCGGGCGCGAAGGGCTGGAACTGATCCTGCCGGAACTGCCCCCCATCAGCTTTGCCGTTGTGGGTGAACCCACCGAGATGCACCTGGCCGTAGCGGAAAAGGGCCTGCTGGTGCTCGACTGCACCGCCCACGGCAAATCGGGCCATGCCGCCCGCAACGAAGGCGAAAATGCCATCTACAAAGCCATTCAGGACATCAACTGGATCACCAGTTACCAGTTCCCGAAGGTCTCTCCAACGCTGGGACCGATCAAAATGTCGGTAACCATCATCAATGCCGGCACGCAGCACAACGTCGTACCCGATGCCTGTACGTTTACGGTGGATGTACGCGTGACGGAGCAGTACACGCTGGAAGAGGTGACCGAAACCATCCGGCAGCACATCCAATCGGAGGTAAAGCCCCGCTCCATCCGGCTGAAACCCTCCAGCATTCCCGTCGACCACCCCATTGTTCAGGCCGGCATCGCCCTCGGTCGTTCTACCTACGGCTCTCCCACCACCTCCGATCAGGCCCTGCTCGACTGCCCCTCGCTCAAATGCGGCCCCGGCCACTCCGGCCGCTCACACACCGCCGATGAGTTCATCTACCTGCGCGAAATTGAAGAGGGGATAGGGCTGTATATTCAGATGCTGGAAGGCGTGGTGTAAGGCGTCCAATCTCTTGCTATTTATAAGGTCGGTCCTTCACCAGCCGAATGTCATTAAATTCGTGCAGCACCATCGTACAATCTTTGGGGATGATGCCCCGGCCAATCCAGTTGGTCACTACCTGAATAGAAACGCCGTACTTTTTGGCATACCGCTTTAAGGTTAGCCACTCGGTCGTATCCACAACGAACCCGTGAGCCGTTAAGACCTTGATGCTCTCGGCTAGTTCCTGCTGCGCTTTTTGCAGCTCATAATCCAAATCCAGCTTTTCTTTTTCCATAACTTAAAAATTGAAGAATAATTGGGTGAAACAAGAATGGCCACGTCAGACCGGGTGCCGTGCAGGTAGACAGTCATCACCTTTCAATACCCGAAAGTGCGATTGATACTATAGTGGCGGATCTGGGTACCACCGAACTACACCAATTTCAATACCCGCAGGTCCGATTGATACTTGGGGCTATACGACTGCGCCGAACTACTAGACAATAATTTCAATACCCGCAGGTCCGATTGATACCTTGTCGAGGTAATCCTGAATCAGCGCCCGCACCCATTTCAATACCCGCAGGTCCGATTGATACATCGACTGAAAGAAGTTTGCCACTTCAGATAACCGGATTTCAATACCCGCAGGTCCGATTGATACGAAACTGCCAGACAACAGGGGTCACATCGACGCCAAATTTCAATACCCGCAGGTCCGATTGATACGCTGAGTATGACCGAGAAGGCCGTTCAACAGGTCGACATTTCAATACCCGCAGGTCCGATTGATACTCGGGCGGGGGTGGGCTTAGGTGCAGCGCCTGAAGCGATTTCAATACCCGCAGGTCCGATTGATACTTTGTTGTCATCGCCCGCCGAAGCCTATGCCGAAGTCATTTCAATACCCGCAGGTCCGATTGATACTGGGCCTGTATGACTGCGCGGAACTGATGGACAATAATTTCAATACCCGCAGGTCCGATTGATACCTACGAAGATATGCCGGATGAATTTTTTGAAGTTGTATTTCAATACCCGCAGGTCCGATTGATACTGACCGATTCGCCCCACAGCATCTATCTGTGGACAAATTTCAATACCCGCAGGTCCGATTGATACACCGTAGAAAAGCGCGTGAATACTCGATGTAGACACATTTCAATACCCGCAGGTCCGATTGATACTCCAGGTAGCCAGCCCGTACCAGGTTTACCACAAAACATTTCAATACCCGCAGGTCCGATTGATACGCGGAACCTGCTGGGTGGTCATCGCCTGGTATTCGTATTTCAATACCCGCAGGTCCGATTGATACCCGTTGGATCAGGGATGTCGATGTTCAGGAACTCAGATTTCAATACCCGCAGGTCCGATTGATACTGATAATATTGACCGCTGTATACACATCGCCATTAGATTTCAATACCCGCAGGTCCGATTGATACAGACGCCATGCTGGGCATACTGGCCAGACGCAACAACATTTCAATACCCGCAGGTCCGATTGATACTAAGCAGCAGGACGGCAAACAGGCCGGCCACGATCAATTTCAATACCCGCAGGTCCGATTGATACACCCCCGATCCGATGGACATCGTTTTATTCCCCGCATTTCAATACCCGCAGGTCCGATTGATACCGCGAAATGGCCGGCGACGCAGCCTGGTTTTTCAAATTTCAATACCCGCAGGTCCGATTGATACCTCTTCCTGTTAATCGTTTATATCCGCTGCGACCGCATTTCAATACCCGCAGGTCCGATTGATACGCAGCGCGGAGGGAATGCCGCCCAGGGGGTGTTTATATTTCAATACCCGCAGGTCCGATTGATACGTTGCGCGTGGTCAGAATTGCGGCATTGGGAATAGATTTCAATACCCGCAGGTCCGATTGATACCTACGCTGCTGCGGGTGTATTCGGACGAGAACCTTATTTCAATACCCGCAGGTCCGATTGATACACTTGATGGCGCGGGCCTGATCGGTGAATGTGGCATATTTCAATACCCGCAGGTCCGATTGATACGCCGTTACAGGCCGAATACGACATCATCTATTTCGAATTTCAATACCCGCAGGTCCGATTGATACGACGCCTATGAAGACGAACTAGGCATTACCCGTATACATTTCAATACCCGCAGGTCCGATTGATACTTCTGCCGATACCCCCATTAGCCGCTAACAAAGGTAAATTTCAATACCCGCAGGTCCGATTGATACCTGCTCAGCCGGTGCGTCGCTGTAGGGCGCTACGTTGATTTCAATACCCGCAGGTCCGATTGATACCGCACCGACTGCACTATTACCGAATATGTGTTCCCATTTCAATACCCGCAGGTCCGATTGATACTGTATTCTGTTGCGGGTGTTCATGGCGGTTTAGCTGATTTCAATACCCGCAGGTCCGATTGATACTAGCTCAGGGTGAATACTGGTGCATGGCGTTTGTCTATTTCAATACCCGCAGGTCCGATTGATACTTGATTTTCTGTAGCTTTCGCTTGCAAAGTACTTTGCATTTCAATACCCGCAGGTCCGATTGATACTTCATGCCGAACCAGTTGCGATCCTGTTTTGCCCTTATTTCAATACCCGCAGGTCCGATTGATACAGGCGGGGCAGACAGTTTCGTTCCCCGCCTTCACCTATTTCAATACCCGCAGGTCCGATTGATACAAGTACGCCTGCACCACCTCGCCAATCGCCCGCTCCAATTTCAATACCCGCAGGTCCGATTGATACCGCGGGCGTTGCCGAAGGAGTAGACCACCAGCGCCAATTTCAATACCCGCAGGTCCGATTGATACGCATAGGGGTTTCCCAGCCCATGCTGTCGATGTTCGCATTTCAATACCCGCAGGTCCGATTGATACTTACAGCGCTCCTCAGGTAAAGCAATCGGGGAGCCTCATTTCAATACCCGCAGGTCCGATTGATACGTGGCGTTGGTGTCGGTCACATACAGCAGAAGGCCCTATTTCAATACCCGCAGGTCCGATTGATACTAATGGCGTAAGGCGGACCATGCGTGATGAGCACATATTTCAATACCCGCAGGTCCGATTGATACCACACCCGACGTGCGCGATGGCAAACAGGACGTCATATTTCAATACCCGCAGGTCCGATTGATACGCCGGCCTGGATATTGTTGGGCTTCCCAGTATAAAATTTCAATACCCGCAGGTCCGATTGATACGCAAACTGGAGGTTATACCCCCGGCTCCCGGCCACGTATTTCAATACCCGCAGGTCCGATTGATACAATCGAAAGCCGAACAGGACGAACTGAAAAAGATCGTATTTCAATACCCGCAGGTCCGATTGATACCGCGCAAACGCAAGGCCCGCAATCTTGTTCCAGCTATTTCAATACCCGCAGGTCCGATTGATACCAGCCGGCCCGCTTCCTCCTGTTTGCGTTTGGCTTATTTCAATACCCGCAGGTCCGATTGATACACCACGCTGCAAGCGTTTCCATACCGACAAGCGCCCATTTCAATACCCGCAGGTCCGATTGATACGAAGCCGATCAGCAGCCATTCACTGGAGTAATCACATTTCAATACCCGCAGGTCCGATTGATACTGGATTCTGTTGCGGGTGTTCATGGCGGGCTTAGCTGATTTCAATACCCGCAGGTCCGATTGATACTAGGTCAGGCCGGATGCTCCAAGCTGATAGATGCGTATTTCAATACCCGCAGGTCCGATTGATACCCCAACCAGGCTTCACAATGACACTGATAAGCTTCCAATTTCAATACCCGCAGGTCCGATTGATACACAGCGTGAACCGTGGCCAGGTTTGCCAGAAAATCAAATTTCAATACCCGCAGGTCCGATTGATACCGGCCGACTTTTCCCCCAAAATCAATCAGATCACTCAGATTTCAATACCCGCAGGTCCGATTGATACGCCAGCTCTGCCGGTCGCTGGAGGAAAACGCCGGGATTTCAATACCCGCAGGTCCGATTGATACGTTTTGGCGTTGATCGACAGGCGGCATTCCCCCTGATTTCAATACCCGCAGGTCCGATTGATACGCATCGGTGGGCGGATCGTCCTGGGCCGGTTTGGTTACCATTTCAATACCCGCAGGTCCGATTGATACCTTGTGCAGTTTCCCGACCACCACGCCGAAAGTGCAATTTCAATACCCGCAGGTCCGATTGATACTCGCTTCTGCCTCGCCCTGGGTAATCAGATTTTGAGTTAGATTTCAATACCCGCAGGTCCGATTGATACTTGCCCTGTAACAGTTCAGAAGCCATCCGGTAGCCCATTTCAATACCCGCAGGTCCGATTGATACGAGACTGCCAAACGCGGCCAGCTCCTCCAGCTCACATTTCAATACCCGCAGGTCCGATTGATACGCTTCAACGAGGCTTACGTTGAGGTTGCCAAGAAAAAAATTTCAATACCCGCAGGTCCGATTGATACTCTTCTGCCGATACGTGTTGATCAGCAGGTTATCCATATTTCAATACCCGCAGGTCCGATTGATACGCAGAGCCTGGTCGCGCTTCCAGGCCTTGAGCTTCTATTTCAATACCCGCAGGTCCGATTGATACTCGTTGGCGTAAACCTTTCTGACGTCACTCATCCAGATTTCAATACCCGCAGGTCCGATTGATACTTCCGGACGGTAAAGCCGATGTCAACTCCGACCTGAAATTTCAATACCCGCAGGTCCGATTGATACGTGTTTTCGTTTTAAGACGCATCCTCATGCCGGTCTTTACATTTCAATACCCGCAGGTCCGATTGATACACCAGCACAAAAATACGTTTCAAATTGCGCTGAGGGTCTTTTTTGGGGCGAAAAAAAAAGAAAAAATCGTCGGCCTGCGGTAGTGCAAAATACCCCGCAGGCCGACGACTCGCTAAACTAGGCAATATACCCCGTAAACAGGGTTGAGCCGGCAACATTGGTAATGACTCCCCTGAGCGGCCGGTCTGAATGCAACCGGCCGACGACTTACAGGAAACGGCTCCGCTCAGCTTTGTCAACGCCGATGGCTATACGTTCACTGTACCGCTCGTCGCGAAGCTGATAAAAAACAACGCCGTCGGAGTCCTGCATCAACGATTCTGCTTCCTGTTGCAACTGCTTGAGCTGGGCCATCGTCAGGTCACCCTCAAACACCGAGTTCTGTACCCAGGTCAGGTAGCGCCGGAATAATTTCAGCATTCTACCCGTACGCTTCTGATTAACGTCGTATACGGCAATTACATAAGGCATGATGTCAAAGAACAGGTTGATGGCTACCACCACATGTGCAGGCCCTGATACGGCTCACCCACCGGATCACACAGATGACGCACCAGTTTATAACACTCCAGCCGGATGAGCCGCTCATACGAAACGCGCTTGTTCAGCGTCCGGTGCTGCACGGTTTGGCTCAACCGTTCATCCCAATGGGCAACCACTACCTTCCGGCCGGCTTCGGTCAGGTAGCACCCGCCGAGTTGCGCCGAGAAGTGCTTTGGCTGGATTTCACCGGTTTTCAGCAGCCGGAAAATCATCCGGTCGACGAGCAGCGGCTTAAACACCTCCGCCAAATCGAGCGACAGCGAAAACCGTCGGTCACCAGGTTCATGCAAAAAAGCAATGGTCGGGTCCAGGGCGGTGCGGTATATCTGGCGCAAAACAGTGGTGTAACAAAGCGAATTCCCGAAGGAGATCAGCGCATTTAACTCGTTGGAGGGCGGTTGCCGTTCGCGTTTGGTGAACGGAAACCGGGCCGCTACCTCAGGACCCAGAAAATAGGGCCATAGCTGGTAGTACCGGTTCCGGATTCGGCCTTCCACCGCCATCAGCGTCTGAATGTTTGTCGTCAGGGGCAAATCGTCCCGATCGCGGCTCAGGTCCGTCAGGGTTGTTTGGACACTCACCCTGGCCTCCCTCTCCAGTCTGGGTTGATAATACTTCACGACCCGTTCAATGTTAAACAGGGCGGCTTCTACAAAAGCCCTGGCCAGGACCAGCCGCCTTTTGGCGCTGAGGTAATGCCGGGCCTGCTCAATATGCAGCCGCCCTGACAATTGGGCTTCGCGCGGGTACAGTGTGGCCGTGTAGTAGCCGTAGTAATCGAAGAAAAACGTAGGTATGCCTTGCTGCCCCAGAAAAGTAACGAGCCGGGTGTTCAGGTCAAGTTCACCAAACAGGTACAGACTGTCGACGGTCTCCACGGGAAACGACTGCGTTTTGCCATCCGGCTCCACCGAAGGCAGGCCCTCGTCGTGCGGGTCGGGGCCGTCGATGCGGGTGTCCGGGCTGCGGTCGCCCGATGCGCGTTCGAGCGCGAGGGTATTATGCCGGCGTTTAAGTCGCCCGCTGGAGAAAAGGTAGTAAGGCTTTTTCATCGGTTAACCGTAACAGAGTTCTTCATACGCGCATTGTTTGCAAAAGGAGCGTTTGGCGAGTCTCGGCGGGGGCGTTGCCTGCGTAGCCAGGTCCCGGATGGCCGCAACGGTGCCGGCCAGTTCCGCAACGTGTTCCTCGTCGAGAATTATCGTTTCTGTCCGGCGCAGCAGCGGATAGTCCAACTGCCCCCGGAAGCCCGGTCCCGGGATCGGGGTATCGTCCGGACCATTGTTGCGGTTCAGCGCCAGCAGCCAGAGGTAGAACCGCACCTGCCAGATATGGGATTCTTCGCAGGAGCGGCTCTTTTTGGTTTCGTGGAGGACGCCTTCGCGCAGGTTAGCCCGGTCAATTTTACCGATAAGCGCCGTGCCGTCGGGGGCTACCGCTTCGATGGTCAGGTGTTTATCGGCCCGGTCGTAGCTGGATTGGTCGAGTAGCCGCCCCAGCGCGACCGTATCCGATTCCTGCTCCATCCAGATGCCCCGCATCGACAGCCACGCCTTACGCGGGCACAGCCGGTAGTACCCCACCAGCATCCCACCGACGCGGAGGTTGGTGGGGGAGGTCATGATTTCGCTTCTACCTCAGAATCCTTATTTTCTGTTTTGGGGCCATGTGCAATTGTAGTCAGTTTCTCAACTACATCGCCGATGCCAGTGGCTTCTTGATAGGTTAATGCCTGGTTACCGTTCATTCGATTAATATTCTCAACCAGACCGGTCAAAATCGTCTTAAAGTTTCTTGTTAGGGGGCTGACTGTCGGTGCGGGGCAACGGCTTGTTGAGGTAACAATGGCTCCCTGAAAATCCATGACATGTGGGAATTGCTGACTAGTATTAGCACCAGGTTGGTGCATCAGCGTATAGCTGAGAGCGTCAATTACGGCCTGTTTACGTTTATTTCGCATTACTGCATCGCTAATCGCATAGGCGTTGGCTGCATCATCCCACCCAAGTCCGGCTAAGTCAATGACGCAAACGAACGCAAATACAGCACTGGAAGCGGGACGAGTAAAAATATTCTGCCCTTCGTTCGCCGTATTTTCCCGTGACTGAATTCCCGAACGGTGTTTTACAAATTTGGCATGAAAATAATGCTGGATATGGCTAACCTCTGGAATACCCGCCATAATGCCGAATTGTACCCGACCTGTTCGGGGAACAGCCACCGAAGCCGAGAAACCATTACCTCTGTCTCGGTTATCTACTTCTGTAAGTAACAGGCCGTGTGCATCTGTTACCAAACATTCTGATGCCAACAAACGATATAGTGTTGCTTCAAGTTGTTGTTTTTGTACAGCCGCGCTTTGCCCTTTTAACTCACCTGTCCAAGCAGTGGCTTCGGGAAAACGTTGAATAAGCCAGTCCCGGCTTGCTAACTCACCCTTTAACCGGTTAGGATTCATGTATTTTCCCTGTGCATAGCCACACAGTGGTAAGTTTCGTTCTTGGGCAATGGTGGCCAAGTGCTGAGCGTGCCAGTGTTTCACCATATCGCCCGAAATAGCAGGAACAGTGTACAGCTTCTTATCACGCACAACAACAGCAGTACGGGGTTGAGTAGCCGAGCCTTCGGTGCCTTCGTTGTTAAGGCTAGCCAGATTGACGGTTAGTTCGCCGACGATTGATAAGTGTTTAATGTCTGAAAGGTTCATGGTTGTGTTGCGTGTGTTAGTCGTTAGTTTCTTCTGTTTGTAATGCATCAAGCAAGTTCTCGGCGTTATCGTCGCCATCTACTTGTTCATAAGGCCGTTTAGATAAAGCGAAAGATAGAATCAGGTTTGCGAGCAGTTTTGGAGAGTAATCGGATTCGGCTAGTTCAATTAGCCGTTTAAGAGCGGGCTCATAAGGATTGAGCCATCTTTCTGCTTTGCTTTTTGAACTATTTACTGTAGCAATCTTAGTTATCCCGCGCTCAATAGCGATTTCAGTAATCGCTTTAATTAAGTCGTCAGAATTTTGCACTTCACGTAAACTCCGAATCATTTGATAATTCGGTTGTGTTTCGGCTTGCCCTTTCGGCGGAAAAGCTGCGTGGTAGGTCTCCTGGCGAACTAAATTAACGAAGGGTTTTAGGTCGCCTTCAAGTAGTTCCTGAAGTAATGGTTGATACTTGTGTGCCATAATTTCTTTGAAAAAATTTTGCGTTAAGAAGTATATTCTATTATTGCTGGTAGTGACTAAACCCACGTCAAACACGTACTCTAAATAGCCCTCGGTCGCTTCTTTCGGGTCGCTGTATTCAAAGCCCCGCATAAGTTTGGCGACTGCCGAACGGTCAATTGAAATGGTTTTATCTTTACCTGTTTGTTTAGCTCTCTTCCAGCTTATAAGCAGTCTTTGTAGCCGTTCGACAGATTCAATCGTGTATCGGTGTTTTGGAATCGCTAGTTGCCATGAGCCACTCGGCGAAGAACTGTTGCCTAATGGAATAAAGCTTGCTCCCGCTACACTGAACAGTGTGGCATCTTCTCCTAACGGTTTTTCATCTTCTTGATACTCAAGCAGCGATTTGAGTAGAGCTAAATAGTTGTCATAGGCAAAAAAGAAGCCGCCGTTGGATAAACGTTCTCTGTTCTGTTTAACTATCCTTTTTATAGTCTCTAAACGGAGATGTTTCGGTACAGGTATGGCAAAACCCTGGACAGATTTTTGCGGACTCTGACCTTTGGCTGCAAATATGAATCCTGCCACTGCCAAACAAGTCAGCCGACTTAAAGATGTAGTGATCGTTCCGGGTAGGCTTTTATTTTCAATTGAAAAACTGCTTGATGCAAAAGCTCCTTTCGATGCTTGCGGGAGTACCATGCTATTTACCGTGATACTACTCTCGTTAAAACTACCATCCAAAAGCTCCAACCCCCGTACACGGCAGGCATATACGCAAAGGTTAAACCACTCAGGCGAACCCAACTTGTTGGCAACTCCATAAAGCTGACGCTCTGGGTTCAGCATCTTTAGTGTTCTTTCCCCAATTGTGATAGGGATTTCGGGGCTTTGTGAAACGTCCACTTCAGCACTATCAGTATTGATAACAGGAGTATTATCCCAGCCGGGCGATTTCTTTGTATGACCTTCTGCAGCTTTCCAAGAGTCTTTATCGCCTTTGCGCCATGCTCCTGCTACTGAATACTTCAAATCGCGCAGCTTAGGAACTTGCCGATGCCCAACTTCTTTATAGCTGACAACAAAGCCATCGGGTGTCCATACTATCAAAGGGGACACGCCACCCGTATCAATATAAGCATCGACAAGCACAGCTAACCCAATAGCAGCTAACGCATCAAAATAGCCTCCATCACATACGGGCAATTGATGTGTTTTTGGTATAACAGACGGTTTGGGGCCCTCGCCAAAGTCATCGAAGAGTGTAAATTGGTTTGATGAAGCCATAATTACAATTCGTCAAAGCGATAGTATTTGTATGTACTGCCTGCACTTACTAATTCTGCCCGAAAGCTGAGCCAAGCATCGGTATCACGTGGTTTTTTAGATTCTCCACTAAAGTTTGAGACTTTCTCCCATGTTGCATTTGGCTTCATATCACTGGCTACCAAGTGAGTAGTAGGCTTAGGCGGTTCAGCTTGTTCAAAGGAGTGGAAGGAAAAAAAGCCACCTTGTTTACCAAATGAGTTTATGAAGGGCAATATTGGAACTAGCCACGATTCGGTATCATCGGGCAAATAGATATCTACTCCACCTTCGAAATACACAAACTCCCGGTAAACCACCGTTGAACTGAGATGTGTGGGCGGATATTTCCAGGCACTATCTGAATGGGGTGGCTCCCAATGTTTAACTAAATGTGTGTTTACTACACCCTCTCCCCAAGGGTGCGGAATTAACTTAATCCCGCGAATTCGTTTGGTAAACTCCTTAGGGTCTTTACCAGCTCGAATTGCCCCCACTATAAAGGCAACTTTTACCGTGTACGGTGGCGGACAGAGATACGTTATTGCTAACTTAGTAGTGGCTCGTTCCTGTCGATGGCTAAACGGCGTTGAACTCAAGAATCTGGCTCTAATCATAAAAAATTGTCCCGTTGGGTGATGTTTTTACTTTCCTCGCTAAATGTTGTACTTACTTCAGCGGTTGCTAACTGGTCACTACGTCGGAGAATATAACTTAGCAAATAATATACGTCTAGATAGTCTGAGGACTTCATACCTTCTTTGATCATTTGCCTATTGATTATTTCTAACTCACTGGCACTTACCTTAGTCGTTAGAATAGAACTATTCCATCCTCTGGTCGTCCACGGAGCCATGTCCTGCATACCGTCCAGGTGGTCAAAGTAAGCCAGTCTGTAAGGCTGCATTGAACTACGAGCCATTTCAGACCGATAGCCGTGATGATCAGCAATCGCCCAGAAAACAGGACGAGCAATCTTCTTACCGTCATCCGTTTTGAATAAACTATACCACAGGAAATCTGCAACCGCCCAAGCACTCACCCAAGCATGGGAAGGAGGTTGTCTAAGTCGAGGAAAATCTTCTTCACCAGAATGCGCGATTGGTATACCATTTTCGGGCACGCCATGAGCCGCTTGCCATTCTATATCTAGTTTACCTAAATCATGCGCCCATATTACAAAATCTGCTAGATAAATTGCCCTTTGCAGGCTTCCTAATCGGTCTGCCAACCGCTTAAAGATCCAGTGCGAAACGGGACGATATTTCTGTAACCGCTCAATATGTTCGCGGTATTTCTCGGCTTTACCTTCATAGCGGTGTTTTTCATAACTCTTTGCTACGTTCTTTAGGAATAGTTCTTCTCCACCAATATTGGTCTGGGTCAGACCAAAATCAGGGTCATAGCCGATGTTTTCAGGGTGCAGTAGTATATAATCAGCCAGGCGTATGTTGCTGATCTCCTGCGGGATTTGCTTTTTGGTTTTACGGTCATAGTCAAGTTTTATAAACCTTGCCGGGATGTTCGCATACGGTCCATTGCCGTGAAACTTTGAAGGTGCAAGACTTAAAAAATGGTATGGCTGCTCCGACAATTCGCCAATAGCAACGTTTACGCTGTCAATATCTCGAATGTGTTCAGCGTATTTAGTGTACTCACGTCCTATCCGAATGTCATACACCCACTCATTATCCCTGAACTTTTTGAACTCTTCTATATCAAGTAAGTCTTGTTTAGATGACAGATTTGTAATGAAGTGTTCAGATTCGGGCGTTAATTCGGTAATGCCACTTAAATAGCTTTCAAGGTTATCTGTTTCTTCTTTAGCGCACTTGTACGTATAAGGGCTTGTGGTTTCTACAGGATGCCAGAAGATTTGTGCCGTTTCGCCTTCATACCGCGCCGAACGCCCAATTCTTTGAATTAATGACGATGGCGGACAAAGGTCTATGTGCAATACATCACAGGTAATATCAATTCCAGCCTCCACAACCTGCGTAGCAACCAATACTGCCGGTCCCTTTCCATACTTTCCGAATACTTGTCTGACTTCCTGTTCAATGCGCTGACGATCGGCGGCTAACAGTTCGGAATGGAGTAGATACACTTTACCTGGTACATTGGGGTTGTTACGGAGTAATGTTGCTGTTGTTTTGGCTGCTTCAATCTGATTCCGAATAATGATCGTTCGTTCACCAAGTGTAATCCTGTCCGAGCTGTCTAAACCGTCACCTTTTGTAATTTTCTTGGCATTCACAAACGGACGCTTCGCTTCTATGACTTTTACGCCATGCGGTGTATTATAGAGAGTTTCTTCCAAGAAACTAATCATTGCATCGCTCAAGGTGGCCGTCAGGATAATGCCATTCTGTCGGCTGTGCACCAGTGCATGTAAGGCTGTTTTCCAACTTTTAGCAGCTTCAAATAAATGAAATTCGTCAAAAACAAGATGGCTTGCTTCAATTACACCCGGTAAAATGTTTCCTTGCCGCATACTGACTCCTACCGGGATGCCCAAATAAGCACTTAGCGACTGATCGAGGGTTGTAAATACACAATTAACAGGGTTTGTTATGTCGTTACCTTGATCTAAAAACGCATGTTCACGTCGATTACCATGATGTGCCTTTACATGCCGAATTTTCCATGTGGCAGCTTCGTGAGCTAATGAGTCAACTAAAACTCGCAATGGTAGCGAATAGATGGCATGGCCTTCGCCTAAAGCAGCCATTACCGCAAATGTTTTTCCCCACCCCGTTGGAGCGCGTAGAATTACATGCTTGCCAGCTCGAAAAGCATTGAATACCGCTCTTTGTCCTTCTCGTTCAATTTCGAATCCAGCTAGAGATAAAGCCTGATCAAAGTTGTGAATCATAATGCTTTGATTTTATCGAACACCTCCGAAACCACTTCCTGTTAAGTCGCCAATACCTACCAGCCAGGCAAATTGAACTGCTTCGGGAGTACCAGATACAATGACTGGGCACTCACTCCCTTTATGCTGAATATTTTTGATAGTAGCCAACTTCGTTCGAGCGTCTATATAAGTCCTATCAAAGCAAACTTGGATATCCATATGATTATCCGTAAGTCCTGCCTTCGATAATTTTTGGCGCATAATATGGGTTAGCACTTGATCTGTTTCTGGGTCTTTCCAAAGCAAATAGGCTCTGGTTCCATCAGGACGAGTTTTGCGGGCCAAGATTGCTGAACCGTCCGTTCTAAAATGATACATTTCTCCAAAAGCCGGGGTTGGCATTTCCTGAAGCCCCATCACTCGCATTCCGAAGGCAATAGAGGGCTCCTTCAATGCTCCTTGAATTAATTGCTGTGCTACAGCATCATCGAAAAACGATATATTCCATTGAGCTCCTTTGGGGAAACACAAGGCACCGCCCCGGCTTTGTCCACCTCGTAACCAGCCGAAGCTGTACAAGCTCAAACCATCGTGCTGTTCATTGTTAGGACCGAGCCACTTGTGCAAGGCACCCGTTAGCCGGTGTAGGTGATCGTAGGGAACGGGTTCGGTATTGGGAGTTAGTTGTAGCTGAAGTCGCATACAGTTGTGGTTTGGATGTAACAAAGGAAAGTGACTTGCTCGCCATTAGTTGGCGGAGTAAAAAAATACCCGAAGGTGCGATTGATACTTAGTAGAGCCCCTACCAACTACATCCCACACTATATTTCAATACCCTATAGGTGCGATTGATTGAGATACGGGCAAGAATACTCTAACCCTGCTTAGAGTTTCTTTTGTCGATAGGTTTTTCTAAGCACTTGTGAACAAAGGTATGATTTTTGGTTTACATCCCATACTATCGGTTTGCTAATTTGGTTTTTACATTTATTCATGTGATTTTTGGACTGTCTACTAATAATAGCCGACTTATACGCACCATATATACCCGTGATTTGCAGATCAAACTGCTTACAGTTATGCCAGAAGATTTCGAGTTAGCAGAGCCAGGAGATGATTTTCGATACTTATCCATTGATGAATTAAGAGCCATCAAGACCAATCATAAAGAAATTAAAAGCGTCACTCATCAGAACAATCTCTCGCGCTGGTATAATTTGGAGGGTTTTTCTTTACGCGAATCTTACCACTTTGTTATAGGCATTAGTTGTGATTTTCGTCCCTTACTTGTAGTTTTATACTATGATGCTGAGCAAAACAGTTATGTCTACCAAAATATAGGACTGGCAAATGGAGAAGAACTCAAAAGATTTTGGTGCCGTTAAAAATAGCATCACCGGTAAGAGTATTCGTGAGATGACCTGGAGTGAAATATTTAGTTTGGCTGGTCAACCCATGACACAGACCGAAGCTATTCGTCATATAAAATCGGTTCGCGCTGCGCGAGAGCAAAATAAGAATAAACAGTCATAGCCGTTTTTTGGCTGGTGCATATCGGTCTGCCACCTCCCGCACTCGCTCTCCAATCGTTGCCCGCAAATCGGCCGGTTCCAATACCTCCACATAATTTCCATAAGCCAGAATCTCCCGGATTAGCTCCGGGTTGATGACTACATGCAACACGAAATCGACGTAAGCTGAGGTTTCATGTGCGATACGCTGGCTGGTGTGCAGCGGGAGCGTTCGCAGGTAGTTGGCTTCGCCGGCGGCAAAGCGGAGCAAGACGCGTTCGGGCCGGGCGTTTTCGGGTGCGGTTACGCCAATGACGTGCTGCCGGTCGGTACGGCTGCGGTTGCCGAGTAGTATGGGCTGCCGGGTCAACTGGAGGCTGGTAATCCGGTCGAGGCCGTATGTTCGCGGTCCGTTGCTTGTCAGATCATAGCTGTCCAGGTACCAGCGGTTGCGGTACTCGAACAGCATACCAGGCTCCACCAACCGGATTTGCTCCGTTGCCGAATTGTCGAACTTCTGGTAGGCAAACTGTACGCAGACAGAAAGCCGCATGGCTTCCAGCAGGGTGGGCAGGTGCTCGGTGCCCGCAACGGGCGGGGCCTGCTCCAACTGTAAGTACCGGCTGGCGTGGGGCGTATCGGCAACGGCAGCGGACAAAAAGCGGATTTTTTCCCGTCGTTCCAGCAGTTGCAGCATCTGCTCAAAATCGGCGGGGTCTTCGTCGGCGGGACGGTCCAGATAATAGCCGCCACCCCGTCTGCGCGGTTTGATGTGAATGCCGTACTCGTCGCGTATGCCCTGAATGTCGCGTTCGACGGATCGGAGCGAGACCGCTTTTAAGCCGATTGCTTTCAGCTTTTCGACAATGGTTTGTTTGGCGGGATACCGAAAGGGCTTATCGACCAACCGAATGATGTGGAGTCGACGGCTAAGCGTTTCAAATTGATTCATTCAAGGGGCAAGGGGTTCTGGATGCTGATGTCTTTTGCTAATCATGCGTTGGCAAACTAATCAGCTTTTGGTAAAGAACACATGATCTTTTTATTATTAGGTTGTGCAAGGCATACATAAGCGATGATCAACTTTAAACCGGCCTTTCTATCCTGCGCCGATTACTTACAGGAACAATCCGTTATTTTTGGCACCAGACTAAACGCCCGCGCTCATGCTCTATCCGCTGACCTTCGAACCCATTTTCAAAGACAAGATCTGGGGTGGCCAGAAAATAAAGACCATCCTGGGTAAAGATTTTCCTCAAGGCCCGGATGGTCTGCTGCCCAACTGTGGCGAAACCTGGGAGATTTCCGGTGTAGCGGGTGAGGTATCGGAAGTCAAAGAAGGGTCGCTCAAAGGCAAGTCGCTCCAGGAACTGCTGGCCCAGTATAAAGAGCAGTTGGTAGGAGAACATGTATACAAGCAATACGGTGACCGGTTTCCGCTGCTGGTCAAATTCATCGACGCCAACGAGGATCTCTCCATCCAGGTTCATCCCAACGACAAACTCGCCCACGAGCGGCATCAGAGTTTTGGCAAAACCGAGATGTGGTATATCATCCAGGCTGATCCCGGCTCATCGCTGATTTCCGGCTTCAACCGGGAAGTGTCTCGGGAGGAATACATCGATGCCGTGCAGAACAACACCCTCACCGACATCCTGAACCGGGAGCCGGTCGAAGCGGGTGATGTGTTTTTTCTGCCCGCCGGTCGCGTGCATACCATCGGCAAGGGCCTGCTGCTGGCCGAAATTCAGCAGACTTCCGACATCACCTACCGCATTTACGACTTCGACCGGGTGGATGATAAAGGCCAAAAGCGAGAACTGCATACCGAGCAGGCCGTCGACGCCATCGATTACAAGCACTACGATCAATACAAAACCTCGTATGAGCGGAAGCGTAACCAAAGCGTCAACGCCGTTACCTCCGATTATTTCGTTACCAACGTGTTGAATTTCGACCAGGAGGTGATGCACGATTACACCCACCTCGACTCGTTTGTTATCCTGGTCTGCGTGGGCGGTGCCGTAACCATTCAGGCAGAAGGGGGCTATAACGTCCCGCTGAAACTGGGCGAATGTGCCCTGATTCCGGCCGCCGTCAAGCAGGTAACGCTGGTCCCCGACGGCGATATGACCTTGCTGGAGTCGTATGTTCCCTAAGCTTTACCAATAGTGTACTGCACACAGCCCGTCACCTGTTGACGGGCTTTTTCGTACTCCGACGAACGGTTGAAGTTGGCAGATTACGGGCTTTGCCGTTTCTTTGCAGCCATCGTAAGCCCTCCTGTTCATGAACTGTATTGTAGGCGTTGATATCGGCACTACCAATGTAAAAGCCCTGGCTATGTCGGTTGCCGACGGCAGCGTAATAGCGCAGGCATCTGCCCCCGTAATTACCTATTTCCCTAAGCCTACCTATTGCGAACAGGACCCCGAACGCATCTGGCAGGATCTGTGCCGGGTGCTGGATGAGCTGGTCCGGCAGATAAATAGACAGGGTTCTGCCATTGAGGCCGTTTGCTTCAGCTCGGCTATGCATAGTCTGCTGGCCGTAGACACCGACGGAAAACTGCTGACCAACGCCATCATCTGGTCCGACAACCGCGCCGAGCGGCAGGCACAGGCACTACGCCCCGATCAATCGCCCATTGGCCGCGACATCTACCGGCACACGGGTACGCCCATTCACCCAATGACACCCCTGTGCAAGCTGGCCTGGCTGCGCGACAACCAGCCCCGGCTGTTGAAGGAGGCTACCCGGTTCATTTCCATTAAAGAGTATATCTGGCATAAACTGACGGGGCACTACTGGATTGATTATTCGGTCGCCACTGCAATGGGCCTGTTCGATAGTCAGGCCCGAGACTGGTACGCTCCCGCGCTGGCGCATGTCGGTATTCGGGCCGACCAATTATCGGAGCCTAAGCCGACCACCACCTGCGTTCTGTATCAGAAAGATCGGGTTTCCGGACAAACGGCGCTGCCCAATGGGCTTACGTTGTATATCGGCGCGTCGGATGGTTGCCTGGCTAATCTGGGGGCGGGGGCCATTGAGCCGGGCATCACCACGCTGACCATCGGCACCAGCGGGGCCATTCGCCGGACCAGCGGCAAGCCCCTGCGGGAGCGGCAGGGCAGACTGTTCAGCTATATTCTGGATGTGGATGAAGGCGGTAAGGATGCCTATTTTGTGGTGGGTGGACCGACCAACAACGGGGCCAACGTGCTGCAATGGCTGGCCGAGAGCCTGACACGGCAGGACGTAGCCGACACCCTGGCCGAAGCCGAACTAGCCCCGGCCGGGTCGGATGGCCTGCTGTTTCTGCCGTACCTGCAGGGCGAACGCGCTCCGCTCTGGAATGCCAACGTTCGGGGCGCTTATCTGAACGTCGGTTGGCAGCATACGCGGGCGCACTTTATCCGGGCCGCCCTCGAAGGCGTGATGTTTAACCTGCTCAGTATCGAAAAGATGCTGGCCCGTCATACCGGTCCTACGCGGGTTATTCACGCCAACGGCGGTTTTGCCCAATCCGGGTTCTGGGTGCAAATGCTGGCTGATATTTTCGGTGTACCCGTGCGGCTGAACGCCAGCAACGAGAGCGGAGCTATCGGCGCTATTTTGCTGGCGATGAAAGCCCAGGGACTCGTCGGTTCCCTGGCCGAAGCCGCCCGGCGCGTAGAGTTCGGCCAGACCTTCGACCCAAACCCCGACCATCATCGGGTGTACCGGAACGTCTTTAAGCGGTTTCAGGCTGCCTGTACCACGGAGTTGTACTCCGGGAGCCGCGTCGCATTGTAGCACGGAGTTGTACTCCGTGCAGCCGCGTCGCATTAAACCCCGGAGGTACACGCCGGGTAACCATCACGGAGTACAACTCCGTGTTACTACCACCTTACCTGACCATCACCCACCACTACCCATTTCTCCGTCACCAGCTTCTCCAGGGCGAAGGGACCACGGGCGTGCAGTTTCTGGGTGGAGATACCTATTTCCGCTCCTAAGCCGAATACGCCCCCATCGGTAAAACGGGTAGAGGCATTGGCGTACACGGCGGCTGCATCGACCTCGTTCAGGAACCGGTCGATCAGCGTCTGATTTTTGGAAACGATAGCCTCGGAGTGTCGCGACGAATACATCTGGATATGCGCTAGGGCTTCGTCAATACCGGAGACTACTTTAATGGCGCATTTATAATCCAGAAACTCGCGGCCGTAGTCTTCGGGACGAGCCCGTTTCAGGGGCGAATACCCAGCCTGGTGCAGAATACGATGCGCGGTATCATCGGCAAATACCTCGACGTTCCACTTCGCAAAATCATCTTTAAGCGTGGGCAGGAAGGCTTCCGCAATAACGGCGTCGACCAGCAGACAGTCCAGGGCGTTGCAGACCGATGGCCGCGATACTTTGGCGTTGACCACTATGTGTTTCGCCTTCTCCAGATCCGCCGTTTTCTCCACGTACGAATGGCAGACACCGGCCCCCGTTTCAATCGTCGGCACCAGCGAATGCTGCCGTACGTACTGAATCAGGGATTCCGAGCCGCGGGGTATAATAATATCGACGTATTTTGTTGCTTTGAGCAGCTCATTGACCACCGCCCGGTCGGGGGCCAGCAGGGTAACGGCGGCCCTGGGTACACCAAACTCTTCCAGCACGCCCTGAATAAGCTTCACCAGGTATCGGTTGGAGTGGTCGGCTTCTTTACCGCCTTTTAGCACACAGGCATTGCCCGAGCGCAGGCAAAGAGCCGCCACATCGATCGTCACGTTCGGCCGGGATTCGTAAATAACGCCTACGACTCCCAGCGGTACGGCGATCTTGCGCAGTGATAAGCCCTGCTCAATCGTGCGCTGCAGCAAGACTTCACCCGTAGGGTCGGGCAGTTTGGCTACGTCGCGCAGACTGGCGGCCAGACCGGCTACCCGGCTGTCGGTCAGGCGCAGCCGGTCTTTCTTAGGATCGTCGTCCGGCATACGATCAAGATCCTTCTGGTTTTCGGCCAGAATCTGAGTCGTGTGTTCGGTCAGTACGTCGGCGAGCCGGTTGAGCAGGTCGGCTTTCCGGCCGGCGTTCAGCCGCCGAACTACGGCCGAAGCCCGTTGGGTCTGCTGTAACAGGGGCGTTATCACGGTTGACATACGGAGTGTGTTTTACAAAAGTACAATATCATTGGCATTCGCCACTTCAACATTTTGCTGATTAAGTCGCTCGGTTAGCCGGGCCGATGACAGCCGCGCCCGCGCCACGCCAACCACCGTCTGGTCAGCATCAATTATCTCGACGACCTCCCCCGCTTCAAACTCGCCTAATATGGCCCGCACCCCCACGGCCAGCAGGCTGCTCCGGCGTTGTAGCGCCTTCACTGCACCCGCGTCAACTTGCAGGCGACCCGTTACCAAACTCCCGCTTCCCAGCCACCGGTTACGCGCCGATAGTGAACTGGTATGGGCGGTAAACAGCGTACCCGTGTCGCCATGAAGCGCCCGGACAATACCATCAGGTTCGTTGAGACCGAAAATTACTGCCCGGATACCCATGCGGGTCGCCAGTTTGGCAAACGTCAGCTTGGAACTCATGCCGCCAAGTCCCAGCGCCGATTTATCAGTACGCACAACACCGAAGACCTCTTCAGACAGCTCCGTGACGTGGCGGATAATCCGGCCTTCTCTATCCAATAGCCCACCCACAGAGGTACAGAGCATCAACAGTTCGGCCTTAAACCCTACGGCGATTAGGGTAGCCAGTTCATCGTTGTCCGAGAACTTTAACTCCCGGCTGCTGACAACGTCGTTTTCGTTGGCGATTGGAATGATGCCGTTGGTCCAGAGTTCGTCGTAGGTCTGCTTGAGTTGCAGGAACTGGTTGCGGTCGGCAAAGTGGTGGCGTTCGCAGAGGCTCTGCGCTACCGGAATCTGGTACGCGGCAAAGTAGCGGCTGTAGACGCTGAGCAGCAGGGGGTTGCCGATGGCTGCGGCTGCCTTGCGCTGGGTAAGATCACCCCGGTAATTGTGGATAAACGATTTGCCGGCCCCGACGGCCCCCGATGATACCAGGACAATGCGGTAATGTGGGTGCAGAGCGGCTACCTGCCGGGCAATGTCGGCAATGACGGTCTCGTTCAGTTCGCCGGTGGGTTTGGTAATGGACGCTGTCCCAAACTTAATGACCAAAATGGGCTTTGTCATGCCCGCAAAGGTACATGGTTTAGCGCGTTTATGCCGCTACTTGAATTGGTAAAACCCAAAAGTTGTAGTGAGTCTACGGTAGAAATGGCCGTATTAATCGTTGGGCTGGTGCCGGAAGAGGTGTTCCAGCATGGGTTCGGTAAAGCGGGCTTTTCGGCGGAGTGCCTGTTTCAGCCGTTTCAGGTATTCGGCTTTCGGGATTTCAATGGCCCCGAACCGCTTGACATTATCGTTGATAAACTGCGTATCGAGGAGATCAAACTGGTTCTCCTGCAGCATGACCATCAGGTAGTGGAACGCTACCTTAGAGGCATTGCTGACGAGGTGAAACATCGATTCTCCGAAAAAAGCGGAGCCTAATGCCACGCCATACAGGCCACCAACCAGCCGGTTATTCTGGTAGGCTTCAATGCTGTGGGCGAGCCCCATGCGGTGCAGTTCGGTATAGGCCGTAATAATTTCATCGGAAATCCAGGTGCTGTCGCCGTAGCTGCGGGGGGCGGCACAGTACCGCATCACCTGACTGAATTCGGAATTGACCCGGATGTCAAACTCTTTTTTATTCAGGACCGGACGGAGCGAACGGGACGGTTTGTAGGTGTCGATCGGAATGATAGCTCTGGGGTCCGGCGAGTACCAGTATAGCGTACCGTCAGCGTCGGCCATCGGGAAGATGCCGTTGATGTAGCCGTATATCAGGTCGTCGGCGGTTAGCTTGTTCATGAATGTGGGTGCCAGACTTACATAGACAAATTTATACAAAAAAACGAGGATAGGTATCAGGCGGTTGTTTTCAAAAAATAAAAACAAAACACCTGAACTATTCCAAAAAAAAGCTGTTTTATCATTGCACAGGTCAGGTAATTTACCTAACATTGCCTCCGTTTTCAACGAAAACACTTCCTTTGGTAAACCAATACAATGGCCTATCAAGTTAACATACCGACTTTTTACCACACTACGCCATTCTGGTTTAGGTCCGAAAGGACCATATAATCCGTTTTTGCCTACGGGGCAAAACTTTCTCGCTCGTATTTGTTTCTCTAATCAAATCTTTTTCGTCACAACAACGCGGATAAAAACGTCTCCGTTTGAGTTAAACGTTAATCGTGATACTCGTTTCTCAATAAACGACGATGATTACACAAGAAGTAGTAAACGACCAATATATAGTTCAGGTAGCAAACGAAAACCATCTGCGGCTGGCGGATACTATCTGTAAGGAAATGGAGCAGAGCGCCAAAGCCCGGGGGACCGGTATTGCCAAGCGTTCGCCGATTTACCTGATGGAGAAAATGCTGGAGGGGAAAGCGATCGTCGCGACAACCACCGCCGGCGAGTGGGTGGGTTTCTGTTACATTGAAACCTGGGAACACGGCAAATTTGTGGCCAACTCGGGCCTGATTGTCCACCCGGATCACCGCAAGAGCGGGATTGCTACCCGTATCAAAGCCAAAGCTTTTGAACTGTCGCGCACCAAGTATCCCGACGCTAAGATCATTGGCCTGACCACTAGCCTGGCGGTGATGAAAATCAACTCCGACCTGGGGTATGAGCCGGTTACGCTGAGCGAACTGCCGGCCGATGATGCGTTCTGGAAAGGCTGTTCGAGCTGCGTGAATTACGATGTGCTGACCCGGACCAATCGTAAACACTGCCTGTGTACAGGTATGCTATACGACCCTGAAGAGAAGAAAAAGACCGGCAAGAAGGAGAAGTGGAATTTTCTCAAGGAGTCTAAATTATATGAACGCTGGATGCGCCTGAAGCAGCGGATACTGCTGCGTATTCAGGACCGGCAGCGCGCCAGGAAGCAGGAGCGGGAGTTGGAAACCGCCTGATGCTGCCTGGGTGAATTATCGATTGAATTAATAGTTTGGATTGATAATCAAGTCCCTTTCGGCGGTTCGTCGGAAGGGATTTTTTATGTTTGCAGCAGAATTACGCTTTACCTTATTTTTTCTTATTCGAGCTTATACAGTAAATGGCCCAGCAAAAAGTAGTTTTGGCGTTCAGCGGAGGGCTGGATACCTCGTTTTGTGTAAAGTATTTATCGGAAGATAAAGGCTACGAAGTTCACTCAGTCCTGGTCGATACCGGCGGCTTTTCGGATGCCGAGTTGCAGGCGATTGAAGACCGTGCCTACTCCCTGGGCGTTGCCCACCATGCCACCATCGCCAAAACCGACGACTACTACCAGCAATGCCTGAAATACCTGGTGTTCGGCAACGTGCTGAAGTACAATACTTACCCGCTGTCGGTGAGCGCCGAGCGTATCTTTCAGGCTGTAGCGGTGGGTGAGTACGCCCGCAGCATCGGGGCCAACGCCATTGCGCACGGCAGCACCGGCGCCGGCAACGACCAGGTGCGGTTCGATATGGCGTTCCGGATTATACTGCCCCAGGCCGAAATCATCACGCCCATCCGCGACCTGCGGCTGTCGCGCGAAGCCGAGATCGATTACCTCAAAGCCAAAGGGGTAGATCAGGAGTGGCATAAAGCCGCTTACTCTATCAACAAAGGGCTGTGGGGAACCTCCGTCGGCGGCAAAGAAACGCTGACCTCCAACGGTTACCTGCCCGAATCGGCCTGGCCGACGCAGGTGACCAAAACCGACCCGGAAACCACAACGCTCCACTTTGAGCAGGGCGAACTGAAGGGTATTGGCGACCAAACCTTTGCCAACCCCGTCGATGCTATCAAAAAGCTGACGGAACTGGCCGGTCCGTTTGGCATCGGGCGGGATATCCACGTGGGGGATACTATTATTGGTATCAAAGGCCGCGTTGGGTTTGAAGCGCCGGCTCCGCTGATTATTATTAAGGCCCACCATACGCTCGAAAAACATGTGCTCACCAAATGGCAGTTGTACTGGAAAGACCAGTTGGCCAACTGGTACGGCACCATGCTCCACGAAGGCCAGTTTATCGACCCCGTGATGCGCAACATCGAGACGTTTCTGACCGAGACGCAGGCGCACGTAACCGGTAAGGTGCATGTGCAACTGGCACCGTACCGCTTTACGGTGCTGGGTATTGAATCGGATTACGACCTGATGTCGTCGGTATTCGGCAGCTACGGCGAAATGAACAACGCCTGGACCGGCGATGACGTACGCGGTTTCTCGAAGGTGATGTCGAATCAGGTAATGATTTACGAGAAAGTTCAGGAACTGGCCGACCGTAAAAACAACGGTGCCGCTGCCGAATAAACACGAATAACTGTACAGACTTGCCAGCTACAAAACCACTGTCGGTAGTGATCGATGCCAGTACGCAGGGCATGGGTTTCTACTACAATAAGTCGAAAACGGGTATCAGTCGAATCGTTGAATATCTGATTCGCGGGCTGCTGGAGTCGCCGGAGGTTGCGCTGTCCTTAGCGGCTCCCAGCCATTTGGCAGAGACTACGCGGTATGTCCGTGAATCTTACCCGGATCAGACAATTCCCTTTGTCAACCGGCGGCAGGAACAGTTCTGGGCGGGGCTGGAGAATACCTTGCTCCGGCCGTTCGGGCGGAGCAGCCTGTCCACCAAAGGCATTCGACAACTGTTTTACCAGGCACGCAAACGACTCAACGCGGAGCAGGCCAACTTTAGTGGAGTTAATCTGCCGCACGGAACCATCTATCACGCGCCCTTTTACGCCATTCCCGAAGCCATCGGCCGAATGCGCGGGGTACGTACGGTGCAGACTGTCAGCGATCTGATTCCCATCATCCACCCGGAGTGGTTTTTATCGGGTGAAGACTCGGTAAAGCGAGCCATTGCGGCCATTCCGCCCGATGGCTGGGTGGTCACCATATCGGAGGCTACCAAAGTGGATTTGTGTACGCATTACCCGCACATCCGCCCGGAGCGGGTCGTACCGATCCACCTGGCAGCTTCGCCCTCCCTGTTTTACCCGGTAAGCGATGCCTCCCGGAAGCAGGCGGTACGGGTGAAGTACCAGTTGGGCGAAGGACCGTATTTGCTTAGTCTGGCTACGCTGGAGCCCCGCAAAAACATCGACCACCTGATTCGCTGCTTTAGCCGGCTGGTGGAGGAAAAGGCCATTCCGGCGGAGGTGAAACTGGTGCTGGTGGGTACCAAAGGTTGGAAATTTGAGAAAATTACTGCTGAATTGAGCCGCATACCGGCACTCCAGTCGCGGATTGTTTTTACCGGATTTGTACCGGACGAAGACCTGGCCGCCCTCTATGCCGGAGCGGTGGCGTTTGTGTATCCGTCGCTGTACGAGGGTTTCGGCTTGCCTCCGCTGGAAGCCATGCAGTGCGGGCTGCCGGTAATTACGTCGAACGTATCATCCTTGCCCGAAGTGGTTGGCGACGCAGCCATTCAGGTAGCGCCTACGGATCAGGATGCGTTGTGCCAGGCGATGCTGACGCTGGTTAACTCAGAAACCAAACGTCAGGAACTGGCGGTTCGGGCGCTGGAGCAGGCCAAACGCTTCTCCTGGGACAAGCATACGGCGCAACACATAGATTTGTACAAACGAATTGCACATGAGTAAAACGATAAACATCGGCATCATCGGCGGAGCCGGCTACACAGGCGGTGAACTGCTCCGGATATTAATCCATCATCCCAACGCACGGGTTGCCTTTGCCCACAGCAAAAGCCAGGCCGGTAAGCCGGTTTATAACACCCATTCCGATTTATTGGGCGATACCGACCTGCTGTTTTCCGGCGACGAACCGGCTGCGCTGCTGGCCCAGCCGGACCTGGACGTTATTTTCCTTTGCTCCGGCCACGGCGAATCGGCTAAATTTCTGGCGGAGAACCTGGTGCCGGAAACGGTAAAGGTCATTGACCTCAGCACCGACTTCCGCGACGAGTCCAACGGATTTGTGTATGGCTTGCCCGAACTCCAGCGGGAGCGCATTCAGTCGGCCGGCAAAATTGCCAATCCGGGCTGTTTTGCGACCAGTATAGAACTGGCCCTGTTGCCGCTGGCGAACGCCGGTTTGCTGCAGGATGAGGTACACGTCAGTGCTATTACAGGCTCAACGGGTGCGGGGCAGGCGCTAAGCCCGACCACGCACTTCACCTGGCGCAACAACAACATCTCGATCTACAAAGCCTTTACGCACCAACACCTGAAGGAGATTCGGCAAAGCGTTGCCGCCTTGCAGGCCGGGTTCGACAAGGCCATCAATTTTGTGCCGTACCGGGGCGACTATACACGGGGCATCATGGCCAATGTGTACACCACGTTTTCGGGGAGCCGGGAAGAGGCCAAAGCGCTGTATCATGAGTACTACGCCACTCACCCGTTCACCCACGTCAGCGACGCGCCCATTGACCTGAAGCAGGTAGTCAACACCAACAAATGCCTGATTCACCTGGAAAAACACGACGGCCAACTGCTCGTCACCAGCGCCATCGACAACCTGACCAAAGGGGCCTCCGGCCAGGCGGTGCAAAATATGAACCTGATTTTCGGCTTACCCGAAGATGCGGGGCTGCGGTTGAAGTCGGTTGGGTTTTAATACTCATACCACTCTCCCCACCACTTCTGCAGGTTCTTCCGAATCTCGGCTTCACGGGCGTTCTGGCCGGGTTCGTAGAGTTTGTGGCCCTTCAGCTCCTCGGGCATGAAGTTCTGCTGGACAAAGTTACCGGCAAAGTCGTGGGCGTACTGGTAGTTGTCGCCGTAGCCGATTTGCTTCATCAGTTTGGTAGGCGCGTTGCGCAGGTGCAGCGGTACGGGCAGGTGGCTGGTTTTTTCGGCCAACGCCATAGCTTCATTGATGGCGACATAGCTGGCGTTGCTTTTGGAGGAGGTGGCCAGATAAACGGCTACCTGCGACAGGATAATGCGGGATTCGGGGTAGCCAATCATCCGGACGGCCTGCATGGCGTTCTGGGCCATGATGAGCGCCGTAGGGTTGGCGTTGCCGATGTCTTCGGAGGCCAGTATCAGCATGCGCCGGGCAATAAACTCCGGGTCTTCGCCGGCGTTGATCATGCGGGCCATCCAGTAGAGAGCCGCGTTGGGGTCGGAGCCGCGCAGGGATTTGATAAAGGCCGAAATGATGTCGTAGTGCTGCTCGCCGGATTTGTCGTAGCGGGCAATATTCTGCTGGGCTACTTCGGTGACCAGATCATCGGTAATCACCAGTTCATCAGCGCTGACGTGCGAGGTGGCTACCAGTTCCAGCAGGTTCAGCAGTTTGCGGCCGTCTCCGCCCGATAGCCGCAGCAGCGCGTCGTATGATTCCATCCGGATCTTCTTCTGGCTGAGGTAGGTGTCCTGCTCCAGCGCCCGGTTCACGAGCTGAACCAGTTCGTCGCGGCCGAGTGATTCCAGGATATAGACCTGACAGCGCGACAGCAGGGCCGAGTTCACTTCAAAGGACGGGTTTTCGGTAGTGGCCCCAATCAGCGTTATCTGCCCTTTCTCCACCGCACCCAGCAGGGCATCCTGCTGACCCTTATTGAAACGGTGAATTTCGTCGATAAAAACGACAGGCGGAAACAGTCCGGAGGGACGGTTCAGTACATCGCGGATGTCTTTTACTCCAGCACTGATGGCACTGAGGCTGACAAACGGGCGTTTGGTGCCTTCGGCAACGAGTTGCGCCAGCGTAGTCTTACCCACCCCCGGCGGTCCCCAGAAAATCATGGACGGCAATCGGTTCGACTCAACCGCCCGACGCAATGGACCTTTGGGGCCAATCAGTTTCTGCTGGCCAATAACGTTGTCCAGGTTGCGTGGACGCATCCGCTCGGCCAGAGGAGTAATAGCAGGATTCATAAGGCGAAACTATCCGCCTACGGGGAGTATTGCAACCCGGAAGAAAAGGTTTATTGTCTGGTAGGGCAGGCTTACATCAGGAGACCACTCAGCAGCACACTAATACCTAAAACAACTTTTTCGGGAGAGATGTATTTTTTCAGATTGCTGAGGGCCCCGAAGATCAGGTTATATACCGACTGGATGTTGATCTGCATCAACTCCGAGATTTCCTCGTTGGACATGTTCTGATAGTACCGCAGGTAAACGGCCTCCCGCTGCCGGCGGGGCAGGCGCTCAATGGCCTTTTGCAGGCAGTCGTTCATGTGCAGGTCTTCTTCCTGCGAAATCAGGGTGCTTTCGTACGAAGGGTCGCTGCCGGTCAGCAGTTCGCCGGGGCGGGCGTCATCCTGGCTGCTGAATTTCTGTTCGGCCGTCAGGTGCCGTACCAGTTTACGCTTAATGGAAGCCATCAGGTAAAACCGGACCGATGTAGTCGGACCAATGTTTTGGCGATGTTTCCAGAGTTCTACAAACAGATCGTGAATACAATCTTTGATGAGCGCCTTATCGCTGGCGAAGTGTGTACAGTAGTGATACAACACCTGTACGTATTCCTGATAGAGTTGGGCAAACGCTTTCTCGTTTCCACCACGGAATTGATCCCAGAGCGTTTCCTCGTCAAGACCAAAGGATGTGCGACGACGGGGCATAAGTTAGACTGGAGAGGGTTTTGTTGGTTAGGGTTTGTAAATTTATCAACAAAATATTGCATTTGAAACGATCTTAGAAAAAAGTGAAGAAAATTTAATACTAATAGCGAAATTTCGCCAATTTCAGCCAAAAAGGTAGCAGACAGGCATTTAAATGGTCAGATTAGTAAACTGAAAGTGACTTCCGTCGAACAATCCTTTGTCGCTCAGCTTTAGGGCAGGGATAACCAGCAGAGCCATAAACGATAGGGTCATAAAAGGAGCTGCCAGGGTACTGCCCAATTCTCTTTTCACAAACCGGTCAATAGCCGCATACTGCTGAGCTACCAGGTATCCGTCTGTATCGGTCATTAAACCGGCAACGGGTAACGGAAGTATATACGACGATGCCGCCGGGTCTCCGCTTACGGCACTTAAGCCACCTTTGGTTTCAATAACCAGGTTTACGGCGCGGCAAATGCTGGCATCATCGCAGCCCACCGCAATGATGTTGTGCGAATCGTGGCCGACTGACGAAGCGACTGCGCCCTGTTTCAGGCCGAAATTTTTGATGAACGCCACCGCCGGGGGCGCATCCTGGTACCGGTTAATTACGGTTATTTTCAAAATATCCCGCTCAACATCGGGTGCAATCTGCCCATTCTCCACCTTAGCATCTTCCTGCAGTTCATTGGTGATCAACTGCCCGTCCAGCGCTTCAATCACGCGGATTTTACCGATCCCCGCAGCCGCAACAACAAAATCGGCCGGCGTTTTCAGGCTGCATGCAAACTGATTGACGTGTTCACTGCGCAGGTCGGGTATATGAGACTGGCCATCTTTAGCAACTTCTTCTCCGTTAATTACCGTCCGCAGAATACGAAACTCCTGTAGGTTATTGACCAAGATAAAATCAGCCGGGTCACCTTCGCGGAGCAGGCCTACCGGCAGTCTGTAATGCAGGACCGGATTCAGGCAGGCCGCCCGTAAGACATGCCAGAGCGTATGCCCCTTAGTTAAGGCCCGGATCACCAATTGATTAATGTGCCCCTCCAGCAGGGTGTCGGGGTGTTTATCGTCGGAGCAGAACATGACCTGTGCCGGGTACTCGGCCAGAATGGGAATGAGCGCGTCGAAATTCCGGGCGGCACTGCCTTCCCGAATCAGGATGTGCATACCCCGCTGGGCTTTGTCCAGGGCTTCTTCGTAGGTAAAGCATTCGTGGTCGGTCTCGATACCGGCATCAATGTACCGCTGGGCATCGTCGCCCCGCAGACCGGGCGCGTGGCCGTCGATGGGTTTGTTAAAGGCTTTAGCCAGGGCAATTTTCACCATCACATCGGGGTCCAGATGCAGCACGCCCGGAAAGTTCATCATCTCGGCCAGATAGCCGATTTCTTTCATGCCGAGCAGTTTCCGCACGTCGCGTACGCTGATTTTGGCCCCGGCCGTCTCGAAGGTAGTAGCGGGTACGCAGGAGGGAGCGCCAAAGCTGAACTTGAACGGCACCCGGTTGCCGTCTTCAATCATGTACTCCACTCCCTGAATACCCAGAACGTTGCCAATCTCGTGCGGGTCGGAGACGGTGGCCACGGTGCCGTGCAATACCGCCAGCCGGGCAAACTGCGCCGGGGTTAGCAATGAACTTTCGATGTGGACGTGGGCATCTATAAACCCCGGCAGAATGTAGGGTTCGCCCGGCCGCTGCGCTCCCTGACGGTCGATACGGGCAATGCGGCCGTTTTCCAGTTCAAGGGTCCCGAAGTAAATTGTTTGATCAAAGAGGTCAATAATGTTGGCAGTCAGCATGAATGAAAGGTTGGCAGCTAAGCTATGGGTATCGATTGGTAACGAGCGGATCACCAAAAGTTGAGATTGGAGGGGAAATTAACAAGTTTTGTCCGCAAAGATTTTGGTAAACGGTAAGGGTATATCGCTTTCCGAACCGACTTATGTAAAAAACAGTCCTCCATGTCCGCCAAAGTTCTCAAGGTTCATCCTGATGATAATGTGATTGTGGCGCTCCGCGACCTCAGCGCCGGAGAACACATCGAGTTTAACCATACCGAGTACGACTTGCCGCATACCGTCAGCGCCAAGCATAAATTTGTTACCATGGATTTGCAGCCCGGCGACCCGGTAATAATGTACGGCGTGCTGGTTGGGAAGGCTACGCAGCCCATCCGCCGGGGGGAGCCCATTACTACCTTCAACCTGAAGCATGATTCGGATCGCTACGGCCTCGACAGAAAGCAGCCGCATAGCTGGCAGCCGCCTGATGTAACATCCTGGCAGGGGCGAACGTTTATGGGCTATCATCGCGCCGACGGGCAGGTTGGCACCCGCAACTACTGGCTGGTGGTGCCGCTGGTGTTCTGCGAGAACCGGAACGTGCTGATTCTGAAAGAAGCCTTTGAGCGGGAACTGGGCTATGCCCAGCCGGATATGTACCGGGAGCAGGTACACCAGCTACTGAGTCTGTACCAGGCGGGTGAACTGGACATCATCAAAAAAATTGAGCCCTTTGCCGATCCCTCGCAACTCCAGACGTTTACCCATACCCAAACCCGGCCGTTCAAAAACGTGGATGGCATCAAGTTCATTACCCACGAGATGGGCTGTGGGGGTACCCGGCAGGATTCGCAGGCACTCTGCTCCCTGCTGGCTGGGTTTATCAATAACCCCAATGTGGCCGGTGCAACGGTGCTGAGTCTGGGTTGTCAGCACCTCCAGGGCGATATGCTGGCAAAAGAAATGAAGCGGCAGAATCCGAAAGCCGACAAGCCGCTGCTGGTGTATGAGCAGCAGGCTGGTACGGAGTTCGCGCTGATGTCGCAGGCCATCAAAGATACGTTCCTGCACCTGGTGGAGATCAATAAACTGGAGCGTAAGCCGGCTCCGCTCAGCAAACTGACCGTCGGTCTGAAGTGTGGCGGCTCCGACGGCTTCTCCGGTATTTCGGCCAATCCGGCCATCGGGCATCTGTCGGATATTATCGTTTCGCTTAGCGGCAAAACCATACTGGCCGAGTTTCCGGAGCTGTGCGGAGCGGAGCAGGAGATGATTAACCGCGCTACCTCCGACGAAAAAGCAGAGAAGTTTATCAACCTGATGCAAACCTACTCAGCCCAGGCTGAGGCCGTCGGCTCCGGTTTCGATATGAACCCATCGCCCGGCAACATCAAAGACGGCCTGATTACCGACGCCATTAAATCGCTGGGCGCGGCTAAAAAGGGCGGCACGGCCCCCGTGGCAGATGTACTTAATTATACCGAGCCGGCTACCACCCCTGGCTTAAACCTGCTCTGTACACCCGGCAACGACGTAGAAGCCACCACCGGTATGGCCGGGTCCGGGGCCAACGTCATTCTGTTTACCACCGGCCTGGGTACGCCAACCGGTAATCCGGTCTGCCCCGTCGTGAAAATCTCGACCAACAAAGCCCTGGCAAAGCGCATGCCCGACGTCATCGATTTCGACAGCGGCCCGATCATAGACGGTGAGCAAACCATTGAGGAAAACGGCGAAGCGCTGCTGGAATACATCATCCGGGTAGCCAACGGCGAAGCCCTCACCAAAGCCGAACAACTCGGCCAGGACGATTTTATCCCCTGGAAGCGGGGGGTTTCACTTTAATGGTGAAAGAGTGAAAGAGCGGGGCGCGTAGCCCGAAAGAGCGATTACCGTACGGTATCTTGCCACTTTTTCAGGCTACGCCCCCCGCTCTTTCGCTCATTCACTCTTTCGCTCTTTCACTTATGTTCACCCTACACGGAAAAACAGCGCTCGTTACGGGCGGGGCCAGCGGCATCGGGCTGGCTATTTCGCAGACCTTTGCCAAAGCCGGTGCCACAGTGCATATTTTAGAAATCAACGCCAGTCAGGCGCAGCAGGTGGCTGAGGCCATTACGGCCGATGGCGGCCGGGCGTTTGCGCACGCGGTCGATATTTCCAGGCAGGCGGATGTGCTGGAGGTCGTCGGGAAGATTGTGGCCGAAGGGCCAATACACATACTGGTCAACAATGCCGGTATTGCGCATATCGGAACGGCGGAGAGCACGACCGAGGCCGATTTCGACCGGATTGTGAGCGTCAACATCAAGGGCGTGTATAATTGCCTGCATGCCGTTATTCCTCACCTGAAAGCCAATGGGGGCGGGGTAATCCTGAACATGGCGTCGGTGGCGGCTACCATAGGTATACCCGACCGGTTCGCCTACTCCATGAGCAAAGGAGCCGTACTGACCATGACCTTATCCGTCGCCAAAGATTACCTGAAGCACAACATCCGCTGTAACTGCATTTCGCCGGCTCGGGTGCATACGCCGTTTGTCGATGGCTTTCTGGCTAAGAATTACCCCGGCCGGGAGGAGGAGATGTTTGCCAAACTGGCGGCCACCCAGCCCATCGGCCGCATGGCGAAGCCCTCGGAAATCGGTGCGCTGGCCCTGTATCTCTGTTCCGACGAAGCCGGCTTCATCACCGGCTGCGACTACCCCATTGATGGTGGCTTCACACGCTTGAATAATTAAACTTGCTGCGAAAGTCTAAAATCTAATGTCTAATCTCTAACGTCTTAAAATAAAATGAAACTCTTCCGCTTCGGTCCCGCCGATAATGAACATCCTGGTGTTATTCTCCCCAATGGCAAAGCCATTAATGTAGTCTCGTTTGGTCAGGATTATGACGAGCAGTTCTTTGCCACTAATGGCATCGAGCGCCTGGCGAACTGGCTCAAGGGCAATGCTGATTTCTGTCCGGAAGTTGGCCCGAATGAGCGTACGGCCTCCTGTATCAAGCGTCCTTCCAAAATCGTCTGTGTTGGGCTGAATTATGCCAAACACGCAGCCGAAACCAATGCCCCCATTCCGGCCGAGCCGATTCTGTTTTTCAAATCCACGACGGCGCTCTGCGGCCCCAATGATAATGTCGTTATCCCGAAACGCTCCGAAAAGACGGACTGGGAAGTGGAACTGGCTATTGTAATCGGCAAAAAAGCTACCTATGTAGAGAAAGACGAGGCTTTTGACTACATCGCCGGCTACGCCCTGCACAACGACTACAGCGAACGGGCGTTCCAGATAGAGCGGGGTGGACAGTGGGTAAAGGGTAAAAGTGCCGATACCTTTGCGCCCCTGGGGCCCTTTCTGGCAACAAAAGACGAAATTTCCAACCCCAACAAGTTGAACCTCTGGCTGAAGGTAAACAATGAGCTGCTCCAGGACTCCAATACCGACGACATGATTTTCGACGTGCCGACGCTGGTCAGCTACATCAGTCAGTTTATGACCCTGCTCCCCGGCGACGTCATCTCGACGGGTACCCCCTCCGGCGTTGGTCTTGGTCTGAAGCCCCCCCGTTACCTGAAGCCCGGCGATATAGTAGAACTCGGTATTGAGAACTTAGGGGTTCAACGCCAGAAAGCAGTCGCTTTCAGTTAAGAGTTATGAGTTAAGAATTAAGAGTTAGGGTTATGGAGCGTAAGAGTGTTATACAGGAGAAGTCGTTTGCCTTCAGCATACGGATAGTGAATCTGTTTAAGTGGCTGATTGAGAATAGAGCTCCGTATAAGCTTGCCGAGCAACTCCTGAAAAGTGGCACTTCAATTGGGGCTAACGTGGAGGAGGCAACCGGTGGCTTTTCCCGTAAGGATTTCACGGCCAAGATGAGCATTGCGTACAAAGAAGCCAGAGCGTCCTGCTATTGGCTGCGATTATTACAGAGTACCAATTATCTGGATGAACGTATGGCCAATTCCCTGCTCAATGATTGTGAAGAGTTAGTGCGCATCCTCAGTTCCATTCTGTTAACCACCCAGGGAAGCCCTCCCATCGCCCGCGAAGACGACCCCTACTACCTGACCCCACTCTTTAACTCTTAACTCTTAACTCTTAATTCTTAACTCAATGACCATTGACGCGCATCAGCACTTTTGGTTTTATGATCCGGAGCGGGATAGCTGGATTACGGAAGAGATGCAGGCCATTCGGCGCGATTTTCTGCCGGCCGATCTGGAGCCGGTGCTACAGGAGAACGGCATCAACGGCTGCGTAGCTGTGCAGGCGTCTCAGTCGGAAGAGGAGACGCTGTTTCTGGCTCAGTTGGCGCAGGCGTATGGTTTTATCAAAGGCGTAGTGGGCTGGGTCGATTTGCGGTCGGAGACGGTGTACGAGCGGCTGGAGGCTTTCTCGCAAATAGAAGAGATTAAAGGCTTCCGGCATGTGGTGCAGGCGGAGCCGGAGGATTTCATGACCCGCCCGGAGTTTATCCGGGGTATCCGGCAGCTTACCGCCTTCGACTTTACCTACGATATTCTCATCTACCCCAACCAGCTAAAAGCGGCTTTGCAACTGGTGCAGGCCGTGCCGGAAGTTAAATTTATCATCGACCATCTGGCTAAGCCGTACATCAAAGAGCAGAAAATTAATACCTGGTCGAATTACATGGCCGAAATTGCCAAGAGCCCCAATGTGTACTGCAAAGTATCGGGCATGGTGACCGAGGCCGACTGGCATAACTGGAGCAAAAAAGATTTTTTCCCGTACCTGGATGTGCTATTCGAACATTTCGGCCCCGACCGGCTGGTGTACGGCTCCGACTGGCCGGTTTGTCTGGTAGCGGCCAACTACACGCAGGTCAAAAACCTTATCGAAGAATACGTAGAGCCGTGGGGGCCGGCAGTGCGGGATAAAGTATTCGGCGGAAACGCTGTGGCGTTTTATAACCTGTAATGCCTGCCGGCGATTGCTGCCGGCTAAATTCATTGTAATTACCAACCTGATTACCACCCGCTCCGGCAGGCTGACCGGAAGAACCATGAACCTGAATCTGCAAGACAAAATCATTATTGTAACCGGTGGTGCCAAGGGCATCGGCGAAGGCATTGCTACCACGCTGGCGGCTGAGGGTGCGGTCCCGGTCATTGTCGGCCGGAATGAAGAGGACAACCGGCAAACCGTAACCAGGATTGAAGAATCAGGCGGACGTGCCTTTCAGCTTGTTGCCGAGCTAACCAGGCCGGACGACTGTAAAAACGCTGTGGAGCAGACGCTGGCGCAGTTTGGGCGCATTGACGGGCTGGTCAACAATGCGGGGGTGAATGATGGCGTAGGGCTGGAGAAAGGGTCGTATGAGCAGTTTATGGCGTCGCTGCACCGCAACCTGGTGCATTACTACCTGATGGCGCACCACGCGCTGCCGGCGCTGAAGGAGTCAAAAGGCAGTATTGTCAACATTGGCTCCAAAGTGGCCGAAACCGGGCAGGGGAATACCTCAGCGTATGCAGCAGCCAACGGTGGCCGGAATGCGCTGACCCGCGAGTGGGCGGTAGAACTGCTGCCCTATGGCATTCGTGTCAACTGTCTGGTTGTGGCGGAGTGCTGGACACCGCTGTATGAAAAATGGATTCAAACCCTGCCGAACCCGGAGGAGAAGCTGGCGTCGATCGTTTCAAAAATACCGTATGAGAAGCGCATGACAACCACCGAAGAGATTGCCAATATGGTGGTGTTTCTGCTGTCTGATAAGTCGAGCCATACCACCGGCCAGCTCATTCACGTAGATGGTGGGTATGTGCATATGGATAGGGCCCTGACGTAGTTTTCTGTCTGATAGGGTAAAGCAGGGCGAAAATGCCTTTATACAACAGAACAACTCCTAAACGCATACCGTATGGCGTCTGTGTCAACTACTCCGGCGGCAAAAGCCACGGCCGGGTCTACCGGCAATTACAAGCTGGCTTTTGCGCTGGTGACGAGCCTGTTTTTCCTCTGGGCGTTTGTCCATAACCTCGAACCCATTCTGATCCCCCACCTCAAAAAAGCCTGTCGGCTCACCGATCTGCAATCGGCGTTAATTGACTCAGCCGTGTACCTGGGCTACTTTCTGATGGCGGTGCCGGCCGGGCTGATCATGAAGCGGTACGGGTACCGGCAGGGCATTATTGCCGGTTTGTTGTTGTATGCCATTGGTGCGTTCCTGTTTGTACCGGCCGCCGGCACCCGGATGTACGTGTTCTTTCTGGGTGCCTTGTTCATTATCGCGGCCGGTTGTGCCTTTCTGGAAACAGCCGCTAATCCGTATGTTACAATCCTGGGGCCTTCTGAATCGGCCACGACGCGGCTTAACTTTAGCCAGTCATTTAACGGGCTGGGCGCGTTTCTGGCTCCCATATTAGGCGGGCAGTTTATCCTGAGTGGCATTGAACATACCGAGGCTGAACTGAATGCAATGTCGCCCGGGCAACTGGATCAGTACCTGCAATACGAGGCCGATCTGGTAAAAACGCCTTACCTCATCATCGGCCTGGTGGTTACGGGGGTGATGGTACTGTTTCTGTTTACCAAAATGCCGGAGTTCAGGGAGGGAGGTAGTAACGGTAAATCGTCGCTACGAACGGCCTTGCAGCACCGGCACCTGAGCCTGGGCGTGTTGGCGCAGTTCTTCTACGTTGGGGCGCAGGTATGCGTCACGAGCTTTTTCATCCGCTTTGCCAAATATACCAGCGATGTGCCCGAAAAAGAAGCCGCTTTCTGGCTGGGTATGGCTATGTTCGGTTTTATGATCGGCCGCTTTGTGGGTACGTTTTTAACCCGGTATATAGCCGCCAACCGGCTGCTGATGATCTATTCGCTAATCAGTATGGGACTGCTGGCGCTGGCCCTGACGGTGCAGTCGCAGCTGGCTGTGTGGGCGCTGTTTGCCGTGCCGTTCTTCGAGTCCATTATGTTCCCAACCATTTTTGCACTGGCTATCGACAAAGTTGATGAGGATCGGGAACTGGGCTCGTCGCTGCTGGTGATGGCTATTGCGGGCGGGGCGCTGTTTCCGCTGATTATGGGCTGGATTTCCGACCAGAGCAACATTCAGGTGTCGTATATCGTACCGCTGCTGTGTTTTCTGGTAGTGGCTTACTACGGCTGGAAAGGGTATGAGGTGAAAACTGAAACTGTTCGTTAATCCATGCGCTATTGTCTGGCCCTTGACCTGAAAGACGACCCGGCGCTAATTGCCGAGTACGAACAGTACCACGAGAAAATCTGGCCCGAAATCGAAGAAAGCATCCGTTCGTCCGGTATCACCGATATGGAGATTTACCGGATTGGTAACCGGCTCTTTATGATTATGGAAACCACTGACGATTTTTCCTTCGAGCGGAAATCCAGCATGGACGCCGGCAACCCGAAGGTACAGGAGTGGGAGGACCTCATGTGGACGTATCAGCAGGCACTGCCCCTAGCTAAACCCGGTGAGAAGTGGCTGCTGATGGACCGGATTTTTAAGTTGTAGGGTATAGAAGCTGCTTTTGGTATTTCACCCCACCCCTTGGATAAATTCTAATAAAATAACGTACAAAATAGGCTTGCCCCTACAGGGCAGTGAGCGTTCGGGATTGGTGATAGGGCTATAAACCGCTGACCCCTCCGGGGTATAAATATTTTATCAATTACCCCGGAGAGGGGTCAGCGGTTTATAGCCCTTGCCGAAGCGTGCTCTATTCTCTGCCCTGTAGGGGCAAGCCAAGAGATAAACAGCACTAATAATTCTTTCCGAGCAGGAGCCTACGGGATACCTATTCCGACTGCGTTATGTATTCTTGTATGGGCAAACAGGCTGCTGCCACATACCGCCGGTGTTTGCTCTCATTTAACTTGTTTTCTGACCGTGAAAGTCGCACTGTTTATACCGTGTTATGTTGACCAGTTTTACCCGAAGGTCGGCATTGCTACGCTGCAACTCCTTGAGAAACTGGGGGTGAAAGCGGAGTTTCCGATGCAACAAACCTGCTGCGGCCAGCCCATGGCCAATTCCGGCTGTGAACAGGACTCCGTACCGGTCTACCATAACTTCGTGCAGACCTTTGCCGGGTATGATTACATCGTGGCTCCGTCGGGGAGTTGCGTGTATCACGTCCGCAAGCATTTCGACATTATCGAGCAGACACCGGAGGTCAGGCACGTGCGGGAGCGTACCTACGAACTGGTGCAATTCATGACCGACGTCCTGGGCGTTACCGAAATTGCGACGGAGTTTCCGTACCGGGTGGGCCTGCACCTGAGTTGTCACGGACAACGGGGTATGCGCCTGGCTACCGATTCGGAACTGACGCCGGTGCGCGACGGGCAGATAAGCCGCCTGCTGAAAAAAGTAAAAGGACTTGAACTGGTGGAACTGGAGCGCTACGATGAGTGCTGTGGCTTTGGCGGTTCCTTCTGCGTGACGGAAGCCGCCGTATCGGCCCGGATGGGTACCGACCGGGTGGATGACCATGTGCGAAACGGGGCTCAGGTGCTCACCGGGGGCGACGTGTCCTGCCTGATGCATCTGGAAGGGATTGTACGTCGGCGTAAATTACCGCTGCGGGTGATGCACGTGGCCGAAATTCTGAACGGTAGCCAATGACCGTTTACTCAATTAAGTTTGTCTTTTTGTAAAGTTTACTTTACTTTTGGTAAAGCAAACTTAATTGATAAGCTTATGAAAACACAATGGTTATTTCCGCACCGCTTCCGGCTGATTGGCTGGCTGATTCTGATTCCGTCGGTGGCCCTCGGGCTGGCGTATATGTACGCTGAGTTTCATTTTGAATTTCTGACCCTTAGCATTGCTAAGGGAAAAGGGTTTCTGGGTTCAGACCTTGCCATTAACCTGACGGATGAGGTGGCCGCGCTGGGTGTCATAGCTGGGCTGCTGATGATCGGCTTCTCGAAAGAGACGATCGAAGACGAAATGGTGAGCCAGATGCGGCTGGAAGCGCTACAATGGAGCATTTACGTCAATTATATTGTGCTGGCGATAGCCATATTGTTTGTCCACGGCGAGCGGTTCTTCGACGTGCTGATTTACAATATGTTTACCATGCTGATTGTGTTTGTGATTCGGTTCAACATGCTGCTGTACAGGAACAGTCGGGTACTGGCGCTATGAAGAACCGCATTAAAGTAGAACGGGCCGAAAAAAATATTTCGCAGGCCGAACTGGCCGATCAGATTGGGGTAAGTCGTCAGACCATTAATTCGATAGAAACAGGCCGCTACGTGCCGTCGACCGTGCTGGCCCTGAAAATGGCCAGGGTGTTTGCCAAACGGGTCGAAGAGATATTCCAGTTGGAAGAAACGGACTAGGACATGCATAAGCAAAACATATGAATCACCCTCAAGCCGCCGAACAGTTTAACCGCGACATTGACCGCACCACCTGGCACGATAAGGCCCTGTGGTTTGTGCGACAGAAACGCGATCGCGCCGTGTACCAGGTTCCCGAATGGGAGCAGTTGCGCGAACTGGCTTCGCAAATCAAAAACCACACGCTGAGCCGTCTGGACGACTACCTGGAGGAGTTTGAGCGGAACGCGCAGCAGAACGGCATCCAGGTACACTGGGCCGCCAATGCTGAGGAGCATAACCGCATTGTACTGTCTATTCTCCAAAAGCACAACGCGAAGCGGATGGTCAAGAGCAAATCCATGCTCACGGAAGAGTGCCACCTGAATCCGTTTCTGGAAAAGCACGGCATTGAGGTAGTAGACACCGATCTGGGTGAGCGGATTATTCAGTTCAGCCACGAGCCGCCGAGCCATATTGTAATGCCGGCCATTCACCTCAAGAAAGAAGAGGTTGGGCGGATCTTTCATGAACACCTGGGCACCCCGGCCGATGCCAGTGACCCGCAATTCCTGACTGAAACGGCCCGACAACACCTGCGACAGAAGTTCGTCGCGGCCGAAGTCGCCCTGTCCGGTGTCAACTTCGCCATTGCCGAAACGGGTGGGTTTGTCGTCTGCACCAACGAAGGCAATGCCGACCTGGGGGTGACCTTAACGCCCGTTCACATTGCCAGCATGGGTATTGAAAAAATTATCCCTAAACTGGAACATCTCGGCGTCTTTACCCGCCTGCTGACCCGCAGTGCTACCGGTCAGTTAATCACAGCCTATACCTCACATTTCCACAAACCCCGGCCGGGGCAGGAGTTGCATGTTGTTATTGTTGACAATGGCCGTACGGAGCAGCTTGGCCGGCCCGATTTCCGGAATTCGCTCAAGTGCATCCGGTGCGGGGCCTGTATGAATACCTGCCCGGTGTACCGCCGGAGTGGCGGGCATAGTTACGACTATACCGTACCCGGCCCCATCGGCTCGATTCTGTCGCCCAATACGGACCTGAAGAAGCACAGCACCCTGCCGTTTGCCTCTACCCTCTGCGGCTCCTGCTCGGATGTCTGTCCGGTAAAGATCGACATTCACGTGCAGTTGTATAAGTGGCGGCAGATTATCAGCAAGGAAAAGGTGATGCCGGCCGGCAAACGTCTCAGCATGAAAGTCCTGGCCAATGTGCTGGCCCGACCGTCGCTGTATGCCCGCCTGGGACGTGTGGCCCGGAAAGTGCTCAGCCTGACACCCTACGCCATCAGCCATGCCGGGGCCATCAATCCCTGGGCTATTGCGCGGGAGCTGCCGGAGCCGCCGAAGCAGAGTTTCCGGGACTGGTACGCACAGAATGCAGCTAAGGAAATGGAGACGCCTGTTTCTCCTACACCGGTAGTTGATCCAAATTAACTGTAAATCCAATATAAGGCCGACTTTCGGGTCGGGAATAGATATGTCGTCGCGAGATCAGATCATTGCCAACGTAAAAGCGAATAAGCCCCAGGCGCTGCCGTTGCCGGAGATACCGGATTTTGGGCCGGACCCGGCGCAAACCTTCACGCGCTTCTCCGACTCGCTCGCCTTTGTGGGGGGGCAGCTGGTAGAATTGCCCGCTGGTCAGACCGTGGCCGATGTGGTGCGCGAGCGGTTTCCGGATGCGCAGCGGATTGCGGCTTCGGTGCCGCTGGCGGGTATTCCGCTTATGCCGGTAGATGCCCAGACGCCTAAAGAGACACTCGAACAGGTGGACGTAGCGGTGCTACAGGGCGTGTTTGGCGTAGGCGAAAACGCGGCTATCTGGGTGCCCGAGGCCAATATGCCGCACCGGTCGCTGCCGTTTATTGCGCAGCATCTGGTGCTGGTCATCGACCGATACACCATCGTCCCCAACATGCACGAAGCGTACCGGCAGATAGATAAAACCTCGCTCAGCTACGGCGTATTTATTGCGGGTCCGTCCAAGACGGCTGATATTGAGCAATCGCTGGTGGTGGGGGCCCACGGAGCCCGCAGCCTGACCGTACTTGTGCGCTAACAAAATCGGTCATCTGTTGTTTTTCGGTAAAAACTGTTAGTTTTCGCGAAAAACAAATACCCTCCTTTGACTACATTTCAACTCACTACTTGCCGACTTCGGCCCTGGCGCGAAGGAGACGAGGAGTCTTTGTCCAGGCACGCCAGCAACCGTAACATCTGGAACAACGTCCGGGATTTCTTTCCCTACCCGTACACCATTCGCGATGCGCACTCGTGGGTGCGTTCCAATCGTTCGTACCAGAACCCAACCAACCTCGCTATTGAGGTGGATGGTGTAGCCGTGGGCAACATCGGTTTCACGATAAAGGATGATATTTACCGCTACAATGCCGAAATTGGCTACTGGCTGGGGGAGGAGTACTGGGGGCGGGGCATTATGTCGGAGGCTATTCCGGTTATGGTGGACTATATCTTTAAAAACTTTCAGGTCAACCGTATTTACGCTTGTGTGCTGGAGGGAAATACCGCATCGATGCGGGTGCTTGAGCAGAGCGGGTTCCGGCCCGAAGCAGTGCTCCGGAAGGCAGCCGTGAAAAACAATCAGCCGATGGACGAACACATTTTTAGCCTGCTGCGCGAGGAGTATACCGGGCCGGGCCGTGGATAATTCCAGGTTGGTTATGCCGCCATTTTGCTGTTTCTTTGCCGAAATTTTGCCGGAAGGGTCATGCCGAATATAGTTGTTGCGATAGATGGGTATTCGAGTTGCGGGAAAAGTACGACCGCCAAAATAGTGGCTGCCCGCATGGGCTATGCCTATATCGACACCGGGGCCATGTACCGGGCAGTCAGCCTGTATTTTTTTCAAAATCATGTGTCGCTCACCAATCCAAAAGAAATATCGGCCGCGTTGGAGCGCATTCAGATTTCCTTCAATTTCAATCCTCGCACCGGCAAAAATGAAACCTGCCTGAATGGCCTAAACGTGGAGGAAGAAATCCGGAAGATGTATATCTCCAACATGGTCAGTGAGGTTAGTGCTATCGTGGAGGTACGTCGGGCGATGGTGGCGCAGCAGCAGCGGATGGGCCGCCGGCGGGGGGTAGTGATGGACGGTCGTGACATTGGCACTAAAGTATTTCCGGACGCTGAGGTGAAGGTATTCATGACCGCAGAAACCTTTATCCGGGCCAAGCGCCGGCAGCAGGAACTCCTCGAAAAAGGCGAACTCATCAACCTCGACGAAATCATCCAGAATATTGAAAAGCGCGACCGGATTGATACCTCCCGTGCCGAGAGCCCGCTGGTGCAGGCACCCGATGCCGAAGTGCTGGATACCTCCTACATGACCATTGAAGAGCAGGTCGACTGGGTCATCGAAGTCATCGACCGGCGCATCGCGGAACTCCACCGCGAGGGGCACTTCAAAAAAGAAAAGGCATGAATACCGCCGATTTCCTGCTTGTCGGGCAGGGGGTAGGCGGCTCTGTACTGGCCTGGACACTCGACCAGCTTGGCTGTAAATGCATCGTTGCCAACGCCACTGAGTTACCATCTGCCTCGCGGGTAGCGGCCGGTATCGTCAATCCCTTGACTGGCCGGAAACTGGTGCGCACCTGGAAAGCCGAGGAGCTGTTTCCCTTTCTGTATCAGTTCTACACGAGCATTGAGCAGCAGTTGGGTAATCACTTCTTCTTTCCGCTGGACATTTACCGCCCGTTCCGCTCTATCGAAGAGCAAAACTCCTACCTTGCCCAGACGGCAGAGCCATCCATCGGCAAATATGTTCGGGAGAATGCCGATAACGAGCAGTACGCACCCTATATTCATAATCCCTACGGGGGCCTTGAGGTAACGCAGGCCGGCTGGGTCGATCTGAATGCTTTTCTAGCGACCATCCGGGATTATTTTCAGCAGAAAAATCAGTATATCGAACGGGCCGTTTTGCCTGAAGACCTAACGTACACGGCCAATGGCGTTACCTGGGCCGGCCGGCAATTCCGGAAGGTAATTTTCTGCGATGGCGTGCAGGCGCAGGAAAATCAGTTGTGGTCGTGGCTGCCGTTTGCGCCGGTAAAAGGGCAGGTGCTGACGGTGCGCGTGGCGGATTACCCCATCCGGAATGTGGTTAACCAGGGCGTGTTCATTTTACCGCTTGATAATAAGACGCTTAAAATTGGGGCTACCTACACCTGGCATGACCTGAACTGGCAAACATCCAACGAGGCTCGTTCGTTCTTAGAAACAAAGGTGAGGGCCATGCTGAAGGTGCCGTACGAGGTAATCGACCAACAGGCCGGTATCCGCCCGTCGACCAGCGACCGGCGGCCGTTTCTTGGCCTGCATCCCGACCATCCGGCGGTGGGTATCTTCAACGGCCTGGGTACAAAAGGCGTCTCGCTGGCTCCGTACCTGGCCTATCAGTTTAAGCGTTTTTTGCTCGATGACGAAGAATTACCGGCCGAAGTGAATATAAACCGACATCTTTCGTTATATTTCCGTACGTAGTTATTAGTCTTTTTTCGGGTATCGGTTGCATTATTATGCGTAAGCAATACATTCTTTTCTTTATGGCCTGGTTGGGCGTGCTGTCGGCAGCTACCGCACAGAATTACCCCTCCATGGAACAGTTTGGCAAAAACCGGATTCAATACCGGCAGTTTGACTGGAAATTTGTCAAAACAGCCAACTTCGAAATTTACTTTTATCAGGACGGCAATCCACTCGCCAACCTGGCCGCTCAGTATGCCGAATCGGAGTTTGACCGCATTACCGAACTGCTGGGCTATACGCCCTATAACCGGATCAAGATCTTTCTTTTTAATTCTCCCCAGGAACTGGCCCAGAGCAATATCGGCCTCAGTACTACGGGCGACCTTAACGGCCGGGAAGTAGATCTGGCCAAATCCCGCCTGGAGATCGCTTTTACCGGCGATCAGATCAGCTTTCGGAGGCAGCTCGTACACGATATTACCATGCTGTTTGTGTACGATATGCTCTACGGCGGCAGCCTGAAAGACGCCTTGCAAAGCTCCCTGCTGCTGACCCTGCCCGACTGGTTTATGCCGGGGATTGCCGCCTATGCCGCCGAAGGCTGGAGTACCGATCTGGACGATTACATGCGGGACGTAGCATTGAACCATCCTGTACGGAAGCCATCGCTGCTGATGGGCAAAGAAGCTGAGCGCATTGGCCAGTCTATCTGGAATTACATAGCCCAGAAATACGGTCGGGATAATATCTCCAATATCCTGAACCTGACCCGCATTATTCGGAATGAACAAAGCAGTATTGCCAGCACCCTGGGTGTTCCTTACAACCGGTTTCTGCGCGACTGGCGCGAGTACTATGCCGGTATGGCCAAAACGGTAACGCAGTCGTATCAGCAGGGGCAGGATGACTTCCGGATTAAACTAAGTTCTGTAGGGGCCCCTTTCCTGCTGAACAGTCTCAAGCTGAGCCCGGATAAGCAATTTATTGCGTACACCACCGTTCGGGAAGGTAAATTCAACGTTGAAGTTGTCAATACATCTACCCGCAAGCGCTTCTCGGTGCTGAATGGCGGCTACCGGCAGGATGATCAGAACATTCGGCCCACAACACCGCTGGTGGCCTGGCAGCGGGGAAACAGTCTGGCGGTGGTCAGCAACGAAAAAGGCAAATCATACCTCTACGTATTTACCAATCTGGACAAACGACCTAAAATCAAAGAACGGAGAGTTATTCAGGGACTTACCCAGGTGGTTTCTATGGATGCGTCGGAGGATGGTTCCAGCCTGATTATGAGCGCCGATCGGAAAGGGCAAAATGACCTGTATCTCTACAGCATCGGCCGGGGAACCTATCAGCAACTGACCAACGACCTGTACGACGATTTAACACCGAAATTTGTCGGACGCACCACGCGCAGTATTGTCTTTGCCTCAAACCGCTCGCAGGATACGCTGGGTGCCGACAAAGGCTCGTACAAAACCATACGGGACCGCATGAGCCTGTTTCTGCACGAAGGCGGTCCCCGCGCCACTGCGGTTACCCGACTGACCGATTCACTGCGCCATGCTGTACAACCGGTAGTATCCGGCGAAAACACCGTCTTTTACCTCAGTGATGCCAATGGTATTCGCAACCTCTACCGGGTCGATACCGAAGCCCAGCAGATTCGGCAGATTACCGCCTTCCCGTACGGTATTCACCTGTATGATCTCAATCCCACCAATGGCGGGTTTGTGTACAGTACTATTCAGGATGGCAATATATACGTTAGCTACCGGAGCCGGCTGGACCTGAACCAATCGGTACAGGCTGTACCAACCCAGCGAAACATCACCCTGGGCTTTACGCCTTCGGCGGAGCCTGCTCCGACCCAGCGCACAACCAACGGTACAGATAGTACAAACCGAACAGTAACGCAGGCATCCCAGCCCGATTCCGGGGGGCGTACTGATCTAGAGCCGGGTGAGGTGAATACCGACAATTACCAGTTCGACGAAGACGTGCTGAAAGCCGCTGAGTACCGTCAGCGCCGGGCAATTGCCAGCTCACCCACCAGCATAACTCCTCCGCGCAACCGCCGTCGGGAGAACATCACCATTCGTGGACCTTTTGATTATCAGGGCCTTTTTGTGGCCAACGACGCTAATTCTGCCTGGCGGGTAGACCCGGTCCGGGGGTTTGGCTACACGCAAACCATCACGATGAATGATCTGCTGGAGAACCACATCATCAAAGCCGGCTTGTTTATCACCACCAACCTGCGCAACAGTGACCTGTTTGCCGAATATACTAACCTGACTCACCGGATCGACTACGGTGCCCGGATTGACCGGCAGACCCTATTTCTGGACAATGGCGGGCTGAGCCAAAAGTACCGGTACAATCGGGTGGCGGCTTCGGCCTCCTATCCGCTGTCGGTGACCAGCCGCTTTACCATATCGCCCTCTTATACTGTTACCCGCCTGCTCGATCTGTCGTTTATTGGTCAGCCGGACCGTACCTCCGAATATGCGGGCTTGCGGGGTGAGTTTGTGTATGACAACACCAAAGTCAACGGCATGAACATGCTGGAAGGAACACGGTTTAAGGCGCGTTACGATGAGTATGCTGGTGTCCGTAGTTTAAGCGAGAGCTTCAACCGGTTTATGTTCGATCTGCGGCACTATCAAAAGCTGCACCGCGACCTGATGCTGGCCGTGCGGGTGTCGTACGGGCAGTCGGGCGGAGCGGCTCCCAAGCAAAGTACCCTGGGCGGTATGGAGAACTGGATTGCCCGGCAGTTTGAGCCGTCGGCAACCAATCCGGTGCAGGTGCCAAATCCGCTGCAGGATGCCCGGGACGATTACCGCGATGTATTCTTCCTGGATTTTGCGGCTCCGCTGCGCGGATTCAAGCTTGGTAAACTGACCGGCAACAGCCACCTTCTGCTAAATGCCGAACTGCGTGTGCCGCTGGTCCGGTATCTCTACCGGGGAACAATCACCTCCAACTTCCTGCGAAATCTGCAGTTGGTAGCCTTCTCCGACATTGGAACGGCCTGGACCGGCAAAGGGCCATTCAGCCGCCAGAACAGCCTCAATACCGAAATTGTAGGCGGAGGAAATCTGCCGTTCCGGGCTACGGTCACCAACTTTAAAAACCCGTTCCTGATTGGCTATGGGGCTGGTGTGCGTACTATGCTGTTTGGCTATTATGTTAAGTTTGATTATGCCTGGGGCCTGGAAAACAATGTGGTGAGCAAGGCCATTCCGTACCTGACGCTCGGGTACGATTTTTAGGAACAATGGTTACAGAATTGACCAAAAAGCCCTGGCAATATCGATATTGCCAGGGCTTTTTGGTGTAGGCAAAACTACCTGCTATGGTTAAAACCACCGGCCGCAGAAGCAGTAATAGAGAGTTTGGCATAGTTTTGGTGGTTCTTGGGATGCTTGAATTAGCCGGACATCCCGGTAGGTATACGCGTGCGTCACCTGCTTCCAGCGTAAAGTTTTTTTGTAGTTTTACGAATAATTCGTTCATATTTAACCGTTTGCAAGGCTAGCCCTCGGTTGAGACTGTAAGCTAGCCTGTTTGGCATAGTTTTAGATAATTTTTTAAGGCTACTATTGGGCCTCCTGTGTGTATATGTTTTTCGCGCACCTGTCCAGAAAACAGGATTGCTTTTTGCCTGCAGGAAAGGCAGGTTTTATCGATTATATATCGCAAACCAGTTGCAGATGAAAGAAACTTCTACGCTGAACATTGTCCCTCATCGTATGCCAGCCGACGGCTCCTTTGCCCGTTTTCCGGCAATGTACCTGAAGTCGATAGTATTCTGCTTTGCCGCGTTTATTGGAACGCTGCTTTCGGTTGGCGCTATGGGACAGGCCGCCACCATTGATCTGAGTCTGCGCAAAGTCATCAGCAACAGTCGTCCCCAGCTTTCTGCCATTATTTCGTACACCCTGGTTGTTCGGAACGGTGGTCCCGCTGTAGCTACGAATGTAACCGTGCGGGATCAGTTGCCGGCGGGGGGTACCGAGTTTGTGTCGAGTACCGCGCTACGGGGCAGTAATTCTTTCAATTCGGCCACCGGTATGTGGACAGTGGGTTCCGTAGCCGCCAATGATTCGGCCGTGCTGGTGATCAACGCCCGTGTACTCGGACGGGGTGTCTGGTTTAATACAGCCGAGGTGATGACGGCCAGCCCGTCGGATATTGACTCTCAGCCCGGCAACGGAAATATTCTGGAAGACGACTACGCTTCTGTTTGCTTCTCCGTACCTGTTTTCTGGTATCCTGGCGATGAATTTACGATTAGCATACCGTCCGGATATACCGGTATTCGCTGGTTTCGAAATGGCCAGCAGGTAGGAACGGCCGCCGTGTCGCCCACGCTGGCTATGATGAATCCGGATAGCTCGCTGCTTATCAGAAGCCCTGGTACCTATACCTTTCAAACGACCCGAAACGGTTGTGTTTCGGGTAATTGCTGTGATATAGAAATCATACAGGGGCCGTATGGCTCCATTGGCGACTTTGTATTCCGGGATCAGAACGAGAATGGCTTACAGGACGACGGCCCCAACAGCGGAGTTGCCGGCGTTCAGGTAGCCCTGTATTCGGCAACGGGGGCAAACCCGATTCGAACGACGGTCACCAATGCCAATGGGTTTTACGTATTTGATTCCTTACAGGCAGGGACTTACCGGATTCGGTTTATTGCTCCTTCCGGTCAGCAGTTTACCACGCAGGGGGTTGGGGCCAACCGGGCCATCGACAGTGATCCCGGACCCGATGGTTTTACCGGTTTGATCACAATTGATGTAGAGCAGCCGGCTACTAGTATCGCCCGCAATAATACTACGATTGATGCCGGAATTCGTCCGGTAACGGGTCCCTGCAATATAGAGTCACCGCCTATCGTTTGCATTGTTCCTAATATATGTGTAGGTGGCAGTACGCAGATTACCGCTATTGGCTGTGCCAACGGGACCATTCGATGGTCAGACGGCCAGACGGGCGCAACCATCACGGTATCTCCCCGCGTGACTACCACCTACTCAGCCAGCTGCGTGGTTGGCAGTTGTGTCAGCAACAGTTCTAATCTCGTTATCATCAATGTATTGAATCCACGGCCGCCTACCATTGTAGCCAGCGCCACCGCCATATGTTCGGGAGATTCAGTACGGTTGACCGCCCTGGGCTGTGAGGGAGGAGTGGTTCAGTGGTCGGAAGGGGGCCAGACAGGCAGCTCAATCCTGGTTCGCCCTCAGGTAAACACCACGTATACGGCAATCTGCCGACAGGCAAATTGTCTGAGCGCTCCGGCTACGGTTGTTATAAACGTTAATGCCGGTCTTCCCAAGCCTACGGTAGTATGCAGCCTGACACAGGTTTGCCCCGGCGACCATGTTACGCTGAGCGTACTTGGCTGCGATGGTACGCCGGTATGGAGTACCGGGCAAACCACCTCGTCCATTACCGTCAATCCCGTCATTGGCAACAATACCTATTATGTTGAATGCCGGCGGGGAAATTGTGTCAGCCCACGCTCGGATACCTATACTATTGATGTTGCCAATCCGATTGTACCTACAGTGACCGTTAGTTCGGCAACGATTTGTGTAGGCAGCACCGTTTCCCTGACGGCCACCGGCTGTGCCGGAACCGTAATCTGGTCAAATGGAATGACTGGTTCTGTTATCAGCCCGCAACTGAACGCCAGTCAGAGCTTTACGGCGCAGTGCCGGATTGGAAACTGTTTGAGCAATCCATCGGCCGGGACTCCCGTTAACGTAGTGACGCCGGATGCGCCCATGATTACCGTGCAGGGAAGCACCCTGGTATGCGCGGGCGATGTAGTTAATTTGTCGACTACCAGCAGCTGTCCGGGCGGCACCATCGTCTGGAGTAACGGGGCCACCGGGCAGAGTATCAGTTTAGTAGTGTCAGCCACTCAGGATGTGTTTGCATTTTGCCGGATTGGGAGCTGCCGGGGCGCAGAGTCTAACCGGATTCGGATTAACGTCAACACCATCGGTACCCCTCCAACAGTAACAGCTTCCTCGCTGACGGTATGCGCGGGCAGTTCGGTGACGCTGACGGCCGCCAACTGTGCCGGATCGGTTATATGGTCCAGTGGGCAGACCGGAGCGAGTATTGTAGTAACCCCCACCGCTCAGCAGAATCAGTTCTCGGCAGTGTGTCGGGCCGGAACGTGCGGCAGCCCGGCCTCTAATACCGTCACTATTACGATAACCGATGGAGCTGTTGCCCCACCAACTGTAACGGCATCGTCGTTAACCACCTGCGCGGGTAATTCGGTAACCTTGACGGCGGCCAACTGCGCCGGTACCATACTCTGGTCGAATGGGCAGTCCGGGCCCAGTATTGTGGTAACGCCAACCGCCCAGCAGACGCAGTTTACGGCCGTATGCCGGGTTGGGGCCTGTACAAGTCCTGCATCTAACCCAGTTACCCTAAATGTAGTGCCACCGAGTGCCCCGCCCACCATAACGGCCTCTTCTCTGACCGTATGTGTGGGTAGCTCCGTCACGCTGACGGCGGCCAACTGCGCCGGAGCCGTAGTGTGGTCCAACGGGCAGACCGGTGCGAGTATTGTGGTGACACCGACCGCGCAACTGAACCAGTTTACGGCCGTGTGTCGGGTTGGGGCGTGTCCCGGTGGGCCATCCAATCCGGTACAGATTACAATTGTGCCTGAACTGCCTAAGCCAACGGTGGTCTGTAGCGCCACGCAGGTATGTCCGGGTGAAGAACTGACGCTCACGGCAGTCGGCTGTGTGGGAACACCCATCTGGAACACTGGGCAAACCACAACCAATATAACGGTTATACCCACCCCAGGCAACAATACGTATTCGGTTGTGTGCCGGCAGGGGAACTGCACCAGCCCACGCTCCGATAATTATGTGATTGACATAGCTAATCCGGTAGTGCCGGCAATTGCGGCCAGTTCCAGCACCATTTGCGTAGGAGGGACGGTATCGCTGACGGCTTCGGGCTGTCAGGGAGCCGTTAGCTGGTCAAACGGGCAGACCGGAGCCGTGATAAACGTGACACTTGCCGCCAACCAAACGTTTTATGCGCAATGTAAGGTCGGCAATTGTCTGAGCAACCCCTCCAATGTAGTCACCGTCAACGTTGTTAATCCGGCTACCCCGACCATAACGGTGCAGGGTAATACGCTGGTTTGTGCCGGTGATGTAGTGAATTTGTCAACAACCAGCAGTTGTCCGGGCGGCACCATTGTCTGGAGCAACGGGGCTACCGGGCAGAACATCAGCCTTGTAGCCTCAGCCAACCAGCAGGTATTTGCTGTATGTCAGGTAGGAAGCTGCCGGAGCAGCGAATCTAACCGGATTAGCATCAACGTGAACAGCACCGGTACGCCACCAACCGTAACGGCCTCGTCACTGACGGTATGTAATGGTGGGACCGTCACGCTGAATGCTGCCAACTGCGCCGGCACAGTCATTTGGTCGAATGGACAGACGGGGACCAGCATAACCGTATCGCCCACTCCGCAGCAGAATCAGTTCTCGGCGGTTTGCCGGGTAGGTAACAGTTGCGGTAGCCCTCCGTCCAACGTCGTTCAGATTACCGTCACGACCCGGCCCCGGCCAACCGTTATCTGTAGCTCCGAATCCATTTGTCCGGGACAGTTCCTGACCCTGATTGTTCAGAATTGTGATGGCGTGCCGGAGTGGAATACCGGGCAGACGACCGCCAGCATTGTGGTATCACCTACTACAACCACTACCTATAATGTAGTATGCCGGAACGGACAGTGCGTGAGCGACCGCTCGCAGGATTATACCATTGCGGTGATCCAGACGCCAAGGCCGACCATTACCGCATCATCTACCCTTGTTAATGCAGGCTCCAGTGTTACGCTGACTGCCAGCGGTTGTCCGGGAACGGTAACCTGGTCAAACGGCATGACGGGAAGTTCTATTGTCGTACCCTTGCAGATAGAGCAGAGCTTTGTGGCTTTCTGCCGGTCTCAGGGTTGCCTGGGCCAGGCTTCGGCCAGTGTGGCTATATCGGTACGGGGCGGAACAACGCAGCCGCAGAATCAGAGTGCTTCTATTGGAGTAGCAATGGCGCTGGTGTCCAGACAACAACTGTCGACCAATACCCATCAGTTGCGTTACAGAATCACCGTTCAGAATTTTGGTACGGTACCGCTGACGGGTGTCCAGCTCATGGGAGATCTGACCAATTCGTTTGCTGCGCCCACGTCCTTCTCTGTAGTGGGGCCACCAACGGTGCGGGCGGGTAGTAATCTGGTTGTCAATCCTGCCTTTAGCGGCCGGCCGACCGCCGGCACGGAGATGCTGTTGCCCGCCAGCCGCCTGAATCCGGGCGAACGCGATTCGGTATTCATCACCGTCAATGTGATCCTGGCCAATAATCCCGGTCCATTCTTCAGCAGTGTGCTGGCAACCGGCTATACGGAAAGTCCCGTAACCCTGGTGCAGGATCAGTCGAACAACGGCTTTGATCCCAACCCGGTCGGAAATACGCCGACACCGGTACGCTTTGATGTGCCAACCGCTATGCTGGGAGTTGCCAAAGCTGTAGATACACCAGTGCCGGTACCGGGTAGTCCTGGGGTGTATGATCTTACCTACACCATTCGGGTATCTAACCTGGGAACCGACGATTTGAGCAATGTGCAGGTTAGCGATAATCTGGCGCAGAACTACGGCAGTGGTGTAATCATTGTGAGCAATCCGATTAGTGTTTCAGCCGATGCGGGCTTTACACCCAATGCTGGTTTTACCGGTCAGGGCCTGCTGATCGATATGCTCAACAGTAACCAGAGTACGCTGCCGAAGGGAATTACCCGAACCATTCGGTTCCGTGTCCGAATTAACGTAAGTGGTGCAAACCGGACTACCTTTAACAACACGGCCATTGCGGTGGCCCAAACGGCCGGTGGCACTATGGTTAGGGATACATCGACGGCCGGCTCTAACCCTGATCCTGACAATGACCTCGATCCGAGAAACAACACCCAGCCGACACAGATTGTGCTGTCCGGATCGCCGGTGGATTCCCGTCTGGGTGTAGCCAAAGCGGTGAAAGATACAGTCCGGCAGGCGAACGGTAGCTACAATGTGACCTACCAGATTGTTGTGAAGAACTACGGGACCAGTGAGCTGACGCATGTGCAACTCACCGATAGCCTGAATAACGTGTTTAATTCCGTAAGTGGTGCTACCTTTACGGTAATTGGACCGCCACAGGCATCTTCAGACAGTAAGCTGATTGCCAACAGCGGCTTCAACGGCACGACCGATCCGCGGCTGGTAATTAACGATAGTCTGAGTATGCTGGCCGCCGGCCGCGCCGATACCGTGCTGTTTACGGTTAATGTAGTGACCGATGGCCGCAGCAATACCTTCCTGAATACAGTATACGGCGAAGCCAGATCAGGAACCGGAACCGTAGCTGATGTCTCGACCAATGGACTTGATCCGGATCCGAACGGCAACGGAGACCCAACAGAGTTTAACGAAAGCGAAGCAACACCGCTTTCGTTGCCGGCAACCACCGGAGGCACACTATTTATACCAGGCGGTTTCTCGCCCAATGGCGACGGCATCAATGATACCTTCGTTATCAGCGGTACGGCAGGGCTGATCGTGAGCCTGGAAGTATACAACCGATGGGGCCATCTGGTATACAAAAACGATGACTACAAGAATGACTGGGATGGTACGTCCAATACGGGAATGCAGGTGGGGACCACTACCGGCGGCTTGCCCGAAGGCACGTACTATTACGTCGTCAGACTGAGCGACGGGCGTGAATTTGTGAAATACCTGACGATTAACCGCTGATAGTGTATGGTAATGAAACGTCTATTTGTACTTGGCGCATTCGTAATGTTGACGTTGCTGGCCGGCAGCGGCCGGGTTCTGGCCCAGCAGGACAAAATGTTCTCGCAATACATGTTCAACATGATGGCGCTGAACCCCGCCTATGCCGGAAGTCGTGATGTACTGAGTGCAACGGCTCTTTACCGTTCGCAATGGATGGGCCTGGAGGGCGCTCCGCAAACGGCTACCTTTACGGCCGATATGCCGCTGAACCGGGAGCGAATCGGCGTTGGTTTACAGATTTACAACGACCGGGCCGGCGTCGACAACGAAAGTGGCCTGTTTGCTTCCTACGCGTTTCGGGTCAAGGTAGGTGAGCGTACGACGCTGGCGTTGGGCTTACAGGCCGGAGCGGCCTGGCTGGTTCGGAATCTGATGGGCGTGCAGCTTACTCCGGGTAATGCGGGGCCGGTTGATCCGGCTTTTTCTGCCAATGTGAATAAGGCGCTACCGAATTTCGGGACGGGCATTTTCCTTAGCAACGATCGCTCGTATATCGGCGTATCGGTGCCGCGGCTGATCAAAAATAGGCTGAGTGATTACGAGTATGGTAACTACCAGGCGGTTCAGCGTCGTCATGCCTATGGGATGGCGGGGTTTGTGCTGGGCATTAGTTCTAGCCTGAAACTGAAGCCTTCGGTATTGGTGAAATACGCGGAAGGTGCTCCGCTGGGATTCGACGGTAACCTGAACCTGTGGATTGCCGAACGGGTAGGCATTGGGGCGTCTGTCCGTAAGAACCAGTTTTATACCTGGACGAAAGAAACAACCGATGCTATCGTGGGCATGGTTGAACTGCAACTGACGGATCAGTTCCGGATGGGATATGCCTACGACCGTACGCTCAATCGCCTTGGTATGGTTATCCCCAGTTCACACGAGCTGATGGTGCGGTATGAATTTGGGTTCACCAAGAATCGTATCCTGACTCCGCGCTACTTCTAAATCGCTTGGTTTTGTTTGGAGAGTGGTGGCCTACAGCAGTGAACTAGCCATGAACAGAGCTTAATCAATACAGGGTACGAGCAGTACCGTTAACTCTCCGTATCGTTCTCCAACAGCGGCTCCAGCACCTGCCAGACATTTTTGGCAACAATTTTATGGCCTTCGGGGGTAGGGTGAATACCGTCCGGCTGGTTGAGCCGACGAACTCCGCCCACGCCTTCGAGCAGAAAGGGGATTAAAGCGAGGTTGTTTTCTGTCGCCAGTTCCTTATAAAGCTCGCGGAATCGCGAGGTATACTCCGGCCCCATATTGGGGGGGATCTGCATACCGGCAAGCACAATTTTGGCCTCGGGGCTTTTGGCCCTGACGGTGTCGATAATCGCCTGTAGGTTCTGCTTGGTGGCCGTTAGCGGAATACCCCGCAGTCCATCGTTGCCGCCCAGTTCCAGCACAAAAATGGATACGGGTTGCCGCAATACCCAGCCGATCCGGCTGCGGCCGCCGGCCGTGGTTTCTCCGCTCAACCCGGCATTGACTACTTTATAGTGGTACCCGGCCGAGTCAAGTTTGGCACCGATCAGGGCTGGAAATGCCTGCGCCGGTTCGATGCCATAGCCGGCGGTAAGGCTGTTACCATAAAACAGGATGACCCTTTCATCGGTTGGCTGTTCGGCAGCCTGCTGGGTATAGGTGCGTTCGGTACCGGCGGGTTTGCGTGGCCGGTTGGTTGATGACTGGTTTTCGCCGGAGTCGCAGCTCCAGATTACGCCCAGCAGAAACAGGCTGAGCCGCAGAATCGTATAGGAGCGAATGGGATTGTATCGGTTTAGCGATTTCATAATCAGATGTCTATTCTCTGTTAAGTACGAATATACCGAATCGGTTATTACCCGCTCAACAGTTTATTATTCCATTTGTTAACTTATCCTTGATAAAGTAAGCTGATATAGGTAAACTCAATCTCCGTACTGCCTGTTATACAAGTGACATAATCGTATGGTTAATCCTTTCAAAATCGTTTATACGTTGTCGGCATCCAGTCCGGCATTCTTTTTATAGAATCCTTATGAGTATTCTGCGTGTAGAGAACTTAACGAAAGCCTATCAGAGTGGCGACCGCACCCTAACGGTTCTGGAAAATGTGAGTTTTGAGATACAGCCGGGCGATACTTTTTCTATCGTGGGCCCATCAGGTAGCGGAAAAACAACCCTGCTGGGCCTGTGCGCCGGCCTGGACCGGGCTACGTCGGGCAGCGTTTACCTGAATAAGATAAGACTGGATAACCTGAATGAAGATCAGCGGGCGGCCGTCCGCAACCTCCACGTTGGCTTCATCTTCCAGAACTTCCAACTGCTGCCGACGCTGACGGCCCTGGAAAACGTAATGGTTCCTCTCGAACTGCGGGGCGAGAAAGGAGCCAAACGCACGGCGCAGGAGTTGCTGGACCGGGTAGGCCTGGCGCAGCGGGGTCATCACTATCCCACCCAGCTTTCCGGAGGTGAGCAGCAGCGGGTATCGCTGGCGCGGGCGTTTGCCAACCGCCCCAAGATCCTCTTCGCCGATGAGCCGACCGGTAACCTCGATACCGATACCAGCGCCCGTGTGGTCGATCTGATCTTCGACCTGAACCGCGAATCCGGTACTACGCTCGTGCTGGTCACTCACGATCTGGAGCTGGCTTCCCGCACCCAGCGCATCATCCGTATCAAAGGCGGCACCGTCATCTCCGACACGATTAGCGATAACGCTACGGTTTTTAAGAATTAGTTTGAAGTGTACGGTTTGAAGTTTGAGCGGGGCCGTCCGGCGGTTGCTTCGCTTGTTCTAACAGTCTGTTACCCCATCTAAACCTCAGACCTTAACCTTCAACCTTCAAACCACCTCCCATGGACAAGCCCATCGAAAAAATAAACGTGCCGGCGGCTTCGCTGTTTAGCCCCTGGCTGTGGAAAATGGCCTGGCGCGATAGCCGCCGGAGCCGGCAACGACTGCTGTTGTTTATGTCGGCTATTGTGTTGGGGATTGCAGCCCTGGTGGCCATCAACTCCTTCGGCGACAATCTGGCGCTTAGTGTAGAGGATCAGGCCCGCGAACTGCTGGGTGCCGACCTGGTACTGACCTCCGGGGGCGAAGGCAAACCGGCTACGCAGGAGTTTCTGCGCTCCATCGGCGACGACCGGAGCTACGAGGTATCGTTTCCCTCAATGGTGTTCTTTCCCACGTCGGGTGGTGTGCGGCTGGCGCAGGTCAAGGCGCTTGAGGGGAAGTTTCCGTATTATGGTTTATGGGAGACACAACCGGCTGCGGCCGTAAAAGCGTTTCGGCAGGCGGGAGAGACACCGGAACGGGTAGCCCTGGTTGATGATGCCCTGCTGGTGCAGTTTGGCGCTCAGCCGGGCGATTCGGTGAAAATCGGGAAACTCATGTTCCGGGTGGTCGGGCGGGTAATGAAAACGCCCGGTCAGGCTGCTATTGCAACTACCGTAGCTCCGGCCGTATTTATTCCGTATCCGCTCCTGAAAGAAACCGGCTTGCTACAGCGTGGGAGCCGGGCGCAGTACAAGTATTACTACCAGTTTGCGCCGGAGTATGATGTCGACAACTATGTAAAAGGTATTGAGGACCGGCTGGATAAAGCGGGATTTAATTATGATACCGTCTCCGAGCGCAAGCGGCAGACCGGCCGGGCTTTTGAAGACCTGACCCGGTTTCTCAACCTGGTGGCCTTTGTAGCCCTGCTGCTGGGCTGCGTGGGCGTAGCCAGCTCGGTACACTTATATATCAAAGAAAAAGTAGCGTCTGTAGCCGTGTTGCGGTGTCTCGGGGCTACGGGCCGGCAGGCGTTTCTGATCTACCTGATTCAGACATCGCTGATGGGTTTGCTGGGGGCTATACTCGGGGCGCTGCTAGGCTCGGTAGTTCAGTTATTGCTGCCGGAGGTGTTCGGTAGTTTTCTGCCCATTGAGGTAGCCGTTTCCGTATCGCCGAAGGCCGTACTACAGGGAATAAGTACCGGACTGGTCATTGCTGTGCTGTTTGCGCTGCTACCCCTGCTGGTGGTCCGGAAAGTATCGCCCCTTCGTACCCTCCGCACGTCGTACGAAGACGATGTAACCTCCCGGGATCCGTTCCGGTGGCTGGTGTACGGCTTAATTGTGGTATTTATTCTCGGTTTTGCCTATTGGCAGGTACGTAGCTGGAGGCTGGCGCTGGGCTTTACCGGTGGCCTGTTGGTGGCGTTTGGTATACTGACGCTGCTGGGACGGCTACTGATGTGGACCGTGCGCACGTTCTTTCCGGTATCGTGGAGCTACATCTGGCGGCAGAGCCTGGCTAATCTGTACCGGCCGCATAATCAGACGCTGATCCTGGTGACCTCTATTGGCCTGGGCGCTTTTCTGATTGCCACGCTCTACCTGACCCAGACGCTGCTGCTGGGGCGGGTGCAGCTTTCGGCTAGTGGCAAACAACCGAACATGGTGCTGTTTGATATTCAAAACGATCAGCGGGAGGGGGTGCAGAAACTGGTCGAACAGTATGACTTGCCGGTGATCCAGCAGGTGCCTATTGTGACGATGCGCCTGGCCGAAATTAACGGCAAAACCATAGAAGCGATCCAGAAAGACACCAGCGCAAAAGTGCCCGATTGGGCCATGACCCGAGAGTACCGCGCTACCTACCGGGATACCCTGATCGATTCGGAAAAACTGGCCTCGGGCGAAGCGCCGTACCTGGAAGGGGGAATGCCCCGTATATCGGTGGAGAAAAATTACCTGGACCGTTTGAAATTAGGGCTGGGCGATACGCTGACGTTCAACGTGCAGGGTGCGCTGATCCCGACCATTGTAGGCGGCACCCGCGAGGTTGACTGGAACCGGGTGCAGACCAATTTTCTGGTTGTTTTCCCAAACGGGGTGCTGGAGAAGGCTCCGCAATTTCATGTGCTGATGACACGGGTGCCTAACACCGAGCAATCGGCGGCCTTACAGCGGGATTTAGTGACGCAGTTTCCGAATGTATCGGCTATCGATCTGGGGCTGATCCTGAAAACGGTAGACGAGATTCTGGCAAAGGTATCGTTTGTGATTCGCTTTATGGCGTTGTTCAGTATCATAACCGGCCTGCTGGTATTAGGTAGCTCTGTGGTAATCAGCCGGTACCAGCGAATACAGGAGAGTGTGCTGCTCCGGACGCTGGGAGCTAATCGCAGGCAGATCCTGCTGATTACCCTAATCGAATACCTGATGCTGGGATTACTGGCGGCTTTCTCCGGTATTGTGCTGTCGCTGGGAGGTACCTGGGCGCTGGCGCATTATGTGTTCGACATCGTCTTCCGGCCCAATTTTACCCCACTGCTGGCCGTTGTCGGTATCGTGACCGGGCTGACGATCCTGATCGGTTTGTTGAACAGCCGGGGCGTATTGGTACGGCCGCCCCTGGAGGTGCTGCGGGCGGAGACATAGCCTTACTTTTCGGCCTCCATGGTAGGAAATCTGCCGAAAACGAGCCAATTTGACCGGCGAATTGCTGCATGACCCTATGACTTTCGCTGCCCGTTTTCGCCAGATTGCCTTATTGCTGACTTTTCTGGTTTGCGCTTCCGACCTGTTTGCCCAGAAAGAAGTGCTGTATTCCCAGTATCTTATCAATCCATTGGCTATTAATCCGGCCTATGCGGGCAGCCGGCAGAAAATGCACCTGACGGCCATGTTTCGGCGTAAGTGGTTTGGCCTCCGGAACGTGCCTATTACACAGAGTCTGGCAATTGATGGCGCAGTTGGCGGTGGTCGCGTCGGGTTGGGGTTTCAGGCGCTGAACGACCGTATGAGTATTTTATCGACTACGGGTGCCTACGCGAGTCTGGCCTATCGCTTCCCGCTGTCCGAAACGTCGGATATCGCCATTGGTGGGCAGGGGGGCGTTCATGTCCTGCCGGTCTTTGACCCGACTACGCTGATCGGGCTGAACAAAGCCATTGCCAGTGCCGGCCTAGGCATCTATTACAACTCCGAAACGTTCTTCGGCGGTATTTCCCTGCCGGAGCTGGTTAACCGGGGGTATCAGCTTTCGGGCCGTTTCCTGTTTCAGAATACCCGGCCGCTCTTTATTCAACTGGGTACCCGGCTGGATATTGCCGAAAACGCCGTGCTGGTACCGTCGCTGCTGGTAACCCAGCTAACGGGACGGCCAATCGGAACCGATCTGAATGCCAAATTGTGGCTGAACGAACGGCTAGGCTTAGGTTTGTCGCTGCGCCGGAACAGCCTCGGCCTGGGTTCGATCAATTACATACAGGCCATCGGGGAGTATCAGTTGTCTAAATTCATCCGGGCAGGGTATATTTTCAACTCCAAAACACCCGAAGCGCCGAACTCTTTCGGGGCCAGCGTTCACGAATTTATTTTCCGCTGGGTACCCAACGCCGAAGGCTTTACATTTTAAACAGTTTTGATCGTCTTGTTCGTTGGCGATACAATTGCGGATGAGCAGGGGCTTCCAACAAAAAAGCCGACGTGAGTCGGCTGTTGGCGGGTATAGTCTTTAACTCTTTATTTGAAGAAGCGCAGGTTCTGCTTAAGCCCCGAATAGTGCCGCAGATCCATTTCCATGGCACCAACCATCAGATCGACCTCCACTTTTACGGGCACTTTGTTGGTATCATCGGATACCCAGATGCGGATCGACTCTTCGCCTTTGAACAGCTTGTTGGGCGGCATTACCGGATTCAGCTTAATGACATTGATCCGGCCGAACTTGGTCTTTACCACGTCTTTGCCCCGGTAGCGGACGCGCATGTTGTACAACTCCTTATCGAAGAAGGCAGGTACTTCCAGCGTCTGCCCGACCGATAGTTTATTGAAATCGATAGTGCGCAAATAAAAATAGCCGCTGATGACATCCTGCACGTTATCGGGTACTTTTATAATGTCTTTGGTGGCCTCTTCCTCCGACCGGACCAGGTTATTCTGATGGTCGAACGTGACGTTTGCTTCTTTCCGGTGGTTACCTTCCTGAATATTGAGGTAGAATTTCTGGGGTACGATAGCCGTCGTATCAATGTACGAACGCCAGGTATCACGGATGCGCGTGACCAGATCAAAGGCTCCTACCGTCCGGCCATACACATTGACCCGGTAACAGGGCCGGTCGTTGACTTTATACACGGTCGGACTAACTTCTACGGTTGCCTCCGCTGCATTCAGAAAACTGTAATGAACCCGGTATTCGATATGTTCGCCCGGACCGAAACTGTTATTGGGTACGCGTCGGTACGAATCCAGGGCTGAAAAACCGGAGGCCAGTAACGCTGAGAGACTAAGGGCTGCAATCACTTTCTTCATATCGATTCGTCGTTGGACGTTGATCGTCAGTTACAAAGATGGATAGGTTTCTTTTAGGTACGAAAAATATCGCTTAAAATCTCCATTAAATCGCTCCTCGAATTCGGCGCGAAACCGGTTTTGCTGCTTCCGGTACGTCAGGTACCCAACAAAATACGCATTGTTGGGCAACTTTAGTCTGTGCTTCTTCCGCTTTTTCGTTAACGGCTGAAGTAGCTTCGGCTGTCCGTCGGTAAGCGTATCCACCGTTTCAACAATCTGTTCAATCATGGCTGTTTTCAGCCGCTGTTTCTCCGCAACCGGAGTCTGTGAGCCAAACGTCCGGTACAAACTATCCAGTGTTTGGGTGCCACGCAGAATATGCTCGTCGTAGCGCTCGTCATACGTCCGCTCAGCCAGGTAGGCTTTGTACGTAGTAGACTCTTTACCGTATTTCTGCGCCATAAACCGCAGGGCACCGTATTCGCCCACAAAATCAGCCAGGTTTTCGTTGTATTCCAGGCTGTTCTTGATGAACAGAGTGCCGTGCGTCAGCTCGTGAATGATCAGTTCGGCCAGCCGGCCAACGGGCCGTTCCAGCATACTCGACAGGATCGGATCGTTAAAAAAGCCCAGTGTCGACCAGGCAGAAACTTCGCCAATCCGTGTATCCAATCCCTCCTTTTTCAGCTCTGCTTCTTCTTTTTCGGCTCGTGGTTTCTCAAAAAAACCTTTGTACGAAAACGTGCCGAGGAAGGGGAACGACCACTGATGCGCCACCAGCCGGTACGGCTCTGAGGCCGTGATGACCCACAGGATAGGCTGCCCGTGCTGTTCGTAATAGGTAGTGTAACTCCCTGATGGATTTAAGCCTATAGAATCTATTGCAAAACGCTTGATCTCCTGAATGAGTTCAATTTTTCGCTTCAGCGAGTCGGGGTAGGCCGGGTTTGCCAGTACCTTCTCTACCGGTTGTGTATTCCATAAGATTTTAAGCTGCCCTTTTGCCTGCATCCAGCCGTAGCTGAGCAGTTCACGCTGCCAAATCGCAACAATCACACAGATAACCAGTACCCCAGTTATAATCTTTTTCCACATGTACTACCTGATTAGACTTAAATAACAACAAAATCGTTTAAAGTTGCCCGGCTTATTTATAATTGATCTAAATTTGCGTAAGATTATCGACGCCGAACCGTGTACCACTTTTTACGCTGCGCAAATAAAATCATAATTCTGAAACGCCTGCTGCTGGTAACAGGTCTGATCGTCCTGACTAGTCCGCTCTTCGCCCAAACCTCCGTGCTGACTGGTCAGATCCGCCGGGCCGACAACCAGAAACCGGTCGAAGAGGCCGTGGTGACCACGCAGGACGGCCGGTATAGCACCCTTACCGACGCCAATGGGCAGTACCGGCTCAAGCTTCCGGCCGGCACCTACACTGTGGTGGCCTTTGCGCTGGGATTGGAAACGACTACCCAAACCGTATTATTTGGCACTGAACCGCAGACCCTCAACTTTGAACTGACCGAACTGGCCAAAAATCTGGATGAAGTGGTGGTGCAGGCACAACGGGAGCGGACGTTTGGGATCACGCGGCTGAAATCGGTGGAAGGTACGGCCATTTACGAGGCCAAGAAAAGCGAAGTAGTAGTGCTGCGCGATCTGACCGCCAATAAAGCCACCAATAACGCCCGGCAGGTCTTTGCCAAAGTGACCGGCCTCAACATCTGGGAGAGCGACGGAGCCGGTCTGCAACTCGGTATCGGCGGGCGGGGGCTCAGCCCTAACCGGACATCGAACTTCAATACCCGGCAGAACGGATATGACATATCTGCCGATGCGCTGGGTTATCCGGAAAGCTACTATACCCCGCCGATGGAGGCCCTGGAGCGTATTGAGGTGGTGCGCGGAGCGGCTTCGCTACAATACGGTACCCAGTTTGGCGGGATGCTGAACTTCCGGTTTCAGCGCGGCCCCAAAGACAAAGCCATTGAGGTAAACAGCCGGCAGACCATCGGCTCCTGGGGTTTTTTCGGCTCGTTCAACAGCGTGGGCGGAACGGTGGCCGACGGTAAGCTGAACTACTATGCCTTTTACCAGCGCAAGCAGGGCAACGGCTGGCGGCCCAATTCTGACTTTACCAATAACACCGCCTACGGCTCCCTACGGTACCAGGTAGCGCCGAAGCTGATGCTGGGCGTGGAGTATACCTACATGGATTACCTGGCGCAGCAGCCCGGCGGCCTCACCGACGCTCAGTTTGCGCAGAATCCCCGGCAGTCGATCCGCACCCGCAACTGGTTCAGCGTGCACTGGAACCTGATGGCCGTTACGGCCGATTACCAGCTGTCGGAGCGGACGCGGTTGAACACCCGCACATTTGGGCTTATTGCCGGCCGCTCGGCCTTAGGTAATCTGGAACGCATCAATGTGGCCGATCTGGGCGGCAACCGCAACCTGATCGACGGCGGCTTTACCAATATCGGCAACGAAACCCGGCTGCTGCATCGCTATACGGTAGCGGGCCAACCGGCCACGTTTCTGGCCGGTGTGCGCTGGTACCGGGGCACCACCACCGCCCGGCAGGGCGACGCCAACAACCAGGCCGGTGCCGACTTTTACTTTCTGAACCCAACTAGTCTGGAAGGCTCCGACTACCGCTTTCCCAACAAAAACGATGCTGTTTTTGTGGAGAACATTTTCAATCTTAGTTCCAAACTGAGTGTTACGCCCGGTATCCGGTTTGAAAGCATCCGGACGTTTTCGGAAGGGTATTACAAGCAACGGGTATTTGACTTTGCCGGTAACCTGATTGTGGATAACCGAATCGACGATGCGCAGGTACGCCGGCGCTCGTTTCCGCTGCTGGGACTCGGGGTGAGCTATAAGCCGACGGATAAGCTGGAAGTATACGGCAATGTGTCGCAGAATTACCGGGCTATCAACTTCTCCGACCTCCGCATTGCCAACCCCAACTTTGCCGTTGATGCGAACATCAAAGACGAGCGCGGCTACACCGCCGACCTGGGGATTCGCGGGAGCGCCGAGGACTTCTTCACGTTCGACGTAACGGCTTTTTACATTGCCTATAAAGACCGCATCGGGCTGCTGCTGAAGGCTGATCAGCCACCCCTTTACCTCGACTACCGGCTGCGCACCAACATCGCCGATTCGCGCAACCTGGGTATCGAAGCCTTTGGGGAGGTGGATATCCCGAAACTGTTCGGCAACCGCGAGGCTCTGACGGGCTGGTCGGTATTCGCCAACGTCTCGTTGATCGATGCCCGCTACATCAATACCACCGACAACACCATCCGCAACAAACGGGTGGAACAAGTCCCACCGGTGTTGATTCGCACGGGCTCAACCCTGCGCCGGACCTTAGCCAACGGAGCCGATCTGTCGGCTACGCTGCAATACGCCTATACCGGCGAACACTTTACCGACGCTACCAACGCCCGCCGTACCTCCACGGCCGTCAATGGGGTTATCCCCGCCTATCAGGTGGTCGATTTTTCGGCCGCTTACCGCTGGAAATGGCTGAGCCTGGAGGGTACCTGCAATAACCTGCTCGACGCCCACTACTTTACCCGCCGGGCCGACGCCTACCCCGGTCCCGGCATTATCCCCGCCGACGGCCGGGCGTTTTACCTGACGGTTGGGGCGAAGTTCTGATTGCGTCGGCTATTTACGTATCTTTAGCCAAAACCCTTACTACCTTACGTCATGAATTCACGGAACTATACCCGAGTGGGTTGTTACCTGCTCCTGCTTATCATTCCGCTACTGCCGCTGTCGTCATTGGCTCAATCCAAAAGCCTGTTTAATGGTAAAGATCTCAGCGGCTGGCATGCGGATGTACCGGCGATGGATAATAACCCGTCGGTCAAAAATCCGTTTCTTGTGCGCGATGGACTGCTGGTTAGTATGGGGGAGCCCAACGGCCACCTGATCACCGATGCCTCGTACCAGAACTACCGGCTCGAAGTGCACTACCGCTTTGCCGGTAAACCGGGTAATTGCGGGGTACTCGTGCATGCTTCTACCCCACGATCCCTCTATAAGATGTTTCCCAAATCGATCGAGGTGCAGATGATGCACCAGAATGCGGGCGACTTCTGGTGCATTGTCGAGGACATTACCGTGCCGGATATGGAGAAACGTCGTGGCCCCAAAGAGAACTGGGGTATCACCGAGGGTAAGGAACGGCGCGTGATCAACCTGACCGACGGCTCCGAAAAACCCCTGGGCGGATGGAACACGATGGTGATCGAGTGCCTGAACGATTCCATCAAGGTCTGGGTAAACAACGACCTGGTTAATTTCGGCTACAACGCCACCGCCCGGCAAGGCCAGATCGCGCTACAGGCCGAAGGGGCCGAGGTCGAGTTCCGGAAGGTTATGCTGACGCCGATTAGCAGGCTTACCGAGTGACGTCCGCGTTGGCCGTTTATGGACAGCCAGAATATGGTTCTTATCCCTGAATCACAACCCCGGCGCAGCTATCTTTTCGCCGATCGGGCGAGCGAGTCGAGGTACTGCCTGAACTCAGCGGTATCGTAATTAAACATCCCTTCCATGCGCTGGGCAATGCGGCCGTCGGGGTCCAGGATCAGCGTGGTGGGTATGGCTTCGGTGGTAAAGTCATTGGGCATGGGGCCGGCCGGTACGTAGACCGGGAAGGTGAATTTGTTCTGCTCGATATACCGGCGGGCCTTTGCCGGGTTTTCGTCCAGCGACAGCATCACAAACGCTACCTTGCTCTTATCCACCGACTGATACAGTTTTTCGATGGCGGGCATTTCGGCCCGGCAGGGCGGGCACCAGGTAGCCCATTGGTTCAGAAAGATCACTTTTCCTTTCAGGTCATCCAGGGAAACGGTTTTGCCGTCGAGGGTAGAAAGGGCCAGTTGGTACGGCGGCCCCGAAGCGGTGACCGCTGGTTGTTCGGCCGGGCTGACGGTAGCGGCCGTCACCGGCACGCCCGAAGCCGGTGCGTCGTTGACGCCGGTTTTCAGGAACAGTTGCTGAAGGTTGCCGCGCAGAGCGGTGCCCAGTTCGGTAAACAATAAGACCAGCACGAATGCTGCGAGCATGGCATACAGGAGCCAGCGGGTCGATTTTTTAGGCGTGTCGCTCATAGCTTGTTGTGTTTACGGGTGCTGTATAGTAAAACTACCGGACCCGGCAACAGGTTATAAAGCCTTTTGCCGGGTCCGGTATTGTTTCTGGCGTTACGCCGGTTCAGGTGACTACTTTAGCAGCAGGCGGATGGCTTTGCTACCCTGCTCACTACGGAGCAGGCCCACATACACCCCGCCGGGTGTCTGGCCCCGCTCCCAGGTAACCTCATACGCTACGCCCGCTTCGGCCACACTCGCCGGCCACTGCGCCACCGCCCGGCCGTGCAGGTCGGTCACCGCCAGTTGGTAGCGCCCGCCCTGCGGCAGCATGAACCGCAGCGTGGTGCGCTCGGCCACCGGGTTAGGAGCACTGCTCAGCAGTACCGCATCGGCTACCAGCACCGGCTCCAGGCCGGCAGCCTGGCGGGCGTTCTTGCTGTTGGGGTCGTGGATCACAATCGAGCCACCCCCGATCTGCGTACTAGGGTCGGCCGTGTCGTCGGCTCCGTACTGGTTGTCATACACGGTCTGGTTGCTGCTGGTCTGCCAGATCTTAATGCGGAAGCGGTCGGGGCCTTTCGCCTTGCCCAGATCACCGTCGGTGGCCGTCAGCATGAAGCCGTAGCCGCCCTGGCCGTTGATGCTGCCTGTGCCCTTGAACTGCGCCTTGCTGCCGGCCACCACCAGCCACTCATAGGCCGTGCTCCTGAATACCAGCCCCCCAGCCTCAAACTTGAAGTCGGTGTCGCCCGTGGGTAGGCTCTTGCCTTTCTGGTACTTGGCCACAAAGCCGAAACTGGCCTTGCCGCCCACCCGCATGAAGGTGCAGCTGGCACAGATGGTCGCATCTACTACGGGTGAGTCGATCCAGCCGCCCCCGGTAACAAAGCCGGCGGTGGGGTCGTAGACGACGGCGTACTGGTAGACGCGGCTGGTGGGGCAGTTGCCCGCCAGGCTGACAGTCACCGAGTAGACCCCGGCGGAGGTGTAGCTGCGCTGGGCGGTGAGCTGCCCGCCACTCACACTACCAGCGGTGGTGGTGCCGTCGCCCCAGGCAATCACGGCCGGTGTACCGTTGGCTGCCTGGCTGAGCAGGGCCGTGAGGCTGAAGGGCTGACCCAGCGCCAGGGGGTTGGAGCCCGCCACAAAGTTGCTGATGGTGGCCGTGGCCGTGTGGCTGGTGACGGTGGTAGTAGCCGTAGCCGAACAGCCGCTGGTGCTGGCGGCCGTAACGGTGTAAGGGCCGGGCTGGGTGACCACAAATACACCGGTGTTGTTGGTCTGCCCGTTGCTGAGGGTATAACTACCGGCTCCGCCGGCCGTAGCGGTCAGGGTAACACTGGTCTGGACACAGGTGAGCGGACCGCTGCCGATTAGACTGACACTGGTGGGCGGGGTATTTACCGTGAGGCTGAAGGCGGTAGAGGTGAGCGAGTTGCAGGCACCCGTCACGACCAGCGAGTAGCTGCCCGCATCACTGGTTTGTACATTACTCAGCGTGAGCGTGGCCGAGGTCTGCCCCGTAACGGCACCCCCATCTTTGTACCACTGGTAGCCGCTGACGGTCCCCGTCATGCTAACCGGCACCGACACACCGGCCCCGGCACAGACGGCCGTAGCCGCCGGCGGCTGTTGGGTGAAAGCCAGTGGCTGGTTGTTGTTATCCTGGTACTCCACAGCCCCCATGTCGATGCGGCAGCCCTTGATGCGGGAGTTGCCGGCCAGGTCCGTAGCGGGTCCGTTGGCTGCCGTGTAAGCTGCATCACTACCGGCATCGATGGCCGGCGAACCGGCGGCAAGCGCTACGCTGCTGGTGGACGAGAAGGGCGAGACGGCGGTGGTCAGGTTACCCGGTTCGCTAATGCCTACATTGGTGGTGTTGTCAAAAAGTGAGTAGGTGACCGTGCTGCTGCCGCCGTTACTGAAAAAGGCTTTGCTGCCGCCATTGTTCCAGACTATACAGTTGGTCAAGCTCAGACTGCTGCCATTGTTGTAGATGGCCCCGCCCCCACTAGCCGAATTATTTTGGAAGCTACAATTGGTTAGGCCCAGGCTGCTAAAGATATCGTTGTAGATGGCCCCGCCTTCGTTGGTGCTGCTACTGCTTCCGGTGGCCAGATTGCCCAAAAAGCTACAGTTGATCAGGCTGGGCTTGCTGCTGCCGCTCTGGTTGTAGATGGCCCCGCCCCGCATGATTCTGCTACCGGAAACCTGATTATTCACAAAACTGCAGTTGATTAGGCTCAGGCTACTTATGTTGAATATAGCCCCACCCCGGCTGGCGTTGCTGTTGCTGCTACCGGTGGTCTGATTATTCACAAAACTACAGTTGATCAGGCTCAGGCTGCCCCCGCTGAAGATGGCCCCGCCTTCGTTGGTGCTGCTACTGATACCGATAGCCTGATTGCCTACAAAGCTACAGTTGGTCAGCTTCAGACCGATACCCTGGTTGTAAATGGCCCCGCCCCTATAAGTAGCCTGATTGCCCACAAAGCTACAGTTGGTCAGGCTAGGATTACTGCTTTTTGAGTTGAAGATGCCCCCGCCGGAGTTGATGATGCCACTATCATCCGCATTGCCGCCGGTGATGACAAAGCCATCCAGGAGGGCTGTGTTGTCCACGCCATCATTGTAGAACAGATGGTAACTATTTCCATTGAGTGTCCTATCGTCATCAATGTCGCCACTGAGGGTGGTGCTGCTAGGGCTGCCTGTTACGGGGTTGATGGCCGGGCGGGCAGCCAGACTCTTCTCATCACCGTTGAAGCCGCCGTAGATGGCTACGTTGTTTTTCATCGAGAAGCTGGCCCCCCGGTTGGCCGTGTTGGAGGTGGGCTTGTAGAGGCCCTTCGCTACCCAAATTTCGGTGATGCTGGCGTAGGTATTGGCCGCTGTTAGTGCTTCGGTCAGGGTTTTGAAGGCCTGCCCCCAGCTTGTTCCGTCTCCGCTCGCGGTAACGGCCTGATTCACGTAAACCCGGCTCACAAGGGTATTTAAACAGCCCTTTTTCGGATCACAGCTATCGAGGGTTGCCGAATTATTATCATCACAGTTCAGGGGTTCATATGAGCATTCCGTTAATGGATCGCAGCGATCCAGCGTACAGGCATTGCTGTCGTCGCAGTTGATGGGGGTATTGGTGCATTTTCCTAGCTCCAGATCGCAGCGGTCACTCGTACAGGCGTTATCGTCGTTACATTCGGCATCGGTGGTGCAACTGGCACCCACCCTGGCGGTCGGGGCCTTCAGGGCATCCCGGTAAAGCTCCCCATCGACCAGCACCGTGGGCGAACTGCGAATGCGGCGTTCCGCCGTTTGCCGGCTGTGGGGGTACAGGCGGGCGCTGGCCGTGGGCAGTTGCGTCAGGCGTTGCACGTCACCCACATCAATGCCGACCCGCCGGGCGGCCGCCTGCCAGTCGTCGCTCCGGTAATTATCGGCTCGGGCCAGCAGATAGTCGAGCCACCGGGCCGGAAAGCGTTCGGCAATGACGAGTTGCCGGATATTTTCGGCTACTTCGGCTGGTCCGTGCAGGCTGCGGAAAGCGCCCTGACCCGCAGCGGGGGCTACAATGTAGTGCAGCCGGAAACTGACTTTGGGACCAAGTTCTTTGACCAGCGGGATCAGGGTTTGTTCGGCCTGCACGCCATAGGGGCACTGGCTCATCACATACAGGTCGAGGGTGACGGTTGGCTGGTGGCCAAGTTTGCCCAGTATGAGTTGCCGCAAAGGGTTTTGGGTGGTGGGTGGTACCGCTGCCTGGGTCGTAGCGGAACCGAGCAGCAGGAGAGTAAGCACGTAGAAAAGAAAGGGCATAATCATTTTGGTTTTACGGATGAACGTAGAATAGCAGGGGCAGGAGGCCGGTCATTCAGGCGGCCTCATCACTTGGTAAGCCAAAGGGTATAGTCATGGATGAAGCGTGCTCAGTTGGTTAATACGTGAATTGCCTGGTAATGCGGCCATTTTCGATGGTGTAAATCAGACAGACCGGCTGGGGTGGCCCGTGGCTGAGCTGCCCCTCCACTACTACATGGTGTTCATAGGCCGCGTAGAGCTGGGTAATCTCCAGGTGATAGCCCCGGTAAGCCGCCACCACCTGGCCGGGCGTCTGCTCTACCTCCCGGTAGCGGGTATGGGGTCCTTTGTAGCGCACCCGTTCGGCGTAGAGCCGGGCCACACCCGCCCAGTCCTGGCGGTTGAGGCCGGCCTCGAGTTGCCGTACCACCCGGATGTTTTGCTGCTGAACCGCTTCGAGATCGGCGGGTCCGGTGGGCACACAGGCCGTGAGCAGGCCGGCCAGCACCATACCGGCCAGGCGTGGCCCGGCCAAGCGTGGCCCGGCCGGAAGAAGCAGGACGGAATGTTTCATAGCAGACAGGGTTTAGGCGTAGCCAGCCAATTAACCAATGGACGAATGAACAAAGACACCTGATCAACAGCCAAAAATAGCCCGTGCCGGCCACACGGATTTAGTCTATTGTTCCGGATAGTTAGTCTATTGTTCCAAAAACTTGGCTTAATATTCCTACCGAACTGGTTTCGTCGGTAAAAATGATGTGCTTACCCTGATTATCGCTGAACTGGCAGTGCAGCAGGTTGGGTTGGGAAGAAAAGAGGCTGACCAGGGCGGCACCTTTGGCCGAGTTGCCTACAAAGCGGCAGTTGACCAGCGTGGGGCTACATCCGTTGAGGTTATAGACACCACCACCGGTCTGCGCCGAGTTGGCCCGGAAAAGGCAGTCGGTCAGCCCCGGACTGGCGTTGGTGTTGTTGAACATACCGGCACCCAGGGTGGCCGTATTGGCCAGAAAGCTACAGCTCAGCAGCGACGGGTTACAGGACGAAAGGTTATAGATGCCTCCACCGGCAAAAGCGGAGTTCGCCGTGATGCGGCAGTTGACCAGCGTGGGGCTGGCGTAGTAGTCGTTGTAGAGGCCTCCGCCCGCGCCGGCCGCCGTGTTCCCCACAAAGATACAGTTGACCAATTCGGGGCTGGAACCGTGGTTATACATGCCTCCGCCCATAGTGGCATCAACCTGGCTACTGTCGCAGGCATGGCCGCCGGTGATGACAAAGCCGTCGAGCACGGCCGTATGGTCCAGACCGGTGCCGATGGGGTGGTAAAAGACATGGTAACTGTTGCCGGCCGGCGTGCCGTCGCCGTCGATATCCCCGCTGAGGGTAGTCGAGGAAGGCCGACCCATCAGCGGATCAATCAACGGACGTTCGGTCAGGCTGGTTTCGGTTCCGGCAAAACCACCATAAATGGCTACACCGTTTTGCATCCGGAAGCTCACGGTCCGGTCGGTCCGGTCGGCCGGCGCACCGGCCGGAATGTAGGTGCCGGCGGCTACCCAGACCTGACCACCCCCGGCCGCAGCCACGGCATTGATGGTGTGCTGGAGGTTACCGGCGGCTTGGGTCCAGTTGCTACCGTCGCCGGTACCGCCGGGTTTTACGTACCGGATCATAGGTGTAGGGTTAGGTTGGGCCAACGTTTGGAAAAATGTGCCGGTAAACAGCAAAAAGAAGAAGGCAGCGAGACGTAGCGACATAAATGTGTTTGTAACAACTTGATTGGTTGTCACAAACTTCGTCCCTGGTCCAAAAAAGCTGTTGGTCTATTGTGCCAATAACTTGGCGTATTGTTTCCGGACTTAGTTTATTGTTCCAAAGAGTTGGTCTAATGTTCCGGCTACCTCACCGGCAGGCCGTACCGGCGCAGAATATCCTGGAACACCGGCTCGCGGTGGTAGGGCCGGAAGGGCGGAAACAGCAGTAGGTCTTTGTAGATGTAACCTTCGTCGGCGGCCTGTTTAAGGGAGCGAAGGCAGTTGGCGCGGTCGTTCAGGCCGGCATACACCACGGCTTTCAGGTACAGGTTCCGGGCCGGGGTGTCGGGCGTAGCGGCCAGGTACGCGCGGGCGTCGTCGGTCTTGCCCTGTCGGGCTGCGCAGTAGAGCAGGGAAGGCACATGGTTGGTGTATTGGGGATTCAGTTGTATCGCGTGCCGCATCGTGGTTTCGCCCAGCGGGTAGTCTCCTTTAATCATGGCGCAGATACCCTGGCTGAAGTGAAACAGAAAGGAGTCGTTAAACAGAGGTTTACTGGTGTTGAGACATTGTTCGGCCAGGTCAAAGCGGCCGGCATAGGCGCAGTTGATAACATGCCCGGCCACGATGACCGGCATGAGCGGGTCGAGTTCAAGGGCTCTGGTGCTGTAGGGGATGGCTTCAGCGGGACGGCCCAGCGCCCGCAGCAGCAGACTGTACCAGTAATTGGCCTGGGCATCGTTGGGATTGTAGAGCAGGGCCTGCCGGAACGCGGCATCGGCCAGTGTCCACTGATACAGATCGCCATACAGACTGCCGAGGGCTCCGTACGCCATGCTGTTGGTGCTGTCGAGCCGGATAGCCTGCTGCGCGTACTGCAGGCCCTGTCGGTAAATGGCCGGATTGGTGGTATAACCCAGGTTGCCCAGCAACTCACAGGCTGAGGCTTTGTAGGCGTAGGCCTCGGCAAAGTTGGGGTCGTAGGTCAGCGCTTCGTCCAGTTTTACGATACCCGCCCGGATTTTGGCTTCTGCGCGGGTGGCCAGCAACTGGCGGCCCTGCAACAGCGCATTGTAGGCGGCCAGGCTGGTGGTGTGCCGGCGCGGGACGGTCCGGTTGGTAGGCTGGCCTAGCGCGGCCCGGCTGAGTTGCTGGAGCACTTCCTGATTCATGCGGCTGGTGATCCGGAACAGATCGTTGTAGGTGCCCTCGTAGGTTTTTGACCATAGCCGGATATCGTCGCGGGTGCGGAGCAGCTCCAGTTTTACCTGTAGCTGGTCGCCGTTCTTCAGCACGCTGCCCTTCAGCAGGTGGGCCACCTGGAGTTCGTCGCCGATCTGCCAGACCGTTTTTTTTGCGCCTTTGTACTGATCGGACGACGTGCGGGCAATCACCTTGAGGCCATCGACCAGCGACAGCTCGGTATGCAGGTCATCCATGATGCCGTCGACGAGGTAGTCGGTATCCGAGGGACCCATGTTGCGGAAGGGCAGCACGGCAATGGAGTTGCCGGACCGGGTCGGAGACCCATCGGCCGGTGGCTGTAGCAGAAACTGGCTACCCAGCCATCCAACCAGGATGGCCAGCAGGGTCAGCCCTACCCACCAGAACCGGCGGCTGATGGCCTGGTGGGCCGATGGTGGGCCGACGGGGGGAGCGGGCTTGGTCAGTAGTTCCGGTGCCTGAATGGTCGGCTCGGGCATTTCCGACTCAATCGGTACGTTGCCGACGGGTTCCGGGTCGGTTGTAAGTTCGGGGCTGGCCGGAATTTCCAGGTCGGACTCGGGTCGGTTCCGGCGCAGGGCGGAGGGGCTGACGCCAAACTGCTGGGTAAAGTATTTGCTGAAGTTCTGCGGGTTGCCGATGCCCACGCGGTCGCCTACTTCGGCGATGCGCAGATCGGTGGTGGTCAGGAGCCGATAAGCCTGATCGAGCCGGATTTTGCGGATAAAATGCGTGGTCGACAAGTCGGTTTGCTCCTTGACCAGCCGGTGAAGCTGCGTACGGCTGACCCCCATCTGGCGGCATAGAGTGTCAACAGACAGCGCGGAGTCTTCCAGATTAGCCTCAACGTATTCGGTAAGCCGTATAATAAAATCCTGGTCAGCACTAATCATAAATTGGCAGCCGGACAGTATGTCCCGTTGTCAGTCAATACACACACCTGGTGCTGGCTACGTTTTAAACAGAAATCAGTCCTAAAGTTATACATTTTTTGCGAAAAGTATAAGTATATCCTGTCAGGCGGAGCAGAGGATATTTATACGTACTGAATAACCGGTTTTGCCGCATGAATCATCCGGTTGGCCTGAATTTTACTATATTTGTTTTCATGACCCCCGAACAACGACTGAACCAACTGGAGCCGGTAATTGCCGAGATACTAGCCAAGCAGGATGAGCACTCCGCTCAGATAAACCAGGTATCTGCCCAGGTGCGGCAGGTTTCCGCGCAGGTTCGCCATACGCAGGTAACCCTGGGTCAGGTGATCGATATTGCTACGACCCAAAGCGATCATATTCAGTTTCTGCTAAATGAAGTTGCCGAGATACGGCAGGACGTGACTGGACTGAAGCAGGACGTGACTGGACTGAAGCAGGACGTGACTGAACTGAAGCAGGACGTGACTGAACTCCGGCAGGGTCAGGCTGAACTGCTGCAGGATATGAATGAACTGCGGCAGGATGTAAATGGAATAAGTCAGAAAGTTGATCTGATCTTACAAATTCTACAGTCGGGCAACGGCCGCTCCTGAGCCGGCAAAGGTTTTTTGTCCCGGTTTCTCCGCTGGTGAACAGACGCTATGGATTGTTCCTGCTTGCTATTTGTTTATGTCCGAAAAACTTACCTGCTATCTGATTGATGACGAAGGGAGCGCCCACCATATCATGACCAAATACATTGAGCGGGTGCCGTATCTGAATTTGCTCGGCAAAAGCACGGACCCATTCGAAGGCCTTGATAAGGTGCAGGAACTCCGGCCTGATATTTTGTTTCTGGACGTTGAAATGCCCTATATGACGGGTGTTGAGTTTTTGCGGTCGCTGCCGCAACCGCATCCGGTGGTGGTTATGGTTACGGCTTCGCCCCAGTTTGCCGCCGAGACCTACGGCTTCGAGTCGGTAGTACACTACCTGCTCAAACCTGCCGGTTTCGATAAATTTCTGGAGGCTATCAACCGCGTGACCAAACGGCTGGGCTTTGTGGTAGACCCTAGCGCGCCCATACCTACACGCCCGCCCGCCAAACGGCAGTTGATGGAAAATACGGATCCCCGCGAAAACGTACCGTATTTCCTGATTAAGACTGATAAAAAGCTGGTTCGTGTGGCCCCTACCGATATTGTCTTTGCCGAGGGGATGAAAGATTATATCCGGCTACAGCTTACCGATCAGCTGCTCATCACCCATATGACCATGAGCCGGCTGGAGGAGATGCTGCCCCCTTCGCAGTTTCTGCGGGTGCACCGGTCATTTATTGTGCGCATGCAGGCCATCAAAGAAATCGACGGGAACCTGATTACCACCATTGACGGGCAAAAACGCGTACAGATTGGCGTGACCTACCGCGAATCCGTTATTGAGAAGCTGACAAAAAACAGATTGTAAGTGTATTGTACCTCAGGCTACCTGCTTTTGAACGGCCGTGATAACCAGTTCCTGTAGGTTCAGGTTGATGAGGTCCATCAGGCTGATGCCGTACAGAGCCGATACCTGCTGTAGCACGCTCAGGGTAAGTTCGGTACGGCCGGTTTCTTTTTTGCTGTAAGCGGCCTGACTCACACCCAGGTGAAAGGCAACATATTCCTGCGGATAGCCGTGAATTTCGCGGAGTTTGCGGAGTTTGAGTGCAATCGGATTCATGTCAGAGCTAGTTATCAGAGTTGGGTCGTTCGACGGATACAAAAGAAATTGACACCGGCGCTCCCTAAAACTTATTTCGACCAATGCTCTGTTTTTTTCGACCAATGTAGCAGAACCTATGATTAATAACTTTCCCCGGCGAGTTATCAGGGTCGGTACCCATGTGCTGTTGTGGCTAAGTTTGTACGCCTTTGAACGGTACTATTTCAGCCCAAGTCTGCTGAAAGCCAATGAAACCGTTGTGGCCTGGGCATCTTTATCGTCTTTTCTGCAAACGCTAGCCATTTATTACACTGTCGGTTACGTTGCTTATCCTAAATTCCTTTATCGGAAACGCTACGGCGTGTTTCTGCTGATTCTGGGCGTAATTTTTCTCCTGATCTATCAGACTAATCGCGTTCAGTTTACGTTTTTGGTGACCTTATCGGGCGGCCCTCCCTTTCGTTCCGATGCGTATGTTCCGAAGATAGCAGCGATGCTCACCGAGGCAGGCTGGTTCGGTTGCTTCACCAGCCTGCGCGTATTTTTCTGGAATTATGCCTACAGTTTTTTTGTGCCTACCATTATTCTGTTCATCAAAGCCGTGAGTGATGTCTTCAGGTATCAGCAGCGCCTGCGCATATCCGAACGTGAGCGATACGCGCTGGAGTTAAGTTTTCTGAAGTCTCAGGTTAACCCCCATTTTCTGTTCAACACCCTCAACAGCGTCTACGGGCGCGTTTTCGAGACCGACGAACAGGCCGCCGATCTGGTACTGCGCCTGTCGGAACTGATGCGGTACAACCTCTATGAGGCCGATGTGCCACGCATTAGCCTGGAAAAAGAACTGGCATATATCCAGAACTACCTCGATCTGGAACGCAACCGCCTGCTGGGCGAAGCGGTACAAATTGCGTATGAGCAGCAGGGCGATCCGGCATCGTACCAGATTGCGCCCCTGCTGCTGATCGCCTTTGTTGAAAATGCGTTTAAGCACGGCATCAAAGGAGCCGGTGGACCAGCTTTTGTGCAGGTAAGCGCGGCTATTCAGGCCAATAAACTTCGGTTTGTGGTCGAGAACAGCGTTCCACCCCAGCGCCGTTGGGCGGATCAGCCGGTGGACAGTAAGCGAAAGGGCGGGGTTGGCTTAACGAACGTAAAACGCAGGTTAGACGCTATGCACCCAAAGGCCTATGCTTTATCGGTCACTGCCGGTGAGCAAACCTACCGGGTTGAGCTAACCGTGACGCTGACCAACTGATTCGGCCAATACCTGATGACGAAATTGGTCGAAAAAAACAGCTCACTGGTCGAAATACAGGGTAGTATTTGTCTAAATTAGTTGAATTGCCTTTACCGCAGGGGCTATCTTTGATACCATCCAGCCAGGATAAAAGTCTATAGCAACATTCCATCCAAACGTATAATTTTAGTTAATCATGAAAAAGCAAGCCACTACTTCTGTTTCTCGTATCATGCTGAAAAAAGAGCGAATTGTTAGTCTGAAGACAAAACCAGCCAGACAACGTAACATTGGCGATTCAAGCAAAATTTGTGATTGGCTCACCTTACTATAAAACGTTGCGGACCTATCTTATTATAAACTATTCTAAAGCGAGCCAAAGTCAGCTTGTTCATTACCTCCAGCGAACCGGCTGGCTGAATCTGGGACAGGCCGGTTCGTTTTCGGGAGAGATGCTAACGTATCTGGCATCAGGTGATTGCGCGCCGGTATTCCTGCGTCTGCCCGACCCGGATACCGATTTACCCCAGTCATTTCTGGTCACGCTGCGGCAGCACCCGGGTGTTATTGTTACCTCACCCTATCCAGCACACCTATACCGCCATCTGGCCCTGCGACCATTCGATTTTCTGACCGAACCGTTTTCGTTTGAGCGTTTCGCCCAGAGTATGGAACGCTACGTGGAGCAGTTCGGATAGTTGCCTGCCACTACCCTTTCAGTAGCCCTCAGCCGGTCGGTTGGGGGCTTTTGTGTTTGGAACCTCCACGATTTAGTTAATCATTTTTAAGTTGGGAGATACTTTTTTTATACTATCAAAAACTTTTTGTTTGCACACTTTTTTGTGTTGGGTAGAAATTTTTGTATCATAGCTGCTTGGCCCGAAGTTTTGATAACTATTTTATCCACACTGCTTTAGGGTCAATATAGAGTCATTTCTAAAACTGCTTCACATGCTCAAGCCAAAGGGTTTCTTTGTGTTGCGTCAACCCACCTTTCCTGTTACTCATCTTGCCTATTTCTACAATCAGGTATTCAAAAAGTCGCTGGAAAGTCTCCTCCGGCAGCATTACCTACAGCCTGTTGCCCAGCAGGCTATATGGGTGGCCTCGCCCGCGCTCTACGAGCGGCTGCAGCAATGGCTGACCGGAAACACCGTCTCGGACCCGGATAAACTAATCGCTACGCTGCACAAGTATTTTGTCAGGATGTGTAGCCGACCAACCCCATATGGTCTTTTTGCCGGCTGTTCGGTCGGTACCTTAGGGGGGCAGACAAACCTCCGGGCGGGTACCACCCAGACCATGCGGACCCACACCCGCATTGATATGTATTACCTGCTGGCTATTCGAAGCTGGCTCCTCAACCAGCCGGCCATCCGGTTGCAACTGCGGCTGTTTCCCAACTCATCCATCTATTCGGTTGGCGCAGCCCTTCGATACGTTGAGCAGCAGGTCGAACCCGACGGAGGGCATTATTTTATCAGTGTTGTGGAGGCCAATCAGTACCTGACCACTACCCTGGATGCCGCCCGCGCAGGCGCTACCATTCATGATCTGGCTACCCTGCTGATGGATATGGGCGCCTATGCTGACGAAGCCGAAGAATTTGTTGAACAACTGATTGAAAGCCAACTGCTGGTTTTTGAGATTGAACCGACCGTAACGGGAACACACTACCTGAGCTGGCTGACCCACCACATCGCCGGCCTGCCGGGGGCGGAGCCGGCGGCCGACGTTCTCCGCCGGTTACAAACGCTGCTCGACCAGCCCGACCGCCTGGAGACCTACGCAGCCATTCGGGCGTGGTTTGCCGGGCAGGGCATACCGCTCACCAGCACCGATATCGTACAGGTCGACACGTACTTTGATAACCCCGACCTGCGGCTGGGCGACCGGCCTATGGAGCAGTTACAGCGTGACCTGAGCAAACTGATGGTGCTGAACCAGCCCAGCCACAGCCCAGACCTCGATGAGTTCAAACGACGATTTTATAACCGGTACGAAGACGAAGAAGTCCCTCTGGCTACGGCTATCGACGGTGAGTTTGGCGTAGGTTACGGTACCAACTCAACGCTGGGAGTAGGTTATGCCCCACTTATTGATGACCTGACGTTTGGCAGTACCGAAACGGTTCATACCACACGCTGGGACTGGTGGCAGCGGTTTGTGATGGATAAATACGCCGATGCCCTGCGTACCGGTCGCCAGGAAATTACCCTGACCGATGCCGACCTGCGCTATATTGAAAGCCGGCAAACGGGAGCGGTACCGCTGCCCAGTAGCTTTTACGTATTCGGTACGTTTGTGACCGGCTCGGCCAGTGCCCTCGAAGAAGGCGACTTTCTGTTCAAGCTGCTGGCCTGTAGGGGGCCATCGGCCCTGAATCTGATGGGCCGTTTTGGTGGGGGTAGTCCCGAACTGGCGCAGCAGATTCGGCAGGCCGCCCTGGCCGAAGAAGCCCATCATCCCGAGGTAATCTTTGCCGAAATTGTGCACCTGCCCGAAGACCGCGTGGGTAACATACTAACCCGCCCCACCATCCACACCTACGAAATTCCGTATATGGGGCGATCGTCGGTACCGACCGACTACCAGATTCCGCTGTCGGACCTGATGATTTCGGTCCGGAACGATACGATAATTCTACGCTCGAAACGGCTGAACCGCCGGGTTATTCCGCGCCTGACCACCGCCCATAACTTCACCAACGGACTACCCATCTACCGGTTTTTGTGCGATTTACAGGATCAGGATGCGCAACTGAACATAGCCTGGAACTGGGGCGTGTTGCACACGCAGCCGTATCTGCCCCGCGTACAGTATAAAAGCGTGATTCTGAGCCGGGCGACCTGGCAGTTGCAGAGCCGCGACCTCACCCCCGACAACCCCCTGCAACTGGTATCGCAGTTAACAGCCGCCGGCCTGCCCCAGCAGTTTCAGTTGGCTCAGGGCGATAACGAACTGTATATTTCGCTGCACATACCGGCCTCGCTCGAACTCCTGGCGGCTGAGGTAAAAAAACACCCTCAGATTCGGCTGGTCGAGTTTCTGAATACCCCCGACGGCTGCCCACTGGGCCAAAAAGGCGAACGCTTCACCCACGAGGTCATTATCCCGTTCACCAATCCACAGGCACCGGCCCTGCCGGGTCTGAGCCACATTGAGGGGAGATACCCCACCCGGCGGTTTTCGGTGGGCAGCGAGTGGTTTTATCTGAAATTATACACCGGCGAAAAGACCTCAGATGCCCTGCTGGTGCAAACTATTTTTCCGATGGTCCGGCAATTGCTGAAGTCGGGGGTTATCCAGGAGTTCTTTTTTGTCCGGTATAAAGACCCCGAGCCGCACCTGCGGCTGCGCTTCCGGGGTAATCCGCACGTAGAGTTTTACCAGTACATAGTGCGGGCCATGACCGAGGGGTTACACGAGGATATCGAAACGGGCGTGGTGCATCGGGTGCAGGTAGACACCTACCAGCGCGAACTGGAGCGCTATAGTACGGAACATATCGGTCTGTGCGAATCGCTGTTTCATGCCGACAGTCTGTCTACGCTGCTGTTTCTGGCCCAAACCGGAGACGCTTTCGACGAAAACCTGCGGGTAGCCTTTGCCATCCGAAAAATTGATACCCTGCTGGCCGCAGCCGGCCTGTCGACCCACGACAGGCTGCGCGTGATGAAACAATTGAAAGAACAATTTTTTGATGAGTTCGGGGGCGAACCGGCCTTGCGTCATCAACTCAACGACAAATACCGAACCTACCGTGTGCTGCTGGCACAAGCCCTGACCGACGAGTTTATGGCGGGGTCGGAGCTGCAACCGTATTTTCAGGAACAGGCCGGTCTGCTGCATCAACTGACCACGGCGCACGCGGCTATGCCCCGGCAGCATTACGCCATACTTACCAGCCTGATTCATATGCTGGTAAACCGGCTGTTTCCGTCGAAGCAGCGGGCCTACGAACTGGTTCTGTACCACTGCCTGGCCCGGCATTATGAGTCGGTACGCGCCCGCCAGAAAGCGTAAGCCCAACCATGATTTATCCTGACTTGAGTGTAACCAGCCTGATTGAAGACCTGAAAAAGCCGCCAAACCCCGTGTTTGGCGGCTTTTTCAGGTCTTATAACGCAGGGGAATAAAGTATGCCGAAAAGGAGTAAACTATAACGAACGGTTATTGAAATCGGGCGTATAACCGACCAACTTTGAATCACTAAATCAATCAAAAAGACAATTTACAATGAATCCTTAAACAAGTACGATTATGAAAAAGCGCATCCAGTCTGAGTTCTCTTTTGAGGTGTGGATCAACAACGACAATAACTCGATGGCCGACGAAATAGGCTCATTCGACGACAACTGGATCGTCTCGGCCGGTGACCTGTTCAACGGTATGGAACTGCCGGCAGACGAGCCGTTGCCGCAGCAGGAGGAAGCCGCCTGAGGTAAGCCTGCGCTTATAACCTGAGGGAATAAAGTATAACCTGAGGTTATTGATATAGCTGGCAGCCACAACTAGTTTTACGGCATAAATAGCGCCGAAAGCCACGATAGCTAGATATAAGGTATACAAACGCGTGCTCATAGTACCTATAGTAGTAGATAGCCGGAGCGTAGCACCATAGCTGCCCCGGAAAAAAATCCATAGTAATATATATTATAGTAGCGTAAGAAGACAGGAGTGCTCCCCCGTGCCTATAGCGGGGGAGCTGCCTCAACAGTAAGGCTGGACCTGTAGCGAACGTGCTGTTTTGTCAGTTTTTTTGTCAGTTTTCTCATTGAATACGTGAGCATTTTTGCTTTGCAAAAACCATTTAAACAGACAAAAATCATGGAACTACAAAACGATCGGAAAGACAAGAAAACGGTTATCGCCAACCAGGAAGATGCTGCAATTGTTGCGACCAGCCTCCCTACCGAGTCCGTAGAGGATGTGGAACTAAACGAAGATCAGTTGGATATTATATCGGGCGGGGGTGATGGCTCTAATCCATTTGTGAGGGGATGATGAAACCGTGGATGTGCATATGGCTGACGCTGTGTCTGATGAATGGATTAGCCGTAAAGCTGTATGCACAAACCACCGTAACACAGAAAGTAACGATAGCCGAAAACAGAGACGAGACGCTTAACAGGAAAGTAGCCGATAGTCTCTTTAATGTGGCTACTCACTACCAGGATACGCAGGTTTATCCGCAATCTTTGGTGTTGTACGAAAAAAGCTTAAAACTCTACCAGCAAATTGGTGACGGGAAGAAAGTAGGGGATTGCTTTAACTACATGGCAATTACCTACTTTTACCTCGGAGATTTTTCAAAAGCGGTAGCTTCTTTTCAGAAAGGAGCTGAAACGTTTAAAAAAATACAGGACAAAAAAGGACTGGCTTCAACGCTGAATAATATTGGTAATGTATATAACAGCCAGGGAAGTTATCTTAACGCATTGGCTCATTATAAGCAGGCGGCTGCTCTTTTTGAGGAAATAGGAGATACCGGAAATCTGGCTGTGGCAATCCATAATATTGGGTCTATATATGCCAGAGCAAAAGATTACAGCAATGCGATGAAGTACTACGACAAAGCGTATGCTGTATATCAAAAAGAAAAAAACCAGGAGCGAACCGCTCAATTGGTAAATGCAATTGGCGATGTTTATTTAAAGCAGGGTAAGTACAATAAAGCATTCTTAAGTTTCAGAAAATCATTACAGATTGCCGATAAAAAGCAGGACAAGCAACTGCAAATAATGGCGTTATCCAGCCTCGGGGATTTATATTTTGAGCAGTCAGCATACACCCAGGCGCTACCGTACTATACGCGCTGTCTGGCTTATGCAAATGAGATAGGCAGCCTGCAGAGCCAGGCAGAATCACAAATTGCTATTGGCAGGATACGGCATCAACTGGCGAATCATAAAGATGCAGTAACCAAATGCCGGAATGGCTTACAATTAGCCGGAAAGGTGGGTTCTGTCTCGTTAAAAAAACGGGGTTGCGATTGCCTGTATCAATCGTATAAAGCCTTAGGCAATCCCCGGCAGGCGTTGCAATATTACGAGCAGGCCAACACGCTCGACGACAGCCTGAACCTGGCAGCAACGGCCAATCAGGTGATGAGCATGGAGTTTCAGAAGCAACAACTGGTCGACAGCATTGCCTATGTCAGGAAAGCGCACACCGTTGAACTGAAGCATAAAGAAGAGGTGCAGCAAAAAGAAAAGCAGCGAAATCTGATTATTATATCGCTGGGCTTTATTCTGCTGGTGGCGACCGGCCTGGGGTGGCAACTCAACTACGTCAGGAGATCAAGGGCCGCCCTGAAAGTCGAAAAAGATCGGTCAGAAGCCTTGTTGCTGAATATTCTGCCGGAAGAAATTGCGGAAGAACTGAAAGAAAAGGGCCACGTAAATGCCAGAGAGTACAACCTGGTCTCGATTCTGTTTACTGATTTCAAGTCGTTTACGCAGACCGCCGAACAAATGACGCCCCAGCAACTGGTCGAAGAGATTCATACCTGTTTCAAGGCCTTTGACCTGATTGCCGAGAAGTACCAGGTTGAAAAGATCAAAACAATCGGGGATGCCTATATGGCGGCCGGCGGCATTCCGCATGCAGATGATCGTTCGCTAACGAACATTGTGCTGGCCGGCCTGGAGATGCAGGCGTTTATGACACAGAGGGTCGGCGAGAACCAGCGTGTAGGGCGCCCCGCCTTTGAGATGCGCCTGGGTATCCACGCCGGACCAATAGTGGCCGGAATTGTAGGGGTCAAAAAGTTTCAGTACGACGTATGGGGGGATACGGTAAATACCGCCAGCCGGATTGAAAGTAGTGGGATACCAGGAAAAGTAAATATCAGTGAAACCTTATACGAATTTATAAAGCACGAAAATGGCTTTTTGTTCGAGTACAGAGGGCAGGTTCATGCGAAAGGTAAAGGAGAGATAGGAATGTATTTTGTTGAAAAGGTTGTGTAACCCGGTTGGTCACTAATTTAAAGCTATTTTAATCAGATTGCACTATGTTTCTGGATAAAAATTATTCAAAAATGACACTTGACGAGTTAGTATCGGCCCAGCAAAAATTGAACTCACAAAAGTTTATACCCGCTTTGCTAATCGGCTTTTTTGTAGGGGTCGCCATCTGGTCGGCTGTAAGTAAAGGGAGTTTCTTTCTTACAGTAGGGTTACTGGCTTCTGCGCTTGTAATTGGTAGTAACTATAGCAAGAAACAAAAAAGCATAGAAGAAGAAATTAGACACCGAAATAGTGTTAAGTGATGGTATAACTGTTTATCGATCTACGCTCATTCGTCAATTTTAGCAGATATAATGGCAGGCATATAGAAAAATAGGAATTCAACTTTGTATCATAAGATTAGAGATATGGAACAGCGAAAACAGGAAATAATAGAAGCCGTTATCTCCAAAGCCTGGGAAGATAACATCTACAGGAAGGAGCTGATAGCCGACCCAATAAAAGCAATTGAAAAACTTACGGGCGTTAAGGTAGAGCTGCCGGAGGGCAAAACGCTAGTGATTACCGACCAGACTGATAAATCCAAAATATACGTAAACATACCTGCCGAGCCTGAGATTGAAAATATGGAACTGACCGAAGAGCAGCTCGAAGCGGTAGCCGGTGGCGGGCAGCGTATCTGGAGCGATTTTGTAAATAATCTATTCCCCAATTTAAAAGATTGCATTACCCTTTAATTAAATAATAAACCAAACAAATCAAACTATGGAGTTCACACAAGAACAAAAGCTGTACGGAGAGATCGTACAGAAAGCCTGGGAAGATCACCAGTTTAAAGCAGAGCTGGTTGCTAACCCCTTAGCCGCTATTGAAAAGCTGACCGGTCAAAAGCTCAGCCTGCCCGAGGGTAAAACCCTGGTGGTACGCGATCAGACGGATGAGGGCACCGTGTACATCAATATTCCGGCACGGCACAGCATGGAAGATGTAGAGCTGAACGAAGATCAGCTTGAAGCCGTAGCGGGGGGAATCGATGGCCCGGATGGATGTATTCCTTATCCTGATATTTTCAAACCAAAAACACCATGGCCAGGTGATATTATTTTAACTACGTTTTAAGTGATTTATAGTGGTCGTATTGAACTTTACAGTCATATAAAAAAGTAAATAACATGGAGTTCACACAAGAACAAAAGCTATATGGTCAGGTTGTAAATGAAGCCTGGGAAAATGCTGAGTTTAAAGCAGAGCTGGTTACCAATCCAGTAGCCGCCATTGAAAAGCTGACCGGCCAAAAACTAAACCTGCCTGAAGGTAAGACGCTGGTAGTACGCGACCAAACCGAGGCAGGTACCGTGTACATCAATATTCCGGCGAAACCCAACACGGAGGATGTAGAGCTAAATGAAGAGCAACTCGAAGCCGTAGCCGGAGGGACTACTATTTGGCCGATCTTTACTTTACCTATTCTTACAACATTACCTACTTACCCAATTCCAACTGTTGAATATTGATTAAAATTATTTTTTACTAATTAATAACCATTTATATTTTAAAAACTAAAAAGCAATGGAAGTTACACAAGAACAGAAAATGTATGCACAAGTTGTGCAAAAAGCTTGGGAAGATGCTGAGTTTAAAGCACACCTGATGGCAAATCCTATTGATGCAATAGAACAACTTACTGGTTATACATTAAATTTATCAGAAGGACAAAAATTTGTTGTAGCGGATCAAACCGATAAATCTACTATCTACTTAAATATTCCCCAGAAGATAGATGCCGAAAACTTAGAATTGACGGATGAGCAATTAGAAATGGTTGCTGGTGGAACTGATGTTCTTTTCTGGGGTGGTGTAACATTAGGTGCTGCGTTTGCAGCTGCGGTTATTGCAGGATCACAATCAAAATAAATGAATTTTAAAGCTTTACAATTATGATAACTCAAGAACAACAAAAAGAAGGTGCAGAATTGTTGAAAACTCTTGCGCATAAAGCATGGGAAAGCTCGACCTTTAAAGAGCAGTTAATAAAAAATCCGATCACTACTATTGAATCAGTCACTGGACAGAAGGTTCAATCAGGTGTTAATATTATAGTAGACGACCAAACAGATACTTCAAAAATATATTTGAACATCCCAAGACGAGTCGAAATTTCTGAGTTAGAATTGTCAGACGAACAATTAGAAATGGTTGCAGGCGGTACAGATCTAATTGGTGGTATAATTGTTGGTGTAGTAGTAGTCGCAGGTGGTTATTTTTTAGGTAAGGCCTTATAATAGTTATTGGTCAGAAGATATATTTTGTAAAATTATTATTAACTAATTTATTTGGTTAATAATAATTTTACAAAATTATTAAGTTCTGTTGTTCCAATATCAATTTTTAGCTTATTATAGTATTAAATATTTCTAATCAGTACTAAAAAGTAATAGCACTATGAAAGTGGAATTCACAAAAGACAATTTTAGCCAAATGACAACAGAAGATTTAATGAAAAAGAAGAAATCTGTGTCTTTCGTTACCGGTTTATTAGCGGGAGCTTTAATTGCACTGTTTATAATTACTATATTTCAGACAGTTAATAAAGGTTTTACGTCTTTACTTTTTCTGCCAATTGTATCTTTACCCATTTTGTTCATGGTCTATGGCCAGGTCAGATCTATAAATAAAGAATTAGAAAGCAGAAAATCAGATTTATAATTTTTGAGCAACTCGTTTGATTGGTTTATATTAGCCTAAATATCTGATAATATTTATTGTTAATTTTAATTTTTAGCAAATGGAAACATATATTGAAATTCAAGAAGAATTAAATAATTTTTCCGATTTAATTCATCCAATAAGTATAGAAGATTTTAAGGCTAATTATTGGGAAAGAAAAGTGTTGCATGTTTCAAGAAACAATTCTGATTTTTTTTCTTCGCTATTGTCAATTAAAGACCTGGATAAGGTCTTAGAATATAGTCGTCCACAAGGTATGAGCTTAAAGGTTGTGAAAAGTAATCAGCCGATGAACCCAACTGTTTACGAAAATCAGGATGGAAGCTTAAACTTAAACCAACTTTATACTGCTTACGCTGATGGGTATTCTATTATTGTGAATGGAATTCATCGTTTTTGGGGGCCTCTCAAAAGTCTTATAGAAAATATTCGTCAACAAATAAGTCATAATGCTGGTGCAAACCTTTATTTAACACCAGAAAACGAGAAGGCATTCTCTCCTCATTATGATTCGCATGATGTTTTTGCCATACAAATCTCAGGTGAAAAGCATTGGATATTGTATAACGATACTCATTTCAAGACCCCTCTTTTGAATAGTTACCAACCTACTTTTCAGAGAGAGCAACTTACCGGTGCAAGAGAAATTACCCTGCGTGCAGGAGATATTTTGTATATGCCACGGGGTGTTCCTCATGAGGCATACACAACTGACAGATCCTCTATACACATTACTATAGGTATACAATCTACACAATGGATTGATTTTATTACGAAATCATTGTTAAATCTAAGCCAAAAGCATATAGAATTGCGTAGAGCACTTCCTGTTGGCTTCTTGAATTCTGATGATGAAAACCTATTATCCGCTGACGCAGAATTAGACTTTATTAATATTTTACAACAGGTCTTTAGCAAGGATAATATCGCTGGGGCTTTGAACATTTTAGAAGAAGAGTTTAGGACAAAAGAGCAACCAAGACCAGATGGCCACTTTTCAAGTTTAGATAAATTGAATCATATTGATTTATATTCGCAGCTTTCGAAACGAGAAGGTTTGGTCTCAAAAGTTACGAATAGTGCTACTGGAGCTAGGATTTTATTCCAGGGGAATACCATAAAAGGCCCTTCACAAATTGTGGGTACCTTAGCATTTATTTCTGAACAGAAGGGTGTATTCTCGGTTAAAGATATTCCATTTTTGAATGACGAGAATAAATTAAAATTAGCAAAAAGGCTTGTCAGAGGTGGATTGCTTAAAGTTGTGGATTAATTACGTACTTATCCGGATAAGGTATAATTAAGCAGAAACACGATGAATCAGGCCCCGTATAAAATCAAAGAACAGTTAAAGGCAATTCCGTTTGTGGAAATTGTTTTACCCTATACAGAATTCTTTATAAGTAAAGCTGATTTAAAACTGTTGCCCTGGATTCAGGATAAATTAGAATGCAAATTACTGGAAGAGCTAAGTTATACAGCAGAGGTTACTTTATACGCAGAATTAAATAAATTTATTGCGAGTGGTGAAACTGATTTTGAGCAGTTTGTAGAGAGAATGGTTTTATCATTAGCAACAAATTATCCTGTTTTAGATAAGAAGCTTAGAGTAAAGTCTCGTAATTTCTCTAATCATATTCATAATATTATTACGCGTTTTCAGAAGGATGTCAAAAGTATAGAATCAACATTCAACTTAAAAAGCATTGAGATTGTAGATATTGATTTATGTATTGGAGATATGCACAATGGTGAAGGTACTTCCTCCGTGAGTTTGTCAGATGGAACGAAGCTGATCTATAAGCCGAGGAATGTAGGAATAACGCATTCGTATAATTCTTTTATTAATTGGGTTAACTGCAAGGTAAAGGCAGATTTGAAGACATTTAACGTGTTGGATTGTGGTGGTTATGGCTGGATAGAATTTGTAAATTACGAACCGGTTAGCTCTGAAGATGATTTAAGAGAATACTACTATAAAGCAGGAGTTTTATTAGCCGTTACTTTACTTTTAGGTAGTAAAGATTGTCATCATGAGAATTTAATTGCATCTGGTAAAAATCCTGTCATAATTGATCATGAAACTATCATTCAACCAGTTTTTAATGATAAATCTTTTCGTTCATGGAATAGTCAATTTAACATACCGGATTTTTCGGTGTTAGAAAGCGTTTTGATTGTGAATCAAGATACAGGGGCACCATTAAATAATGTTGGGTATGGTGTGTTGGGGCACGTTGACGTTACAGATCTTGATCGAGTGGTTATAAACCCTAATACCCTATATTCTAAAATAAGTACTCGCGTTACTACGAGGAAAATTGGAAGAAAAAATATTCCTGTGTTTAAGGGTAAATATCATTTTGTGAATGATTATAAGGAGAATTTTATTGATGGTTTTTCTGTAGCGTATGATGTGTTTTTAAGTTCGAAAGTAGAATTGAAGTCTGGAAATTCTCCACTAAAGTTTTTTATAAGCAATGAAATGCGTTATGTCTGGCGGCCTACCTTTATTTATTTTAAAATCTTAAAGTATTTGAGGTTGGGATCTTTTATGGCAAATTATCAAGTATATCAATCTACGTTGTACGATTTATTGTCAAAGGCTTTTAAAGGAGAAAATAGAGAAGATTATAAGTTTATACTTGACTATGAAGTAAAACAAATGCTAAATGGCGATATACCTATTTTTAATCTGAAGAGTGAAGATGATTTTCTAGTAGATAATAAGTTGATCAAGATATTCGAGTACAATTGTATTCAAAATATTTTTCATCGAATAGATCTCCTTTCGGACGCTCATAAAGAAGAGCAAATACGGTTTATAAGAAAATGGGTTAATATTTAGTCCTAACTGTTGTTGATTTAAATTTTTACAATATCTTTAATATTAAGAAAATGATAAAGTATTCTAAAATTTATCAGTGGGTCTTATTATTTCCATTGCTTTTCTTTGGTACATATTTTTATAATTTAGGCCAAAATGCGTTGACTAAATTCTATTTTTTCCTATTTATTTTGTTGTTTATTAGATTAATCATTCTGTTCTTCTTAAAAAGGAGAAAATTTAATGGTAAGTGAGCGAACCTAGTCATCCAGGCCTGGTGCAGACTTTAGTTATTCCTACTATAAATAAAAGAATTCCAACCTACAATGCGTATCTTTTATGCTGAACCACTGGCTGAGCTTACAATTGACGAACTTTGTAAGAAGGAGAATTTTCTCAGTACGGCTAAGAACGTAAAGATCGCTGTTATGATAGACGGGATTAACTCACGATTGGATTCAGTTAGTAATTAGTAAAATACATTCTACTAGTATGAAAAAAAATAGCATCAAAGAGAAAAGCACCGAAGAGTTGCTCAAATTGCAAAAAACAGCCTTAGTCGCAACATTTGCCTTTGCGGGGATACTTACTGTACTTTTTGTGATGATTGTTTATCTGACGGCTCAGGATAAGTTTACGCCCCTGGTGGTTGTTCCTTTTGGGTTGCTACCCATCCTCGCCTTAAACATCGTCAGTCTGAAGAAAATCAGACAGGAGCTCAACGCCCGGAAAACCGCCCTCTGATACGCCGGGGCTACTCTCGTCTCCTCTGCGGCCTGCCACATAGCTGGGTTCTGCCTCCGCTCCATGCAGGTCTGCCTGATCGCGTGTTACTCGGCAGTTGTATGTGCTATTGCATCTACCTGCCCGCATTTGTTTGTGCTGCCTTTCTGTCTGCTTCTGCTGGTACGGCTCTCCGTTTTTTTCTTTATCCTCAAACTATTCGCTATAGAAAGATGCATACAGGTAAACAAAGTGTTATCGACTGGAATGCCCCCAACGCGCTCGAACAGCTTGCTCAGCGCATAAAAAACCCGCTGGAGAACATTATGCAGGTGAGCCAAAACAGTGGCACTTATGATAACTATAAGCTCGAAAGCATTCTGTTCTCCAGCAGTAAAGAAATAAGCGATATTGTAGAGGAGATCATCCAGAAAGCCCGAACCAATGCCTTGAGCCTGACTCACCATAACCACCCGGATATTTTTGGTATCTATGCGTCGAACGAGTATGTTAGAAAGCTGTGTGCCAGGGAGATTCTCCCCCACAAAGTGGCTAAAGTTGATCAGGACTGGCTTGTGAACCTGGAAAAAGAAGTGTACGGCAATATCCGGCAGGATTATCTCCATCTTGGTGAGCTGTCTTATAAAATGGCGGTCAGCGAACGGCAGTTGCATCGCAAAATTCTGAATCTGGTTTACCTCACCCCCAACAAATACGTCCGGATTCTGCGTCTGCACCGAGCCAAACAACTGATTGATACTTATTTGCAGCAGTCGGTAGCGCAAATTGCCCATGCTGTCGGCTATACCGATGTGCACTATTTCTCCCGGCTTTTTGCGGAGCAGTACAGCATTTCGCCCCGGAAGCTACTCTGCTCTTTACGGTAGTCCGGGCCTACCTGGCCGGGCCTGTCACGCTATACCTGTCCGGAATGACGGCTTTTTTGGCAAACTTATCGGTGCCGGCCCTGATACGTTTGTGTAAACTATAAAAACATATATTAAAAATTATTCATACTTATGAAACGTGTATTATACTTTTTAGGTCATCTGAACGATAGAGATGTGGAGTGGTTGCTCCAGAACGGCACCAAATTAACGCTCGAAACCGGCGACCGGCTGATTAATAAAGGCCAGGCTGTGGATAGTTTATACATTGTTTTATCGGGCCAACTGGCCGTTTGCGCCAATAACAATTTTAACGAGTGTATCGCCAAACTCGAAGCCGGCGAGGTGGTGGGCGAAATGTCTTTTCTGGAGTCGACTCCCCCTGCGGTTTCGGTGATCGTTACGGCCCCTTCGGTGATTTACCAGATCTCCCGCGAAAAGATTAATCTGCGGCTCCTGACCAATTCTGAATTCCGGGCCAATTTTTACTACGCCCTCGCCCTGTTTCTGTCGAATCGCCTGCGCAAGACCACGGGCCAGCTTGGCTTTGGCAACCCCGAAGACGAAGATCTGGTAGACGCCAACGTGCTCGACGGGGTGGCTCAGGCCGGCTCCCGCTTCGTAAAAATTCTGAACCGGTTCTCGGAGGTCTAACCAGCGCAACTCGACCGGCTATGAGACACTGTTTATCTGCCCTGCTGGTAGGCCTGACGGTTTTGACCAGCGACGTATACGCCCAGGTGAAGGGAAACCTGATCGAAATCGCCCGGAAGGCCTTCGATAAAAATCCGACTCTGCTGCGGAGCGGTTACATGATCCGGAGCGCCGAGGCTGACCTGCAAATCCAGCGGAGCGTGTTCGACCTGAACTCGTTTTCCGAATTATCGTTTCGCAACAACCAGTACACCCTGCCGGGAGCCGATCCCCGAACAGCCTACGTGGAGAACAGCATTCTGCGCAACAACGTACTCGGTCTGTCGGCCGGCCTGCGCAAGCGGCTTCGGACCGGGCAGCTAACTGAGTTCAGCCTGAATTACGGCTTTGCCAACAACAATTACCCGCTCAACAGCTTTAATCAGCCCATAAATCTGTACCTCGGTACTAACACCAGCGGGTTTACTTTTTCGCTGACCCAGCCCCTGCTCAGAGGGAGAGCACGGCCCATTGCCACGGCGCTGGAGCGGGCCAATTACCTCTACCTGCTGAACGCCAAAAGCGGTAACGAGTTTACGACCTCGTACGAAATCTGGCAGATCGGGCAGGCTTACTGGAATTATTACACGGCCTATAAGAATCTGGAGATTTACAAACAGAGCGAAGACCGGATCCGGAACGTACTGGCCGTGACCGAAGAGCTGGTAAAGGGCGATAAAAAACCGGCCGGCGATTTAACCCAGATCCGGTCGGACCTGGCCAACCAGGAGAAACTCACCATTATGGCCGGCCAGGAGTTGTATGCTGCCCGCATTCAGTTGGGCAAAGCGATTGGTCTGAGCACCGAAGAGAGTCTGGAGATCGATGTGCCCGAAAACGCCTTCCCGACCATTGCCGAATCGGCGTTTACGTCAGGGCTGGATAAAGCTGATTTTATCCGGATGGCCCGCGAGCGCCGGGCCGATCTGATGGCCGCCCGGCACGGCCACGAAGCCCTGCAGCAGCAGTTTTTGCTGGCCCGCAACAACACAAAACCCCAACTGGATCTGACTGGCTTTGTGGGGTACGGCAGCGCCAGTACCGGTAACCGCCTGGGCGACGTAATGGCTTCTTTCGCCAATAACGAAAGCCGGAGTATCGGCACCGGGGCCCGGCTGACGTTCACGTTTCCGGTTAATAACAATTGGGCCAAAGGGAACCTCACCAAAAGCTACATGGCCCTGAATGACCAGAATGTGGTGGTCGGCAACATTCAGCGGCTTATCGAACTGGACGTTAGCAACGACCTGAACTACCTCGAAAACAGCGTGGCTAATCTCCAGAAGGCCGGAGAGGTTCTCAACTATAACCAGGTGGTATTTCGGGATGAGCAGGTCAAGTTTCAGGCGGGCCTAACCACCCTCCTGAGCCTGATTCTGTTTCAGGAGCGGTTGATGACCTCGCAGCTCCGGTATTTGCAGGCTTACCGCCAGTTTGCCCAGGCCATACTGAACCTCCGGCACGATACCGGAACGCTGATCGTCCCGGATAGTAAAGGCTTTGTCATCGACAGAAACGCATTTTATACCATTCCTGATACATCTAACCATTAACCGATACCGTCATGGCAGCAGGTTTTTTTAGGCCGGCAGCATTGGAAAAGCTGTCGACTCCCGAAAAGCTCGATCAATTGATTAAAGTAACCAGCCCCAAAGCCTGGATAACTCTTTCGGTGGTTTTTGCCGCCCTCGCTACGGGCATTGCCTGGGCGGTTTTAGGGCGGGTGAGCACCAAACTGAACGTAACCGGGGTGGTGCTGGGGGGCGAAGTCCACGAGGTAGTGGCCACTTCGCACGGCCAGCTCACAAAGCTCCAGGTTAAAATTGGCGACAAGGTAGAGACCGGAGCCGTAATTGCCACGGTGCAGCAGCCGGAGCTGGTTCAGCAGATTGAAAACGCCAGAGCCACTTTATCGGAGCGGAAATACGAACTGACCAGGCTGATTTCGTACGGCAACAAAGGCACCCTGCTGGAAGGCGAGCTGATGAGCCAGAACCGGGTAAGCATTCTGGGTGAAATCGAGGCCGAGAAAAAGAAGCTGGCTTTTCTCACCAACCAGCTCGAATCGGAGGTTAGTCTGCTCGAAAAAGGGCTGATTGTGAAGGCGCAGGTCGCCAACACCAAGCAGCAGATCGATGCGTCCAGAAATACGATAGAGCGCCTGAAAGTGCAACTGGCCGAGGTCTCTAACCGCCAGCACGATGCGGGCTACTCGCTGCAACAGCGCATTGCGGCTCAGAAACAGCAGATTGCCGAAGCCGAACGAAACCTCCAGTTTCTGACCGAGCGCTACGATACCCAGTCGAACATTAAAAGCCCCTACAGTGGTGAGGTGGTTGAGGTGCTGACCGATGCAGGCGTAGTGGTTGGACCCGGAACGCCCCTTTTCAAACTGAAAAACCAGAAAGAAGGGCAACTGACCAGCCTGAAAGGGGTCCTGTATATCCCCTCACAGGACGGCAAAAAGATCAAGCGCGATATGGAGGCTTTTGTGGTGCCCTCGACCGTGCAGCCGCAGGAGTACGGTTTTATTAAAGGGCGGGTTACCTATATTTCTGATTTCCCGATTACTCAGCAGGGGATGCTGACCTCGGTCAAAAACGACCAACTGGCCAAAGGGTTGCTGGCCATGGGGCCTCTTTTTGAGGTCCATGTTGCCTTTGAGAAAGACGCCCAATCGCACAGCGGCTTCCGGTGGACATCGGCCAAAGGTCCCGATATCGACATCAAGGAAGGTACCTCCTGTATGGGTCAGATCACGATCAAACAGGAGAATCCGATTTCAATCGTGATCCCCGCCTTTAAGAAATTCTTCGATTTATACTGATACTCACTGGCAAGATGGCGACCAAAACAACCTTTCCTATTGGGAAACAAGCCCGGCCTGTTAAAGTGCCCACCGTCTTACAGATGGAGAGTGTAGAATGCGGGGCAGCCGCTTTGAGCATTATTTTAGGCCATTTCGGAAAATTTGTGCCCTTAGAAAAGCTGCGCATTGCCTGTGGTGTGTCCCGGGATGGCCTTAAAGCGACCAATATTATCAAAGCGGCCCGCCAGTTTGGGCTGGAGGCCAAAGGCTACGCCAAGTCGGTTGAGAAGCTGATGCAGATCGAAACGCCGGCTATTATCTTCTGGAACTTTAACCATTTTCTGGTGTTGGAGGGCTTTGCCAAAGACAAAGTTTACCTGAGCGACCCCGCCCAGGGCCGCTACGCCGTTACCTACGAGGAGTTCGACGAAGCCTATACCGGCGTGGTGCTTACCTTTAAACCGAACGAACACTTCGAAAAAGGCAACGAAAAACAGGGCCTGGCGGCTTCGCTGGCCTCCCGCATTGCCAACTCCAAACTCAGTATTACCTATATTCTGCTGGCAAGCCTTTTTCTGGTCATTCCGGGCCTGGTGATTCCGTCGTTCATCAAAGTGTTTATCGACAAATACCTCGTCAACGGTCATGCCGACTTTGTGATGCCCCTGCTGCTGATTATGGGGGCGGTGCTGACCCTAAACGCTGTGCTGGTGTATCTGCAGCAGTATTATCTGCTGAAACTGGAAACCAAGCTGGCCCTTACTACCTCCAGCAAATTTCTCTGGCACGTCTTTCATCTGCCTATCTCGTTTTTTACGCAGCGCTACAGCGGGGAGATCGGCAACCGGGTTTCGCTCAACGATAAGGTGGCCAAACTGCTCAGTGGCGATCTGGCCAATGCGGTCCTGAACGTGATCATCGTCTTGTTCTACGCGGGTCTGATGTTTTCGTACGATGTTACGCTGACCCTGATCGGTATCTGCATGGCAGGGCTGAACGTGGTGGCGCTCCGGTTTGTATCCAGAGCCCGCAAAGATGGCAGCCGGCTGCTGGGCAACGAAACCGGTAAGCTGCTGGGTACTACTACCTCGGGTATCAGCATGATCGAAACGCTGAAAGCCTCGGGCCGCGAAAACGATTTCTTTACCAACTGGATCGGCTACCTGGCCAAGGTAATGAATGCGCAGCAGCAACTGGGCTGGCTCACCATCCGACTCAACATTCTGCCGCCCCTGATTACCTCGCTTACCACCACGCTGATTCTGGGGCTGGGTGCCCTCCGGATTATGGATGGCGAAATGACCCTCGGCGCGCTGGTATCGTTCACCTACCTGATGGGCAATTTTATCAACCCGGTTAACCAGCTGATTTCGGTCGGGACAATGCTGCACGAAACCGAAAGCGATATGGGGCGGATCGACGATGTGATGAACTACGAGACAGACGAGCAGTTTCGGACGGTGGCTTTGCAGGCCGATGCGCAGCCGACGGGGGTCTATACTAAGCTGACGGGCTACTTCGAACTGAGAGACGTAACCTTCGGGTACAACACCACCATGCCCCCGCTCATCGAAAACTTCAGCCTGAAGGTAAAGCCCGGCAGCCGGGTGGCGCTGGTGGGCGGCTCGGGCAGCGGCAAATCCACTGTGGCCAAAATTGCTTCCGGCCTGTACCCGATCTGGAGTGGCGAGGTCTTGTTCGACGGTAAGCCGAAGAGCGAAATTCCCCGGCATATCATCACCAGCTCGCTGGCGGTTATCGATCAGGAGGTGCTGGTGTTCAACGGCACGATCAAAGAGAATATCAGCTTCTGGGATGCTACCATTCCCGACAAACACATCATTCAGTCGGCCCGCGATGCCGCCATTCACGACATTATCTCGGTGCGGAAAGACGGCTACGACAGCGCCGTAATGGAGGGTGGGGCCAATTTCAGTGGCGGGCAGCGGCAGCGGCTCGAAATAGCGCGGGCCCTGGCCAACAACCCCTCTCTCCTGATCATGGACGAAGCCACCAGCGCATTGGACCCTACGGCCGAAAAAATGGTGATGGATAACATCAAAAAACGGGGCTGTACCTGCCTGATTGTAGCGCACCGGCTTAGCACCATCATCGACTGCGATGAAATTATTGTGATGGAATACGGCAAGGTGGCAGAGCGGGGTACCCACCAGGAACTGATGAAGAAAAACGGCGTGTACGCCCGCCTGATCGAAACCAAATAACCGGTATGTCTATGTCAGCTAGTAAAGAAAAACTCCATATCTGTGCCGAAAATCCGCTGGTGCTGGAGAGCACAGACCGGTTCTGGCTGGTGCTCTCCGGGGAGGTGAACGTTTTCTATACCCGAATTGATAAACAGGGAAACTATACCAATCGGTTAACGTTTCTGTACACGGCCCAAAAAGGGGAGGTGCTGTTTAGCCTGCTGGCCCCGGCCGTTACCGAAGCTACGCGGCTTATTGCTTTCTCGGGCGAGGCTACCCTGCTGGCTATCGATAAAGCCGACCTGCTTAATGTGGATCATTTCTTTTTAAAGAACATGATCGACAAATGGATCGCAAAGACTTCATCGGTAGTCGGTACGGCCAATGCGCCGAGGGTGTATAAACCCCTCGACGATTACCAGGAAGTTGCCCTGGAGGCCAATACCTTTGCGTTTCCGTCGACGGGTATCAACTGGATACAACTGCTGCGGGGCGAGGTTAGTCTGTTTGCCCAAAGCACCGTGGTGAGCCATGCGCAGTACCCCGATTTTCTGGCACCGGTATCCAACAAACTGTGGCTGAAATCGCTGGCCGATAACACGGCCGTGCGCGTGCTGAGTACCCGCGAAATGCTGTTGCAGGAGGAGGTATATTTTCTGCTGGCCCTGCGCAAACTGGAAGCGTATTTCTATGCCCAGCTTAATCTGATTATAGACACGCAGCAGTCGGAAGAAATCGCGCATTTGTCGGAAAAGCGCGTGACCGACCAGTTGGCGCTGGAGACGACCCTGACTAAAATAAAGGCGGTGGTGGCGGGTAACGGCAGCGGGCAGGGGCCCGGGGTAAACGGCAAGCGCAACCAGCAGAACCTGCTTTTCCGGACGTGTCAACTCATTGGTGATCAGATTGGCTTTACGCTGGAAGATCCCAAATACGTTGAGTCGCACCAGAACAATGTTACCAACCAGCTCCACCTGATTGCTAAAAGCTCGAAACTGCGCATCCGCAAAATCATTCTGCGCGATACCTGGTGGAAAGAAGAATGCGGGCCCCTGCTGGCTTTTACCAAAAAAGACAAAACGCCCGTTGCGCTCCTGCAGAAAACGTCCAGCAGTTACCTGTTCAAAAACGTGTCGACGGGCGAGGAGGGCGTGGTTAATCAGGAGATTGCCATGTCGCTGGAGCCGATCAGCTATATGTTCTTTCCGGGTTTCGACGGCAAAATGACGTCCGTAAAGAAGGTACTTTCGTTTGCGCTCAAAGGGGTCGAGTTCGATGTTAAATGGCTGATGCTGTCGGCGCTGGCGGGTAGTCTGCTTGGTTTGCTGGTGCCGGTGCTGTCGGGTATCATGTACGACGAAGTGGTGCCTACGGCCGACCGCTCCCTGCACCTGGAGGTATTTGGTATTCTGGTGATGATTGCCCTGGTAAAGGCGGGCTTGCAGTTGGTAGAGGGTGCGCTGCGGCTCCGGGTCGAGTCGAAGTCGAGTATCAATTTACAGGCCGGCATGATGGATCATATGCTGCGGTTACCGGTGACATTTTACAAGAAATACACGGCCGGCGATCTGACCAACCGGGTGCTGAGTATCAACACTATCCGGCAGATTGTATCCAGCACGCTGATGACCGCCGTTTTGAGCGGTGCTTTCTCGTCGGTTAACCTGGTGCTGCTGTTCTATTACGACACCAAACTGGCCTGGGTAGGCGTGGGGCTGGGCCTCATTGCGGCTGCGTTTATGGTGGGTATCGGCTGGCTCAAGCTGAAATACGACCGGCAGGTAGCTACTTACCAGGGCACAATCCAGGGTTTTCTGTTCGAGTTTCTGTCCGGGATTGCCAAAATCCGGATAACCGGTGGCGAACGGCGCGTGTTTGCGCTATGGGCCGATAAGTTTTCGACCCTCAAGAAACTGGGCTTCAACTCGGGCACCTACCAGAATTTTGTGGAAGTGTTCAATGCCTCGTATCCGCTGCTGACCAGTATTTTCTTTTTCTCGTTTCTGTACTACACCGTTCAGAATGCCGATGCGGTCACGGGTATGCTCTCGGTCGGGGTGTTTATGGCGTTCATTACTTCGTTCAACCAGTTTCTGAACGACAGCCTGCGGTTGAGTATGGCCCTGATTACCTCGCTGAACGTAGTTACCCTCTACGAACGGGTAAAGCCCATTCTGGAAGAAGAGACCGAGTCGGTAGAGCAAAGCGTTGACCCCGGCGAACTGGCGGGCGAAATCGAAATGAACTCGGTGTCTTTCCGCTACCGGGACGATCAGCCGCTGGTACTGAATAACGTCACGTTCAAGATCAAACCCGGTGAGATGGTCGCTTTTGTGGGCGCGTCGGGTTCGGGTAAGTCAACCATTATGCGGTTGCTGCTGGGCTTCGAACAGGCCGAAGCGGGCTCTGTTTACTACGATGGTAACTCGTTTGAGCTGATGAACAAGGAACTGGTTCGCCGACAGATCGGGGTTGTGCTGCAAAACGGGGCCCTAATGTCGGGCAGTATTTTCCAGAACATCATTGGTAACTCGGAGCTGACCCTCGACGATGCCTGGGAGGCTGCGCGCATGGCGGGAATGGAGGAAGACATCAAGCACATGCCCATGGAAATGCATACCGTGGTGAGCGAAGGGGCCGGTACGTTCTCGGGTGGGCAGCGGCAACGGCTCATGATTGCCCGCGCCATTGTGCATAAACCCAGACTACTGTTTATGGACGAAGCCACCAGCGCGCTCGACAACCGGACGCAGAGCCTGGTATCACAAAGTCTGGATAAGCTTCAGGCCACCCGGATTATCATTGCCCACCGGCTGAGTACGATCAGAAATGCCGATCGAATTTATGTGCTGGACAAGGGCACCATTGTCGAATGCGGCACGTATGCCGAGCTGATGGAGAAAGACTCGCTGTTTGCCCAGCTCGCTAAGCGCCAGATTGCCTGACGGCCACGCTCATACCTACGCTCCCTAAACACAGCGGTAAGCGCAGGTGTCTCTGCCCGAATCCCGAACCCCTCCCCGGTTTGGGATTCCCTTTTTTTCGTCGTTTTCTCCCCCTCAAATCCTAATCCCAAATTCCGTCCAGCCGTCGGCGTTGGTTTTGAGCGAGAAAGTGAAACCGTGGTTGAGCAGAATTTCGCGGGTGAGTGTGAGACCAATACCCTGGCCGTCGGGTTTGCTGCTGAAGAAAGGATCGAACAGCTTCATTTCCAGCTCGGGGCTGATGGGCTGGCCGTTATCGCGGATGATAAGCTGCCGGTCGTTTGTGATTACTTCTACCGTATTGCCGGGGATACAGGCTTCGATGGCGTTCTTCAGCACGTTGACCAGTACCTGCTCCATCTGCTCCACATCAATGGCTTTCTCAATAGGGTAAGCTGCCATTGAATACCGGACGGTAAGTCCTCGGGCTTCGGCCTGCGGTTGCATCAGCCGGGTTACGTTGCGGGTCAGTTCGTTCAGGTCGGCCAAACTGCGCTGGGGGAGGGGCAGGCGTACTACGTCGGCAAACCGGCGCATGAAGTGGTTGAGTCGGTGATTGCGCTCCATGGCAATGTGTAGGGCATCTTTTAACTCGACATAATCACTATCCCGGAGGTACGTTTGCGTAACGTCGAGGATGGAGTTTATCGCCCCTATGGAGTTGTTGACCTCGTGGGCCATCATCCGGATTACTTTGCTGTACGCTTTTTTCTCGGTTTCCAGAATCTCGCTGGTCAGCTCTTCGAGCATCAGAAACGAGCGCCGGAAGCCCCGGTCGATAAAATGCGATTTGAACACCCGGTAGGTTTCAATACCGCTGATTTTTACCGTCTGGGGTGCGTCGGTATCCAGGTCGGTGAGTTGTTCCAGCAGCGGGTGGTTTACCTCTGCCAGGGTCCGGCCCTGGAGTTGCGCCGGCCGGCGCTGAAGCAGGTCGACCGCTTTCGAATTGACCAGGGCGATGCGGTCGTCAAAATCCTGAATCAGAATGGCAATGGGGGAGGCTTCAATAAGCTTTTCCAGAAAAAACTGCTGCTCCATCTGTTTGGTGCGCTCGGTACGCAACTGGTCAATCATTAGGTTGTATACATCGATCAGTTCATCGACTTCGCTGTTGCCCGTAGGCACAAACTTGATTGTAAAATCCTTGTCTTTGATGGCTTCAATGCCCGACGAAATGAACTCGGAGGGTTGTCCGAACGCCCGGTATATACGTATGGCGACCAGGATGGAGATCAGGACAAACACTTCCGAAACAATAAACAGGACTTTGTTTTCGCCAAGCCACCGGAAGATCAGGTAGATGAGCGCCAGGTGAATGAAGGTAATAAACAGGGCGTACTGGATCCGGAGCGGTAGTTTCATGAGTTGCTGGCAAAGAAGCCGGTCAGTCTTCGGCGGTGTAGGGAATGCCAAATTTCTCTAAACGCCGGTACAGCGCAAAACGGGTGATGCCCAGCGCCCGCGCCACTTTGGACACCCGGTTGTGGTGGAACGCCATCGCCCGCCGAATCATCTGGTATTCAATTTCCTCCAGCGTCATGGTGCCGACCTCCGGTAAGTGGGAAGGGTCTTTCAAGGCAGCCGCTAAAGGAATGTGCTTCTGAAAATCGGCAACCTCCAGTTCATCACTATTCGACAGCAGCACGGCCCGCTCGACGATGTTCTTCAACTGGCGGATGTTGCCCGGCACCGCGAGGTTCTTCAGCCATTTGGCGGCTGCTGCACTGACACGCAAATTAGGACGGCCGTAGATGGTGCGCAGATTGTTCACAAAATACTCTACCAGCATGGGTATATCGCCCGGCCGCTCCCGCAAAGAGGGCAGCTTCACAGTAATCAGGTTGATGCGGTAGAACAGATCCTCGCGGAACGTACCCCTCGCGACCATTTCTTCCAGATGGCGGTTGGTGGCGCAGATAACCCGCACATCCACCGTCCGGCTCTTGCTGCTGCCGAGCGGCTCAAACGTCCGGTCCTGCAACACCCGCAGCAGCTTTACCTGACTGGACGGGTCAAGGTCGCCGATCTCATCCAGAAAAATGCTGCCTTTGTTGGCCAGTTCAAACCGGCCGATGCGGTCCGATTTGGCATCGGTAAACGCTCCGCGTACATGCCCGAACAGTTCACTTTCGAACAGAGTAGAGGAGATGCCCCCCAGGTTTACCTTCACGAACGGCTTGCCTTTGCGTTTGCTGTTCTGGTGAATAGCCTCGGCAATGAGTTCCTTTCCGGTACCGCTCTCACCCGTAATCAGCACCGGCGCATCGGTTGGCGCTACCCGGCCGATGGTCTCCAGCACATCGAGCAGTTTCGGGTCTTCGCCCACGATATGCTCAAAATGGTATTGCTGATCCAGCCTCCGCCGGCTCGGCGACTGCGGCTTCTGCTGCGACAGATTCAGAATGGTGCGAATTGATTGCAGCAGGTACTCATTCTGCCAGGGTTTCGTGATAAAATCTTTCGCCCCGGCTTTCATACCCTGCACCGCCAGGTCGATGGAGCCCCAGCCGGTAATCAGAATCACCGGCACATCCGGCTGCTGCCGCCGGATGGCCGTGAGTGTCCGCAGCCCCTCTTCCCCCGACGTTTCAATGGAGAAGTTCATATCCAGCAGCATCAGCTCCGGCGTTTCCTCATCCAGTATATCAAACGCCTGCGCCGGTGAGGCCGCTGTTTTCACAACAAACCCTTCCCGTCTCAGCAGCAGCGAGAGCGAGGTCTGAACGGCTATATCGTCGTCAATGATTAACAGCATGGGGGTTGGGGCGTGGGGCTAGGGGTGTGGGGCAGGGGGTAAAGGGCAGAGAGCAGGGAGCATGGTGCGAAGGCAGGGGTTAAGGCGTTGGGGGTAAAAGAGCTTTTTGGAAGTTGTTAATCTTTCTGCTTAGCTCATCTAAACGTCCGAACAGGGCTTGTCTGTTAGTTTCTGTGATATGCTGGCGACGTTCCAGAATGATCAAAATATTAGCACATTCATAACGGGATCGACGGGCAAAGTTGAGAAACTGGTAGAATTCCTTTTTGGAAACTGAGCCAGAACCTTCTGCGATATTATTGGATACGTTCATTCCAGCACCACGCAACTGTTCTGCAAATCGGTATAGCTTTCTTTGTTCTAAACTATCAGCAATGTCGAAAAGCTCGTCACCAATCTGAATAGCCATTTGCCATATTTCTAAATTTTCAAAACGAAAACTACGCTTCATCAAAAACTTTGTATTTGCCTAAGCTGTAAAAATAGCAAATTAACCCCATGCCATCTGCTCTTTTCCTCTGGCCCCCTGCCCCTCGCCCCAAGCCCCCCGCTATTCCTCATGCAACGCCATCGCCGGCTGAATTGAAGCGGCCTGACGACTCGGATAAAGCGCGCAGAGGGTGACGATCAGGTAAATGACGACAATGGAGATGAGAATGGCGGTTACGTAAATGCCGGCTTCCAGGTCAAAGACGTTCATGAGCGGAAACTGAGCGGCAAACAGCAGGCCAATAAGTAAGCCGAAGGTAGCCAACACCCAGATCTCACCAACAAACTGGGTAGAGATGCCAGACTCGGTAGCGCCCAGGGCCCGGCGCAGACCAATTTCTGACCGGCGCTTGGCAATACTAAGGTTCAGAATGCCGAACAACCCTAATGCCACGTTGATGAGCAGAAAGCCGCTGACAACCAGGAAAATGATAATGGGGATCAGTGTGATTTTATGCGTGTTCTTACGCTGGTTCTCCATGTACGACACATCGATATTCCAGTCCTGCGTCATAGAACCCAGATCTTTTGTTAACTGGGCCTCAAAGTTGGCATCAGTGCCGGACTTCACCTTTACCAGCATGGTCCGCATCCAGGAACGGGATTCGCCTTTAGGTAGTTGAAAGGTTCCCTCCATATTGCTTTGGTATTCACCATGCGATTTAAAATTGCCGGTAACGCCAATTACTTTCCAGTACTCTTTCTTGCCCTCCTGGTGATCAGGCGATCCGAACTGTAACAACTTGCCCAGGGCGGGTCCATCGCCAAAGAATTTCTTCCGTAACGGCTGATTGATAACGATTGTCTTGACCTCGTCTACCAGGTCGGATTTATCAAACCAGCGTCCTTCTGCAATCGGCACGTTCAGGGTACGGGGCATGTCCAGATCGGTGTTGAAGATATGCGTCATGCTGAACTGTTTGTCGTACATGATACCCGAGTTGTGCGTATTCTGTGAGTAAGGGGCGTTGCTGCCGAACAGCGTGACCGATTCAACCTGCGGGTACGTTTTGGTGCGCTCTTTGATACGCTGCATCACCTCGGTAACTAAGGAGTCGGGCTGGTCGCGGGTGTTGAAGTCAATCGTCCAGACGTTTTGATAATCAAATCCAATCGGCTGGGTATAGTTACGCATATTATAAACGATAAGGCTCGTTACACCGAAGAGGACCAGAAAAGAAGCCAGGATTTCCACAATCAGCAGCGTATGGGCCCGCTTTTTATTCCACATGAGTCGGAAGAGATGCTGTAACATGGGTGTGGTTGATTAGTTAATTGGTTGAATGGTTGATTGGTTAGCTGGCTTTTAGGGCGTCGACGATAGATAGTTTCGCCATGCGCAGGGCGGGGGCGACGCCGGAGAGCAGGCCGAAGACAAGGCAGACCAGCAGGCTAATACCGAACACCGAGAAGTTGATGGTCAAATCCGCTTTGGCAATCCAGCCGCTCTGGTTGATCAGGTAAACAGTGATACCCGCCAGACCTAAGGCTATCAGGCCACCGATCAGGGTAATAAACAGGTTCTCGATGATAAACTGCCAGATCAGCGTCTTCGACGGGGCACCAAATGCCTTCCGAATGCCGATCTCAGATGCCCGCTCCATAATGCGGCTGACGTTTACGTTGACCAGGTTAATAGCGGGCAGACCCATAAACAGCAGCATGAATACGGCAATGACGGAGTAGAAAATACTGCTGGCCGGCCGGTCGAAAAAGTTGTGCAGCCAGGCTTCTACGTAGGTGTCGGCCGAGGTTTCCAGAATGTAATACTTAAAGCCATCGTCTTCCTGCGGCAACGGAATTTTGGCGATCGTCTGATTAAACTCTTCTTTGATGGCCGGGAAATCGGCGGCACTTTTGGCTTTTACCAGTGCCACATAATTGCCGTTCAGGCCGGACGATTTGTAATTGCTCTTCCGGATGTTGTACGGGAAATAAATGTCAGCCGCCGTTACCGGTCGCGTGACCGGTGCCCCCCGAACCACGCCAATAACCCGGTACGTTTCGTTGTCGACCTCAATAGTTTTCCCCACCACCGGCTGGGTATCGTCCTCAAAGTACTGCTTTTTCAGATCATCCGTAATGACAGCCACATGGTCATTATTCGCGATGTTCTGCTCGTTGAATGGCTTGCCTTCCAGAAATTCAAAGTCGGTAACCTCCCAGAAACCAGCGTCGGTTAGTTTGGTTTGCAGGCTTAGGCGCTGGCCGTTTACGTACGCATTGGCAAAGCTAAACATGCTGGCGACCCCTACTTTCTCAGGAGTCTTTAGCGGCAGCACATACTGCCTGATAAAGTTATAGCTGACCGGTCCCATCCGTGCCGACTGCCGCAATGAATCCCGCTGAGCCAGACGCTGAATATACAGCAACTCGTCGCGCCGGTTTTCGGGGTAGTGGCTGCCAACCAGGTGATCGATAAACGAGGTCAGCACCATCAGCACCGTCAGGGTCAGGCTGATGCCGAAGAGCGTAATGAACGTATAGAAGGGGTGCCGCAGCAGGACCTTCCAGGCTATTTTGATGTAATTCAGGATCATGGTGTGTGCTTATAATGATGAATGATGAACGATAAATGGAGGCACCGCACATTAATCGTTTAGCATTAACCGCTCATCGTTTGCTACTAATTGTGAGTCGGCTACCTGCGTGCCGTCGAACAGGCGGATCAGGCGGTGCGTTTTTCTGGCCATGGCTTCGTCGTGGGTTACCATAAGGATGGTGCTGCCATCGTTGTTGAGCTGCTGGAGAATGCTCAGGATTTCGCTACCCATAGCGCTGTCCAGGTTTCCGGTTGGTTCGTCGGCGAGGATGATCTCCGGCTGGCCGACAATAGCGCGGGCAATAGCCACCCGCTGTTTCTGCCCACCCGACAACTGGCTGGGGAAATGTTTCATGCGGTTACTGAGCCCTACCCGCTCCAGCGCTTCGCTGGCCAGTTCCCGGCGCGACTTGCCGGTGGTGTCACCTTTCCGGTACAGGAGCGGAATCTCTACGTTATCGAGTACCGACAGGTCGTTGATGAGGTGGAAACTCTGGAAGATAAAGCCGATCTTCTGATTGCGCAGCCGGGCCAGTTCTTTGTCTTTGTAGCTCGTTACCGGCTGGTTGTCAATGGAAATAGTCCCCTTCGACGGCTGGTCGAGCAGGCCCAAGATATTCAGCAACGTACTTTTGCCGCAACCCGACGGCCCCATGATGGAGGCAAATTCCCCTTTCCGAATGGTCAGGTTGATGTTGTTCAGCGCCAGCGTTTCGATGGTGCTGGTGCGGTAGACTTTCTCGATGTTGGTCAGTTGAATCATGATGTAGTAGAGTTAGTAATTAATTTTCTGGTCGTGTTCAAAATCGTACAGCGTCAGCAGGCGAAGAGTGTAATACGTCTGCCAGTAATCGCGCAGGGCCAGGACGGCATCGCGCTTGGCACGGTCTTTTTCCTGCATGGCAATGCCTAAATCGGTAACGCTGAGGTCTCCGAGCAGAAAGCGGTTCTGCGCAATCTGGTAGCGATTCTGCGCAATCTGGTCGGCTTCTGAGGTGAGCTTCACCTGCTTCTGGAGCATTTGCAGCAGGGTCACCTGGGTGTAAATCTGCTGCTCAAACGTCAGCTTATCCTGCTCCACCGACTGCCTGGCCAGCTCCTGATTAGCGCGGGCCGTTTCGGTGCGGGCCTGCGCCCGGCCCCAGGTCATAATGGGTACCGAAAACTGTACCTCCACAAACTCACGATCCTGCGGGCGTACATACACATCGCTGAACCGGGCACCCCGGTTCGACAAGCCGAAAGCCGCATTCAGGCTGGCATTCAGCCCGTTTTCCTTTTTGGCTTTGTCTACCTCCCGTTCGGCCTCGAGCAGCCGGCGCCGGAAAGCAATGGAGGCCGAGCGGTTGGCAAACGCTTCGTTCAGCGCTTTTTGTATATCGATCTGGAACGGCACAATCTGAGTGGGCAGGGCCAGGTCCAGCCGGCGCTCGTCGCGGTAACCCATGTACGTTCTCAGCTTCAGCGAGGCTACCTCGGCGGTTTGCTGGGCCGATGCCAGGTCTTTCCGGGCCGTCAGCACACTCAGTTCCAGTTGCAGCAGGTCGTTTTGCGAAATGCGGCCCAACTCCAGCTTCTTCAGCGCTATTTTGTAGAGGGTATCGTTGTTCATCAGGTTTTTCTCGGCAATCTGGAGATTCACCTGCGCCACCAGCAGATCAAAGTAGAACCCGGTAGCGTTCAGGGCTACTTCTTCCATTGACTCCACAAACTGCTGATTGCCTTCGGCGTATTTCAGCGGCTCAATCTTGCGGTCCCACTTCATCTGGTTGAACCGGAACAGCGGCTGGCTGAGGCCGATACCAAAGGGAATGCCGTTGTACAGCGTGTTGTTATCGCGGAAATTATCGAACCGCTGAATCTGCTTCTGCACGAAGATACTGCCACCCGTCTGCGGAATATTCTGGCTCAGCAACAGCGCGACCACCGAGTTGTTGTTTGAAATCGGCTGAAAGGCAATGGTGCCGTCGGGCTGAATAACTTCGATAAACGAGCGGGTAAAGCCGGGAAGCGTACCGTTTACGCCCAGTTGCGGCCTAAAATCGGCCAGAAACGTGCGGTACTTCCAGTAGTTGGTGCGCTGCTGCGTCGTGGCCTGCTTGGCGGCAATGGACTGCTGCCGGGCAATGGTTACCACCTCCTGCAGGGTGACCGGCTCCGTCTGGGCGAAGCCAGAAAAGACAGTTCCCAGCAGGGCCGACAGCAAGAGTGTTAAACGTGTTTTCATGGTGGCGTGGATGGTGAATAGAAGACGTTACTGGCTGTCGGTGTCGATGGTCAGCTCCTGTAAATGCTCGTATTGGCTCAGATCAGTAATGATGACTTTTTCCCCCGGCTGAATGCCGCTTTTGATTTCGACGTAATCGAAATTGCTCAGGCCAACTTCAACTTCCCGACGTTGGGCTACTCCGTTTTCGAGCACGAATACATACTGTTTCCGTTTCCCTTTAAAGGCCGGCCCGTTGGGTACCCGCACGGCTTTGGCGGCACTTTCGGTCACGATGAATACCTCGACTTTCATTTTAGGCCGGAGCGATGCGTGGCGGTTGTTGTCCAACTGCACCGTAAACTGAATAACGCCGTTCTGCACCGACGGCTTTACCTGCGTGATGATGCCCCGTAAGGTAGTTTCGTTCACCTTCACCACCACCGGCAACCCGGTTTTTACCTGATCGGCGTATACGTCGGAGCAGGAACCTTCAATGCGGAAGCTGGCGAGGTCGGCTACTTTGGCGAGCATTTCGCCCTCGTTCACCGCCGAGCCGATGTTTTCGTTGACCCAGGTCAGCACCCCGGCGCGGTCGGTCAGGATGTCGGCCTGCTTTAGCTTACGCTCCATTTCCTGGAGGTTTTTTTCTTCGATCTGGGCCTGTAGCGTAGACTCCCGGACGCTGGCCCCCATCGACTGGCGATTGTAGTTGAGGTCGTTTTCGAGTTGCTTTTTCTCCAGCTCAGCAATGCGCAGGGCGTTTTCGGCGCGGGTGACGTCTTCCTGCGTTTTGCCGCCTACTTTCTGGAGCCGTTTGGTATCTTCCCACTCGGCTCGCAGGCGGTTGATGTTCAGCGATTTGATTTTGTCGTTGATTTCGGCATCGTACAGGTTTTTGTTCAGCTTCATTTTGAGTTGGTCGATGCCGTTGCGCTTCAGCGAAAGCTGGTCTTTCATTTTCTCATACTCAATCAGCGACAGCGATTTGTCAAGTTCGAGAATGGCCTGACCGGGTTTCACCTGTGTGCCGGGTGTCAGCAGCACGCGTTTGATGCCGGCCCGGATCGGTGTGGTAATAATCTGCTCGTAGGCCGGAATCACTTCGCCGGTGGCATTCAGCGTGTTTTCTACGCTGCCAACTTCGGCTACCCCCGTTCGGATTTTAGCGCTGTCGACGGAGGTTTTCAATACATTGCGGAATAGCCAGATGGCTGCAACAAGGGCGGTGATGGCAATTAAGCCCACAACTACGCCTTTGTTGCGGCTCTGTCTGGCAATCTCGGGGGCAAGTTCTCTATCCATGGTAGTGGTGTGGGTTTGCTCTCAATAAGCCAAAAGCCGTGCCAGGTGCTAACTTGCTGATTCGTAGATGGTTAACTGATTGATTGGTTTCGGGAAGTGTGCGATTGCGCACAGGATGTGCGGGAGCGAACAGGACGCTGGTTGACAGTTTACCCAATTGGTGGGAAACAATTGAGCATTGCAGGAAAGAAATATGTAGATTCAGGGGTCCGTAACCAGCTTGAATAACCATGAAGATGCTGCCCCTGATCCCCTGCCTGCTGCTGACCCTTAGTGCCCTTGCCCAGCCCCGAACGGCTCCACGACCGAACCGTCCGGCGACGGCACAACCGGCTGCAACCAACTTGGCAACGGAGCAACTCAATGCGGTATTGAAAGCCTACCAGCAGTTTCAGGGGCAGGAGTATTCCCGACGGGGGACAGGCCGGACAACTAACCCTTTAGGGTCTTTTTCGGAAGCCGATCATATCCGGCGGGGGGCTTCATACGAAAACCTGCTGAAACAGGTAACGGCCATCGACGTCCGCTCGCTACCAGCCGATGAGCGGATTACGGCCGAACTGCTCCGGTTTGTGTTTCAGAACGAGGTGGAGCAGGTACGGTATAAATCCTACCTGAACCCGATTCTGGTCGATTACGGCTTTCACATCGGCTTCGTGGGTAATGCCTCAGCAACTCCGGCGAATGTACAGGAATTTGAAAACTATCTCGCGAAGCTCAGGGACTTTCCGCGCTATGTGCGTCAGCATATCGACCTGATGCGGAAAGGACTGACGCTGGGTATTGCCCAGCCGGCCGTAATCCTGGAAGGCTACGAAACAACCTACGAGCCACACATTGTCGATCAGCCTGAGAAAAGCCAGTTCTGGCGACCATTTAGCCGTATGCCGGCTACCTTCCCGGAGTCGGAGCGAAGCCGGCTGCTGGCCGATGGTCGCCGGGCGATCATGGACAGTGTGGCTGCCGGTTTCCGGATGGTGAAGACCTTTTTTGATACCGAGTACCTGCCAAAGGCTCCGACGAAAATAGGCGTTTCCAACTGGCCTGATGGTCTGGATTATTACGAACAACGGGTGCGGTATTATACTACCCTGCCCATGACCGCCCGGCAGGTGCATGAACTGGGCTTAAAAGAAGTTGCCCGGATACGGACCGAAATGGACAGCGTCATGCGCAGGAGTGGCTTCAAAGGGTCTTTCGCTGAGTTTTTAGTCTTTCTGCGTACTGACCCGCAATTCTACCCCAAGACACCGAAAGACCTGCTGAAAGAAGCGGCTTATATCGCCAAACAAGCCGAAGCGCAGCTACCGACCTTTTTCGGTAAACTGCCCCGGCAGCCGTTCGGCGTAGCGCCCGTGCCGGATTACCTGGCTCCGAAGTACACGGGCGGACGCTACAGCGGGGCGTCCATCAAAAGCAAAAATGCGGGCTATTACTGGGTGAATACCTATGACCTGAAAAGCCGTACCCTCTACACGCTGGAAGCGCTTACGCTCCACGAGGCCGTGCCGGGTCATCACCTGCAGACGGCGCTGGCGCAGGAGTTGACGGATCTGCCGGCCTTCCGGCAAAACCTCTACGTCAACGCGTTCGGGGAAGGCTGGGCGCTGTATACCGAATGGCTGGGCCGCGAAATGGGCTTTTACCAGGACCCCTACAGCGATTTCGGCCGGCTGACCTACGAGATGTGGCGGGCCTGCCGACTGGTGGTCGATACCGGCATTCACGCCTTCGGCTGGTCACGGGATCAGGCGATGAAGTACCTTCAGGACAATACTGCCCTTTCGCTCCACGAATGCCGCACTGAAACCGACCGCTATATCTCCTGGCCGGGGCAGGCGCTCTCGTATAAGATCGGGGAACTGAAAATCAAAGAACTGCGCCGGAAAGCCGAAGCCGAACTGGGCGCTGCATTCGATATCCGCGAATTTCACGATGAGCTGCTGGCCCAGGGTACGGTAACCATGCCGGTGCTGAAGACGATAGTAGACGCGTATATTTACCGGAAGAAGGTCACGACGTACCGTAAACCGGAATCTCATTCCGGTCGGTAAGTAGAACGGAATCCCATTGCCCGGCGACCCGGTCCGGTTTTTGTCCTCGACATCCGGAATTCCATTCCGGGGTACAAATATGGCACACGAACACCACCTGAAAGTTACCCGTACAGCCCGGTATTATACGTTAGGCACACTTAATGATCAGACGCGCCACGTCTGGTTTGTGCTGCACGGCTACGGCCAACTGGCGCAGTACTTCATCCGGAAATTTGACGTGCTGGACGACGGCCAAAGGTACATAGTAGCACCGGAAGGGCTGTCGCGGCTGTACCTGGACCCGCAGTACAGCCGCATTGGAGCCTCCTGGATGACCCGGGAGGATCGGCTCAACGAGATCAGCGATACCCTCAATTACCTGAATACCCTTTATGATGCTGTATTGCAGGGCTACGATACCAATAGCCTTACCATCAACCTGATGGGTTTTTCGCAGGGATGCGCGGCCGTTTGCCGCTGGCTCAATGCCGGTCATATCCGCTGCGACCGGCTGCTGCTCTGGGCCGGATTTTTCTCGAAAGGGCTAGCCGATGTCATTGACCCCGCTAAACTATCGGGCGTAGATACCGCCTACATCTACGGCACCCGCGACGAGTACATTGAACAGATGGACAATGCCGCCGTTTACCTTAACCGGCTGAAACAGGAAGTACCGGCGATGCAGGTCATTGCCTACAACGGCACTCACTCGGTTGATCGGGGTATCCTGCAACAACTGGCTACGCAGTCCCGTCGGTAAGCGGCTTATTTGCGGTGAATGGTCGTGGCGGCTGACTGAGCCCCGGCCAGTATCGTTATGTCGGCGATGGTGACCCTGGCCGGGGCGGTTACGGCATACACGATCGTATCGGCAATGTCTTCGGCGGTTAGGGGTTCAAACCCTTCGTACACCTTTGCCGCCCGTTGGGCATCCCCTTTGAAGCGTACCATCGAAAACTCCGTTTCTACGGCACCCGGTGCAATGTTGGTGACTTTAATGCCGTGCTGGGTCAGATCCAGCCGCATACCTTCGCTCAGGGCTTCTACGGCGGCTTTCGACGCACAATACACGGCCCCGTTAGCGTAAGTCTGCTTGCCGGCTATGGAACTCAGGTTGACAATATGCCCCCGCTGCCGGCTTACCATGCCGGGGATCACGGCTTTCGATACGTACAGCAGGCCCTGCACGTTGCCGTCGATCATCAGGTCCCAGTCTTCCGGGTCGCCATCCTGAATAGGAGCCAGTCCGTGGGCGTTGCCGGCGTTGTTCACCAGAATGTCAATGGCCTGCCACGCGTCCGGCAGGGACTGAATGGCGGCCTCTACAGCCTGCCGGTCCCGGACATCAAACGTCAGGGTAGTAACCGGTACCGACTGGCTGAGTTGATTCTGTAATTCGGTGAGCCGGTCCTGCCGGCGTCCGCACAGGATCAGTTGGATGTTGAGTTTAGCGAAGGCTTCGGCGGTGGCCCGGCCGATACCCGAGGATGCGCCGGTAATCAGGGCGATACGAGACATAATAGCTGTGAGGGATAGGGGTCAATATGTACGGCCGTAAAAATAGTGGTATTCTGCATTTGTATGACTACCGATAAATACCCAAACTATCGGGCCGGCCTGAGGTTAATCTTCCACATTTGTGTAATAACTCTACGAGTTGAGGAGGCATTCGGTGGTACACGCGGAGCTATGCTGGTAGTGTATGGTGTTCATATACAGGTGCTTTTACCGTTTGCTCAGCGCTTGTAACCGAATAATAAACAGCTGGTGCTCAACCGCAAAATCCGGCCTCAAATTTGTTGGTATAGTAACTGAAATGCCATCACGTTTACTCGCTTTATCTATCGAACAAACTATACCGGACTAGCATCCGCACAAGTATGACACCCGAAATAACTGTTGTGATACCGACGTATCACCGACCTGATTTACTAATGAATTGCCTGGATGCCCTGAGTCAGCAACGACTCCCATACGGACAATTCGAAATAATTGTAGTTGACGACGCCAAGGATGAAGCTACCGCCGAGACGGTAGCCGAATTTATTCGGACCACGGGTATTGAAACACGTTATCTGGCTCAACCGCAGCGCCTGGGTATGGCAGCGGCCCGTAACCGAGGCTGGAAGGCTGCCCGTGGACGCATTATTGCCTTTACAGAAGACGATTGTCTGCCGCAACCTGACTGGCTGAGCAACGCTCTGGCTGTTTTCAAGCGGGGAGCTCAAGTTATATCAGGCCAGGTTCGGGTTCCGGTTAAAGATCGGACCACTAATCATGAGCGTGTTACCTTTGCCGATTCTATTAGTTTTGTGACGACCAACTGCTTTATATTGCGGTCCATTCTGCAGCGGGTGGGCGGCTTTGAAGAGCAGTTTGATATTGCCTGGCGCGAAGATAGCGACCTGCAGTTTAAGCTGCTTCAACTGGGGGTTCCCATTACAAAATGTCCGGATGTTCGGATTATCCATCCGATCCAGCAGTCGTCGTGGTGGACCAGCCTGAAAGAGGAGCGAAAACAGAGTTACGATGCTTTGCTGTACAAGCGCCATCCTGAGCTGTTCAGGCAGCGGATTCCAATGTATCGTAGTCAGATCGTCCGCTATTATGCCTCAGTCTGTAGCGTGCTGATTGGGCTGATGGCGTTGATGATGGGTAATGTTTTTGTTGCCGGACTTAGTTTTGCCCTCTGGTTTATGTTGGCGCTCACCCTGATTATGGGTCGGGTAGCAGCAGAAGGTGCCGACCCGAAACACCTTACCTACGCAGTAGCTACGGCGCTGGCTAAGCCGTTTTTGTCGGTATACTGGCGGCTACATGGTGCCGTAAAGTATAAAGTTCTTTACTGGTAAAAATAGAGATCAATGAAAGAAGAAGCCCCACTGTACCATACAGTGGGGCTTCTTCTTTCATTGGCTTATCAGGCTTTTGCTTCGTCGCAGAATTCTTCAAATGCCATTTCCAGGTGTTGGGCGATCATCTGAGCCGAACGACCTTCAATATGGTGGCGCTCGATAAAATGTACCAACTCACCATCCTTGAAAATACCGATCGACGGTGAAGACGGTGGATAGGGCAGCAGGTATTCCCGCATTTTGGCCGTGGCTTCCTGATCGACACCAGCAAAAACGGTTACCAGTTTATCAGGCTTTACCTCGCTGCGCTGCAGGGCAGCCAGCACACCCGGACGGGCGGCTCCGGCGGCACACCCGCAAACCGAGTTTACCACCACCAGCATAGTACCTTCGGCGTTCTCCATGGTGTCTACCACCTGCCCGGCGGTAGCCAGATCTTCGAAACCGGCATTCAGCAGTTCCGCTTTCATAGGAGCAACTAATTGAGGAGGATACATATCAGTTTTTTAGTTAATTGGTTGATTGGTTACCTTTTTACTATTCTACATAAATCCAAGTTCAAGTTTAGCTACCTCCGACATCATTTCGGTGGTGTAGGGCGGATCAAACGTCAGTTCCACACTCACATCATTGACGCGTTCAATGGCTCGTACCTTTTCTTCGATTTCGGTCGGGATCGTACCCGCCGAGGGGCAGGACGGGGAGGTCAGCGTCATCAGAATATAAACGTTGTTGACCGGAAAGATCTTAATATCATAGATAAGGCCCAGTTCGTACACATCCACCGGAATTTCCGGATCATATACGCCCTTTATAGCCATTATCACTTCTTCTTTCAATTGTTCGTCTGTCATGGTTTTAGCAAATGGACAAGAGACATTAGACGTTAGATTGCTGACCGGCATACAAAGCGCCATACCGTTTCATCTGGCTGATCATCGAGGCCAGACCACCGGCCCGCCTTGACGTTACCAGATTACTCATGCCTACTTTATTGATAAAGTACAGGTCTGCCTTTGCTACTTCTTCCGGGCTCTCATCCGACAATACTCGAATCAGCAGGCTAATCAGGCCTTTCGAAATCTGGGCCGTGGGCTCACTGTCACCGTAAAAGTGCAGTTTGTCGCCATGCATTTCGGCACCTAGCCATACCTGCGACTGACAACCCCGGATCAAATTGTCGTCCTGCTTGTATTGCTCAGGCAGCGGAGGCAACTTCCTGCCCAAATCAATGATATATTGCGTTTTATCGAGCGGATCGTCAAATAGCTCAAACTCCTCGATAATTTCGTCCTGCTTCTCGTTAATGGTCATTATTAAAGTTTTCCTAAGGGCGTTGCTGTATGCCTGATTGCCGCTATTGTTATCGTGAAATTGATGTATATGTACAGAACACGATAGTTGCCCACCGTTGAGCATAAGCCAGCGATGAACGGGATAAATAATGAATTACATCACGAAAATCTTCTTTAGCCTCATCAAGCTACGTTATTGCTGTAGCCAATGACGAGCCTCCTTCATGACATCTTCGTGCAGGTGTACAGTACCCCGTTCGGCAGCCTCGATTGCCTTTTCGTAAATTTTTGCTGTGCTCAACATAAACACTAAGACGTTACTGACTACTACAACATCATTTTCCGGACACGGTGCAGGCCCTGCACCAGCCGGTCTATCTCTTCTCTGGTGTTATAAACCGAAAAAGACGCCCGCGTAGTTCCGGTAAGACCAAACCGGCGCATCAGCGGTTGCGTGCAGTGGTGACCCGTCCGGACGGCAATGCCCTGCTGATCCAGAATCACGCCGATGTCCTGGTGGTGAATGCCATCCATCACAAACGAAACCACGCTGATCTTTTCTTTAGCCTGACCTATAATCCGCAACCCCTCGATCTCGCTGAGTTGTTCGGTGGCGTACCGAAGCAGGTCAGTCTCATGAGCTGCTACATTGGCTTTGCCCAGCGTTTCCAGATATTCCAGAGCCACTTTTACGGCAATAACGTCGGCAATATTGGGTGTGCCGGCTTCAAACTTATAAGGCAGATCGTTGTAGGTTGTCTTTTCAAACGTAACTTCCTTAATCATTTCGCCACCACCCCGGTACGGCGGCATGGCTTCGAGCAGGGCTTTCTTGCCGTACAAAACTCCCATGCCGGTAGGGCCATACAGTTTATGGGCCGACAACACATAGAAATCAACATCCAGCGCCTGCACGTCGATGTCGATATGCGAGGTAGCCTGTGCGCCATCAATCAGGACTACGGCTCCGACGGCATGTGCCTTTTCGATAATAGCCTGCACCGGATTAATCGTACCTAAGGCATTGGAGACGTGAACCACCGACACAAACTTGGTCCGCTCCGACAGCAGTTGCTCGTATTCCTCCAGAATCAGGTCGCCGGCATCATCAACCGGGATAACCTTTAATATACAGCCTTTCTCCTCGCACAGCATCTGCCAGGGCACAATGTTGGAGTGGTGCTCCAGCGTAGAGATAATGATCTCGTCGCCTTCTTTCAGAAACCGGCGGCCGAAAGACTGGGCTACTAGATTAATGCCGTCGGTGGTGCCGTAAGTAAAAATAATTTCTTCCGGGTGCGCGGCATTCAGAAACTGCTGAATGCTTTTACGCGAGGCTTCAAACGCAGCCGTAGCTTTCTCGGCCAGGTGGTGAATACCCCGGTGAATGTTGGCGTTATATCCTTCGTAATAGTGGATGAGGGCATTCAGTACCGGGCGCGGCTTCTGCGTGGTAGCTGCGTTATCGAGATAGACCAAAGGTCTGCCGTTGATTTGCTGATGCAGCACCGGGAAGTCGTTCCGTATCCGCTGAATGTCTAATATATCCGTTGCCGTCTGCATGAAAAGTCGAGTAAGTTGTACAGAAATACAACAACAATGGTAGGGGAAAGGTGCATTAATAATGATGAATGATAGACGATGAATGGGCTGGCGCATAAACATTCATCATTCATCATTCATCATTCATCATTATTTGGAGAGTTTCTCCACCACAATGCGCTCCAGGTATTCTTTGATAGGGCCGATCTTGATCTGACTGAGAACGTCTTCGGCGAAGGCGTACATCAGCAGCGATTGCGCTTCGGCTTTCGGGATACCCCGCGACCGCAGGTAGAACAACGCTTCTTCGTCCAGCTTGCCCGTAGTAGTACCGTGTGAGCACTTCACGTCATCGGCGAAGATCTCCAGCTGCGGCTTGGTATTCATGGACGCGTCGGGCGACAGTACCACGTTTTTGCACGACTGGTAAGCGTTGGTTTTCTGGGCATCGGGGCGTACAAAGATTTTGCCGTTGAAAACACCGGTAGAGCGGTCTTCCAGAATTCCCTTGTACAGTTCGTTGCTGTACGAGTTCGGTTTGGCGTGGTCAACCAGCGTGTGGTTATCCACATGCTGCCGGCCATCGGGCAGGTACAGGCCATACATAAACGCTTCGCAATGCTGCCCGTCAAGAACAATGTTCAGGTTATTGCGCACAAAGCTGCCGTTCAGCGTAACCGTAACGGAGTAAAAATGGCTGTTATCCGCCTGATTGACCTGGGTAGTACCGATATGGTACGATTTGTCAGACTCACTCTGTACTTTGTAGTGTTGCACGCGGGCATCCTGCGCCAGCACAATCTCGGTCACTGTATTGACAAAACTGGCCCGGTCGCCCAGGGTCCGGTACGATTCGGCCACAATAACCTCCGAATTACGGCCGGCCACAATCAGGTTACGGGGCTGGGCCGCTACGTTTTTCTGCCGGGCGTCGTTAATATACCGCAGAATAATCGGCGTTTCCACTGTAGTGTTGTCGGGTACCCACACCACCACGCCGTCGTTGGCAAAAGCGGTGTTCAGCGCCGTAAAGGCATTGTCCTGGTAGTCGGCGTAGCGGGCGAAGTAACTACCCACCAGTTCGGGGTCCATTTTTACCGCATCGGCAAAGCTTAGGATCTGCAACTGGGAGGAGGAGCTAACCACACGCGACAGCTCCGGATGGTAAGTGCCGTTGACAAAATACAGAATATTGCCTTCCAGATTGGGGATTTGCAGTTCCTCCAGGGCATCGGCTTCCAGCGTACCGTCGGCGTTAAAGTCGAATACCTCTTTGGTAAGCCCGCTGACGTTGGAATATTTCCATTCTTCATGCTTGACGGTCGGGAAACCCAGCCGGTCGAACTGTTGGAGCGCCTGCCGGCGTAGCTGATGCAGGGGCGTTTTGCTCTCGCCGTTCATGCGTTCTTCTGCTTCGCGGAACGCCGTCACCAGCCGGTTCTTCAGATCGTTATAGGATTGATTTGATGGAGTCATTTGCGTTTGAAGTTTGAGGTTTGAAGTTTGAGGTTTGAAGTTGTAACCGCTCCATATGTTTGGGCGTTTTTAAACTTCAAATCTCAAACCTCAAACCTCAAACGATATTTTTATGCTGCTTCTACTTCGGCTTTAATCCAGTCGTATCCTTTTTCTTCGAGTTCGTAGGCAAGTTCTTTCGGGCCGGATTTCACAATACGGCCTTTGTAAAGCACATGTACAAAGTCAGGCACAATGTAGTCGAGCAGACGCTGGTAGTGCGTTACCACAATGGTTGCCCGCTCCGGAGAGCGCAGTTTGTTGACGCCTTCGGCCACAATCCGCAGTGCATCAATATCCAGACCCGAATCCGTTTCGTCGAGAATAGCCAGCTTCGGCTCCAGCATGGCCAACTGGAAGATCTCGTTCCGTTTCTTTTCGCCACCGGAGAACCCTTCGTTCAGAGCCCGGCTGAGCAGCGACTGGTCAATATTGACCAGCTTCATTTTTTCTTTCATCCGTTTCAGGAACTGCACGGCGTCGAGCGGGTCCTGTCCCCGGTATTTACGAATTTCGTTGAGCGCGGTGCGCAGGAAGTTGGTCGTGCTGACCCCCGGAATTTCGACCGGATATTGAAAGGCCAGGAAGATGCCTTCGGCTGCCCGCTCTTCCGGGGCCATGTCCAGCAGGTCTTTGCCGTCGAACAGGACACTGCCTTCGGTAATTTCGTAATCTTCGCGGCCGGCCAATACCGAAGCCAGCGTACTTTTACCGGAACCGTTCGGACCCATAATGGCATGAACTTCGCCGGCGTTTACGTCCAGGTTAATCCCTTTTAATATTTGCTTATCGCCGATTGAGGCTTGTAAATTGCTGATAGAAAGCATAGTAGGTTAATTGTAACGGCTGTATTAACGCTGCAAAGGTAACAGATGAATACTTATGTACCTTGTAAGATAACAATATTGCCCCGCTAAAAGTTGATGGCCCCTGCACTTAATTGTAAAGTAGTACCGTATTTTGCGAATCTAATAACCACCTGCTTTTATGCGTAATGGAAAACTATCTGTTGCTACTCAGCCCATACAGGTTTCTTCGGAAATCGGAACGCTCCGCCGTTTGTTGATCCACAGCCCCGACCGGGGCTTGGGCAAAGTAATTCCCTCCAAGGCTCAGGACTGGCTGTTTGAAGACATCGTGCATATCGACATGATGCGCCGGGATGAATATGATTTTTACGTAAAACTGTTGCTGTACTTTTTGGATCCCGACAAGGTTCGGGGCCGTATTGCCGATCTGGCACCAACCAAAGACCGGGCGTTTTTTAAGCCCGACCACCCGGAATACTTCAAGTCCGATAAGGTTATCGATTTACAGTGCCTGCTGTCAGACATTCTGACCGATAACCTGATCCGGATCAAGCTGATTGCATCCATCTGCGCCGTAGAGCGTGCCTCCGTCAAAACGCAGCAACTGCTGCAGGAGTTTGACCCTGTAGAGCTGGCTAAAATCCTGATATCAGGCTCGCTGCCGGACCGGACCATGCTGTTTGCTCCTCTACCTAACTTCATCTTTACCCGCGATATTGGCATTGTTATCAACGACCATATCCTGCTCAACAAGCCTGCCAAACTGGCCCGCACCCGCGAAGCGCTGCTGGCACAGTATATCTTTTTTAATCACCCGATCTTTGCCGATTATAAGGACAAGATTATTGAGATACCCGATAACGAACACGCCTTCTTGATGGCCGACGGGGAGGCTAACAAAGACCTGACCCGCTCGACGCTGGAAGGGGGCGATGTGATGATGATTTCAAAGCGTCATTTGCTGATCGGCTGCAGCGAACGTACCACGCTCTATGCGGCTGAGCAGGTGATGCGGATTGTGTTCGAAAAAAATCTGGTGGATACGGTGACGATCATCAGGATTCCGAAAAAGCGGGATTACATGCATATCGACACCATTTTTACGCAGGTAAAGCGGAATGTATGGGTGTTGCTGGCCTCGCTGGGCCGCCTGGGCGACGAGGCTAAACAGCGGGATGTGATTCACTTTTTTGCGCCTAAAGATGTGTCGGAAGACCTTCGGATTCTGCAGTTTATCAAAGGGCTGGAGCATAAGCCTATTGAAATGGAGAACCTGGAAGATCTGCTGGCCGACATTAGCAAAAACGATCTGGGCTGTAAGGATCCGGTTCAGTTTGTTTATTCGGGGAACAACGAATTCCCGTTTGGCGCACGGGAGCAATGGACCGACTCCTGCAACCTGCTGGCTCTGAAAGATGGCGTAGTGATTGGCTACGACCGCAACGACAAAACCGCCGAAGCCTTCCGGGAGGCCGGTTTCGATGTGGTGTCGGCTGCCGATCTGCTCGACCGGTTTGAACGGGGCGAATCGTCGCCCGAAACCATCGAAAATACCTTCATTATGCTGCCGTCGGCTGAGTTGTCGCGGGCGCGTGGCGGGTCACACTGCATGAGTTTGCCCCTGCTCCGGGATGAGCTATAGCCCCAAAATGCAATTTTTGTCGTAAATTGAGGCCAGATTAGTTGATTAACCCCCGAACTGTAAAGAACGTTATGCAATCGCAAGCCACTTCACGCATTCTAATGATCCGCCCGGTTTGTTTTGCTTTTAACGAGCAAACCGCAGGAACCAACGCCTTTCAGGACCCGGTTGTAGCGGTTCAGACAAAAGATAATGCTCAGGAAAATGCCCTTCGGGAGTTCGACGAAATGGTGCGGCATCTGAACGCGCTCGGTGTGGATGTGATTGTGTATGAAGATCTCCAGGAGCCGTATACCCCGGACTCCATTTTTCCCAACAATTGGATCTCCTTTCACGCCAGCGGTACGGTCGTACTGTACCCGATGCAGGCTGAAAACCGGCGGCTCGAACGGCGCAACGACATTATCGACGACCTCAGCCAACAGTTCCATGTGTCTAAAGTGGTTGACCTCACGCCGTTTGAGCAGGAGGGGAAGTATTTGGAAGGAACAGGCAGCCTGGTGCTCGACCGGATGAACCGCGTGGCCTTCGCCTGCCTGTCGGCCCGCACGCACGAGGACGTGCTCATGGAGTTCAGCCGGCGAACCGGTTACCGGGTAGTGCCTTTCCACGCGTATGATGTCGGGGGAATGCCCGTATACCATACCAATGTGGTGATGTGCATGGGCGACACGTTTGCCGTTATCTGCCTGCGGGCCATCAAAGACCTGGATGAGCGGCTACTGGTACGTCACGAACTGGAGAAGCTCGGTAAAGACATCATTGAGCTATCCCTGGAGCAGATGGCCAGTTTTGCCGGTAATATGCTGCTGATTCATAATCGGAAGGGGGAGAAGCTGCTGGTTATGTCTACCCAGGCCTATAAATCGCTGACCCTCCGCCAGATTGATACCCTCAACGATTACGCTACCCTGCTGCATTTCGACCTGGGAACGATTGAAGGCAATGGCGGAGGCTCTGCCCGCTGCATGATGGCGGAAGTGCATCTGCCACGCAAGTAAAACGGAATTATATTTCATTTGGGATCGTTTCTAAACGGAATATAATCGCTTCGGCGATCCGCTCCGTTTTACGCTACACACATGAACTACACCATCACCGGGTCACTGGGCCATACCGGCCGACCCATTACCGAAGGCTTGGTTAAGGCCGGGCATTCCGTTACGGTAATTACCAGCAAAGCCGAAAACACCAGCGAAATTGAAGCCCTGGGGGCAAAAGCCGCCGTGGGTAGCCTGGAAGACGGCGCGTTTGTGAAGCAGGCGTTTGCCGACGCTGATGCCGTGTACCTGATGGTACCTCCTAACTGGAACCCTACCAACTGGCGCGCCTGGCAAAATGTCATTAACGACAATTATGTTGAAGCCCTTAAGGCAAATGACATCCGGTTTGCGGTTGTGCTCAGCAGCATCGGCGCTCACCGCGAAGGGGTTGGGCCAATAAGCGGCCTGCATGATCTGGAAGAAAAGCTGAAAACCATTGATGCGCTGAACGTTAAGTTTCTGCGTCCGGCTTATTTCATGCCCAACTTCATGTCGCTGATTCCGATGGTAAAGAATGCGGGTATTCTGGGCGGTAATTTTGGCAACCCGGAAGAAAAAGTGGCGCTGGTCCACCCCAGCGATATTGCCGGAGTAGCCCTGCACGAACTGTTGAATCTCGATTTTACCGGTAAGCGTGTTCGCTATATCGTGGGTGACGAACGCACCGGCGACGAAATCGCCAGGGTATTAGGCGAGGCTATCGGCAAGCCGGAGATCCCCTGGATCGTGTTTTCCGATGAACAAAACCTACAGGGACTGCTACAGGCCGGGCTCAACGAAGAGGTTGCCCGCAGTTATACGGAGATGGGTGCGGCCATGCGGACCGGCATTATGCAGGAAGACTATTGGCAGAACCGCACCACCCTCGAAAAAATCAAACTGGAAGATTTTGCCCGTACCAACTTTGCGCCGGCGTTTCAGGGCTGATGGGCAGGTAATATCCTAGGCTAGATTGTCTTTTTTGCCGGCAAAGCCGGATGCAAAGTCACCAAATTACCGGGGCGCTTGAAAAAATAGATGACGGCCATAAGCCGTCACTATTCGTATCATAAACACTACTGTTCACGTAAATTACCGGCCACCTAAAGGAATCAGGTAGCCCAGGGAGGCCATGTATAACCTGGCTTTGGTCTCCCCCTCGCTGGTACGCTGGGTATTATCGATGGCGTAGTTATAGCGCCCTTCCAGCAGCAGGTTGCCGGGGCCTAACCGGACCGATAATCCCAGCCCGCCGGTAACCCCGTAGCCGAACCGCTCGCTGAAGCCTTCCCGCTCAATAGGGCCGGAGAGGTCTATCGCCAGGTTGTTCAGCGTGGCTACACCCTTGACCCGGCCGTTCAGGAAATACGTGCCAAAGGCTCCGCCGTTGACAAAGAACCGGAGCGTACGTCCGCCGAACGAAGCTTTCAGCAGCACCGGCACCTCCAGCGCGTTGATGGTTCCCTCGGCAAAGCCGCTTCGGCTACCCTGGCTCAGCGTATAGCGAAAATTATACTGGTTGAGTAAGACTTCGGGTTGCACCGAAAACACTGGCCCCCCCATGTTCAGCACCAGGCCTGCGTGATAACCGGGGGTATATTCCTGCTGCGCCCCCTCAATATTGTTGAGGTCTTCCCGGGTTACCATACTGCGGTTGACACCCCCCCGCAGACCGACGCTAAAACCGGAGCGGCCGGCTATGGGCCGGGTTGGCGCTACCGCTTGTGAGCGAGCGGGCGTTTTGGCCGCCGAAGGAGTCGGCCGGGCTGTGGCAGATGACAGCCTGGGCTGCGCCGGCAATAGCCCGGAGCTACAGGTTATCAGGATAAGACAAAGCGTGTGTTTCATTGACCTGGGTTAATTGGCTTTTAGGCAAATGTGACGAGAAACCCGGTAATTATCAACTAATGGCTGAGGAAGCGGTATGCCAACTGATTTATCGGTAAAAAGGCGTAAACAACCGAAGCCGTTAACCGCTTATAGGTGTATCATCTCAACCCTGCATATGACAACCAATCATTCTAAAACCGCCGTTGTGACAGGATCAAACCGGGGCATTGGCAACGAGGTAGCCCGGCAGCTTTGCCGGCAGGGCTTTGCCGTTTTTATTGCCTCGCGAGACATGCACGACGGCCGTGAGGCTGCCGAAGAACTCTGCAACCAGGGGCACGAGGCTATTTTTCTGCACATGGACGTTAGCGACCCGCTTAGCATCAAAAACGCCGTGGGTACGTTTTCCCAGAAAGCCGACCACCTCGATGTGCTGGTGAATAATGCCGGTATCCTGGAAAATGCCGAGGTGCCCATCACCAAAATGAACGTGGAGGCACTCGAACGGGCGATGACGACCAATGTTTACGGACCCATTATTGTTATACAGGATTTTTTGCCCTATCTGGAAAAAAGTCCTGAGGGGGGCCGTATCATCAACGTATCGAGCGGAGCCGGTTCTCTGCATCGGATGCGAACGTATGCGCCGGCGTATAGTATCTCCAAAACGGCTATGAATGCGGTGACCCGCCAGTTTGCCGCCTGCCTGCATGACCGGCGCATTGCCGTCAACTCGGTTGATCCCGGCTGGGTGCAGACGGATATGGGCGGAGCCCACGCACCCCGGCCGGTTGAAAGCGGAGCGGAAACTATTGTCTGGCTGGCTACCGGGGCTCCCCTGACCGAAACGGGTAAGTTCTGGAAAGATAAGCGCGAGGCAGAGTGGTAAGGCGTACCCCCTTCTCACAAAAAAGCCTATTTGCCTTCACGTGCAAACAGGCTTTTTTGTGAGAAGGGAAACCGATCAGGCAACTTCTTCCTCTGCTTCCAGCGTCAGCTCTTCCGGTGTTTTTTCAATCGTTTTCTTAGACAGGTAGGTGTATACCGCCGGAATAATATACAGCGTCAGCAGGGTAGAGAACAGCAGGCCACCAATTACGGCAATACCCATTGATACCCGGCTTTCGGAGCCGGCTCCCAGCGCCAGGGCAATGGGTACCAGGCCCAGCACCGTACATAGGCTGGTCATCAGAATGGGACGGAAGCGGGAAACGGCCGCATCATGGGCGGCTTCGTACCGATTCTGTCCCTGCTCTTTGCGCTGATTGGCAAATTCAACGATCAGAATTCCGTTTTTGGTGACCAGGCCCACCAGCGTAATAATTCCGATTTGGCTGAAGACGTTCAGCGTCTGACCGAAGTCCCAGAGCGAAACCAGGGCTCCGCAGAGGGCCAGCGGTACTGTTAACAGAATGATAATAGGGTCGATAAAACTCTCGAACTGTGCGGCCAGAATCAGGTAGATCAGCAGCAGTGCCAGACCGAAGGCGAGGTACAGCGACGACGAACTCTCCCGAAATTCTTTGGAGGTGCCGTCCAGAGCGGTCGAAAACGATGGATCGAGGACTTCCTTAGCAATGCGTTCCATCTCCTCAATACCTTCGCCCAGGGTAACGCCCTTTGCCAGACCGGCCGATATGGTAGCAGAAGCGTAGCGGTTGTAACGGTATAACTGTGGTGGCGTACTTTGCTCGCTCATCCGTACCAGGTTGTCGAGCTGAATCAGGTCGCCCCGGTTGCTCTTGACAAACAGCGAACGCAGGTCGGTCAAATCATTGCGGTCGGGCCGGTCGATCTGGCCGATCACCTGGTATTGTTTACCGGCTTTGATAAAGTACCCAAACCGCCGGCCCGAAAGCCCCAACTGGAGGGTTTGGGCTACATCCTGCACCGAAACGCCCATGTTCATGGCTTTCTCCCGGTCGATCTCCAGTTTGATTTCAGGCTTGGTAAATTTCAGGTTGACATCGGCCGCCGAGAATTTATCCGATGCCTGTACCTGCTTCATAAACTCCGGTACAGCCCGGCGCAGATCTTCAAACTTACTGGCCTGAATCACAAACTGAACCGGCAAGCCACCGCCCCCGCCAACGCGGGTACCCGTTGTGATGGTTTGCTCCTGTACTATAATGGCCTTCGCCCCCGGAAACTGTTTCACTACGGGCGTCAGTTCGTCTACAATTTCCTGCTGAGATTTAGTGCGCAGTGGTTTCTCATTCAAAATGATCCGGAATGCTCCGGTATTGGTAGCGCCTGAGCCAAAAGTAGGGGAGGTAATGGCTGTAACGCCCGTTATCTCATTCGTTGAGAACATATCCCGCATATATTTGGCTACCTTGTCGGTATACTCCAGCATGTACTCGAAGGTAGAACCCTCGGGGGCCGTAACCTGAATCCGGAAGCTACCCCGGTCTTCGAGCGGAGATAGTTCAGACGGAATGGCGTTTGTTCTGAAGAGCAGATAAATAATTCCGATGAAGCCGGCCATGAGTACCCAGGCCATCCAGCGAACGCGCAGGAAGCTGCTGAGCGAGTTCTCGTAACCGGCCACCACCCATTCAAAAAAGGGTTCGGTTACCCGGTATAGCCAGGGCTGCCGGTGGCGGGTCTTAAGCAGCCGCGCCGATAGCATCGGCGTTAGGGTGAGCGACACAAAGGCCGAGATAATGACTGATCCGGCTACTACAATACCAAATTCACGGAAGAGACGCCCCGTAAGACCCTGCAAAAAGATCACCGGCAGAAACACCGCAGCTAGGGTAACGGTAGTGGAAATAACGGCAAAGTAGATCTCTTTTGAGCCGCTCACGGCTGCCTGGAACGGCGACATGCCTTCTTCTATCTTGGTATATATGTTCTCCAGCACCACAATGGCGTCGTCGACCACCAGGCCAATGGCCAGTACGATACCGAGCAGCGTGAGTACGTTGATGGAGAAACCAAAAGCGTACATGATAAAAAACGCACCAATCAGCGAAACAGGAATGGCAGTGAGCGGAATAAGCGTACTGCGCCAGTCACGGAGAAAGATAAAGATGATCAGGGCAACCAGAATGAACGCAATCAGAATCGTTTCCTGTACCTCTTCAATCGAGCGCCGGACGTATCGGGTATAATCGAAACCCATTACCACTTTTATATCCGGAGGCAGATCCCGTTTAATCTGTTCCAGCTTTTTATACAGATTATCGACAATCTCGATCTGATTGGCCCCTGGCTGCGGAATCACGGCTACCGAGATCATAGGGACTCCGTCGCGTTTGAGCAATGTCCGTTCGGCTTCGGGGGCCAACTCGGCGTAACCAACATCACGGAATTTAACCACTTGATCAGCCTGCTCCTTCAGAATGAGGTTGTTAAAGTCCTCTGGTGTGGTCAGGCGTCCGAGCGTCCGTACCGTTAGTTCAGTGGTCTGGCCTTCTACACTACCCGATGGCAATTCAATGTTCTGCCGGCTGAGTGCATTGGCTACATCCACGGCCGTGAGCCGGTACGATGCCAGCTTGACCGGGTCGATGCGCAGGCGCATGGCAAACTTTTTTTCGCCCCAGAGCTGAACGCCACTCACGCCCGGTATAGTCTGGAATCGCTCTTTAAACTGCCGGACGGCAATGTCGTTTACTTCCATCAGCGACCGCTTTTCAGACAAAAGCTGGAGAAAATAAATTGGGCTGGCGTCGGCGTCGGCTTTGGCAACAACCGGCGGATCTACTTCGGGTGGCAGCAGGGCCACGGCGCGGGATACGCGGTCGCGCACGTCGTTGGCAGCTGCTTCGATATCGACGCTTAGTTCAAACTCGACGTTGATGGTACTCCGGCCATCGCGGCTGGAAGAGGACAGGGTGCGGATACCGGCAATACCGTTTATCGATTCTTCGAGCGGCTCGGTAATCTGCGACTCCACAATATCGGCGTTGGCCCCGGTGTAGTTGGTCGTTACGGTAACGACTGGTAATTCAATACTGGGAAACTCACGAACGCCCAGGTAATAAAAACCAATGCCGCCGAATACCATAATCAGCAGTGACATAACCACGGCCAGCACCGGCCGCTTAATACTGGTGGTAGATAATGTAGCCATGCATTACAGTATGTTTTTGATTGCCACTTCGCTGCCCGGTTTCACCATCTGAATGCCGGACGTGATCAGGGAATCGCCCTGCTGAAGGCCTTTGCGAATTTCAACGTTCCGGTCGGTGCGGGTACCAATTTCTACCGCTACCGATTCTACTTTATGATTGCGTACTACAAATACCTTTTGGCCGGTTACTTCCGGAACAACTGCCTCTGTTGGTACCACAATGGCGTTACTCCTGGCGTTCAGCACCAGTTCAATCCGGGCAAAGGCCCCTGGCACCAGCATCTGATTCGGGTTGGGACTGACAGCCCGGAGCAGCATGGTTCGGGTATTAGGGTCGACTTTGGGTTCAACTGCGTAGACGGTGCCGGTATGCGGATCGTCCGACCCTTCTACGATAAACTGGATACGGCTGCCCTTGCGAACGACGGAGGCATACTTGGCCGGAATAGAAAAGTCCAGCTTGGCGGGGTTGGTGTTAGTAAGCGTGGCAATGCGGGAGGTAGGGGAGATGTAACTGCCGTTGCTGATATACCGCAGACCAATGGTGCCGTTGAAGGGTGCCCGGAGAACTGTTTTGGCGATCTGGGCTTTCAGATTCTCAATATCGGCCATGATGCTGTTCAGGTTGGTCTGGCTGATTTCGTACTCCTGCCGGCTGATGGCTTCTTTCTCTAACAGGCGTTTCTGGCGGGCTTCGTTGTCTTCGGCCAGTTTTTTGTTGTAGTTGAGTTTTTGTAACTGCGCCTGTAAGTCGGCATCGTTGATGCGCAGCAGCACCGCGCCCTGCTGCACATAGTCACCTTCGCGAAAATAGATGCCGGTAACGCGGCCCGCGATTTCGCTGCGGACATCAACTTCTTCGTTGGGAATAATGGTGCCGGTGGTGAGGATTTTTTCATTCAGTATATTAGCTTTTATCACCATCACCTCTACCGGGGTAGCAGCCCCTACGGCCGGTCCGGTCTGCGAAACCGTTTTGGTCAGTGTACCGGCAACGTCTTTGGACTCCGCCCTGGCATTGCTCCCCGCTGACTCCTCATTCCTCAGCGATTTCAGCTTTGGGTAAAAGGCCATACTAACCACAACCAGTATGATGGCGAAAGTCAATATACGTTTGGTAAATTTGTTCATAAATGCTTTGATACGTAAGCAGTAATAAAAAAGGGAACAGTAAAGAAACTACTGCTAATTTACGTAAAAAGTACGGGCACTTCTGTATATACATGGATTTCGGCCAACAAAAAAGCCCGACCTTGTGGGCCGGACTTTTTTGCACAAAAAATTATAAGATTAGTACCCGTTGTTCTGCTGAATCTTCGGGTTGGCATCCAGCTCAACCTGCGGAATCGGCATGATTCGGCGGGCATCAAGTGGCTGAGATAGTCCACGAAGCGGCCGGATACCGAGTGCCTCGCTCAATCGGCCGCTTCAGGCGGCTCAGATCGTACAGCCGGTCACCCTAAATTTACAGACCAATGTTCAGACCGAACGTTACGATTTTCGTTACCGGTACCGGCAGGTCGTTCTGACCGTCGATCCGTGTTTCGGGGTCAAACGTCAGACGCTTGTCGGCTACTTCAAAAGCCGCTTTGTTATGGATTTGGCACAATTAGCTTATTAACGTTGATTTCGCCCTGCGGAATTGGCCAGATATATACGGAGGCTGTAGCCGGCACGGCTTGTATGGTACCCTTAGCCGGTAGCGGCTGATTGAGACGCAGCAAGTCGTTCGACCGGAAGCCTTCGCCCAGCAGCTCAATCCGGCGCTCCAGCAGGATGGCATTGACTAATGCATCTTTGCCGGCAATGTCTTCGGCTTTATAAACCGCGTTCGGGGCCGACCGGCCGCGTACGGCGTTCAGCAGCGCCAGCGCCTGCTCATCAACACCAGTAGCCAGGCGGGCCCTGGCTTCGGCCAGGTTCAGCAGCACTTCGGCGTAGCGGATAACCGGCGCAAAGTCTTTATGAACCGGACCGGTCGGGAACTTAGCCAACCGGAACCGACCGGCATCACCGGCAATATCATTTCGGATCAGGCTGGTCCGGCGGGCATCGGTGGCCGTAAAGGCGGTATTGGCCAGAATACCGTTCGGGTTCAGGCTATAGTCACCCGGCCCGATAACGGGCATATAATAGCTGGCCAGCCCGTTCTGAGTGCCCGGCAGGTCGTTGTCACTGAACGGCATCGACAGAATCGACTCGGTGGTGGTGTAGTTGGTAAATACCGTACCGATAGAGGCCTGCAACTGGTGAGCTACCCCGGTAGCGGCCCGGAAGGGGGTCGCTGCCGACACAATCTTGTTGGCTTCGGTAACCACATCGGCCCATTTGCCCATAATCAGGTTCACGCGGGTTTTCAGCGCAATGGCCGTGTTTTTGTGCGCGCGGGTGGTGTTCAGCAGGGCGGTGGCGTAGTTGGCCGGCAGGTTCTGTTCGGCAAAATTCAGGTCGTCCAGAATTTGCTTATACACCTCTGCTACCGTACTCCGGGCCAGGTCGTTATTGCCACTGCCCACTTCGCCTTTCAGTCGCAGGGGCAGGCCGGGGCTGGCACCGTTGTCTTTGGTATACGGCTGCGCGTACAGTTGTACCAGGTTCAGATACGACAGCGCCCGCAGGAACCGGGCTTCGGCCCGGTACTGGTTGGCCAGCGTGCCCTCTACCACGCTCGGATTGGCGTCCAGACCCGCCAGAAACAGATTTATCCGGTTGATGGCCAGGTAGGCTGCGTTCCAGAGGTTTGTTGGTTCGTTGGACTGTGAGTTGTTCGAGTGGTTCCAGGTCTGTAGCGCCGTAACGCCGTTATTGGTGACGTTCAGGAACTCTTCGCCCCGTACATCGACATACACATAGTAGCGGCCACCCAGAAACTGACCGGATTTGGTACTGGCGTATAAGCCGTTGACCTGCGCCAGCACCCGATCCGGGTTTGCAAAGGCATCACGGTCCGATAGGCTCGTCAGCGGACTGGGCTCCAGCAGTTCTTTTTCGTTACAGGATGTAACCAGGGGTGTAAACAAGACGGCCATCACGGCGGCTTTCAGCAATGTGCGCCGGGTTGGAGCGTGAAAGGAAGTAAGTATAGTCATTACGGTTGTTTCGGAAGTTGTGATTAGAAATTGATACTGGCACCCAGCGTATACGAACGAGCCTGCGGAGTAGAGTTCCGGTCGACACCCGGCGCAATGTTGGAGTTCCGGTTGGTCGAAACTTCCGGATCAGCACCGGTATAGTTCGTAATCAGGAAGGCATTCTGCACCTGCGCGTATACGCGGAGCGACGAGATATTAGCCCGACGCAGCAGCGCGTTTTTGAAGTTATAGCCCAGCGAGATGTTGCGTGCCCGGATGAAATCACCTTTCTCTACGTTTTCCGAAATGGGGGTAGCGGAGCCGTTGGAGATATTATCGTTCAGCACAGGCCGGGGAATATTGGTCACATCCCCCGCTTTCTGCCAGCGGTTCAGCACGTCGGTATGGTTATTCCAGGGGCGCTGATCGCGCAGACCGGCTTTGGTACCGTTGTAGATTACGTTGCCGCCCGAATACTGGAGAAAGATGCCCAGGTCGAGGTTACCGTAGGTGAACGTGTTGTCCAGACCACCATACCACTTCGGAATGGCCGCTCCAATTACCACCCGGTCGGAGCCGGTAATGGCGGGCGCAACTTCGCCGGTTTGCACATAGGTCCACCGCCGGGCCGGAGCCGCTGAGTGGTCATACTGCACCTGCTCACCCTTGGCGTTCACAAAGATCCGCTGCCCGTTAGCCGGGTTTACACCTACCGTTCGCACAGCAAAGATGCTACCGATGGATTCGCCTACCCGAACGATGTTGGAACTTTCCAGACCACCGGTCTGCGCCAGAATATCGGCGTTGTTGTTCGCCAGCGCCAGGACTTCGTTCTTCAGCGTGGTCAGGTTAAAGCTGGTCGTCCACTTAAATGGCCCTGACTGAATGTTAGTGGACGTTATCGCAAATTCAACTCCCTTGTTTACCATTGAACCTACGTTGGTGGCGATGCTGTTGCCGGGAATACCCCGCGACGGGGCCTGCGGCTCAGGCAGTACCAGGTCGGTTACTTTGTTGTTAAAGTAGGTCAGTTCACCCGTAATCTTGTCGCCAAAGAGGCCGAAAGCGATACCGAGGTCAGTTTTGGTGCTGCTTTCCCAGCGCAGGTCCGGGTTACCGGCCTGGGCAAAGACGAAGGTCGGCACCGTGCTGTACAGACCAGAGTTGAACAGGCTCAGGGACGCAAAATCCCCCACCCCTACGTTACCAACCCGGCCCCAGCTTGCCCGCAGCTTGAACTCGTTGACAATGCTACCCAGGGCCGAATTCTTCCAGAAATCTTCCTGCGAAATCCGGTAACCGACCGAGCCACCCGGAAAGTCACCGTACTTGCGACCCGAGGCATAGGCCGAATAGCCATCACGACGGAAGTTCAGGGTAATGAGGTATTTCTGGTCGAAATCGTAGTTCAGACGGGCAAAGTACGACAGGAAGCCGTTTTGGCTCTGGAAATTACCGGCCGGCGGATTGTTGGTGGTGAAGTTGCCCTGGTAGGAGGTAAAGAACGGATCGGTCAGGCCCTGCCGCGAGCCGCCCCAGCGGTTGATGGTGTACTTCTGTGCTTCGGAGCCGGCGGTCAGGGTGAAGTTATTCTTGCCGAAATCCAGATTATAGGTGAAGTAGTTCTGCCAGTTCCACAGTTTGATGTTGGTATAGATATTTACCGCCAGACCGTTGTTACCGGATTCGCCGTGAATGCTGTTCCGGAAGTCGATGTCTTCGACCGTGGTATTGTCGATGCCGTATGAGGTCCGGAACGACAAACCCTTTAACAGGTTAATATCGGCGAACACGTTACCCAGCAGGTGGTTATTTTCCGAGGTAAACTTGCTCAGATCCAGGTCGGGCAGGGGGTTGTAATAGCCACCCGGTCCCGTCAGGTTATTGCCCAGGCCCATGGCGTTGGCCGCCCGGTTGATGTTGTAGGAGCCATCGGGATTGCGCGGAGCCAGGTTCGGAGCCAGTACCAGCGGCAGACGTCCCAGACCACCCGTGCTGAATGCCCCCGTAGTTCCTGTATTGGGTGAACGGTTGAAACTGTTGGCCAGCGTCATGTTAGCCCCCAGCTTGACGGCTTTGTTCAGTTGGTGCGAAATATTCATCCGACCCGTCAGACGGCTAAAGTCGTTCTTCTGGATCATACCCTCCTGATTGGTATAGCCCAGCGAGAAGGCGTAGCGAGTGTCTTTAGTACCGCCGTTGACGTTGATGTTGTGGCTGTGTGATAGTCCGGTGCGGTAAATCAGGTCATACCAATTGGTATTAACAACACTGCCGTCCGGATTAAGTGTGGGGAAGAACTGATTCGGCAGACCGGCATTTCGGGCGGCCTCATTCTTGTAATCCATATACTGCTGCGCGTCCAGCATCTTGAAGAACCGGAACGCCTGCGTGCCTCCTACCCAGCCATCGTAGCTTACCTGAGCCTTCCCTTCTTTCCCTTTTTTGGTGGTAATCAGGATAACCCCGGCGGCAGCCCGGGAGCCATAAATAGCCGTGGCCGATGCATCTTTCAGGATTTCCAGCGATTCAATATCGGCGGGGTTGATATCACCGAGTGGGTTGTTCACCGTAAAACCACCAGCCGACACATCACCGGAATTGATGGGCAGCCCATCCACCACAATCAGGGGCGACGAGCTACCGTTGATGGACGATACGCCCCGGATACGGATCACCGGTGCATTGTTCAACACGCCGTTGGGCGTAACAATGTTGACCCCGGCGGCCCGGCCCTGCAAGGCCTGATCGAAACTTTGGACCGGCTTGTTGGCAATCACATCGCCGGCCACCGACGTTACTGCACCCGTAATAGTCTTTTTGCTCTGGGTACCATAGCCCACAACTACCACTTCGTTCAGCACAGAAGAGTTGGTTTCCAGTTTTAAATTAACCACTGAGCGGTTGTTGACGGCTATTTCCTGCGACGTATAGCCGATAAAACTGAAAACAAGACGGGCATTTGCCGGAACACTGATGCGGTAGGCTCCGTCGGCGTTGGTGGTGGTACCACGGGTGGTGCCTTTAATTTGAACACTAACACCCGGCAGCGGGGTGTCGTCGTCGGCTGTAGTAACCTTACCAGTTACAGTGAGGTCCTGGGCCAGTGCGGGCATACAGAGCACGCACAAAAGCCAAAAACTAAATAGAAATTTTCCCATTGGATAGGAGAATGTTTGGTTTAAGTACTAAAACGGTCGCTAAAATAAGGTGAAAGTGTAAAAGTGAAAATTGTATTTTAAAATTAGTTAAGCCTGTAAATGCTCTATATACGTACCTATATTATAGTGCTATGAAATTATTTTAGGATGGGGCTTATCTTTGATAATTTTTCAATATTTTGGGGGTATTATTGTAAGAAATAATAAAATAGTTGGCACTCTAATTGTTTTTTAAGTAAATTTTAATTTGTATCTCTACTGCACTTCTAGGGATTTTTTACGAAGCCAAGCTGCTATACGAATTGTCTGATTTGAATAATCTAAAGAAAGCCGGTTGGGTTATATACTTATTTTTGTTGAGTAGAAGAGTCTTTATTCAAGCCTATACAAAAAAAGCCCGTCCAGATCTGGACGGGCTTTTTTTTGAAGCGGTTTTTAAGGCCGGATGCTAAACCCGACGCGCTTGTAATTTTCGCTCGGCAGTATATCTCTGCCATTTCCTTCAATTACAAGCACGAGGTTAACGGCCGGTACACTGGCGGCTGCGGTACCACGAGGAACCGTAACTGTAACCGTTCCGAAGCTGGAATTGGCCGGAATAACCACGTTGCCCCCGTTGGCCAGCGTAAAATGAGTGCCTTCTACAGCCGTGCTGTTTTCTTTATCCACAGAAACCTTGATGGTTTCGTCAGCAGACCGTTGCTTACCAACCAGGTTAATGCGCTGAGTAAGGGTAACAGCCGTGGCGGAGTTACCGGCACTGATTAGCGGGTATGTACGGCCAACGGCGGGGGTCGACGTGATAGCCGTTTGGAACTCAACTACCGTTTTTTCGTCAAAAGTTTTGTCCAGATCCTCAAAGCACGAGGTCATGCCGAACAGCATCAGGAGCGCTACGGCAAAGCCTAAAATATTCTTCATAGTTTTTATGTCTCTGCAATTAGTAACCGAAGTTTTGTCTTAGGTTTGGATTGTTGGTGATTTCCCGAACCGGAATCTGGGCCAGTAAGCGGAAGTCGATGTAAGGAACCGTGGTTGGTGTCTTCACAATATCTACTCCCCGGCGCTTCAGGTCAAACCAGCGTTGTCCTTCAAAAGCCAGCTCAATGCGACGCTGTCTCAGAATCTCGGTCAGCAGATCAGTGCCTTTCAGGTCGGTCCGGGCCGGCAGACCAGCGCGGGTCCGAATGGCGTTTACATCGGCCAGGGCCTCTGCTTCCTTACCCAGGAAGTAATTGGCTTCGGCGCGGTTCAGGTACATCTCTGATGCGCGGATTACCGGAACGTTGTCCAGGTTTACGGCCCCGTTCTTACCAAAGAACTTCGTAGTCTCGATTTCGGCAGTACCCCGGCCGGTTGTGCCCAGTTCGTACAACTGACGGCGGATGTCAAGCACCTGATTGTTTGCACCTTTTTCGGCCTCCAGCGCTGTCAGCAAAGAGGCTGACGGGACCAGATCGCCAAAACCACCCGTTCGCGTACGGTCACCCAGCGCTACCAGAGTCGTATAGGTCGTTTGCAGGGACTCGTTTACCCCGATGTTCTCCGGCGTGGTGTAAGTAACCTCGAAGAACGATTCCGGGTGACGGTTGGCCCGCCAGCCGCTTAGGTAACTGTCGCGGTCGAGGAACCGGGCCGGACCAGCAGCCAGCGCGTCGGTAGCGTATTTCACCGCATTGGCATAATCCTTATTATACAGCGCTACGCGGGAGAACAGCGCCAGGGCGGCACCCCGGTTCGCGTAGAACTGGCCGCGGGCGTTGTTCAGCTTGGTCGATGCTACCGTCAGGTCTTCGTAGATCTGCTTGTACACGTCGGCAATGGGAGCACGGGCCGGGAACTGGATCTGGTCGGGGGTCAAAACTCCTTTTACCAGCAGTGGCACACCACCCCGGTTGTATTCGGCTACCTCTACCCCAGGCTCATAGGCATACGCCCGCATCAGGTCAAAATACAGCAGCGCCCGCAGGAACTTGGCTTCACCTTCGTACCGGTCCCGGGTGGCCTCATCCGTAATGTTCGGGAGGGACTCCAGCACCAGGTTCGCCTGGTTAATGGCGTAGTAGGACAACTGCCAGGTGGCAAAATGAGCGCCTACCTGGTTCAGGTATTCGGCGTTCAGACGACCTGATTTATTGGTAGCCCGCCCATTGTCAGACAAGGCTTCCGGAATGGCAATCAGATCCCGACCGTACAGACGGGGGCTTTGCAGGCGGTCGTATATACCGTTCAGAGCCGCATCGATACCCTCAGGGGTACTCAGCGCGGTAGAAGAGCTGATCGACTGCCGGGGCTGCACATCCAGCAGTTGGTCGCAGGCACTCAGCGAAAGGAGAGCTACCAGCGGCAGCCATTTGGAAAACTGATATGTATGATTCAGAAACATGATGGTCAATCAAAAATTTAGAAGCCTAACTGAATACCAACTGTGTAGGTACGTGAGATGGGTACAACACCATTGTTACCGGCACCCAGGTTCAGGAACTCGGCGTCGTAGCCGGTCCACTTGCTCCAGGTAATCAGGTTAACGGCCTGGGCATACACCCGAGCCCTTGATACCCGTACGCGCTTGGCAAACGTAACCGGAATGTTGTAGCCAAAATCAACCTGCTTCAGACGGATGTACGACGCATCTTCCAGCGTACGGGTACCGGACAGGTTGCTGGAACCCCGAATTTCGGCGTTGCCGTTGTACGGACGAGGGATGTCGGTGATATCACCCGGCTGCTGCCAGCGACGGTTGTATACGTCGGTCAACGTGTTAAACAGACGACCACCATTCTCCGACAGGAAGCTGCCCTGGCTGTTAAATTCTCTCCGGCCAAATTCATACTGGAACAGTACGTTCAGGTCGAAACCACGGTAGGAGAAGTTGTTGGTCAAACCTCCAAAGGTTGTTGGAATGTTAGACCCCATCACTCTAAAGTCGGCCGGGTTACGCGGAGCGTAGGTGATATTGCCGTTGGCGTCGTACCACATACCGCGGCCGGTAGCCGGGTTAACACCCGCATACTGTGACGTAAAGATTGTGCCCAGCGGGTAGCCGATGATGACACTCGTATTACCCGGCAGGGCGACCAGACTATCCGGCGTAGCCAGTGGCCGGATACCATCGAACAGCTTCGTTACCTTGCTCTTTACAAACGTGTAGTTGAGGCTGGTTGACCATTTGAAACCACCCCGGTCAACGTTTGTGGTAGTAATCTCGAACTCGATACCGCGGTTTCTGACTTCTCCTACGTTCTGGGCAACTTCACTGAAACCGTTTACGAACGGAACCGGCTTGAACAGCAGCAGGTCTTTGCTCCGACGCTCAAACACATCAACGGCACCGCTGATCCGGTTATTAAAGAAACCAAAGTCCAAACCAAAGTTGGCGGTAATGTTTTGCTCCCATTTCAGGTTCGGATTCGACAACTGAGTGGGGGCCATACCGGCCTGGTTGTTGTAACCGAAGCCACCTTCAAACAGACCCAGCGAGGGGAAGTTTCCGATCTGGTCGTTACCCGTAGAGCCATAGCTGGCACGCAGCTTTAGCGCGTTTACCACCGTGCTGCCCTTCAGGAAGCCTTCTTCCGAGATTAACCACGAAGCAGCGGCTGCCGGGAAGAAACCGTAGCGGTTTTCGCGACCGAAGCGCGACGAACCGTCGTACCGGCCAATCAGGTTCAGTACGTACCGGCCCCCATATTCATACTTCAGGTTGGCAAATAACGCGTCTTTGTGGAAGCCGGTCCAGAAACCACCCGTAGAGATCGGGTTAGCGGCTGAGTTGGCGTAGCGGAAGTCGGGCGTCGGCAAGTTCTCGGCAACGATGCTGATACCCTGCCGAATGTCACTACGGTACTCGGCACCGGCCAGGAAGCCGACGTTATGTACTGAATTAAATGTCCGGTTGTAGTTCAGCGTAACGTTGCTGATAAAGTTGGTAATTTCGTCGAACTGGTTCTGAATACGACCCCGTACGTTTATACCGTCGGCCGTACGCGGATCACTGAAGTTCCGGCCTTTGGTCATGCGATAATCTATACCCACAAACGGCTTCAGCGTGAGGTGGTCCGTTATCCGGTACGTCAGGCTCAGGTTACCCACCGCCGAGTTGGTAGTAGCCCGAATATCGTTCAGCTCACTAACCATTAGCGGGTTCTGGTTAAGTATCCCTGCTATACCGCCGGTGGCCGGTGTTCCGTAGTAGCTGCCGTCCGGGTTATAAATGGGGTTAACCGGCACGATCAGCGGACCGGCAAAAGCGGCTGCACCCAGGAACGAACCGCCGTTAGGCGAGCCAAACTGCCCCCGCTGCGTGATAGTGCTGAGGTTCAGTTTCTGCTCCAGTGTCAGCCGGTTGTTGATCTTATGTGTCAGGTTGACAGTGCTGGTACCGCGCTTGAAGTCGACGTTCAACAAGCTGGCATCCTGATCGTTGTAAGCGGCTGAAATAAAGAAGGTGGTTTTGTCGCTACCTCCGTTCATCGAAAATTCGTAGTTCTGACCACGGCCGTTGCGGATACCCACTTTCTGCCAGTCATAGGTTGGCAGGGCAGCGATTTCAGCTTCTGAAAGCTCAGGGTTCAGACGTACCGACGACAGTACTGCCCGGCGAGCCTGATCAACAGTATAAGCCGGGTTGGTAGCAGCCGTCTGGTTGAAAACAGCTTCCGTACGCATCTGGAGCCACTGCTGCGTGTTCAGAACATCCAGGTATTTTACCGGCTCAACAAAGGCATAATATGTATTCAGATTAAACTGAGTTTTGCCGGCTTTTCCTTTCTTGGTGGTTACCAGTACAACCCCGTTGGCAGCCTGAGAACCATAGATGGAAGCCGCAGCCGCATCTTTTAATATTTCGATTGACTCGATATCGTTCGGGTTCAGGAACGACAGCGGGTTGGTACTCGTAAACGAGGAGGTTCGGTTGCTGTTCAACTGCACACCATCGACAATGTAAAGCGGATCAGTACCGGCGGCAATAGAGCCAACACCCCGGATACGTACCTGTACGGCACCACCCGGTACCCCGTTGGCTGAAGAAATCTGCACACCAGCCGCCCGGCCCTGTAGCGCGCGATCGAAGCTCTGAATCGGCATATTTTCGATGTCAGAACCTTTAATTTTAGAGATAGAGCCAGTGATTTCGCGTTTGCTGAGTGTTCCGCCATAACCCGTTACAACAACCTCGCTTAGCTCTGTGGTGTTGCTCTGGAGCGTGACATTTACCGTAGACCGGTTACTAATAGCCACTTCCTGCGAGTTAAAGCCGATGAAGCTAAATACAAGCCGTGCATTCTCGGCCGCGTTTATCCGGTAGTTTCCCTCTGCGTCGGTCGACGTTCCACGGGTCGTACCTTTTACCTGCACACTGACACCCGGTAGGGGAGTGCCGTCGTCTGATGAAGTGACTTTACCAGTTACGGTACGGTCCTGGGCCAGGGCGGGCAGTGTCAGCACACACAAGAGCCAGAAACCCGATAAAAGTTTTCTCATAGAATTAGTATAAAGTTTTGTTTAAGTAAGAAAACGGGTGCGAAAATAATGCGAAAGTTAACAAAAGGAAAATTCGATAATAAAATTTCGGACTTGCGCCGGTAAACTCTGGCAAGAAATTTGATATGAGTTTTTTTGTAAATTTTAAACGTATATGGCTTTTCATTTTAAATTTTTAACCATTTGTGTAAATTCTTTATGACGAAATCAACGAATCTAGGAGCTCTAATCCTGCTTTAATGATTTTTTAATTTAAAATTTACTTTTAAGAGTCAAAATTCGTACTGTTTTTATTATTCGGTAAATACCAAATTTTATTTGGATTTGAACCCTTCAGAAAAAAGATGTACTTTACAGGAAATGGCCTGATTCCGGTGCGGAGTCGAACCGATTAATAAGTATTTTTAACAGGTCTTTGCCCCCTGTTGACCTGATTCTGGCGGTAAATTGATTAAAACTGGTTATCGGCAAAATTTGACTATTATCTTTGGCTCTTCTCGTACTAACCTATTTTATATGACACCTATCAAGTATGCGTTAGCAACTACGTTCGGCATCGCGCTGGCGATTCCCAGCCTGATGGCTCAGCCTCAGCCGCTGAACAGCCGAATGGATAAACTGGCCGAGGGGCTGGAGAAAAAGGTGATTACCTGGCGCCGGGAGTTTCACCAGAACCCGGAACTGGGTAACCGGGAGTTTCAGACAGCCGCTAAAATTGCTGCTCATCTGCACTCGCTGGGTATTGAAGTAAAAACCGGCGTGGCCAAAACGGGCGTTGTCGGTGTTCTGAAAGGCGGAAAGCCCGGCCCGGTAGTAGCGCTGCGGGCTGATATGGACGGCCTGCCGGTGACCGAACGAGTCGATTTACCCTTTAAGTCAACGGTTTCTACGGAATACAATGGCCAGAAAACCGGCGTCATGCACGCCTGCGGGCACGACAGTCACGTGGCCATTCTGATGGGCGTGGCCGAGGTGCTGGCGTCCGTCAAAAGTGATTTGAAAGGTACGGTTAAATTCATTTTTCAACCGGCTGAAGAGGGTGCTCCGCAAGGCGAAGAAGGCGGTGCCGAACTGATGGTGAAAGAAGGTGTGTTAGAGAACCCGAAGGTAGACGCCATCTTTGGCCTGCATATTAACTCCCAAACCGAAGTGGGTACCATCAAATACCGGCCCGGTGCCATCATGGCGGCTGTTGACTCTTACAGCATCAAGGTAAAAGGCAAGCAAACTCATGGGGCTAACCCCTGGTCGGGCGTTGACCCTATCGTGACCTCGTCACAGATTGTTATGGGCCTACAGACTATTGTCAGCCGGAATCTGCCGCTGACCGATGCGGCTGCGGTGGTAACGGTGGGTGCTATTCATGGTGGTATCCGGCAAAATATCATTCCGGAAGAGGTAAACATGATCGGGACCATTCGCTCGTTTACACCCGATATGCAGCAAACCATTCACCGGCGCATCAACGAAATTGCCGGTCATATTGCCGAGAGCGCCGGGGCCAAAGCCGATGTTAAGATCGACGTCATGTACCCGGTAACCTATAATGATCCCAAACTGACCGATCAGATGGTGCCTACGCTGGAGGCCGTAGCCGGTAAAAATAAAGTGGTGATAACGCCGGCCTGGACCGGTGCTGAGGACTTCTCATTCTATCAGCAGAAGGTGCCCGGCTTTTTCTTTTTCCTGGGCGGTATGGCGAAAGGCAAAAAGCTGGAAGAGGCTGCCCCGCACCACACCCCGGATTTCCAGATCGACGAGAGCGGATTTACCCTGGGCGTTAAGGCACTTTGCCACCTGACCGTTGATTATATGGAGCAGCGCACCTCTAAGTCGACCGCCAGTGCCCGGTAACACCAACGGGAATACATATACGAAAGCGTTCCGGGCTACGGTTGCGGGACGCTTTCGTTTTATTACTCAGCCGCCCGGCTGCGTACCAGGCGGGAAATAATGCCGGGGAAAAAGCGCTTCAGGTAAATACCCCCAATTTCTTTGCCGCCGATATACACTTCTTCCTTTCCATCGGCCACGGCCTGCGCTACCTGGCGGGCAAACACATTCGCGTCCATACCCTGTGCCTGGTTGGTGTTCATGCGGTTGTAGGTTTCGCCTTTTTCGTTGAGGGCGCTGAGTGAAATCGGCGTTTTGATGTAACCCGGACAGACAATTGTCACCCGCAGGCCCTGCGCATGGGTCTCTGCGCGGAGCGAATCGAAGAAGCCCTGCAGAGCGTGCTTACTGGCGCAGTAGCCCGACCGCTGCTTAACGCCGATCTTACCGGCTACGCTGCTGGTCACCACAAAATGCCCGCTCTGCTGCCGGAGCATATAGGGCAGCACCGCTTTGGTCAGAGCCACCACCCCGAAGAAGTTGATCTCCATCAGCCGCCGGTATACCGCAAATTCTGTCTCGGCTACGGTACCCCGTTGCGTAATACCGGCATTCTGGACCATATAATCGATGCGCCCAAAGCGTTGGAGCACAGTTTGGACCTTGCCGGAAAAGGTATCAATGTCGATCACATCCATTGGCAGCACCAGCACCTCCGAAGCTGGCAAACCGGTCAGACCCGCCACCCGCTGCAATTCATCTGCCCGGCGGGCCGACAACACCAGCCGCGCTCCCTGCCGGGCCAGTTCAAGGGCCAGCGCTTCGCCGATGCCGGAGGACGCGCCGGTAATCCAAACTACTTTTTGGGCGAAAACAGACATAGTCTTAGAATTTTCAGTGGGCACTGCCTACTAAATAATGGTTTCTGCTTTGGTAAATGATAAAATACCGCCTTCGCTGGTTACCTCCAGCATAGCGTCATGCCCTACCGGTAAGGCCAGATTGCGGGCTACGTGCCCGACCGGAAAATCATAGCAAACCGGAAAGTCATAATTGGCGATTACTTCAGCCACAATTTCGTACGGCGACTGCTCGTAGGGTAGCGATGGGTTATCTTTCATATCCGTAAACTGGCCGATCAGCAACCCGGCCAGGTTCTCAAACCGGCCTGCCCGCTGAAGCTGCCGCAGCATCCGGTCCAGGTTATGCAGATATTCTTCAATGTCTTCAATAAACAAAATCTTACCGTCCAGGGCTAGATCAGAAGGCGTGCCGATAATGTGGGTGAGCAGTGTTAAATTACCCCCAACCAGCGGACCTGTAGCCTGGCCGGCGCGGTTCAGCAGGTGGGGAGAGGTACGGTACGCACCGACTGGTTCGCCAAAGACCCATTTCCGCAGCGTTTCAATCGCTTCACTCACATCGTCGGCACCGAAAAGCTTAGGCATGATGGCGTGGAGGCTTTCTACCCCCATCCGATGCAGGTGGCAGTGCAACACGGTAATGTCGCTGAAGCCGATCAGCCACTTTGGCTGTTTCAGGAACTGGGTAAAATCCAGTTGGTCAACCAGGCGGGTGGAGCCGTAGCCGCCACGGGCCGCAAAAATAGCCTTAATGGCCGGGGCGTCAAGCATTCGCTGGAGGTCGGCCCGGCGCAGGTCATCGGTGCCGGCAAAGGAGCCGTGCCGGGCTTTCAGGCTCTCGCCTTCCACGACAGTCAGGTGCCACTGATCCCGCAGAACGGCAAGACCGGGGAGTAAATCAGCATACGAAAAACGACTGGCCGGAGCTACTACGCCGACGGTATCGCCGGCACACAGAAAAGGTGGTTGGATCATACCATATCAGTACCAGCCGCTATGCTGGTGCGGGTTAATAGAGCCGGCAAATTACAAGTTTAGCGGCATTTCCTCGGTGTCATCCAGTTTATTCATATCCAGCCAATAATTACCGTTGTCACTAGTGTCAAACAGGGGTTTGAATTTACGGCCCCACAATACTTCATCGGCGCGGTACGACATCCGGGCGTGTACCATCTGCGAAAAGGTGTCATCAACGGCCCGCAACAAAATCAGAAATTCGGCATCCGATTCGTCCAGCTGCCCGGGTGTGCAGCCGTAGAGCGGACTACTATCGGTAATGGGATGCACCAGCGTCCAGTTGGCCGGAAAAAAGTTTACCTTGCTGCGCTCCAGCTTCAGGTTGTAGTAGCGTCGATAGGGCGTACCATCCGGTTTGTTTTCCAGCCGGGAAAGAGACACTTCAACTTCTACATCAACGAGTTGATTGGAGCGCTCATTGATAATCCGGAACATCCAGCCGTTGACGTCCAGATAAGGGGCAAAGACGGCGTGACGGGAAAAACGTACATGTGCCACCGGCCGCGAAAACCGACCGTATAACAAACCTGTTGCCAGCGCAAACGCCAGCAGCCCGATCATCGACTCAAAAGCGGCAATAGCGCTGGTCAGGTAGCCGGAGGGACTTACGTGGCCGTAACCAACCGTAGTCAGGGTTTGAGCGCTGAAAAAGAAAGCCCCCCAGAATCCGTTGCCGGTATCACTTTCGGACAGTCCTTTCAGATGCTCTTTCCCCGCCAGCAGGTATAAACAGGCAAATAAGGCATTCGTGGTAATGTAAGCAGCAACAACCAGGAGGTAAAATTTTGGCCAGGGCATTGTGATAAGCCGGTGATAGAGATTGAGCCGGTGCCAGAACGGCTCATTAACCCGGTTGACATTGAAGCTGCCGTCTTTATTGATGAGCCGCGAATAAGAGTCATTGATTCGGGTGCCGAATCCCAGGTCCTGTCTTTTCTCTTCCTGCTCGACCAGCGTACTGTTGTGTTGGCCCCCCGGCCTTCGCTGTCCCAGGGTAAAGCTTCCTTTTTTGCCTGGCTTCGAATCAGACTTTGCCGATTGATTCAACAGGTTTTTGCTCTGCATAGTGCCGTATGCGCTCAAATTAGTCTATCTAATACAATTCTAAGTTGATTTTAATTCCTTTTAAATTAGATGAGCATAGGATATAAATAGTTTTACAAAGAAATTGAAAGTAAGTAGTTGTACTTGCTGTATCTTAGCCTTGCAATCCATCTTTGAAACTTAACCGTACCGTATGAGAGCCCCGGAGAAGATTTCCCTGGTAATTCCGGCGTACAATGAAGAAGAAAACCTCCCTGTTCTGGTCCATCGCCTGATGGCCGTTATGGAGCCCTACCGTAATTATGAAATTCTGATTATTGACGACGGCAGTACCGATCAGACTCAGTTTGTACTCAGCCAACTGTCGCAGGCGTATCCGGTTGTTCGTTACCTGTCGTTTTCCCGTAACTTCGGCCATCAGATGGCGCTGCGGGCCGGATACGAACACGCCCGTGGCGAATGCGTCATCAGCCTCGACGCCGATCTGCAGCATCCGCCTGAGCTGATTCCCACGCTGATTGCCAAATGGCGGGAAGGCTACGACGTGATTTATACTGTTCGCCGGCCCGACCCCAACCTGTCCTGGTTCAAACGCAAAACCTCCAAGGGCTTCTATAGCCTGCTTCGGGCAGCCTCTGACCTGGAACTGGAAGACGGAGCCGCCGATTTCCGGCTGCTCGACCGGAAGGTGATCGACGCCCTAAAGCAATTTAAGGAAAATGATTTGTTTTTGCGGGGTACTATCTCCTGGATGGGTTTCCGGCAATGTCGGGTCCTGTATGAACCGGCGGCCCGGTACGCCGGCCGGACCAAATACTCGGTTGGGAAGATGCTGAGACTGGCCACGATGGGGATCACCTCCTTTACAACCCGTCCGCTGTATCTGTCGGTGCTGCTGGGCTTTGCCATGTCCTTGTTTGCCTGTCTGTTCGGTATGGAGGTATTGTACGAAAAGTACTTCACCAATGCTACGGTTTCGGGCTGGACTTCCATTATTCTCCTGATGGTACTGATTGGGGGCATTCAATTTATTGTAATCGGGATTATCGGTGTTTATCTGGGTAAGACGTTTATGGAAGTAAAACAGCGTCCGCCTTATATCATTGCGCATACCAGCGATATTGAAGAAACTGTAGTAGCCGGATGGTAATGCAACACCAGACAAGAAGCATCCTGTTTACGGTCGACGTGGAGGAGTTTGATACCGCGCTCCGGTACGGGTACGACATTCCGATGAGCGAACAGATCGCGGTCTCAACCCGTGGTCTATTCTTGCTGGCCGAACGGTTTGAAGTAGTAGACGCCCGTACTACTCTGTTTACCACCGCCAACTATGCTCTCCATGAACCCCGGCTGATCCGGCGACTGGCCCATAAACATGAGATTGCTTCTCATGGCTACCACCACTGGACGTTTGAGCCGGCTGATCTGGCGTCGTCAAAAGCTGTTCTGGAAAACCTCACCGGGAACCCGGTGGTTGGTTTTCGAATGGCTAATATGGCGAAGGTGGATGCCGGCGATGTGGCGGCTGCAGGCTATGTCTATAACTCGTCGTTGCATCCGACATTTCTGCCCGGTAAATACAATAATCTGCGGGCACCCCGAACGCCGTTTGTGGAGAATGGTGTATTGCAGATGCCGGCTTCGGTGACACCCCGGCTCCGGATACCGCTGTTCTGGTTGAGTCTGAAGAATTTTCCGTTTGCGCTCTATAAGCGGTTATGCCTGCAAACCCTCCGGCACGATGGTCTGCTAAACCTCTATGTGCATCCCTGGGAGTTTACCGACTTATCTGAATACAGCCGGATTGCGCCGTTTGTGCGCCGGTACTCCAACGAGCGGCTGCTCGACCGCACCGAAAATCTATTACGCTTTCTGGGAGAACATGGTGATTTTCAGACTATGCAGAAAGTAGCTTGTTCCCTTTTGTCACATCAACTGGTAACCCAATAAGCCTTCCTGGTGCTACACACCTTCAACGCGGCACCAGGCGTACCGGAACTGGTCAGATAAATACTACATCCCGGATTACCTCGGCTCCAATGTCTTTGTTGATGAGTTGAATCATTTTGTGCTTGGCCGTAACCAGTTCGTTGCGGAGTGGGGCTGAGGCAATTTCAATATAAAGAATGTTGTCGCGCACGTATAGCCGGTTGGTGCGGGAGGCAATAGCACTACCCATCATTTTCCCCCAGAACGCTTCCAGGTACGTCTCATTGAAGCGGCTTTGTAGTTGATACGACTTAAGCATCTGATCAATGGCATCTTTAAGCGTGGTGATGCCGGCTTTGCGGGCCGTATCTTTATAGGGACGGTAGGTATTGTTCATAGTGGAGGTGTCTTCCTACAAAAGTAAGCAACGGTGCGCAAGGAGTAAAGCCCATTTACACACTATTTATTTTTCAGCGTTTCCGGCCAAAATACCGGACGATAGTTGCGTGTCGGCTGTTTTGGTCGTATACTTGCAGCATCAAGTCAATAGCTCCGCCGACCGCTATGCCGGGTCGGATCACGCGTTGATTTATACAGAAGAGGGGAGAGACTGGGCTCTGCGAACCTCTGGCAACCTATCCTGTATACCTGGGACAAGGTGCTAATTCCCACCTAAAGCAATTTAGGGCCTATAAATCACAACCTCATGCTTACACGCCAGTACCTCCGCCGAATGGACGGGCGCTTTCTGCGTCTGTCACTACACATGCTTTATCCGACCCACTCCTGCCGGGCAGGCTCCTGCTTTGCCGAATAATAACTACCTAACCTTCTGGTTTTCAGAAGATGCTATCTTCATTCAGTTTTTCACCTTTTCACCTTTCTAAACGTCATGGCCGATTCATTGCATTTTGAAACCCTGCAGCTCCACGCTGGTCAGGAAACCGACCCCACCACCAACGCCCGGGCCGTACCTATCTACCAGACTACGTCGTACGTATTCAACAGCTCCGAGCACGGGGCCGATCTGTTTGCGCTGCGGCAGTTCGGCAATATTTACACCCGGATTATGAACCCCACTACCGATGTGTTTGAGAAGCGTATGGCCGCCCTGGAGGGAGGGGTGGCTGCTCTCGCAACCGCATCGGGGCAGGCGGCTCAGTTTATCGCCCTGAACAACATCCTGATGACCGGCGATAATTTTGTCACTACATCCTACCTCTACGGCGGCACTTATAATCAATTTAAGGTTTCTTTCAAACGACTCGGCGTGGAGGCCCGCTTCGCCGACGGCGATAAGGTGGAGAGCTTTGAGCGGCTGATTGATGAGAAGACCAAAGCCATCTACCTGGAAACCATCGGCAATCCGGAATTCAATGTTCCGGATTTTGAGGCCTTTGCCGCGCTGGCGCAGAAGTATGATATTCCGCTGATTGTGGATAACACCTTTGGCACCGGCGGTTACCTGTTCCGGCCGATAGAGCATGGTGCAGCCGTAGTGGTTCAATCGGCCACAAAGTGGATTGGCGGCCACGGCACAAGCATCGGCGGGGTTATCGTAGACAGTGGTAAGTACAACTGGGGCAATGGCAAGTTCCCGCAATTTTCTGAGCCGGCCGAAGGGTACCACGGCATGGTGTTCAGCGATGTGTTTGGGGTGAACGGTCCGTTTGGCAACATCCAGTTTATCATCCGCGCCCGGGTAGAGGGGCTGCGGGACTGGGGTCCGAGTATGAGCCCGTTTAACTCGTTCCTGCTGCTGCAGGGCCTGGAGACCCTGTCGCTGCGCGTAGATCGGACGGTGCAGAATGCGCTGGAACTGGCCCGCTGGCTGGAGCAGCACGAGCAGGTCGAGTACGTAAACTATCCTGGTCTGGAGAGCAGCAAATACCACGAGCTGGCGAAGAAATACCTGAAACGCGGCTTTGGGGGGGTGTTTATGTTCAAGGTTAAAGGCGGTCGTGAGGCTGCCGAGCAGTTTGTCAACAGCCTGAAACTGGTGAGTCACCTGGCTAATGTAGGCGACGCCAAAACGCTGATTATTCACCCGGCGGCTACCACGCACCAGCAGTTATCGGAGCATGAGCAGGCCAGTGCCGGGGTAGAGCCCGGTCTGCTGCGTATTTCGGCCGGTATTGAGCATATCGATGACATCAAAGCCGATCTGGAACAGGCGTTTGCCAAAATAGCCGAGCCGGCGTTAGCCTGAAATTTAGTTCAAGGTTTGAGCCGGGCGGCCGGCTCAAACCTCAAACCCATTTCACAATTGCAGTATTTCGATTACAAGTACACCTATTCGCTGGAAGCGGGGGCCTCACTACCCGGCTTTCGGCTGGCTTATACCACGCGCGGAACGTTAAACGCCGATGGTTCTAATGTTGTCTGGATTTGTCATGCCCTGACCGGCAATGCTGATCCCGGCGACTGGTGGAGCGGTATGGTAGGGCCGGGCCGGTTTTATGATCCGGAGCAGTATTTTATTGTCTGCGCTAACATTCTCGGCTCCTGCTATGGCTCTACCGGTCCGCTGTCGATCAATCCGGAAACCGGGGATCCTTACTTTCATGATTTTCCAACGATAACCGTTCGGGATATTGTGGGTGCCCTGGACCTGCTGCGGCAGGAGCTCGGTATTGATCGGATACATACCTGCATTGGCGGTTCTGTGGGTGGGCAGCAAGCCGTGGAGTGGGGGATTATGCAACCCGATCTGATTGAGAATCTGGTGCTGCTGGCCTCCAATGCGGTATTCTCTCCCTGGGGTATTGCCTTTAACGAGTCACAGCGCATGGCCATTGAAGCCGATGCCACCTGGCGCGAACGCCGGCCCGACGCCGGACAGGCGGGTATGAAGGCGGCCCGGGCAATGGCCCTGATTTCCTACCGCAACTACGATACCTACGGTTTTACGCAGGCGCTGGACAACAACGAACAACTGGATGGGTACAAGGCTGCCGGCTACCAGCAATACCAGGGCGAGAAACTGGTGCGCCGGTTCAATGCGTTTACCTACTGGACACTGACCAAAGTTATGGACTCGCATAACGTGGGCCGCAACCGGGGCAGTATTCTCAACGCGCTGGGGCAGATCAAAGCCCGCACTCTCAGTGTTGGAATTAAATCGGACATTCTGTTCCCGCCGTCGGAGCAGCAGTTTCTGGCCCGTCATATCCCCGATGCCGTTTACCAGGAAATAGACTCGCTGTATGGCCACGACGGCTTCCTCATTGAATTTAAACCGCTTAGCCAGATTATCCGGAAGTGGATGGCAGAGCGGGCAGGGAAGGTACTTGTGCAGGAAGAAGGGAGAAAAGGAGGAAGGGAGTAGAAGATAAGGAGGTTAGGGGAGTTGGCGGACAATAGCCATAACGAGGTTGGCGGAGTTGCGGGCGGCAATCTTCACAAACGTTAGCATATCCTGCCGGGCATTGGCATTAGCCTTATCGCTCAGGCTCCGAATGACCAGACAGGGAATCTGCTGCTGGTAGCAAACCTGCGCTACCGCAGCGCCTTCCATTTCGGTGGCATCGGCATTATACTCCTTCCGTAAGCTCTGTACTTTCTCGTCTGAAGACACAAACACATCACCTGTTACTACCGTTCCGACCACCAGCGACGGGGGGCGCGACGTTGAGGGAATTGATTCAAACGTTACCACTCTGGCGGCTGCCAGGGCCTTCTGCATTAGCAGGGAGTCGCCGGGAAAGTACGTTGGGTTAAACTGTTTGGTAATGGCGTTGCGGGTTTGATTGGTCTTCTGCTGACTGAAGGTAATGTACCCATAATCGTGGTGGGCGGTCTGACGGGCAATCACCAGGTCGCCTGGCTGGAGGTCCGGGTTAGTACCGCCGGCAATACCGGTGAAAATGACCTGCTGCGGTTTAAAATACGCCATTACCAGGGCTGTAGTCATGGCCGCATTTACCTTCCCGATACCGGTTTCGGCTACCACTACCCTGCGGTTGCCAATGCGGCCGGTAGTAAACCGGATGCCATTGTGGATTACCGTTTTAGGCCTGGTCAGGGACTGCTGCACCAGCTTTACCTCTTCATCAAACGCGCCCAGCAGGGCTGTAACCGGCTTCGGTTTATAGAGCTGCGCTTGGGCGGCCTGAATGGATAACAGGAAAAACAGTAGTCTTAGCATAGTCAATGTCCAGCCACCAAAGATACTACACAAAACACATCCACCACCCATAACCCTACCGGCACCTCGCGGAATTTACCCACGGCCACTTTAACCACCGTCCACGACAGAAAGCCCCAGATAATCCCCTGCGTGATGGAATAGCTAAACGGGATTAATACCAGCGCCAGAAATGCCGGGATGGCCTCATCCAGCTCACCCCAGTTGATCTTTGTGACGGGCCGCATCATAAACGAACCGACCAGCACCAGCGCCGGCGCGGTGGCAATGGCCGGGATAACCGACAGCAGGGGCGACAAAAAAAGAAACGGCAGAAATAATAACCCGGCCACAATAGCGGTTAGGCCCGTACGGCCACCCTGCTCGATACCCACTGCCGATTCGATATACGCCGTTCCGGGACTGGTTCCCAAAAAACCGGCTAAAGTGGTAGCCACGGCATCGGTTAGCAGGGACTGCTTTACGTTGCGCGGTTCACCCGTTTCGTCGTACAGGTCGGCGGCTTCGGCTACGCCGACAAAGGTGGAGAGGCTATCGAACAGGTCGGTGAAGGCAAAGGCGAAAATCACCGGCCAGAGTGACCATTGCAGGGCACCCAACAGATCCAGGCGGCCGATGAGGCTAAAATCCGGAGCGGCAAACAACCCCTGGAAATTGACGAGCGTCTTCTGCCCGAAAGTAACGGCTGATGCATCGCCCCAGAGCCGGCCTATCGGCACAGCAGCCAGGGTGGTCAGGGTGATTCCTGCAATAATGGCTCCTGTTATTCGACGAGCCACCAGCACAGCGGTTAATAGCAGCCCCAGGATAAAGGTCAGAATGATTGGGTCACTGAGGCTGGCAATACTCACCAGCGTGGCGGGATTGGCTACGATAAAGCGGGCGTTCTCAAACCCGATCAGTGTAATAAATAACCCGATACCCGCTGATATGGCATACCGCAGCGGCTTCGGAATGGCCCGGACTATGGCCGTGCGGATGTTGGCCAGCGACAAAATCAGAAACAGGATGCCCGCCCAGAAAACAGCACCTAAGGCTACCGTAGGCGCAATACCCATACCCTTGACGGCCGAAAAAGTAAAAAAGGCGTTCAACCCCATACCCGGCGCTACCACAATAGGGTTACGGGCGTACAGACCCATCATCAGACTGCAAAAGAACGACAGCAGCACCGTGGCCGTCAGCACCCCGCTAAATGGCAGCCCTGCCTGGCTCAGAATAGCCGGGTTGACCACGATAATGTACATGGTAGCCAGAAACGTAGAGACGCCAGCCAGGATTTCGGTCCGCCGGGAAGTAACCTTTTTGTCGGATACGGTTTGAATCATGATGCCGATACAGTACTTAGATCTGGCTCCCCGCTTCGGCATCAAGCCAGACGTGAGCATTGGGGTGCTGCTGAATAATGCTGGCTGGTAGTTCTTCCGTGACAGGGCCTTGCAGGGCGTGGCGGATAACGGCCGCCTTCCGGGAACCGCTCGCCATCAGGATTACTTCGCGGGCCTCCATCAGGTGCCGGAGGCCCAGCGTAATACCTTTCGATAAGGGCGTTGCCTGCGTGAAATACTTCTGGCCTACCTGCACTGTTACTTCTGCCAAATCGCTCACGTGGGCGTACAGATTGAACGATGTACCGGGCTCGTTCAGGGCAATGTGGCCGTTCATGCCAATGCCCACCAGAATCAGATCGAGCCCACCGCATTCGGCAATGGCCGCATCAATACGCAGACATTCGGCAGGCAGGTCGATGGATTTGGCGTTGAAGTAGTGAATTTGCTCCGGGCGGATGCTCAGCGGGCCGAACAAGTCGCGGTAGAGATAGTAGGCGCAACTGCCTTCATCTTCCGGCCCGAAACCAATCCATTCGTCAAGGCCGATAAAGGTACACCGGCTGAAATCGACCTGACCGGACTGAGCCAGCGTTACCAGGTGATGAAAGGTGCTGATGGGTGTTTCGCCGGAGGCCAGACAAAGGGTAGCCGTAGGCTTCTGTCGAACCATATCAGCGATATGTTCGGCGGTATGCCGGGAAAGATCGTCGTAGGAAGGAAAGGTTTGTACCTGCATGGAAGAGTTGCTACGTGCTAATAATGTTCTGCTTACAAATATCGGTGTCTTTTTTGAGTACCAACTACTTACCGCAAATCTTTGGTTTTTTCCTCTATAAGTTGGCCTGTTTCCCCGAAAAACTTCGTACCTTTATATCCCGTAACGACCAAAACAGGTTTCAGACATGGCTTCATCCGGTCAGAAAACCGCAAAGTACATTTTTGTTACGGGCGGTGTGACATCTTCTCTCGGCAAGGGCATTATTGCCTCTTCGCTGGCCAAATTACTTCAATCACGGGGCTTGTCGGTGACGATCCAAAAGTTCGATCCGTACATCAATATCGATCCCGGAACACTTAATCCTTACGAACACGGCGAGTGCTACGTTACCGACGACGGGGCTGAAACAGACCTCGACCTCGGCCATTATGAGCGCTTTCTGAATATTTCGACCTCGCAGGCCAATAACATCACTACGGGACGTATCTACTACAACGTCATCACCCGCGAACGACGGGGTGATTTCCTGGGGAAAACCGTTCAGGTAGTGCCGCACATCACCGACGAGATCAAGCGCAACATCCGGCTGCTGGGCGAAACCGGTGAGTACGACATCATCATTACCGAAGTAGGGGGCTGCGTTGGTGACATCGAGTCACTGCCGTTTATCGAGGCCATCCGGCAACTGAAATTTGAACTGGGCGAAAACGATACACTGTTTGTGCACCTGACGCTGGTGCCCTACCTGCAATCGGCCGGTGAACTGAAAACCAAGCCGACGCAGCACTCGGTACGGATGTTGCTGGAAGCCGGGGTGCAGCCGGATATCATCGTCTGCCGGACTGAGCACCCGCTGCCGCCGGATATTCGTCGGAAAATTGCCTTATTCTGCAATGTACAGGTCAATTCGGTGATTGAAGCCATCGACGCCGAAACCATCTACGATGTGCCGCTGCTGATGAGGAAAGAAAAGCTGGATCAGCGGGCGCTGTATATGCTGGATCTCTACAACGATCAGGATGCCGACCTGGATGTCTGGAAAACGTTTCTGGGTCGCCTGAAAAACCCCGTTGCCGCCGTGACTATTGGCCTGGTCGGGAAATATGTTGAATTACACGATGCCTATAAATCCATTGCCGAATCGTTTATCCATGCCGGTTCGCAGAACGAATGCAAGGTGACGATTGAATGGATTCAGTCGGAAACGCTGGCCGATTACGCGAGTTGTGTACACCGGCTTCGTGAACTGGACGGACTGCTGGTAGCGCCGGGCTTTGGAGAGCGGGGTATTGAGGGGAAGATCAATGCCATTCGCTACGCTCGTGAAAATGGCGTTCCATTCTTTGGCATCTGTTTGGGTATGCAGTGTGCCGTTATTGAGTTTGCCCGGAATGTACTGGGGCTGGAAGAGGCCCACTCCACAGAAATGAGCCCGGATACCGCCTATCCGGTCATCGATATGATGGAAGACCAGAAGGCAGTGACCAATAAAGGCGGCACCATGCGGCTTGGGGCGTATCCCTGTAAGCTCAAAAAAGATTCGCTTGTGCATCAGATCTACGGCAAAACGCAGATTAGTGAGCGTCACCGGCACCGGTATGAGTTCAACAACGCCTTTCTGGATCAGTATGAGAAAGCCGGTATGCGGGCTACCGGAATCAACCCGGAGACCGGACTGGTCGAAATTATTGAGTTACGCGATCATCCGTGGTTCGTGGGCGTGCAGTTTCACCCTGAACTGAAAAGTACGGTGATGAACCCGCAGCCGCTATTTGTCTATTTTGTGAAAGCTGCGCTGGATTATGCCCAGCGGAAACGCTCAGAAGCAGAACCATCCGCTGAAACCGCGTCCGTGCCGCTCCCCACTATAGTTGGTTAAGCAGCTAATTCATCGTACCTTTGCACCCAAAAAACGGCCGTTTTCCAACGGCCTGTTTTGTCAGAAAATAGTTTATACAACAGGGTTTCAGCTTGAAAAGAAAATTGGGGACCTGGAGGTATAAACTTGAAACCGTTAAATAATGGATCGTAATCAGATTATTGGAATTGTGCTGATTCTGGCGATGCTGGTAGGCTACCAACTGCTGGTGCCCAAACCGGCTCCCGAAAAGGCTCCCGCTCAACAGACACAAACCACCAAGCCAACAACTACTGCCGCGAATCAGGCGCAGGCACAGGCCGCTCCGCCAACGCTCGATTCGGTAGCCGCCCGGGCACAGTATGGTGACTTTGCCGCAGCCGGCACGGGTCAGGCCCAGGATATTGTGGTCGAAAACAACGAGATGAAAGTGACGTTCAGCACCTATGGGGGCCGGCCGAAAGAGGTGCTGCTGAAAAAATATGATACGTATACCGGCAAGCCGGTGGTGCTGGTCGATCCACAAAGTACTCAGACCATACTCGAATTACCCACCAGTCGGGGTAAGGTCGACCTGCACAAGCTTTATTACCAAACAAACGCGCAGGGGGGGATGGTGCGCAGCGGACCCCGGCAACTGGTCTTCCGGGTTGAGGTAGCGCCGGGTCAGTCGGTTGAGCAGGTATATACCTTTCCGGCTGAAGGATATGTAATCGATTATGATCTCCGGCTGAACGGCCTCACCAACGTAGGGAACGATAACATCCGGTTTTTGTGGCTGGATAAGATGCGGCAGTTCGAGAACGACCTGACCGAGAACCGAAAATCGGCCACCATCAACTACCTGACCGCCGACGGCAATTTTGATAATCTGTCGCTCGACGCGAGCGGGAACCACGAAGCCTCTTTGCAGGAGCCGCTACAGTGGTATACCCTGAAGCACAAGTACTTTCTGGCTGGATTCATTGCCAAAAACAGTCCGCTGCAAAATGCCTCGCTGAAAACCCTGGTCGATCCGAATGATACCGAGTTCGTTAAAACCGGTATTGCTGACGTTGCGCTGCCGATGGCCGATGTGAAGCAGGGGAAAGGCAACTACCGATTCTATTTCGGCCCCAATGACTACCAGATTGTGGATGGCGTGGCCCCGGAGTTCGACCGGAACGTCTATCTGGGTTATGCAATCCTGAAGCCCATCAACAAATACTTCTTTGTGCCGGTATTCAACCTGCTGGAGCGATTTATTTCCAACTACGGCTTACTGATTATCTGTCTGGTGGTGTTTGTGAAGCTGGTATTGACTCCGCTGACGTACAAGTCTTACGTGAGTATGGCCAAGATGCGGGTACTGCAGCCGGAGATTAACGAAATTCGGGAGAAGGTAGGCGACGATATGGCCAAGATGCAATCGGAGCAGATGAAGCTTTACCAGCAGGTAGGTGTAAGCCCCTTGAGCGGCTGTATTCCGGTGCTGGCCACCATGCCGATCCTGATGTCGCTGTTCTTTCTGTTTCCCAACCTGATCGAATTGCGGCAGAAGCCGTTCCTGTGGGCCAATGACCTGTCGACCTACGATGCCTTCCTGCAGTTTCCGGTTACCATTCCGTTCCTGGGCAGCCACCTGAGCTTGTTTACAGTGCTGATGACCGCGTCCAGTATTGCTTATGCCTGGTATAACAACCAGATGACGCCGACGCAGCCTGGACCGGTCAATATGAAGGCCATGAGCTACATCTTCCCGCTGATGTTCATGTTCGTGCTAAACTCCTTCCCGGCCGGTCTCACGTTCTACTATTTTGTGTCCAACGTAGTGACCATCGCGCAGCAGCAGCTTATCCGGAAGTTTGTGGATGAAGATAAGATCAAGGCGGTGCTGGAAGAGAACCGGAAGAAGTTCGAGAAAGGAGAGGGGAAGAAGTCAAAATTCCAGTCGATCCTCCAGCGGTCACTGAGTGCGGCTGAAGAAGCCCGTAAGCAGGCCGAAGAAGCCAAGCGGAATGCCGAGCAGCGGCCTAAGCAGAAAAAATAACGGCTGGTTGGTGTATTACCTGCCGATCCCTGCCAAAGCAGTTACTGCTGGATTTCGGCGTCTGCATTGCCTTGGTTTTTGGTATGATTTCAACAAAGAGCAACGTCCGGACGTTGCTCTTTGTGTGTTAAATGTATTGTTAGTTGTTTTGTCCTATGAAAATTTTCCTCAATCGACACAGGCCAGTTGTCGGACTGATACTCTGCCTGCTCTGGCAGCCATCGTACGGGCAGACGTCCGGCGATGCCAACGAGCGACGATATAAAGCGGCCGTCCGGCTGGTGCAGACCGGTCAGTACGATCAGGCCAAAAAAGAACTGCAGTCGCTGATGGATCGCAGCAACCGGCTGGCGCCCTACGCCTATTATTATTATGCCGTAGCCGCTTTCCGGCAGAAAAACTACGGCCAGGCCCGCAATATGCTGAAGCAAGTGATTGACCGCTTTCCGGACTGGCAAAAGATGGAGGATGCCTATTACCTCTACGCTAGTGCCGCTATGGAAGCCGGTCAGTATGAGGATGCTTTGAGCTACCTGAGCCGCATCAGCGATGCCTCCCTGCGCAACGATGTCGATAAGCTGGAACGGCATTTCTTCGGGCAGATAACCGACCTGCGGCAGTTGAAGCAACTGCAGCGGGAGTTTCCCGAAAACCGCAATCTGGCGCTTGCCCTGGTATCACTTATTCAGCGTACCTCATCCGACAAGGCGGATCTGGAGCTGTCGGACCGGCTGACCAACCGGTTTGGGGTACCCGGCACAACGGGTTCGGGTCAAACCGCAGCCGCAGTCCGTACGGAACGAAACCGGAACAAAGGCTATTTCAACGTGGCTGTGCTGTTTCCGTTCCGGATCGATGAGTTTGATGCTAACCGGCGGGCGCGTACTAATCAGTACGCCATTGATCTGTACAACGGTATTCAGATGGCAAAAGCAAAGCTGCAGTCGGAGGGTATAACCGTAAACGTCTTTGCCTACGACCTGGATAATGATGCGGAAAAGGCGCGGGAACTGATCACCAATCCAGGCTTTGCCCAAAGTGATCTGGTTATTGGTCCCTTGTATGCCGAGCCAAACAAGGTGGTGACCAGCTTCGCCGGTGAGAACGGCATGGTACTGGTGAATCCGCTGGCGACGAGCAGTGATCTGATTCAGGAGCAGCCGCTGGCCTTTCTGGCGCAGCCGTCGCTGGAGAAGCAGGCCGACAAAACGCTGGCCTTTGTGCGGTCGCTGGGTGTCTCCAGAAAAGCGGCTATCTATTATGGCAGTTCCCGGAAAGATTCTACCCTGGCAAGCCTTTACGAGACCCGGCTGAGAGAGGCCGGCTTTCAGGTGATAGACCGGAAGAAGCTGAGCGGCACCGCCGAATCTATGGCGGCTATCATGCGTATTTCAGAGCTGAATAAACCAGATCATGTCTTTTTCTCCAGCAGCAGCGACGATGATGGTTCGCGTTTCCTGGCAGCTCTTAGCCGACTTCGCATTACGGCTCCGGTCATTGTTACAGCCTCGGCATTTGATATGTATAAGAACTCGTCCAGTACGTTTGGCCGGCGCGAACTTTACCTGCTGTATCCGGACTATGTTGATTTCAGCCGGGAACAGGTTGACCAGTTTCAGGAAGCCTACCTGGGCCGACGGAATATTATTCCGTCAGTATTTACCTTTCAGGGCTACGATATGATGCTGTTTTTCGGCCGGCAGTTAGCCAAAAACGGCCCTCAGATTCAGCGCCGGACCACCCTGCGAGCCGAGGGCGATGATTACCTGCTCTCTGGGTTTGATTATCGCAACTCAAATGAAAACGAGATCGTGCCGATCGTCAAATTCAACGACGGGCGGTTTATTAAAGTAAATTAGTGACTACCGAAGACCAGATGACGACCAGCGAACAACTTTTCGAGAAAGCCAAAACATTGATGCCTGGGGGCGTAAACTCGCCCGTCCGTGCCTTTCGGGCGGTGGGTGGCACGCCCTTGTTTATTAAATCAGCCAAAGGACCTTACCTCTACGATGAAGACGGCAACCGCTACATTGAGCTAATTAACTCCTGGGGACCCATGATCCTCGGCCATGCCTTTGAGCCGGTGGAGGAAGCGGTGCGGGAGGCTATTCAGCATTCGTTTTCGTTTGGCGCACCGACCCGCAAAGAGGTGGAGATGGCCGAACTGATTATTGATATGGTGCCGTCGGTGGAGAAAGTGCGCATGGTCAATTCCGGCACCGAAGCCACGATGGCAGCCATCCGGGTGGCACGGGGTTTTACCGGACGCGACAAAATCATCAAGTTTGAAGGCTGCTACCACGGCCACGGCGACTCGTTTCTGATTGCCGCCGGCAGCGGAGTCATGACGATGGGCAGTCCCGACAGCCCCGGTGTTACCCGCGCTACGGCCCATGATACCCTACTGGCTCCGTACAACAACCTGGCGGCTGTGGAACAGTTAATTGACGCCAACCCAAACCAGATTGCGGCCATCATTCTGGAGCCGGTAGTCGGCAATATGGGTTGTGTGCTGCCCCAGCCCGGCTTTCTGGAGGGGCTGCGTGACCTCTGCGATCGGCACGATATTCTGCTCATCTTCGACGAGGTGATGACGGGCTTCCGGCTGGCTAAAGGCGGAGCGCAGGAGCGCTTCAATATCCGCCCCGACCTGACCACAATGGGGAAGATCATCGGGGGCGGTATGCCCGTTGGCGCGTACGGTGGCCGGGCCGACATCATGAACATGGTATCGCCCGCCGGGCCGGTGTATCAGGCCGGTACATTGTCGGGCAACCCTATTGCCATGTCGGCGGGTCTGGCTATGCTGCGTTACCTGAATGAGCATCCGGAGGTGTACACGCGGCTGGATACTATTGGCGAGAAGTTGACAACCGGCTTCCGGAGCAGTCTGGAAAAGCTGGGGCTGAACTTCACCATCAACCACATTAGCTCTATGTTTACACTGTTTATGACCGATAAGGTGGTAACGGACTATGGATCGGCTAAATCCTGCGATACGGCCTTATTCGGGCGCTATTTCCAGTCCATGCTGAAGCGGGGGGTGTACCTGGCTCCCGCGCAGTTTGAAAGCCTGTTCTTATCTACGGCGCTGACGGATGAGTTGGTGGATGAGGTGATTCGGGCGAATGAGGAGGCTTTGGGGGAAGTGATGAACGCATAAAAAATGCTCAGATTCTCCGTCATCATCCCCGTCTACAACCGCCCCGACGAGTTGCATGAACTGCTGGACAGCCTCACCCGGCAGACGCTAAAACCCTATGAAGTGCTGGTGATTGAAGACGGCTCCGGAATTAAAGCAGATACGGTAGCTGAGCAGTTCCGTAACCAGCTTAATATCCATTATTTTTTTAAAGAAAATACCGGCCAGGGATTCACCCGCAACTTCGGCTTCGAGCGGGCTACCGGCGATTACTTTGTAATTTTCGACTCCGATGCCCTGGTGCCTCCGCATTACTTTGAAACGGTAGCGCGGCATCTGGCTACTGACTGGCTTGATGCCTACGGCGGACCCGATGCCGCCCATCCGGACTTTACGCCGATTCAGAAGGCTATTAGCTACTCCATGACGTCGCCTTTCACCACCGGCGGTATTCGGGGTAGTAAAAAGAACCTGGGAGGGCAGTTCCATCCGAGGAGTTTCAACATGGGTTTATCGCGGAAGGTTTGGGAGACCATCGGCGGATACCGCATCAGCCGCATGGGCGAAGATATTGAGTTTGCCATCCGAATTATCGAGAATGGATTTAAAACAGGACTGATACACAACGCGTTTATTTATCATAAGCGCCGGACAAATTTTGGTCAGTTCTTCCGGCAGTTGCGGTTCTTTGGGCGGGCACGGATCAATATTTCCCGGTTTTATCCGTCTCAGCTAAAACTGGTGCACACATTTCCGGCTTTGTTCACCCTGTTCGTGCTGTCTGTTCCGGTCTGGGCGCTCATCAGTCCTTTGTTATTCTGGCCGGCAATTGGTATATTGGTCCTTTTCTCGGTGTTGATTTTCGTAGATGCTACAGGGCAAGAGAAAAACATGCAGGTAGGGTTGCTCAGTGTCGTTGCGGCTTTCATCCAGCTGATCGCTTATGGTGTCGGCTTTATAAGTGAAGGCTGGAAGCGGCTACGGGAACCGAAAACACATCGGGAATCCGGCGTCAATATGGACTATCCTTCCTGAAAAAGTGCATTGAATTAGGAATCTAACCTATATACGTTTAAAATTGTATTGGCTTTTTTGGAGATAATCTATGGCGAACCCTGCAAAACCACCTGGTCGTAAATTGCTGAAGCGCATGAGCACTCGTACAAAGTGGCTCCTGCTGGCACCATTCAGCCTGATGCTGATTGGCTACGGTCTTTGTGTGTTTAGCGGGGCCGCAAACGCCATGCATAACGGGCAACCTTTTTCGCAGTGGTTTATTCTGGGAACGTACAGTCTGGTGTTGATCAACGGCGGTATTTCATTGTTCGGTCATGCTGTCCGGTTGCGGGTAATGATGGATACACGGCAGATCATTCGGCGGCAGTTAAAAAAGGAGCTAAAAAGCCGCCAAAAACGAAAAGCCTCGTTCGGTAACCGGAACGAGGCTTAGGGTAGTTTATCTGTTGATCGGTTAACTGGTTAATTGGTTCATTAGTCTGCCTAACAATTAGCAAACTAATAAACCATTCAACGAATGAACCAATTAACTATTTTTCTTCTCGGCGAAGGAAGCCTTGATGGCTTCGACATCTACATTCCGGATTTCCGGCTTACGCGTCAGTTGCTTAATGCGGTTGGTGGCGTTGTTAGCTCTGGCGCGATTCTTCCGGCCTTTCCGCTTTAGTTCCGTTATTCCCATGATATTGTATGTCTTTTAGTCGTTTCTCAAAATGGAACGCAAAATTAATGCTTTTCCGCTGAAATTGTAAACGTTATCGCCAAAATTTCCGGAGGCAGGCTTAATTTTGCGCCACCAATTGAAACACACATGCAGAAACCGAGTATTCCGAAGGGAACACGCGACTTTGGGCCGGAGCAGATGAGCAAACGGCTTTTTATTTTTGATACCATCCGGCAGACGTTTCAGCGCTACGGCTTTCAGCCGCTGGAAACGCCCGCTATGGAAAACCTGTCGGTGCTGATGGGGAAATACGGCGAGGAGGGCGACCAACTGCTGTTTAAAATATTGAATTCCGGCGACTTTGCCGGTGGCCTGACCGAAGCCGACTGGCAGGCCGGCGCCAAAAAACTCACCCAGAAAATCGCCGAAAAGGGCCTTCGCTACGACCTGACGGTGCCGTTTGCCCGCTACGTGGTCATGAACCGCCACGCCCTGCCCATGCCCTTTAAGCGCTACCAGATGCAGCCGGTCTGGCGGGCCGACCGGCCGCAGAAGGGCCGTTACCGGGAGTTTTACCAGTGCGATGCCGATGTGGTCGGTACCGATTCGCTGCTGTGCGAAGCAGAGATTGTGCTGATGGTACACGAGGTACTGCGCAATCTGGGTATTCAGGATTTTACGCTGAAGATTAATAACCGCAAGATTTTAACAGGTATTGCGGAGATTATTGGTATGCCGGGCGGTCCGACGGGTCGGCAGGAGGGAGTGCTGGCGGTGGCGATTGATAAGCTGGATAAAATTGGTCAGGAGAAAGTGCTTGACGAACTGCGCGAACGCGGCTTCTCAGAGGACGCTATTAACCGCCTGCAGCCGATCTTTGGTTTTAGCGGAGAGGCCGCGGAGATGCTGCAAAGCCTGAAAAGCTGGTTGTCGTCTTCTGACACTGCGCAAAAGGGTATTGCCGAACTGGAGGAGGTGTGGCAACTGGTAAACCAGTATGGCCTGACCGATTCGCAGCTGGAACTCGATGTGACGCTGGCCCGTGGCCTGTCCTACTATACCGGTGCCATCTTCGAGGTAAAAGCCAATGGCGTGCAGATCGGCAGCATCAGCGGGGGCGGTCGGTACGATAACCTGACGGGTGCTTTCGGGCAGCCCGGTTTGTCGGGCGTGGGTATCTCGTTCGGCGTCGACCGGATTTACGATGTCATGGAGGAGTTGAACCTGTTTCCGGCCGGCTCTCAGCAAAGCACACAGGTGCTCATTGTACACTTTGACGCTGAGGCCAGAGCGGTAGGTTTACCCTTACTGAGCCGTCTGCGGCAGGAAGGCGTTACGGCCGAAGCCTACCCGGACATAACGAAGCTTAAAAAGCAGCTCGATTACGCCAACCAGAAAAATATACCATACGTGGTACTGATCGGCTCCGAGGAAGTACAGACCGGGTTGCTATCGGTCAAGAATATGGTCAGCGGTGAGCAGCAGAAACAGACCGCCGATGAATTGATTAGCCTCTTCTCACCATCACAACTGTAAGAGCATTTTCCGGCTTTCCCGGCCGTCGCCCGTGCGCAGGACTGCGTAGTAGGTGCCGGCCGGAAAGTTTTCGGCCTGGAAAATGACCGTATGGTCGCCCGCCTTCTGCTTCTCTTCTACCAGCGTAGATATTTCCCAGCCGTAGGCGTTCATCACCGTCAGCACCACAAAGCCATCCTGCGGCACCCGATACCGGATGCGACTCTGAATCCGGATGAGGTTCGGCGCACTCTTTTTCAATTCAGTATGAATGATAAGCGGCTCATTGGTGGCCAACGTACCCAGTGCCGGTTTCGACGTCACCAAATTCGAAGCCGGACTCTCGTTATGCAGCCGGTCGAGGGCAGTAACAACGTACCGGTACGAGCGGCCAACCTCCACCGTCTCGTCCACAAAGGCCGACGTATCCGTGGGCGTAATGCTCAGAATAGCCTCTGTTTTCGCCAGATTGACCGGCTCATCTTCGTCAAAGCGATAGACAACGTATTGGCGAATCCGGTTTAGCTCCCCGGGCTTTGTTTTGGGTTGCTGCCAGTACAAGCCAACGCCCTGCGGGTGCGTGGTCGTCATCAGCTTCGTGGGAGCCTGGGGAGGCACATTATCCTTCCAGGGCATAGCGGGCAATAGAGCCGGGTAAGCATAAAAGTCAGTTTCCAGCGAATCCAGAATACCCAGCGGGTTGCGCAGCAGCGATTTGGTATTGTACCAGATGCTGCCCTGAATGGTGGAGAACTGCCGGTTCAGCCGCAACTGATTTGGCTTCTGCGAGGGATTGCGCCAGTTACTGTCGCCGGTAGGATTGACCCGGTAAACACCCTGTCCGATGTACAGATGCCGCCCAAAGGTATTGTTAGCCCACCAGGGCAGCAGCACGCTGTAGTCGGCAGAGGCATTGCCAATGTGCCAGTAGAGTTGCGGGGCAATGTAGTCGATCCAGCCCTGCTGTAGCCATTTACGGGAATCCGCGTAAAGCGTATGATAGCTTTGCAACCCGCGAGTTTCGCTTCCCAACGGTTGCGCCGGGGACCAGTTCTGCCACACACCGCAGGGCGATATACCGAATTTAACCCAGGGCTTCGTCAACCGGATACTATCTGAAACGGCCTTTACCAGGAGGTCCACATTATCGCGTCGCCAGTCGGCCCGGTTTGTGAAACCGCGCTTGTAAAGCGCAAACGTCGAATCATCGTTGAACGTGGCACCGGCCTGCGGATAGGGGTAGAAATAATCGTCGAAATGAACGCCATCAATGTCGTATCGCTGAACCACATCCATAATCACCCGGATAACGTGCGACCGCACTTCAGGCAGTCCAGGGTCCAGGATGCGCAGATTGCCCTGGCTCAGCAGCCAGTCGGGATGCTGATTAACGACATGGTTGGAATCCAGCCTGGCTGTCTGAATGTTGCTGACGGCCCGGTAGGGGTTAAACCAGGCGTGGAACTCGATACCGCGCCGGTGAGCCTCGGTAATCATAAACTGCAGCGGATCATAATAGGGCTGAGGAGCAATGCCCTGCTGTCCGGTGAGCACCTCAGACCAGGGTTCATACGGACTGGGGTATAGGGCATCGGCCACGCTGCGGATCTGAACCACCACTGCGTTGATACCGGTCTGTTGAAACTGATCTAAAATGGTAATGAACTCGGCCTGTTGCTGGTAGGAGGGTAACCCTTTTGCCGAGGGCCAGTCGATATTGGCAACGGTAGCGATCCAGGCCCCCCGAAACTCTCGTTTAGGCGGATGCTGGGCGCGCGTGCAGGTATGGAAAACAGTAAAAAGAAGCAGAAAGAACAAAAGGTGTTTACGCATAGACTGTCAGGCTGACCAACGTCGGAACCAAACATATAAAAAAGGCCCAAACAACGCTATATAAAACGTATTTGGGCCCAATTATCTTATCAATTAGTCGAATTAGCTCCGCATCTGAGCCTGATTAATCAACTCTGCCGCTACTTGTGCTCCTAGCCGGGCTACTTCGCCCACTACAATAATGGCCGGTGAACTGATAGGTGTGCCGGTGCGACCGCTGTCGGCTACCCGCTCCACCATGTCACTAACCTGGCCAACCAGCACCCGCTGTTCCGGCAACGTACCGTTCTGGATAATCGCAACGGGCGTGTCTTCTTTGCCGTATTCGCCGAAAAGCTGCATGATCTCCGCCAGCTTGTGCATGCCCATCAGGATAACCACCGTAGCCGTGGACTGGGCTGCCAGCGGTAAATCAGTGGACAAACTGCCGGATTTAGTGGTGCCGGTTACTACCCAGAAGCTTTCGCTCATACCGCGCGTCGTCAGCGGAATACCCGCCATCGCCGGCACCGTGTAGCTGCTCGACAAGCCCGGAATGACCTCGGCCTCAATGCCGTGCTCCCTGGCGTATTCCATTTCCTCGTAACCACGCCCAAAGACGAACGGGTCACCGCCTTTCAGCCGGACCACATGGCCGTAGGTGCGGGCGTAGTGAACAATCAGCGGATTGATTTCTTCCTGCGTGCAGGAGTATTCATTCAGCCGCTTGCCAACATACACCTTCAGGGCGTCGGGCCGGCAGTAGTTGAGTAAGTCAGGGTGTACCAGCGCGTCGTACATGACCACATCGGCCTGCTGCAGCGCCTTCACACCTTTGAGTGATATAAGTTCCGGGTCGCCGGGACCCGCTCCAACGAGGGTTAATTTCATGTAAATTAAGAGTGATGAGTTAAGAGTTAAGAATTAAAAGCAATGAGTGTTTGAATAACCTAACACACATAACTCTTAACTCATCACTCTTAATTCTTAACTTAAAATTTAGCTGTCCTGCGCCTGCGTAAGCTCTCGCAGAGCGGGCATGCCTTCAATGAGAAGCTGATTTTGGCGGTAGGCTTTGACTGACTCCAGGAAGGAGGCTGCCAGACCGACGAGTTCACGGGCGTAAGCCTCTGTCGGCTCGTTTTTGTTGATCGAGAACACCACCGTCTTAAACTCGCCTTCTGCCTGGTGGAAGCCAAACTCGCCGACGAAATGCTTGTCGAAGTCGCTGACGATGCCATGCTGCGTATTGGTCGGTACGTCTTTGGTCATCAGAGCCGCTTTGGCACCGGTGATAAAGGTGTTGTAGGCGTGGTAGATGGCATCGGCATAGCTGCCGTTCGCCAGGGTGTCGTAGGCCCAGTTGAGCTTTTCGTCGGCTTCGTACAGCGTTGTAGCCACGAGGTCGATCATAACGCCGGCGCACTCGCCGACGCCAACTTCGGTCACGAACTGCTCCGTATGATCCCAGTCGATGTAGTCGCTGTCTTGGAGCGTTTTCAGGTCGGCCAGGGGCTTCAGCAACTGGTAGAAGTAATTCTTACCCTGACGGCCGTAGTAATCGCTGTAGTATTCGCCTTCGTAGGCGTTAGCCTCGTAATCGTTCAGCAGCAGGCGTAAGGAATCGGGGCCGCGTTTGGCCGGTACTTTGATGACTTTATCGGCAATCAAACCTTCGCCTTTACCGTTGAAACCACCACCCAGCAATACCTGCAGGGCCGGCAGCACCAGCGCCCCGTTTTTCAGGGAACTGCCGTGGTAACCGATGTTGGCGACGGAGTGCTGGCCGCAACCGTTCATACAACCCGAAATCTTGATCTTGATGTCGTTGTTGTAGATGATCTCCGGAAACTCTTCCTTCATCATTTTTTCCAGCACCCGCGTAATACCGTAGCTGCTCGAAATAGCCAGGTTACAGGTATCCGTGCCGGGGCAGGTGGTAATGTCGGCGGTGGTATCAAAGCCCGGTTCGGCTAAGCCCAGGGCGTTCAGTTCGTGGTAGAGAGCCTCCAAGTCTTCCGGACGAATGTACCGGAGGATATAACCCTGGTTGACGGTTACCCGGATATCGTCGGCCGCGTAGCGCTTCACAACATCGGCCAGCTTGCGGGCTGTGTCGGAAGGCATATCGCCCAGCAGCACCCGCAGTTGGACCGCGTACCAGCCTTTTTGCTTTTGCTCAAATACGTTAGTTTTAAACCAGGCATTCAGCCGCGCATCTTCCGTCTGGAGTTGGAAGCCGGATGCCTCCGGCCGCTCAGGCTGAACTTCAACCGAGGTATCCTCAATTTGGTAGGTCTTGTTTTTCAGCGCCGGGGTTTCTTCTTGCACGCGCTTCAGAAACTCGTCCAGACCAATGTCGTTCAGCAGGTATTTCATCCGGGCCTTATGGCGCTTGGTGCGCTCGCCGTAGCGGTCGAACACCCGGATAACGGCTTCGATAAACGGAATGGCTTTTTCTTCCGGTATAAACTCAAAAGCCTGTTGGGCCGGAAAAGGCTGGGCACCCAGACCGCCACCCACCAGCACTTTAAAGCCGCGTTTGCCGTCCTGAATGCGGGGAATCAGTCCTACGTCGTGCATATAGCCGTAGGCCGAGTCTTTCTCGCTGGACGAAACCGATATTTTGAATTTCCGGCCCATTTCCTGACAGATCGGATTGCGGAGGAAATAGTCGAAAATGGCGTAGGCGTATGGGGTAATGTCAAAGGGCTCCTCCGGGTCGATACCCGCTCTGGCCGAGCCGGTTACGTTCCGCACGGTATTGCCGCAGGCTTCTTTCAGGGTAATGCTGGCGTCTTCCAGTTCGGCCCAGAGCTGGGGGGTGTCGGCCAGTTTCACAAAATGAAGCTGAATATCCTGTCGGGTGGTGGCGTGCAGATTACCGGTGGCGTATCGGTCAGACATGTCGGCAATTCGAACAAGCTGGTCGGCGGTAATGCGGCCGTGGGGCAGCTTGATCCGGACCATCTGCACACCCGGCTGACGCTGACCGTACACCCCACGGGCCAGACGGAACTTCCGGAAATGCTCGTCGGTCATCTCCCCGGTGGTGAACGCGCTGATCTTCTTTTCGAGGTCCAGAATATCGCGACGGGCGGCCGCGCTAACCTGTTCGGTGAATTGCACTGACATAATATACTAAAGTCTATAGAGTTAAAAGACTATTTATTTGTGCAAAACGCCGGTCGATTCCGGCGTTGTGAATGGTTATTTACCAGACAAATATAGTCCCGAAACTGTTCCCGCTTTTCCGGAATTCCGATTACTATTTGTTATGGACAATAACCAACGGTTATACTGTCTTGCCGGTATCGGCTACCAGCCCAAATTCGCCGGCAAATGTTAACAGCTCCGATAAGTGGTTGATTTCCAGTTTGCGATAGATGTTCTTGCGATGAGAGCGAACGGTATCGAAGCTGACGAAGAGTCGCTCCGCAATCTGTTGACTCGATAAACCCTGATGGATCAGCCGGATGATTTTTACTTCGGTCGGGGTAAGCTTGAACCGCCGGACGAACTCGTCCTTGTCGTGAGCATGGTTATTTGGCATCTCCGGAAAAACGGTTTCGCCGTTTTGCACGCGGCAGATAGTGCCGATAATCACGTCGGCCCGTTCGCTTTTCAGCAGGTACCCTGATACGCCCATCTGCCGGCATTCGTCGATAAACTTGCGGTAGGCGTACATCGTCAGCATAATCAGCCGGACGGTCGGCGCGTCTTTGCGCAGTTGCCGGGCGCAGTCGATGCCGTTCAGCGTCGGCAGGTTGATATCCAGCAGCACCACATCGGGCGCATGGCGCAGCACGGCGGGCCGCACATCCTCACCCCGAAATACCTGCCCAACCACCTCTACCGGCGAGTTTCCGGCCGAGAGTTGCAGCACCAGCCCATCGCTGAACAACGCATGGTCATCCGCCAGCAGCACGCGTATCTTCCGGGTTTCGGTCATTGGGTTATTGGGTGTTTAGCATAGCCCAAAACTCAGGTAAACTAATCACATTGACTGACGGAAAAGGTATGTCCTTTAGCACCTTGAAGTGAGCATCGTTGGTTACAATATAATCTGCACCCGCAATCAAAGCCGCATCCACAAATTTATTGTCGTCAGGGTCTGCTTTAATCAGCCACCAGAAAAAAGGTGGTTCGACTTGTATTACGGAAGGCTGCTTTGTGAGAAATTCGAGAAAGTTAAAGGCTACAGAGTCGTTGGTCTTATTGCTGATTACCTCCTGATATTCCAATAAAATTGCGGTGCTGACGACCAGTTCAAATTTATGCTCAACAAGTTCGTTAATGATGAGACGATAACGAGACGATTTGGGCAGGGCAGCCAGAACCGCGTTGGTATCAAGGACGATTCGCATGAGGGCCAGGCGAATAAGGACTACGATTATGTTCATTAGCCCACCCCTCGAACGTCTGCTCATCCCATTGGTTTTCCTGACTGAGCCGCTCCAGTTCGACATCCATTTTAGTCAGAAAATAATCAGCCAGTAGGGAACGAATCTCCTGTATCTGTTCCTCCGGCAGCGAGTAAGCAAAGGTTTTCAGCAACTCTATTTGCAGATTAGTCAGTACCATACGCGCGACGTTTAAACAATAACGCTTTTACTTTTAAAACAGTTTGCCAGTTAGCGGCAGCGACGGCCGGGTATCAACCGGCCGGGGTATTGGCCGTTTAAAAATCCCGGTACCAGGATTAAGGTGTCGATGCCTACTTGGTCGTCCAGCTACTTTACCTGTGAATATAAACTTTTTAGACAAAAGCTGCCACAAGTTTTAGATTAACCAGGTAAATTGAAAAAAAAATTTTCGATTTACATGGTTAACGGAGTAGAGCGCCTATTAACCCCCGCCTTGTTAGAAGCCATTCAGTACTTCCCGGCGGTATCCTTGGTTGGCCCTCGTCAAGTGGGAAAAACGACGCTGGCCCACCACTTAGCCGCCGGCCTACCCAAACCCACTTTGTATCTGGACCTGGAGCGAACCGAAGACCAGGCCCGTTTGGGTGACCGGCCCGCCTGGCTACTGGAGCAATATACCGACCATACCGTCGTGCTGGATGAAATTCAGCGCATGCCCCAGCTTTTTCCGCAACTCCGGGCACTCATCGATGACCATCGGGTGCCGGGCCGCTTTATTCTCCTGGGTTCGGCATCCCCCGATCTACTGGCACAAAGTGGAGAAACCCTGGCCGGGCGTATTTGCTTCCTGGAACTCACGCCGTTTCTGCGGACAGAAGTAGCCGATACGCCCTATCAGACACACTGGTTCCGGGGTGGCTTTCCTGAACCCTTTCTGATGGACTCGGACCGCATCCGTACACAATGGTATCGTTCCTTTATTCAAAGCTATGTTGAGCGGGACCTGCCCCTGCTTGGCAAACTGGGGGTTTCGGTTACCGCTAGCTTGCTAAGCCGGTTACTGCGGATGCTGACGACCATACAGGGGGCCTTGCTCAACTATTCGATGCTAGCCGGCTCGCTGGGGGTGAGTGTCACCACGGTACGGAATTACATCGACCTGCTGGAAGAAGCCTTCATCGTACGCCGGCTGGAACCGTATTTCGTCAATATTGGGAAACGACTCACAAAGAGCCCTAAGTTTTACCTGCGCGATAGTGGCTTATTACACCACCTGCTAAACCTGGCTTCGCCCGATGCGTTGCTTTTACACGCTCAAGTAGGGGCCTCCTGGGAAGGGTATGTAATTGAGCAAATCATCAACCAGTTAGCCGATAATGTTACCCCTTATTTTTACCGGACCCAGCAGGGAGCAGAATTAGACCTGGTCCTGGTCAGGGGTAATGCGCCGATCCTGGCCGTAGAGGTAAAGCTGTCAAATTCTCCAACGCTCAGTCGCGGGGTTACTATCGCCCAGGAAGATATGGGTGGGGTACCGCTGCTGGTGGTAACCCCATCTGCCGGGGATTACCCCTTCCGGCCGGGCATTCGGGTGGTCGACATTAATACCATTTGGCCGCGTTTGGCAGCCGAGGGCTTACTCCGAACAGCGCCGAATTAGGGATATTGATCTTAAATAATCAAGCGAGCAAAATAGGCTTGCCCTTACAGGGCAGAGAGCAGGGTGCGAACGGCTGGTGCTATAAACCGCTGACCCCTCCGGGGTATAAAGATACCATAAATTACCCCGGAGGGGTCAGCGGTTTATAGCTACGTCACCAATCTCGAATGCACTCTCTGCCCTGTAAGGGCAAGCCAAAAGGGCAAACGCTTTTTTAACAATTAGCCCTTGTGCGTATACGGAATATCCAGCCGGATGGTGGTGCCGGTAGCGCCGGAGTCGATAGCAACCTGGCCTTCCAGCCACGCTACTCGTGACGATAAGCTTTTCAGGCCTATGCCGCTGCCGCCTTTTGTCGATTCGCTATCAAAGCCTTTGCCGTTGTCCTCGACGGTGATATTCAGGTGTTTTTCGTGGTAAACAAACTGCACCGTTGCCTCGGTAGCCCCGCTGTGCCGGACAATATTGGTCATCAACTCCTGCACCAGCCGGTAGAGGGTCAGTTCGGCCGCCGGGCTGAGGGCGACCGGCTGCCCGGCGCTGAGAAACAGAAACCGGATACCCGATGCCGTCTCCAGCCGCCGGGCCACCTCGTCTAACGCATCGGTAAGGCCCAGGTCATGCAGTTCAGTGGGCATCAGGTTGTGGGAGACGGTGCGCACATCGGTAATGATTGTGTTGAGCAGTTGGCGGGCGGGTTCGTTGGCCGACAGTTGTCCGCACAGCGCCACCAGCGAAGTGCCGATATCGTCGTGCAGGTCAGTGGCCAGTCGACGGCGTTCGGCTTCCTGCGCTTCGAGCGTGCGGACGGTGGTTTCTTCACGAGCTTCGGATAAGCGTAATTCAGCCTGAGCGGCTTTTCGGGCCAGCCGGTTGGCGCGGAGCAGAAAGGCCAGAAACAGTATGAGCAAAGCGGTTAGGGTGAATAACAGGAGTTGTTCGGTACGTTGCCGGTCATTTTCGGCTTGTAGCTGCTGATTCTGAAGGGTGCGGATTTGGGCTTCTTTCTGTTGCACGTTAAAACGGGTTTCAATTTCTTTCAGCTTGTGATTGACCTCATCCGTTTTGGCCTGAGCCCGCAGGGTCGCAAACTTCTGGTAATAGCGGAGCGCCTGTTTGTGGTTGCCGAGGCCTTCATATATCTGATACATAGCCTCGTAGTGCGTCATTTGCTGGAACAACGGACGTTCGGGTAGAATGCGTTCATATTTTGCCTGGTAGAACAGGGCTTTGTGGTAGTCTTTGCGGTTGTGCAGGTAGTAATTGCCGATTTCGGACAGGACGGTGTGGTAGAGATAATTGGCGTAGGTGCCGTAGTCGGGGTTTACCAGCTTGAAAAACTTGTCGAAATAATGCTGCGCTTTTTGGTCATAGCCCAGGTGGAGGTAACAAATACCCAGGTAGGCCGTATTGGTGGCTTTTCCGAACAGGTTGGGGTATTTGACAAACAACGGCTCTTCGGCCTGGTAAAATCGAAGGGCCTCAGCGTACTGTTGGCGGATGACATAAAAATCACCCATGTAATTGTGGTATTGGTGGAAAATGACAGGCAGGTTGTGCTGTTGCGCTATATGCAGTGCCTTCTTCATATAGCTCATGGCTTTGTCCCACTGCTGTTGCGTATTATCTTTTCGATAGACCAGGCAGGCTGCCAGGTGAATAAGTACCAGGCCCTGTTCAGCGGCCAACTGCTGCTTTTCGCATAATTCTTCCGCTTTAATGAATTCCGTAAACGCTAGTTCATCTTTTTCCCGATTGAGCAATGCCTCCGCTCCCCAAACCGTAGCAATGGCGATACCTGGTTGCCAATGGGTACGAGTGGCGATTCTGTACAAAGAATCCGCAAATAGTGCTTGAACTTTGGCTAGTTCATAATGGGGGTGATTGATTTGAGAGTAGTGATAGAAATAGCGGTCCAGGGTGTAGAAGAGAGCCGTGTCGCGTCTGAAGCTTGGTTTCTGCTGATTGAGGTTTTTAAGTACAATCTTGAGAGAGTCGATTACCTGAAGCCGCTGGAGTTTAGGCATGAGGATGTGCTGTCCCCGAGCCGTTGGACAGGCAATAAGCAAAAGTCCCAAAAAGGCCAGCCGTCTCATTCTGTCAGCGTTTACCACAAATAACGTATAAACCTAAGTATAGTAAAAATCACCCAATTGGGGGATGGCATAGGCGGAGCTAACCAGAGAGATTTGAGGGAAAAGCTATATGTATTTCTACCCAAATCTCTACTAAAATGGTATACCGATTTACGCTTCGAATCCTATTTTGCCTCGCTGAATTAATGATAGTCAGTTCCGCTAGGGCACAGGTTCACATTGTAAAGGACCTATGTCCAGGTCAAAATAGTAGCGCACCTAACAATTTTATTAGGTTTAACAATTACCTGTATTTCAATAATATTGTTAATCAGGGCTGTAGTCCTGGTATGTATCGGACTGATGGTACGGCTGCCGGCACATCGTTGGTGACTTCTAATCAATTTGATGGATATGTTCAACGCCGTGGAGAAGTAGGAGGACACTTGTATTATGCGGCTAATGGCCTTCGGCGCATCAATGGAACAACAGGGGCCGATGAACTCCTGACCGAAGCTGTCGGAAGTCCTTCATTTATGGTGGAGGTAAACGGGAAGCTGTTATTTACTAATAACGGAGACGGGCTTTGGCAGAGTGATGGTACACCAACAGGAACGTCTCTAATACGTTCTGATATAAGCTTTATCCGAAGTGTAGTATCTACAGGTACTAAAGCATACCTGTTAAATCCGGATGGAATTTACGAAACGGATGGAACCGCTGAAGGTACCACGCATATTCGAAGTGGCCAAAATATTTATGCATTTACCTTGTGGAAGAATGAATTATATTTTATTGAGGGTAAAGGGGGAATCCAATCCCTTATAAAGCTATCTGGCCCTACATCTACAACCTTAGTATCTGACAGTCCGTTTGAAAACAGCGATAAGTATTTTGCGTTCGGTAATACTGTAACCCTTTACCCGGCAGCCGATGGGTTATATTTTATTGGCCAGTCCAATCAGAACGGATTGTCTACTTACAATCAAATATGGAAAACGGATGGGACCTCAGCTTGGAGAATCAAAATTATAGACGGAGATATTCCTAATGATTTTCGATACCCGAATCCTGGAAGCCCCCAATTCACAGAATACCAAAACATTTTCTTCTTTCCGGCGATTGACCTTGTTCATGGGCGTGAACTGTGGCGAAGTGATGGAACCGAAGCCGGAACCTTTTTGATTAAAGATATTCGATCGGGTAGTGAAGGTTCTAAACCATTTGAGTTGACTGTCATTAATGACAACTGCTATTTCCCTGCCGATGATGGGGTACACGGCTTTGAAGTATGGAAAAGTGATGGAACTTCTGTTGGCACACAACTGGTGCAAGACCTCAATCCCGGTATTGGAGATGGATTTGTCATTTCTTACAACACGAGACGGTCAGGCGAGTTTAATGGTAAATATTTTTTTCAAGGTTATACTCCGGAAGTCGGGGCTGAACTCTTCTCTACCGGAGATTGCCCTTTGCCTGCAATAACACCTTCTAGTTCTAGCATCTGTACCGGTCAAACGGCCACACTGACGGCAACAGAAGGAACCAATTATCTTTGGAGTACAGGTGAAATCACGCGAAGTATTAGCGTCACCGCAACCGGAAGCTACTCCGTAACTGTTTCGCTGGCTGGAGGGTGTTCTAATTCGGCTACCGCCAATGTAGAAGTTAACCAGTTGCCTGCGGTTAGTATTTCGGCCTCGGCTTTAGCTATTAGTCCTGGTCAGGCGATTACGCTGACGGCTACTGCTGGAAGTTTTTATAAATGGAGTACGGGTGAGACTACCCAAGCAATTGCGGTTAATACAGTTGACGTGTATTCAGTTACTGTCACAGCAGCCTCAGGGTGCTCGAATAGTGCTGTTGTATCAATTTATGAGCTAAAAGAAGGTCTTTGTCTACCTAATTCCTCTGACCTTTCTTATCTCTCGCTACCGGTGGGCAGCAACCCAATCTCTGTAGCGGTCGGCGACGTCAATAGTGACGGGAAGAGTGATTTAGTAGTAGCAAACTATACTGGAAATAACGTTTCAGTTTTGCTGGGCAACGGGAATGGTAGTTACCAGGCGGCTGTAAATTATTCGGTGGGCAGCGGCCCCTATTCTGTAGCTATAGGTGACCTGAACGGAGATGGCAAGGCTGACCTTGCCGTAGCCAATAACAATGACCACAATGTGTTGGTGTTGCTGGGTGATGGCAATGGCGGGTTCGGCACTCCGGCTACATATGGTGTGGGTATATACCCAAGCCTAGTTGTAATCGGCGACCTCAATGGGGATGGTAAGCCTGACCTGGTATCGGCTAATTGGGGAACGAACAACGTATCAGTACTACTTAATAATGGTGATGGAAGTTTTAGCCCCGCCACAAACTATGCGGTTGGTAGTGGTCCTCGTTCAGTGGTTATCGCCGATTTTAATGGTGATGGTAAACCTGATCTCGCTGTTGCCAATAATTACACCAACGATGTTTCGATACTGCTAGGTGACGGTAGCGGCAGCTTTAGCGCTGCCACTAACTTTACAGCAGGTAACCTTTGCCATTCTGTAGCGGTGGGAGACTTCAACGGCGATGGTAAACTCGATTTAGCTACAGCCAATTACTACGGCAGTAGTGCATCGGTTTTATTAGGCGACGGCAATGGCAACTTTGGTTTGCCCACCGAATACAGCATTGGCGTTTTTCCCACGCAGATTGCGGTAGGGGATTTGAATGGAGATGGGAAAAGTGACTTGGCCATCACTAACTACAACAGCAACAATATATCGGTGCTGGTCGGTAGAGGAGACGGCACTTTCAGTAATGCCATCAATTATAGCGTCGGTAGTAATCCGTTTGGCATAGCCATAGGCGATTTAAATAGTGACGGTAAGAGCGATTTAGCCGTGACCAATTTTAACGGCAATAATGTATCGCTGTTGCTCAATTGCAGTGCGGCTCAGCCGGCGGTCATCATTAACCCGGCTAATCCGGCGGCTGTGGTATCGGGCGGTAGCCTGAGCCTGACGGCTACCGCTACCGGTTTTACGCCAACAGTCTACACCTGGAGCAGCCAGCCGGCCGGCTTCAGCGGCAGCGGGGCTACTCCCAGCTTTACGGCCCCTACGGTAGCTGCGCCAAGGCCGTACACCATCACCGTATCGGCCACAGATGGCACCATCACCCAAACCGCCAGCGTTAGTTTGCTGGTGAATCCGGCAGCGGCTCTTGCGGTGAGCGTTAGCCCCAGCACTACGGCTGTCTGCGCGGGTCAGCCTGCGTTACTGACGGCTGTCCACAGCCCCGAAGGCGGACCGTTCACTTATTGGTGGAGTACGGGCCAAACCACCCAAAGTATTACCACCACTGTTGGAGGAACAGTATCGGTAACGGTGACCAATGCGAGCAGTGCTTCGGGTACCGCTACCGCTAGCGTAACGGTCAGTCCGCTGCCTACGGTTAGCATCACGCCGTCCAGCACCGCTATCTGCGCTGGTCAGACGGCTACGTTAGCAGCATCGGCCGGAAACTCCTATTTGTGGAGTACCGGTGAAACTACCCAGAGCATTAGTGTCACCGCTACAGCAGCGTACTCCGTCACCGTTACGGCTACAGGCGGTTGTTCAAATACGGCTACTGCCGCTGTAACGGTCAACCCGGCTCCGGTGATTACAACCCAACCGGCGGCTTCCTCGCTGGTGTGTGCCGGGGCTACCACGGTGCGTGTGTTTGTTACGGCTACCGGTACCAATTTGCAGTACCAATGGTATAAAGATGGCACCGCCAACGGCAACATCGTTACGGGAGCAACCTCAGCCACGCTCACGCTCAACAATGTGCAGGCGGCTCAGGCGGGATCGTACTCCTGCGTGGTAACTGGTGATTGTGGCCAGGTAATTTCTAATGGCTTTACACTAAGCATTAACCCCGGACCAGTCGTTACCAGCCTGCCGCCCACCGCTACCGCCGTTTGTGCCGGGGGGGCGGTCTCCTTTGCCGTTGCGGCTACCGGTACTAATTTGAAGTACCAGTGGAATAAAGACGGCAAACGCATCAATGGGGCTACGTCGGCCACGCTGGTGCTGACGGGGGTACAATTGGCTCAGGCCGGGTCGTACGTCTGTGCGGTGAGTGGAGACTGCGGCATTACGGTCAATTCGTCGCCCTTTAGTTTGTCCATTGCACCGGCATCAACCATTACTACTCAGCCGCCGGCCAGCTTGTCGGTTTGTCCGGAGAGTCCGGTCAGTATCTCCCTGAAGGCGAGCGGTAGCGGCTTGAGCTATCAGTGGTACAAAGGCAGCACGGTCGCCGGTAGTCAGGTCAGCGGGGCGACCTCGGCTACGCTGACGCTGGGACCGGAGGTTGCTAACCGGGCTGGTATCTATCTATGCGTGGTTCGGGGAGATTGTGGTAGCGTTACGTCCAACTCTACTACCCTTAGCATCCTGCCGGCTACGGTCATTACGGCTCAGCAGATCAGCGCCACTGCCGTAGCGCCAGGCTCTACCGTGACCATGTCGGTAACAGCAGTAGGGAGCAACCTGAAGTACCAATGGCATAAAGACGGGAGTAAAATTGGAGGGGCCACCTCCGCGAGTCTCAAGCTAAGCAACGTGAAAACGAGTGCCTCTGGCAGCTACTCCTGTGTGGTAACCGGCGACTGCGGAACAGCTACCGCCAGTTTTATCCTGGAGGTGCGCAACGGGGCAGCTTTGATTACCACCGCCGATGGGGCCCGGATGGGAGCACCCGAGGTGCCAGGGTCTTTACAGGTGGAGGTGTTCCCTAACCCGGTGCAGTCGGGCACGGTATGGGTGCAGATTCGGGGGGCGGCACAGCAGCCGATCACGATGCAGGTGCTGGATTTGACAGGCCGGGTGGTGACTGAACGCAGCCTGGAGGTAGTGACGCCGGACCATACCGAGCGGCTGGAGCTTGGGCAGGCCCCGGTGGGTGTGTTGCTGCTGCGGGTGAGTACACCGGCGCAGAGCCAGGTGAAGAAGCTGATGAAGCCGTAAGAAGCTTTAGCCAATCGCAAAACTGTCTGTTGCTCGTCCGCGTTTGTAACGCGATTAAGGAGAGTATAACCAGTCGCGCTACAAACGCGAACCTCGCCCGTCTCGCGATACAGTCGCGGACGAGCGGCTAATCGCAAAGCCGCCCTAAATTCAACCGGGGCGGCTTTGTTGTTTTTAAGCTTCGCGTTCAGGAGAGAGGCTCAATCCTTCCTGCTCGAAATAAGCCGGGATATTAAACGTAATACCGTTGAAGAGTTCAATGTCTTTGTGCCAGTCGATGACCAGCCAGTCTTTGGCAGGTTCGGCGAGAATAACCTGCTGCGAGGTTGTAAGAATCCAGATGACACGCTGTACACCGAAAGTAAGCAGATTGGAAGTCTTACGCTGAATATACTCGTAATCGGAGAAGGTGCTGTTATCGATGTTTACGTCAATTTCGACATTGACCAGCGGGGGCGTCTGGAAATAATGAACGTTGAACAGCGATACCTGACTGCGGTCGTAAATCATTAAATCACCCGAAAGGTTGTTTCTCTTCTCTACATGAAGGCCGGGCTCACCCGTAAAAACAAAGTACTGGCTGTCGTCGAGGTTTTTGCTACTTAGTACAATACGGGACAGATACCAGAGAATAAGGCGCTGTAAACTGCTGCTGCCCATGATTTCGTCTATCGTTTTACCCCCGCTCAAAACGGCCTTATACCCATTGTAATAGACGGGTTTACCGTCCAGCACTTCTTTAATCAGATAGCCGGGTACCAGAGGAGATTCAGGTTGTTGTTTTGCGGTCTTTGTTTCCATAGACGCTGGGCATTTAACAAATGTAACAGGAAGGAGTAAATAACGGCTCATTGCGTTGATTTTCTCTTCTGTTCCGCCTTTCCAAAGCCCAAAGCTCTCTTTTGAATAACCTGCGTCGTTCAAAAGAGAGCTTTGGGCTTTGCACGTAACCTGCTTTATTTCGAATTTACCTGCTGCTGGTTGAACTGCGGAATAATATCATCGCGGTCGGCGGCCTGTTTGGCGGTCAGGTATTTTATAGTATTGCCTTGTCCTTTGACAAGATAAGGAAATTTCTCAGCCATATCCGGCTTAGCTCCTTTATAAGTCCGGGATTTGAGATAATTAACCGTGGGGTTAAGTGACATAAACCGTGTGTTTTTATGAATAATTCATCAAGGTAACGAAATAAAAACAGATTTTTATACTTTTTCTGGAAAAATAGCGGCTGACTACTAATAATTTAGGAAAATTCCGATTTTGAGGCCCACGTATCCAGCTAATCTATGACATACTCAACAATGTGTAATGCCATACCCAGTCCGCTTTGACTTCCGTACCGCCGGGCAATTTTACCCCCCAGCGACTCCGGTATTTTCCGGCTCGGCAGGTTGCGCTCGTCGGCCGGGTAAATCAGCCGATCGTAATCGAGTGTTTCGTCGGCCCAGTGTTTCAGCGCGTGAATGGCTTCCCGGCCCAATCCGAACCCGTGCGCCGACCGGCGTAACCAGATACCAAACTCCGGCTCAGGCGTATCAATTTTGTGCAGACCGGCACAGCCCAGAAACGCTCCGGTAGCTTTGTTGGTCAGGACCACCGTCAGGCTGGTCTGATCTCTATTTTCCTGTATGGAGCTTAAAATAAAGGCTTCGGTTTCGGTGCGAACTGTAGCCGGGCGCGGGTACATATACCGGGCAACTTCCGGCGTGAACTCCCTGAAAATGTCGTCGACGTAAGACAGCTGAATAGATTTCAGGTGCATACGCTCCGTTTCCAGTACCAGATTAGTCAGGTTAATCGCAACATCGGCACGTACAGACATAGCAGCTCAGAATTGATACTCCCTCTAATATACAAAAAACGCCTGCTCGTGTACCGGAAGCAGGCGTTTTTATCGGGCCAATGCCCGTTTATTACTCACCGGCAATAGGGTCAGCCTGGCCGTCGGGATCATTCTTAACAAAGCCCCGCTTCGGGATTTTAGTCCCCCGTATGAGCAGCAGACCGGCTATGTGGGGGGCCGCCATCGACGTACCCGAGAGCGTAGCGTACCGGCCGTCTTTGTAGGTCGACTGCACCCGTACGCCAAACGCACAGACATCGACCTCCGGACCGTAGTTGGAGAACGAGGCAAAGTTCTCGCTTCGGTCCATTGCCGATACGGTAAACACGTTGGGGTGGTTAAAACGAGCAGGAGATGATTTAATGGCTTCGCCTTCGTTGCCGGCGGCAATCGCAAACAAAATGCCCTTGTCGGCGGCCAGTTGAATCTGACGTTCCAGCGTGGCCGATGTGCCTTCTCCGCCCAGGCTCATATTAACCACATCACCCGCCTTGCCGTTGCGTGCGACATGACTGACCGCCGAGATAATGCCCGACAAGCGGCCTTCGCCGACCTGATCGAGTACCCGCAGTGACACCAGTTTAGCGCCGGACGCGATGCCCAGTACACCAATGTTGTTGTTAAGGGCTCCGATAATGCCGGCTACGTGCGTGCCATGGCCGTTCTCGTCGTCGGGCGTTTTGCCGGTAATGAACGATACACTCCGGTCTTTGTCGACGTTCAGGTCGGGGTGGTCCAGGTCAATGCCGGTGTCGATGACCCAGACCGTTTTGGTAAGCTGATCTTTGTAATCGCCACGGCCGTAGCCGGTGAATTGAATGTTCCAGGGAATGGCGGTGGGCGTCACCACATCCACGCAGCTACACATCGATACGATGCGGTCGGGTTCTACCATTTCTACGGCCGGGTCCTGCCGCAACCGTTCGCTTTCGGCCTGGCTCAGGTGAGCAACAAACGCCGTGTGGTTGCCCGAAAACAAAACGTCGGCATCCGTGTCGGCTACCTTGTTTTTAGCCAGAAAACGCTCCACCACGGCACCTACGCGGGCGTTCGGGGCAGCGGGCAGGGCTTCATCCGGTTTATAGGTAACAATGTAGGAGCCGGCAACCACCTGACCGTTGCGGTCCGAGGCTTTCACCAGACAGTCACTCGCGGGCTCTACCACCCGGTCGGTTTCACAGCTTACTAATGCAGCCAGTAGTCCTGCTTTCAGGAGGGTGGCTGAAAAAAGTCTCCAGCGCAATTTTTTAATCTTTTTATCGGTCCGCCGAAGCGGTCGCTGGATAATAACGAAAAATGGGGGTGAAAAGTGCCGGGAGAAAAGACGAAGAGAGATGGTAGGAACCGAGTAGGGGGGAAAGGTAAGACAGGAAGGATACTAAAGGGGAGGGCTTAGTGCGGCCATCGGCGGAGTAGATGGAAAAGAGGAGTTGAAAGTCGTTTGGAACGGCTATTTTTGCAAAAAATCTAAACTGTGCGGTTGCTGCCTGACTTAGGCAGGTCCGTATGAACAGACGTATGGCTGAATACAACCACCGCGAGGTCGAACAGACGTGGCAACGCTTCTGGGAAGAAAATCAAACGTACAAAACGGAGACCGACTCCCGGAAACCTAAATACTACGTGCTGGATATGTTTCCGTATCCATCGGGTGCGGGGCTGCACGTGGGGCACCCGCTGGGCTATATTGCCTCCGACATTTTCTCCCGCTACAAGCGGCTAAAAGGCTTCAACGTGCTGCACCCCATGGGTTTCGACTCGTTTGGGCTACCGGCGGAGCAGTACGCCATTCAAACGGGGCAGCACCCGGCCGTGACCACCGAGCGTAACATTATCCGGTACATTGAGCAGTTAAAGAATATCGGCTTCAGTTACGACTGGAGCCGCGAAGTCCGCACCTCCGACCCTGGCTTCTATAAATGGACGCAGTGGATCTTTATGGAGCTGTTCCGGAGCTGGTACAACAATGAAGCCGACCGGGCCGAACCCATTGAAACGCTGGTCGCTAAATTTGAGCAGAACGGCAATCAGTCGGTAAACGCTCCCTGCGATGACAATACGCCAACGTTCACCGCTGAGCAGTGGCGGGCAATGAGTGAACAGGAGCAGTACGATATGACGCTGAAATACCGATTGACCTACGTGGCCGATGCCGTGGTGAACTGGTGCCCGGCCCTGGGCACGGTACTGGCCAACGACGAGGTGAAAGACGGCGTATCGGAGCGGGGCGGCTATCCGGTGGAGCAAAAGAAAATGCGCCAGTGGATGATGCGCATTACGGCTTATGCCGACCGGTTGCTGCACGGCCTGGATCAGATCGACTGGTCGGAATCGCTGAAAGAGCAGCAGCGTAACTGGATCGGCAAATCGGTCGGGGCGGAGGTGACGTTTCAGATTGAGAATAGGGAGGAGACGATCAAAGTTTACACCACCCGCGTCGATACCATCTACGGCGTTACCTTCATGGTGCTGGCCCCGGAGCATGAGCTGGTGCCGGAGCTGACTACGCCGGAGCAGCGCGAGGCCGTAGAAGCATACGTAAATGCGGCTAAGCTGCGTTCGGAGCGCGACCGGATGGCTGATGTGAAAACAGTGTCGGGCGTGTTTACGGGCAGCTACGTCATCAATCCGTTCAACGGCGAGAAGGTCCCCATCTGGCTGGCCGATTATGTGCTGGCTGGTTATGGTACGGGTGCGGTTATGGCGGTTCCGTCGGGCGACCAGCGCGACTGGACGTTTGCTACGCATTTTGGTTTGCCGATCGTTCGGATTCTGGATGCCCAGAAAGACCTCGATACACAGGCCGATGCCACCAAGGACGGCCGCTATGTAAACTCCGGCATTATCAACGGCCTGACCTATCAGGAGGCCATTCCGGTGCTGATCCGGTTTTTGGAGGAAAACGGTATTGGTAAGGCCAAGACCAACTACCGTCTGCGCGACGCCGTGTTCAGTCGTCAGCGCTACTGGGGCGAGCCGGTGCCGGTCTATTACAAAGACGGGCTCCCCTACCTGATCGACGAAACTGACCTGCCGCTGGAGTTGCCGGCCGTTGATAAATACCTGCCTACCGAAACCGGAGAGCCCCCCCTGGGCCGGGCCGAAGACTGGAAGTATAAGGGTGAATACGAGTATGAACTGAGTACGATGCCTGGCTGGGCCGGCTCAAGCTGGTACTGGTATCGCTACATGGACCCGCACAATAACCAGGCGTTCGCGTCGAAAGCAGCAGTTGATTACTGGCGCGATGTGGATCTGTACGTCGGCGGCTCCGAGCACGCAACAGGCCACCTGTTGTACAGCCGTTTCTGGAATAAGTTTTTGAAGGACCGGGGTTATGTACCCGAGGAGGAACCGTTCAAAAAACTGGTGAATCAGGGTATGATTCAGGGCCGGTCCAATTTTGTGTACCGGGTAAAAGAATCCGTCGGCGAGGGCAAAGCACCGGTGTTTGTCTCGGCCGGGTTGCTGGAGAGTTCCGATTGGCCAACTATGGCCGTAACGGCCTTACACGTCGATGTGAACATTGTCAGTAATGATGTACTGGATATCGAAGCGTTTCGCAAGTCGCGACCCGATCTGACCGAAAGCCCCGATGGTATTCCGGCGGAGTTTATCCTGGAAGACGGCAAGTACATCTGTGGAGCGGAGATCGAGAAGATGTCGAAGTCGAAATATAACGTGGTGAACCCCGACGATATCGTAGAGCGCTACGGAGCCGACGTTTTGCGGCTGTACGAAATGTTCCTCGGCCCCTTGGAGCAGGCTAAACCCTGGAATACCAACGGCATTGATGGCGTATACCGCTTCATCCGGAAGTTCTGGCGGTTGTTCTACGAAGAAAAAGCCGATAATACCAGCAAGTGGATCGTTACGGATGACGCCCCAACGCCGGCCGAGTTGAAGGTTCTGCACAAGACAATCAAAAAGACGCAGGACGATATTGAGGCTATGTCATTCAACACAACGGTGCCTGCTTTTATGGTGTGCGTGAATGAGCTGACCAGTCTGAAATGCAGCAAGCGGGCCATTTTGCAGGACCTGGTCGTTATTCTGTCGCCGTTTGCTCCGCACATTACAGAAGAGTTGTGGGCTGTGCTGGGTAATGAGCCGGGCACCGTCACCAAAACCGGCTTTCCGGCGTTTGAGGAGAAGTATCTGGTTGAGGATGCGTTTGAGTATCCGATCCAGATTAACGGAAAAGTGCGTACCACGATCTCCTTTGCCATTGACCGCGCTCCGACCGAAATCGAAAAAGAGGTACTTTCCAATGAAACGGTGCAGAAGTGGCTGGAAGGCAAAGCCCCTAAAAAAGTAGTGGTGGTACCGAAGCGGATTGTGAATGTTGTTGTTTAATGGAACGCGGAGATAGAACGCTGATAACGCAGATTGGGCCGCTCCGGCGTACCGGGATTTTCACGGATAAAATCTAAATAAAATATGTATAAATCCCGGTACGCCGGAGCGGCCCAATCTGCGTCATCCGCGTTCTATCACGCGTTTTATCCAAGAGTATGAAAAAGCTCATTATTGTACTTCTCCTGGTAACCGCTGCCTGTGCGCCGAGGACGCAGATTAGGGTGCCGGACGGCGGCTTTCAGGATTATTTCAAGTCCCAGCGGGGTCAGGCGCTCATCAGTGTTCACCGGGGCGGGGGCAATTACAAAGGCTACTCCGAAGCGTGTGTAGCGCCGTTGACCCCGTCAGCTAACAAACAGCACAGGAAAACCAGTACCGTTTGCCAGGCTGAGGCTGAGTATGCATTGAATACGTGCTTATGAGAAAAGCCGAGTAAAGATAAAGCGTCAACGTACGGCTATCGCTATCTGTTCAACAAAATTTACAATTTACCGGGTCCTTAACGTATTAAGCTATACGTCGTTAGTGAATCGGTACGAGTCAACAGATAGCTTAAAGTCTGGCATTTTTTATGATGGAGGGTTTCAAGAAGATAAAATATTTGTTTTGAATGCTTTTACTTGAAGATCATCTTTTCGATAAAGTAGTAGCCATGTCTCCTGCTTTTGTCCTTTAAATGAGAGTTAATTTATGTATTTCACCTACTTAGGGGTTTTTCTTAGCGTAAGGGTCAAAATGAGTTTTCCAAAATAAATAAGATTTTACGCCACTTAATTAGATACTGACTTCTTCCTCCCTCACTGGTATACTTCTTGCAAGAAAACAGGCTCGGAGTAGAACTATCCTCGGGAGCTGATGAAAAAACTATACGTTCCAGAAAATTTTTGGGCGAATACAAAAACTTACGGAGTAGGAGTAAGGTGTGCCGTTACGTGCATTTTCTTGCTTTTGTCTATAGTAAGTTCCTTCGCCCAGACAACCCAGCCCACCGTCATTGCCAACTTTGGTGTTGAGGCCGACTTGTATGCCAACTTCCGGCAGGCGGGTACCTTCACCGCGGCCGGAACGGATGACTGGTTTTTCCGGACTATTTACCCTGGCGTAGGTCGAAATGTCATTGATACCACCGGGGCGGCTGCCCTGCGGGCGTTTTATCAAAACACGGCGAATAACCGGAATATCTCGTTTACGCGTCGGATGTCGACTCCGTTGTATACGGTTGTTAACAACAGGCTCTGGCTGGATGCCGTTTACGCCAGAGATAACACCAAAACTGATTCTACTTCTTTTGCTACCAGTAACAAAAATGGGGACAACCCAGCCAATTGGACCTCTGGTGTTACACAGGTAACTCCCAAGAACGATATCATCGACTCCTACGTTCACGCCCGCCGGGATGGTACTACAGTTAACGATCCATTGTGGCTGGTTGGTGGAGTGGTTACCGATGGAACTACCGGGGCCAGCTATTTCGACTTTGAGCTTTTCCAGACCCGTCTGACCAGGGTAGGTAACGCCTTCACCGGTGAAGGGCCGGATGCGGGGCACACCGCCTGGTTATTTAGTTCAACAGGCGCTGTTACACGACCTGGTGACCTGATTGTAGCCGCCAGTTTCGATAACACCGGTTTAACTCAACTGGACGTTCGTATCTGGATTAGCCAGACGGATTTTAACCGGTTGACTACGACTACCCAGCCCCAGGCGTTCAGTTTAACCGGTGCCTATGATAAACCAAACCCGAACGCGACATTTGGCTATGCCTCTATTGTCCCCAGAACGTCTGGTACTGTTTTCTATACGGGTTTTGTAAATACAGCAGTCACGCCTGCGGCCCCCTGGGGGTATTATGGCCAGGCTAATAACTATGTTACGGATTACCAGCCCAACCAGTTACTCGAATTTTCGCTGAACTTATCAGCCCTGGGAGTAGATCCTTCAACCATTCCCGGACGAAATGCCTGCGAACCGGCTTTTCAGAGGTTTATGTCGAAAACGCGCTCCTCGGGTTCGTTTACCTCTGCCTTAAAGGACTTTGTAGGACCTTTTGATTTTATCGGTTTCCCAAGCGCGGTAACGGACTTTGGCCCGCCTACGCTGGCCGTTTGCGCCAATGAGTTTCCGTATGTCTTAACGGCCCAGTCTATTATAACCGGCGAAGCCAATATTCTGCTTTATAATACATTTTCAACCGACGGCGGAATTATCACGGGCACCCAGGGTAATCAAATCACAGTAGCTACCCCGGGTACTTATATTACGCAGGGGCGAATCTACCCTGGTTGTAATGTTTTATCCGCTGATACCATAGTACTAACCTCCACCCCAATACCTATAATAAATGCGGTAGCCAGTCAGTCGGTCTGTAACGGCTCACCCACGGCGGCTGTTACCTTCACCGGCTCTCAGGTCGGTACTGTTTATAACTGGACCAACTCGAATCCTTCCATAGGATTGGCGGCCAGCGGAACGGGCAATATACCTTCATTTACAGCAACCAATATCGGCACCACCACACAAACGGCTGTTGTGACGGTCACTCCGGTATTCAACGGTTGTTCCGGAACGCCTACTTCTTTTACCTATACGGTCTTTCCCAGCCCAACAGTCAACTCCGTCAATAACCAGACTGTCTGTAGCGGAGCGACTGTACCGACTATTGTGTTCAGTAGTCCCACCGCCGGTGCAACCTTTAGTTATACCAGTTCGACAAATGTAGGTTTCGGGACAACGGGTACCGGTAATATTGCCTCGTTTGTGGCTTCTAATACGACGACGGCACCCATAACGACTACCGTAACCGTGCGGGCTACCGCCAATGGTTGTCAAGGCCCGGCTCGTACGTTCACCATAACGGTTAATCCCGCGCCTACCGTTAATGCCGTCAGCAGTGTGACCTACTGCGCCGGAACGGTGGCCCCGGCCATTTCGTTCAGCAGCCCGACGTCCGGTGCAACATTCAGTTACACCAGTTCGGTTAACGTGGGCTTTGGAACCGGCGGTACGGGGAGTATTCCTTCCTTTACGGCTACTAATACCGGTTCAAGCCCATTGGTAGCAACCGTGTCGGTACAGGCCACCGCGAATGGCTGTGCGGGGCCGGTGCAGACATTTACCGTAACGGTGAATCCTATACCGTCTGTCAGTACGGTTAATAACGCCACCTATTGTGCCGGTGCTGCCGTATCGGGTATTCCGCTCAACAGCCCGACCCCCGGTGCGACCTTTAGTTATACCAGCACCACCAATATTGGGTTCGGGACTACCGGCTCCGGCGTTACCAGTATTCCGGCCTTCACAGCGACGAATGCCGGTACCACCCCGGTCAGTACAACCGTGACGGTGCGGGCCACACTCGGGAGCTGTACCGGACCGGCTACTACGTTTGTGCTGACAGTTAACCCCAGTCCTACCGTCAACGCCGTCAGCAGTGTAACTTACTGTGCCGGCGCATCGGCTCCGGCTATTAACTTTAGTAGTACAACCACGGGTGCTACCTTTAGTTATACCAGTTCGGTGAACGTGGGTTTTGCTACCAACGGCACGAGTATACCGGCGTTTACCGCAACCAATACCGGCTCAACCCCGCTAGTGTCTACCGTAACGGTGCAGGCTACCGCCAATGGTTGCCCCGGACCGGTGCAGAGCTTCAGCATTACGGTGAACCCGAGCCCAACGGTCAGTAATATCAACAGCCTGACGTATTGTAACGGAGCGGCCGCCCCGGCTATTCCGTTTACTAGTGCTACGCCGGGGGCCGTGTTCAGCTATACCGCTACCAATAATGTAGGCTTTGCTACAATCGGTACCAACGTAACCAGCATCCCTGCGTTTACCGCAACGAATGCCGGCTCAACACCGGTTGTTTCGACCGTGACGGTGCAGGCCACCGCCAATGGCTGTGCCGGACCTACGCAGACTTTTACCATCACGGTCAACCCCACCCCGACAGTTAATACCGTCAGCAGCGTGACGTATTGTAGTGGTGCATCGGCTCCGGCCATTGTCTTCGGCAGTCCCACGGCCGGTGCCGTGTTTAGCTACACCAGCTCGGTCAATGTGGGTTTCGGTACATCCGGCACGGGCAACATCGGGGCCTTCACGGCGACCAATACCGGATCGACCCCAGTGGTCGCCACCGTATCGGTACAGGCCATAGCCAACGGCTGTGCCGGACCGGTGCAGACCTTCAGCGTGACGGTGAATCCCAGTCCGGCGGTCAATACCGTCAGCAGTGTAACCTACTGTAACGGAGCGGCCGCCCCGGCCATTGTCTTCGGCAGCCCCACGGCGGGTGCTACCTTCAGCTACACCAGCAGCACCAATGTGGGTTTTGCTACGACGGGTACGGGCAATATCGGCGCTTTTACGGCCACCAACACTACGTCGGCCCCGGTTACGGCCACTGTGACGGTAGTAGCCACGGCC
>NZ_BAABHB010000012.1:4254-7488 GCF_039541875.1 Nibrella viscosa | reverse complement strand
TGTGGGTTTTGCTACGACGGGTACGGGCAATATCGGCGCTTTTACGGCCACCAACACTACGTCGGCCCCGGTTACGGCCACTGTGACGGTAGTAGCCACGGCCAACGGTTGCCAGGGCCCTGCCCAGACTTTTACCATCACGGTGAATCCCAGTCCGGCGGTCAATACCGTCAGCAGTGTAAGCTACTGTAATGGCGCATCGGCTCCGGCCATTGTCTTCGGCAGTCCCACGGCCGGTGCCGTGTTTAGCTACACCAGCTCGGTCAATGTGGGTTTCGGCACATCCGGCACGGGCAACATCGGGGCCTTCACGGCGACCAATACCGGATCGACCCCAGTGGTCGCCACCGTATCGGTACAGGCCATAGCCAACGGCTGTGCCGGACCGGTGCAGACCTTTAGTGTTACGGTAACCCCAAGCCCAAGCGTTAATACGGTAACGAGCGCTACCTATTGTAATGGCGCCACCGTGCCCACTATCACGTTTGGCAGCCCGGTAGCCGGCGCTACTTTCAGCTACACCAGCAGCACCAACGTAGGTTTCAGCACCACCGGTACTGGTAATATCAATTCATTTGTTGCTACCAATGGCTCCTCTGCGCCGGTTACCACTACTGTTACGGTGGTGGCGACGGCGAATGGTTGCCCCGGACCAGCCCAGACATTTACCATCACGGTGAATCCCAGTCCGGTGATCAATGCCGTCAGCAATGTAACAGTATGTAATGGTCAGACCGCGTCGGCAATTACCTTTAGCAGCCCCACGGCAGGTGCTACCTTCAGCTACAGCAGCAGTACCAATGTAGGGTTCGGTACCGCCGGTGTAGGAAATATTCCTTCATTTGTCGCGGTCAACAATACCTCTTCGCCCATAACGACCACGGTTACGGTAACCGCCAGTGCCAATGGCTGTAGCGGTCCGTCACAATCCTTTGTCATTACGGTGAATCCGAGCCCAACGGTGAATGCGGTGAGCAGTGTTGTGTACTGCGCTAATCAGAACGCGCCGGCCATAAATTTCAGCAGCCCCACGGCCGGCGCTACCTTCAGCTACACCAGCAGCACTAACGTAGGGTTCGGTACCACTGGCACGGGTAACATCGGTGCCTTTACGGCGACGAACAATACATCGGCGCCAGTTACGGCCACGGTAACGGTGGTGGCGACGGCGAATGGTTGCCCCGGACCAGCGTTGATGTTTACGGTGACCGTTAATCCGCAGCCAACGGTTAATACCGTAAATAATGTGGTGGCCTGCTCCGGGCAGACGGTGCCGGCCATCACGTTCGGCAGCCCCACAGCGGGTACTACCTTCAGCTATACGGCTACGAATAATGTAGGCTTTGCCACAACGGGTACTAGCGGAATACCAACCTTTGTTGCCTCGAACACCACAGCCGCCCCTATAGTCAGTACGGTAACGGTGGTGGCCACAGCGAACGGCTGTCAGGGGCCCGCCCAGACCTTTACCGTCACCGTAAATCCGGGTCCGACGGTCAATTCAGTCAGCAGCGTAGTGGTTTGTACCGGTGCAACAGCAGGGCCTATTACGTTCAGCAGCCCGACGTCCGGTGCTACCTTTAGCTATACCAGCAGTACTAATGTAGGGTTTGGAACAACAGGTACCGGCAACATTGGCCAGTTTACCGCCGTAAACAATACATCGGACCCGATAACCGCCACTATAACGGTTGTGGCCACGGCGAATGGTTGCCAGGGACAAGCCCGGACCTTTACCATCACGGTGAACCCAACACCAATAGTCAATAATATCCTGAGCCTGACGGTTTGTAATGGGTCACCGGTATCGGCTATACCGTTCAGCAGCGAAACGGCCGGAACATCTTTCAGCTATACGGCGAGCAATAACATTGGTTTTGCGACAACGGGAAACAACGTAACCGGCATTTCTGCCTTTACGGCTACCAACAATACGGCATCCCCAATTTCCACCACCGTAACGGTGACAGGGTCGGCTAACGGCTGCCCCGGTCCGGCCCGTATCTTTGTGATTACCGTTAATCCCAGTCCGGCGGTCGAGAATGCAACGGTGAATCCAATTAGCAGCTATACGTATTGTAATGGCGCACCGGCTACTGGCATCAACTTTACCAGTTCGACAACGGGCACTACCTTCAACTACGCCAGCTCGATTGACGTCGGTTTTGGTACGACAGGGACAGGCAATATACCCCCCTATACAGCGACCAATCTCACAACCGAACCGGTAATTGCAACCGTTACGGTAGCGGCTGTGGCAAACGGTTGTGCCGGCCCGACCAGGAGCTTTAATGTAACGGTGAATCCGACACCGACGGTGAATGCTGTTGCCAGTCAAACCATATGTAACGGTCAGACGGTGGCGGCTATTCCGCTGACCAGCCCAACTCCCGGTGCCGTTCTAAGCTATACCGCAAGTGCTAATATTGGATTTACGACCACCGGTACCGGTAGCATTGGATCTTTCACGGCTACCAACAATACGGCTAATCCAATAACGGCAACCATTACTGTGGTTGCTTCGATTGAAGGATGTCAGGGACCAGCCCGGACTTTCACTATTACGGTAAACCCGAGCCCGGCTATCAGCCCGGTCAGCAATATTACGGTTTGTAATGGAGCGCCAGTGTCAGCGATTAACGTAACCAGTGCAACGCCAGGTGCCATTACTACTTACACGAGTTCGGGCAATGTCGGCTTCGGAACAGCCGGTACTGGTAATATCGGTGCCTTCACCGCCCAGAATAACACAACAGCTCCAGTAACGGTCACGGTTACTGCGTCGGCTCAGGCTAACGGTTGCCAGGGCCCCGCCCAGACCTTTACCGTTACAGTTATACCGACTGCTACAGTAAATCCGCTTACGAATGTAGCCGTTTGCGCCGGAGCTACGGCTTCACCAATTGTATTTACGAGTCCGGTAGCCGGTGCTACCTTCAGTTACACCAGTAGCACCAACGTGGGTTTTGGTACCACCGGCACCGGTAATATTAACAGCTTTACGGCGGTTAACTCAGGCTCAGCGCCGGTAACGGCAACCGTAACGGTAGTGGCCACCACCAACGGCTGTCCGGGACCGGCTCAAACGTTCACAGTTACCGTCAATCCCAGCCCGGTGGTCAATGCTGTAGCCAGCCTGTCGGTATGCAATGGGGCACCGGTATCGGCCATTGCCTTCAGCAGCCCAACGCCTGGGGCTACCTTCCAGTATGCAAGTTCAACCAACATCGGCTT
>NZ_BAABHB010000012.1:0-4157 GCF_039541875.1 Nibrella viscosa | reverse complement strand
CACCTTTGCCTTCACCAGCAGCAGCGATGTGGGCTTCGGCACCAGCGGGACCGGCGGCATTCCGTCCTTCACGGCCGTCAACAACGGCACGGCCCCTATCACCACCACGGTGACGGTGACGGGTACGGCTAATGGCTGCCCGGGACCGGTGCAGGTGTTTACCATCACGGTGAACCCCAGCCCGGTGGTCAATGCTGTAGCCAGCCTGTCGGTATGCAATGGGGCACCGGTATCGGCCATTGCCTTCAGCAGCCCCACCCCCGGCGCTACCTTCCAGTACACGACGTCGGTCGACATTGGATTCGGGACAACGGGCGTAGGCAATATTCCGGCCTTTACTGCCGACAATACGGGAGCTACACCGCTGGTAGCTACGGTTACCGTCACCGCCAACGCCCAGGGTTGTGCTGGTCCAGCGCAGTCGTTCAGCATCACGGTCAACCCCAGCCCGACGGTCAATACAGTCAACAACTTCACCTATTGCAACGGCGCGACCACCCAGGCCGTAGCGTTTGGTAGCCCGACGCCGGGTACTACGTTCAGCTATACGGCTACGGGTGGGAACATTGGCTTAGCCACTACGGGTACCGGAAATCTACCTTCGTTTATTGCCGTCAACAACACAACCGCTCCAATTACTACTACGGTCACCGTTGTTGCTACGGCCAACGGCTGTCCGGGGCCGGCGCAGACGTTTACCTTTACCATTCAGCCCAGTCCGACCGTTAATCCGATTGCCAATGTTGTGGTCTGTGACGGAGCTACTGTACCTGCCATTTCGTTTACCAGTCCAACGGCGGGCGCTACCATCCGATACACCAGCAGCAGTAATCTGGGATTTGGATTTGTCGGAACAAACGGCATTTCTTCGTTTGTTGCCGTTAACAATTCGTCTGCTCCGATTTCCACTACCGTTACGGTAGTTGCCTCTACCGGCGGTTGTGATGGTCCGGCCCAGACGTTTGTGGTCACCATCAACCCCAGCCCGCAGGTAGCGCAGGTACCTAATTATGTGGTGTGTAACGGCGCTACGGCTCCCGCTATTGAATTCACCAGCGCCACCCCCGGTGCTACCTTTAGTTATACGGTATCCGGTAATGTTGGTTTCGGCACCACCGGCACGGGGAATATTAACGCCTACACGGCAGTCAATAATACGTCAGCGCCAATTACGGTAACGCTGACGGTTGTCGCTATGGCTAATGGCTGTCCGGGACCCGCTCAGACATCAACCATCACCATCAACCCCAGCCCAGTTATTGCTCCGGTGACCAGCTTAACGTATTGTGATAATGCAGTTGCGCTGAGTATTCCGTTTACCAGTTCAACGCCCGGTGCGGTCTTCAACTACACCAGTTCGGTTGATGTGGGATTTGGGACCAGTGGCACCGGCAACATTCCGGGCTTTATTGCCAGCAACGAAGGAACGGCTCCGCTAACAGCAACGGTAACCGTGGTAGCTACGGGGAATGGTTGCCAGGGACCTGCGCAGACCTTTACCGTAACGGTGAATCCCCTGCCGGCGGTCAACCAGGTTGCTAATGTAGTCGTATGTAACGGACAATCGGTACCCCCCATTCCGTTTAACAGCGCCACGACGGGAGCGACCTTCAGCTATACCGTATCCGGCAATATAGGTCTTGCTGCGACTACCGGCACCGGCGGTGTTCCGACGTTTGTAGCCTCGAACACGACAACGGGACCCATCACCGTCACCCTGACGGTTCAGGCGGTTGCGAATGGTTGTCCGGGTCCGCTGGAGGTGTCAACCATCACCGTTAACCCGACCCCATTGGTTAATGCGGTCAATAGTGTGACAATCTGTAACGGGCAGAATACGACGCCGATTACCTTCAGCAGCCCGGTGGCAGGAGCTACTTTCAGCTATACCAGTTCGACGAATATCGGCTTTACGCAGATTGGAACCGGTGCCATACCGTCGTTCCGGGCCACTAATGCAACCAGCCAGCCGCTGACCACTACTATTTCGGTGGTAGCTACCGGCAATGGCGGCTGTCCCGGTCCGGCTCAGGTATTTACCATTACGGTTCTGTCTAATGCAATAACGGCTTCGATAGATACCGCGTCAACCGCCTTCAATACGGCCACTACGGTAAATATTCTGGCCAATGATAGGGATAATTGCGGTGGGCTGCCCGCTACTACATCTACGGTAACGATAACGCTGCTCGGCCAGCCTTCGGGAGGAGGAGGGACCGTAGTGCTTAACGCTAATGGAACCGTTACATTTACCCCAGCGACAGGTTTTGCCGGCGGAACGGTATTTAGCTACCGAATCTGTGATATCACCAATCCGACCGTATGTGATACTGCGTTTGTCGGTATAACGGTAGGGTCTGCGGCTCCCATTGCTACACCCGACCAGGCGACGACGGCTTTTAACCAGCGTGTCGATATTGACATTCTGAGTAATGACGTTAACCGGAATTTTGTGGGGGCGACAACGACAAACGTCACCACCCCGGTTATTACCCGGCCGCCGGCAAACGGTACCGCCACGCTAGTTGTACAGAATGACATCTTATTGCTGCGGTACACGCCAAACTCAGGTTTTGCGGGTGGCGATACATTGATCTACCGGATTTGTGATGTAGTTAATACAGCTCTGTGTGATACAGCACTGGTAACTATTACGGTTGGCAGTATAGCACCTACTGCGGTAAATGACGATGTATCTTCGCCATTCAATCAGCAGGTGTCTATATCGGTACTTAATAACGATGTAGACCGCCGGGGGCAGATAGCCACTGTTTCTACCGTCACCTTACCCGTTATTGTCCAGCAGCCGACCAATGGTACAGTGGTTGTAAATGGCGATGGCAGTGTATTTTACCGGCCCAATGCAGGCTTTGCCGGTACAGACACGTTCCTGTACCGAATCTGTGACATCACCAATCAAACGCTATGCGATACGGCACGAGTAACGGTTACCATCGGGTCCTCGGCACCGACTGCTAATCCGGATGTGGTATCGACACCGTTCAACCAGAATGTAACGGTGAATATACTGGCGAATGACCTGAACCGGTCCGGACAACCGGCTAACCTGACTAATGTCACGGCACCGGTAATTGTCAGCCAGCCCAGAAATGGCACTGCCGTCATCAACGCCGATAGGACACTTACGTATAATCCGAATGATACCTTCGCCGGTCGGGATACCTTAATTTACCGGATTTGTGATGTAGTTGACCCGACTCTGTGTGATACCGCTTTAGTCGTGATTAATGTGCAATCGGCACCGCCAGTGGCCAACCGGGATAATGTTACAACCGCATTTAATCAGGCAGTAACCGTTCCCGTTCTGACCAATGACAGAGATAAGGCCAACCAGCCGGCCAGCCTGACGAATGTGACGGCACCGTTTATCAGCCGTCCGCCTAGCAACGGAACGGCTGTCGTAAACTCAACCGGCAGCATCTCTTATACGCCCAATGCCGGTTTTGCCGGTAGTGATAGCTTAATCTACCGAATTTGTGATCGAGTTAACACTAGTTTGTGTGATACGGCCCTGGTGGTCTTTAACGTAGGTTCAGCGGCTCCAACAGCCAACCGGGATAACTACACCACGGCCCTGAATACGGCGGTGCAGATACCGGTGCTGCTCAATGACCTGAATCGGTCCGGACAACCGGCTAACCTGACAAATGTTACTGCGCCGGTTGTCAGTACCCAACCTTCTAACGGTACGGCGGTGGTGAACCCCGACGGCAGCATCACCTACACACCTGCCTTCGGGTTTGCCGGAGCCGACCAGTTCATCTACCGCATCTGTGATGTGGTGAATACAGCCTTGTGTGACACCGCTCTGGTGGTAGTGAACGTAGGCAGTGCGGCTCCGCGAGCCAACCCGGATGTGGCAACGGTTACCTTCAATCAGCCGGTGACGGTGAACGTGCTGGCCAATGATGCCGACCGCAACGGCACTGTACCGGCCACACTGGCTACGGTGACTACCCCGGTGATCCTGTCTCAGCCCGCCAGCGGCACAGCGGTGGTCAATGCCAACGGCAGTATCAGCTTCACGCCGGCCACCGGTTTTGCCGGCAGCACCACGCTGGTCTACCAGATCTGTGACCGGGTGAACACGGCCTTGTGTGACACGGCCCGGGTGACCTTCAACGTGGGCAGTGCGC
>NZ_BAABHB010000011.1:213871-218580 GCF_039541875.1 Nibrella viscosa | reverse complement strand
CTTACATTCGGGACTGGGGTATCAATGTCCGGCCAGTTTCTTATCGAAGCAGGGCATAAGGCTGCCTAGACTCAAAATAAAATCCGTAATAATAGAATCTGTGTCCAACTTATAGGGGGCTAAACCACCAAACAACAATGACTACGAACTTCTCTCCATATACACTGATATTGGTGTAAAACCACGTAAGGAGCTAGAAGAGAGAGGTAACCGAGCTTCCACTACTGATGGGTATTGGCGTGTGAAGAAAGGCGATTTTATTGTGAACAAGCTTCTAGCTTGGATGGGTGCCATTGGCCTTTCTGAGTACGATGGCGTAACTAGTCCTGCTTATGATATTCTTAGACCTATCATAGCAATAGCAGGTGAATACTATCATACGTTATTCCGACTACCTATTTGCTCATCGGAGTTAAAGCGTCACTCTCGTGGAATTATGGATATGCGGCTAAGGCTCTATTTTGATAAGTTCGGAGACGTCAGAGTTCCATCTCCTCCAGTGGAAGAGCAGCGAGAAATATCTCAAAAGCTGCTTGAACTCGATAATGAATTCAGCAACGCTGAAAAGATTCTGACTAAGCAAATCGAAAAGCTTCTGGAGTTGAAAGCGGTGCTGATTAACTCAGCGGTGACGGGGAAGATACGGGTGTAATCCTATTTGGACGGGAACCTATCTGCTATAATCGTGTCACCCCCGCGACGGCGGCCCGGTTCGGGGTTGAAAGGGGAATGATTTTCTTGCCTGAATGGCTATAATCATACCACCCCTTCGGGGTTTTCGGACCTTGTTAATTCCGGTATGCAATAATCTTATCTACCTCCGCGAGGGCGACCTTCGGGGTTTGAATAAGGAAATAACCCCGAAGGGGTGACACGATTATAGAAACCGAAATGCAAAGTATCCCATGCTAAACCCCGAACCGGGCCGCCGTCGCGGGGGTGGCAAGATTATAGCATCAACGTAACCGTTCCGTTTTGTAAAACCCCGAAGGGGTGACATGATTATAGCATTAACGTAACCGTTCCGTTTTGTAAAACCCCGAACCGGGCCGCCGTCGCGGGGGTGACATGATAAACCCCGAACCATACCACCGGGTTGATACACGCAAAAAATTAACGCCGGAACCATTACCTTTATCCCTAACCGAACCCCAACCCTACCACCATGCCCGGCACCTATTCGCAAATTTACATTCAGGTCATCTTTGCCGTGAAAGGCCGCGAAAACCTGCTCCGCAAACCCTGGCGCGATGAGGTATTCAAATACATGTCCGGCATCATCGACAGTAAAAATCAGAAAGCTATAATTGTTAACGGCGTGGCCGACCACGTCCACCTGTTTGTCGGCCTGAAACCGGCCATGTGCCTGTCGGACCTCGTCCGCGATGTAAAAAACAATGCCAGCAAATACATCAATGAGCAGCATTGGCTACCCGGAAAATTCGCGTGGCAGGAAGGCTACGGCGCGTTCTCCTACGCCCATTCGCAGCTCGATGCCGTGTATCAATACGTTCTCAATCAGGAAGAACACCACCGCACCCGAACCTTTCAGGAAGAATACCGCACGTTCCTGAAAAAATTTGCGGTCGACTACAACGAAACGTTTTTATTTGACTGGATGGAGTAACCTGTATCCACTATGCCTTCCTTAACCACAGAACAGGCCCTGGAAGCCGCCATTGAGAAAAAACTTGCCGGCACTACCCGCGAGGAGCTAAACGAGCCGGGTGGCTCCTCGCGGGCCGATATGGTTGCCGAACGGTACGAAACCTACCGCACCGGCAACGGCTACCAGATTGGCAACCCCACCGATTTCAACGCCGAATACGCCCTGGACACCCGCCGATTCTGGCACTTCCTGGAAACCACACAGGCCGATGAGTTAGCTAAGCTCAAAGACCAGCCCCAATGGGAGCTGCGTATTTTGCAGCGGCTCGACCGGATGATTTCCCGCTACGGCGTACTGCACGTACTCCGCAAAGGCTTGGAGGTCGATGACGCCTACTTTACCCTGATGTTTGTTCCTCCGCTGGCATCCAGCAGTGAGGAGGTAAAGCGAGACTTTGAGCGCAACGAGTTCAGCGTTACCCGGCAGGTACATTTCTCCAAAGCCAATCCGCATGAGTCCGTCGATATGGTGGTGTTCATCAACGGGCTATCAGTAGCTACCCTGGAACTCAAGAACCACTGGACCGGACAGACCGCACGGGTACATGGTATAGAGCAGTACAAAAAGCGGGATTTTACGCAGCCGCTGTTTCAGTTCGGGCGTTGTGTGGTCCACTTTGCCGTGGATACCGACGAGATTTTTATGGCCACCCGGCTCAATGGCAAAGACACGTTTTTTCTACCGTTCAACAAAGGGCATAATTTCGGAGCCGGAAACCCGCCTAATCCCTTTGGTCACAAAACCGCTTACTTGTGGGACGAGGTACTTACCCGCCAAAGTCTGAGCAACATCATCCAGCATTTCGTCACGCTCGACGGCAAACCGAGCGATCCGCTCACCAAACGCAACCTGATCTTTCCCCGCTACCACCAGTTAGATGTAGTTCGGAAACTCCTGGCCGATTGCAGCCGGAAAGGCGTTGGACAAACGTATCTGATTCAGCACTCAGCCGGTTCCGGCAAATCCAACTCCATTACCTGGACAGCCTACCAGCTCATTGAAACCTATCCGGAACGGGCCGACCTACCCGGCAGCAAAGGTACGGGCCATCCCCTGTTCGATTCGGTCATTGTCGTAACCGACCGCACTATTCTGGACAAACAAATCCGTGATAACATCAAAGAGTTTTCGGAAGTCAAGAATATTGTAGCCCCCGCCTTCAGTGCGCAGGACTTACGGCAGGCGCTGGAAAGCGGCAAGCGGATCATCGTTACCACCATTCAGAAATTCCCCTTCATCGTCAATGGCATAGCCGACCTGAGCGACAAGCGGTTTGCGGTTATCATTGACGAAGCCCATAGTTCACAGAGCGGCAGCGCCCACGACAACATGAACCGGGCCATGGGTCACAAGCCAGCACCGGACGATGAAGACGACGTAGACGAGCAGGATTTAATTATTGAAGCGATGCGGTCACGGAAGATCCGCGACAATGCTTCGTACTTTGCCTTTACCGCCACCCCAAAGCCCAACACCCTCGAAAAGTTCGGGGTGAAGCAGCCGGACGGAACCTTCAAGGAGTTTCATCTTTACTCCATGAAACAGGCCATTGAAGAAGGTTTTATCCTGGATGTATTGGCCAACTACACCACCTACAAGAGCTATTACGAGATTGAAAAATCGATAGAAGACAATCCGCTGTTTGACAACAAAAAGGCCCAGAAAAAGCTAAAAGCTTACGTTGAACAGCACCAGCAGACCATCAACACCAAAGCCGAGATCATGATCGACCACTTCATTCCCCAAGTGGTCAACAGCAAGAAGCTGAAAGGCAAAGCCAAAGGCATGATCGTAACGCAGAACATCGAAACGGCCATCCGCTACTACTTTGCCATTCGCCGGATACTGGAAGAGAAAGGAGCCCGTTTTAAGGCCATCATTGCCTTTTCGGGCAAGAAAACCGTTGATGGTATTGAATACACCGAAGACACGCTAAACGGATTTTCCGGTAAGGACATCAAGGAAAAGTTCGATACCGACGAATACCGCCTGTTGGTTGTCGCCAACAAATTCCTGACCGGCTTTGACCAGCCCAAACTATCCGCCATGTACGTAGATAAGCGATTACAGGGAGTCCTGGCAGTGCAGGCACTTTCGCGGCTGAACCGGTCGGCCAACAAGCTGGGCAAAAAGACGGAAGATCTGTTTATCCTGGACTTCTTCAATACCGTCGAAGACATTAAGGAGGCCTTCGATCCATTCTACACGGGTACTACCCTCAGCGAAGCAACGGATGTAAACGTATTGCATGAGCTAAAGGCACACTTAGACGGAGTTGGCGTTTATGAATGGGACGAAGTAGAAGAATTTGTTGAGAAGTACTTCAAAGGAGTCGATGCCCAACAGCTAAGCCCAATCATTGACACAGCCGCCGACCGGTTCAACAGCGGGTTAGAACTGGCCGACAACGACAAAGCCGATTTCAAGATCAAGGCCAAGCAGTTTGTGAAGATCTACGGCCAAATGGCTTCCATCATGCCTTTTGAGGTGCTGAAATGGGAAAAGCTGTTCTGGTTCCTGAAGTTCCTGATCCCCAAGCTCATCATCTGCAGTCCGGAAACGGCTGCTCTTGACGAGCTCTTAGAATCGGTGGACCTTTCCACCTACGGCCTGGAGCGGACCAAGCTTGGTCATTCTATAACCCTGGATGATGCTGAAACAGTTGTTGATCCGCAAAACCCCAACCCACGCGGAGCCCACGGAGGAGAACAGGACGAAAATCCATTGGACCTAATCATCAAAAGCTTCAACGAACGGTACTTTCACGGCTGGAGCGCAAGCCCTGACGATCAGCGAATGAAACTCGTGAGTATCACAAGCCATGTAAAGCAGCATCCCAATTTTGAAGTTCAATATGTTAATAACCCAGACGTACAGAACCGGGACTTGGCACTTATGCGCATGATACAGGAAGCCATTAGCCAGCAGCGCCGTAGCGAGCTGGAAATGTACAAGCTCTACTCCCAGGACGAAGGCTTCAAGCAGGCCATGCAGGATACGATTCGGAGGATGTTGAGCTTGTAAATGGGGAGGCTGGCCT